>NZ_CP030265.1:1660000-2260000 GCF_008843145.1 Skermanella pratensis | reverse complement strand
AGCCGCCCCAGCAGCGGCATCAGGTCGGCGACGGGCGTGGTCAGGATCAGGAAGACGAGGCAGGAAGTCGCGGCAAGCGACCGCAAGGTCACGGCAGCCGCCGCCTCCAGCCCGCCGGGCGCCAGCCCGACATGCAGGCCGTCGGAAACATCGACCGCCAGCGCCAGCACCGGCGCGCCGGTCAGCAGGAATCCGAGCGGGATCGCGAGCGTGCCGAGCACGGCCCCGACCGGCACGCCCGCTCCCAGGATGGTCAGTGCCAGCATGGCGGCGATCGACAGCGGTGCCGTGGGCCAGGGCGGCAGGACCAGGGTCACCAGCAGCATGCCGAGCGCGGGCAGCAGCTTTTCCAGCGGATGGAGGTCGTGCCAGCGGTTGGTCCAGGCGTGGCGGTCAATCGCCAGCATGAAGCTCCGTCCGCCGATCGTCCGGTCCGCCTTCCCGCCGTCCTCGCCGGAGGCCGACATAGTAACCGAGCAGCCCGGCGCCGAGTGCCGCCTGCAGCGAGAACAGCAGGCTCTCGATTTCGCCGCTGGGCGGTTCCCACAGGGGCTCGAACCAGGGCTGGTATCCGGCCCGGTCGATCAGGTCCTGCGCCTGCCCATCGGCGCCGGAGAACTCGGCATTGCCGACGACCAGCAGCGGCAGGACCACGATGGCGGCGGCCACCAGGAGAAGAATTGCGTTGCGCCCCCTCATTTCGCCCCCATCACCTTGGTTCCGAACGCCAGCGCCGACAGCTCGTCGCGGCTATACTGCACCAGCAGATTGACGACTACGACCGTCAGGATCCCCTCCACCACCGCGAGCGGCACCTGGGTGATCGCGAATATCGACAGGAACTTGACCAGCGCCCCCCCGAAGCCGGTCAGCGGGTCGGGAAAGGCCAGGGCCAGCTGGACCGAGGTCGTGCAATAGGTCGCCAGGTTGCCGAGCGCCGCGGCCAGGAAGACCGCGAAGCTCCTGCCCAGGCCGGCGGCCAGACGCCAGACGCCATAGGCGACCCAGGGACCGACGACGGCCATGGAGAAGACGTTGGCGCCCAGCGTGGTCAGCCCGCCATGGGCCAGCAGCAGGGCCTGGAACATCAGGACGATGGTGCCCAGCACCGCCATGGCGTTCGGCCCGAACAGGACGGCGCCCAGGCCGACGCCGGTCGGGTGCGAGCAGCTTCCCGTCACCGACGGGATCTTCAGCGCCGACAGCACGAAGGCGAAGGCGCCGGATGCGGCGAGCAGAAGCTTCGTTTCGGGATGGTCATCGACCACGCGCCTGATCCGGCGGACGCCGGCGACGACGAAAGGCGCCGCGGCCACCATCCAGGCCGCGGCATGGAGAGGCGGCAAGTAGCCTTCCATGATATGCATTGAACAGATAACCCCCTTTTTCGACAAAAGGAGGTGCATGGATGAAGCGCCCACTGAGCACGGCGACAAGGATGCCGCCGACTTGGCTGGCCTTCCTCCCGGTGCACCCCGCCCGGACATACGGCTCTTCCGGTGACGGCAGGTCTCCTGGCTCGCAGGTCCCGGTCGGACGCCGATGCCTTCCCGGCCCATTGCGGGGCCAGTGGCTTGATGCCGGCGCAGACTCGCTGCTTACAGTTGCGGGGGCAGCCACGGATTAGGTCCCCTGGGGGGTCCGCCGCACCGTGTTCCCTATTAATCCCCCTCGACTCTCGCTCGGGGGAACCTGTCACCGGGGATGAAGCTAGAGGGCAAAGCGTTTGTCCGTCAAGCTTCCGTGTTTCACGCGCCGATCACCGTCCGCCAGTGTCAGCGGCGCAGCAGGACCGATGCCGCCTCTTCGGGGGCCTCCCACCCTGCACGCTCCAGTTCGGGATCGATGTGCTCCTCGACCGGCAGGCCGACGCACAGATAGGCCACGAGCGACCAGGCAGGCGGCACATCGAGCGCGTGCCGGACGGTTTCCGGATGGAGGATGGATACCCAGCCCGCGCCGATCCCATGAGCCCGCGCCGCCAGCCAGAAGGTATAGACGGCGGTGACGGTGGAGTAGCGGAGCATTTCCGGCATGGTGCGCCGGCCGAGGCCGTGGCCGCGCGCGGTCTCGTCGTCGTTGAAGACGGCGATCTGCACCGGCGCGTCGTTCAGCCCGGCCAGCTTGAGCGTGGCATAGAGCCGGGCGCGTTCGCCCGTGTAGCCGCACAGCGCCTCGGCGTTGCAGCGTTCGAAAACCCCACGGACGGCGGCACGGCGCCCGGGATCGTCGACCCGGACGAATCGCCACGGCCTGCTGTAGCCGACCGACGGCGCCAAGGCCGCGACCTGGACCAGCCGCTCGATCAGTTCGTCGTCGACCGGGTCGGTCCGGAAGCGGCGCACGTCGCGGCGCCAGCGGAACAGATCTTCCAGCCGCTCCTGAAAACCCACATCGAAAGTCGGGACTTTCTTCATGCCGGGAAGATGAACGAGCCGAGGGCGTCGCGCAAGCGCGCCGCTGCCGCGGCATCGGGCGGCAGGCCGAACCTCAGCCAGTCCGGCCGCGCCTCGAACGGGCGGACCAGGATGCCGGACCGGCCAAGATGCTCGAACAGGGCGGCGGCATGGGCGGTGCGGGTCAGGCGGTAGAGATCGGTCCCCCCGACGACTTCCAGCCCATGCGCCCGCAGCAATCCGTCGAGGTCGCGCGCGGCCGAGGCGAGGCTGCCGCGGGTTTCCTCGATCCAGTCCCGGTCGGCCATCGCCGCGGCGCCCACCTCCAGCGCCGGCCCTCCAACCGCCCAGGGTCCCAGGTGATCCTCCAGCGCCAACACCAGGCCGGAGGGTCCGAGCGCGAAGCCGAGGCGGAGCCCGGCGAGCCCGAAGAACTTGCCGAAGGAGCGCAGCACGCAGAGGCCGGGCCGGCCGGCGGCAGAGGCGACGCTGATCGCCGGGGCCATGTCGGCGAAAGCCTCGTCCACCAGGAGCAACCCGCCCCGCGCGGCCTGCCGCCCGGCGAGCGCCAGGAGCCGGTCCGGGTCGACCTGCCGGCCGTCCGGATTGTTGGGGTTGGTCACTATGACGCAGGCGGCGTCCGATGCCTCGTCGAGCGTTTCGCTTATCGCGACCTCGTGGCCGGCGAGGCTCCAGCAGCGGGCGTGCTCGGCATAGGTGAAGCCCAGGATCGCCGCCCTGCCCCGCGGCACAAGCCGGGGCACCGCCTGGATCAGCGCCTGGGACCCGGGCGCAGCCACGATGGCGGCGGGGTTCGCGCCGAAATAGCGCCCGGCGGCGGCGAGGAGCCGGTCGAGCGCGTCCCGGTCCGGCAGGCGGGTCCAAGCGTCGGGACTCGGCGCGGGGACCCGGATGGGCCAGGGATTGATGCCGGTGGACAGGTCCACCCACCCCTCAGCCGGGTGGCCGAATCGGGCCTCGGCCCGGGCAAGGCCGCCGCCATGGTCGCGGACCCGCGCCGCAACCGGCGCATTCTCGGACGCCGCAACCGGCGCATTCTCGGGCGCCGCGAACGGCGCATTCTCGATTGACGCTGATGCGGGGGGGCCGTAAGACTGCTGACCCATGGACATTGGTTCCTTTGCGTCCCCGTTCGGGCGCGAGGTGAAAAGGGAACACGGTGCGGCCGGGCTGTAAAGCCGTATGCCAAATCCGTGGCTGCCCCCGCAACTGTGAGCAGTGAGTCGGTTCCGATTTCACGCCACTGGCCCAGATCGCGGGCCGGGAAGGCAACGGCCCCGACGGCGACCTGCGAGCCAGGAGACCTGCCGGTGTCACTCGCAACAACAAGGGACCGGGCGGGGTGCACCGGTGAGAGAGGAACGATGAACGCGATCGCCAAACCCTCCCAGGGGCCGGCACAGGCTTCTTCCGAAAAGCTCGGCGTCATGCTGTGCGGCCACGGCAGCCGGGACACCGGCGCCGTTCAGGAATTCGCCGTCGTGGCCGGGCAGCTCCGCGCCAAGCTGCCGTTCGACGCGGTGGAGTACGGCTACCTGGAGTTCGCCAAGCCGATCATCCGCGACGGCCTGGACAAGCTGCGCGCCAAGGGTGTCACCAAGGTGCTGGCGATCCCCGGCATGCTCTTCGCCGCCGGCCACGCGAAAAACGACATTCCCTCGGTGCTGAACGCCTACCAGGCGCAGAACGAGGGCATGACCATCCATTACGGCCGCGAGCTGGGCATCGACCTGAAGATGCTGCGCGCGGCCGGCGACCGGGTGGCCGAGGCCCTGGCCCTGGCCGGCGGCGACGTGCCGCGCCACGAGACGCTGCTGATGGTGGTCGGCCGGGGCTCGTCCGACCCGGACGCCAACTCCAACGTGGCGAAGGTGACCCGCATGCTGTGGGAGGGGATGGGCTTCGGCTGGGCCGAGACGTCCTATTCCGGCGTCACCTTCCCGCTGGTCGAGCCGGGGCTGGAGCATGCGGCGAAGCTGGGCTACCGGCGCATCGTCGTGTTCCCGTACTTCCTGTTCACCGGCATCCTGGTCCGGCGGATCTACGACTACGCCGACGCCGTCGCGGCGCGCTACCCGAACATCGAGTTCATCAAGGCCGGCTACCTCAACGACCATCCGATGGTGCTGGAGACCTTCTCGGACCGTGTCACCGAGATCCTCCAGGGCACCGGCAACATGAACTGCCAGATGTGCAAGTACCGGGAGCAGGTCCTGGGCTTCGAGGCGGAAGTCGGATTGCGCCAGGAAAGCCACCACCACCACGTGGAAGGCATCGGCACCGGCCAGGCGCACGGTCATGACCACGGGCATGGGCATGGGCATGGGCACGATCATGACCATCATGACCATCATGACCATGCGGATCATCGCCATGCCCATGATCACGGACATTCCCACGATCATGGCCACTCCCACGATCGCGGCGCCGCCGGGCACCATCACCACCCCTACCCCCACGCCGATCATCCGCTGGGGCCGAGGAGTATGACGAAACAGGCTCGCGACTGATCGGGCGATGGAATACCTGCGTGACCCGGCGGAGATCTACCGCCGCTCCTTCGCGACGATCGCGGAGGAGGCCGATCTGGCCGGCCTCCCGCCCGACATGGCGGAGATAGCGACGCGCCTGATCCACGCCTGCGGCATGGTGGATCTGGTCCGCGACCTCGCCTGGAGCGCCGATGCCGTGTCGGCCGGCCGGGCCGCGCTGGACGCGGGAGCCGCCATCCTGACCGATGCCCGCATGGTCGCGTCCGGCATCATGGCATCGCGCCTGCCAGCGGCAAATCAGGTGTTGTGTACCCTGACCGAGCCTTCGGTGCCGACCCTGGCCGCCGGCCTGGGCACCACCCGTTCGGCCGCGGCCCTTGATCTCTGGTTGCCGCACCTTGAAGGATCGATCGTCGCGATCGGCAACGCGCCGACCGCCCTATTCCGCCTGCTGGAACTTCTGGACGCCGGAGCGCCGCGCCCGGCGGTGATCCTGGGTTTCCCCGTGGGTTTCGTCGGCGCAGCCGAATCCAAGGCCGAGCTGGCGGCCGACCCCCGCGGCATCCCCTTCATCACCGTCCGCGGGCGGCGCGGCGGCAGCGCCATGGCGTCGGCCGCGGTCAATGCGCTCGCGATCGGGGCTTCGGCATGACGGGCTCCGCCGGAGCGTGGCTGTCCGTCGTCGGCATCGGCGAGGACGGATTGGGCGGCGTGTCGCCGGCCGGACGACGCCTGATCGATAGCGCCGAGGTGTTGGTCGGCGGCGAGCGCCATCTCGCCATGATCCCCGACGACGGGCGCGAGCGGCTGGCTTGGCCTTCCCCGTTCAGCGCGGGGATCGAGCGGCTGTTGGGCCTGCGCGGGCGCAGGGTCTGCGTGCTGGCGAGCGGCGACCCCATGGACCACGGCATCGGTGCCACCCTGTCGCGCCGGGTTGCCACCGGTGAAATGATCGTCATGCCGGCACCGGGAGCCTTCGCCCTGGCCTGCGCCCGGATGGGCTGGGCGCGGGCGGAGGTCGAGACGCTGTCGCTCCATGGCCGTCCGGCCGCCTTGCTCCACGCCCATGTCCAGCCCGGCGCGCGCCTGCTGATCCTTTCCGAGAACGGCGGCACGCCCGGGAATGTCGCCGGCCTGCTGAGGCGGCGCGGTTACGGGTACAGCCGGATAACCGTGCTGGAGCATCTGGGCGGCCCCCGGGAGCGGCGGCGGGAATGGGCCGGAGCGGACGACTACGCCGATCTCAACACGATCGCGGTCGAATGCGTAGCCGAGCCCGGAGCCCCGCTGCTGCCGCGTACGCCGGGATTGCCGGACGAAGCCTTCCACCACGACGGGCAATTGACCAAGCGGGAGGTCAGGGCTGCGACGTTGGCGGCATTGGCCCCGGTTCCCGGGCAGCTTCTGTGGGACGTGGGGGCCGGCTGCGGCTCCATCGCCCTGGAATGGATGCGCCACCACCCCGCCTGCCGCGCCGTCGCGATCGAGCCGCGCGGCGACCGCCTGGCCCTGATTGCGGCCAATGCCGAAGCGCTGGGCTGTCCCCGGCTCTCCATCGTCGAGGGCAAGGCGCCGGCGGCCCTGGCCGGCCTGCCAGCCCCCGACGCGGTTTTCATCGGCGGCGGCATCACGGCGCCAGGGTTGTTCGAGACCTGCTGGGACGCGCTGCCGAGCGGCGGCCGGCTGGTCGCGAATGCCGTCACCATCGAGGGCGAGCAGGTGCTGGCCGGGGCTTACGCCCGGCTGGGCGGCAGCCTGACCCGCATCGCGATTTCCCGGGCCGAACCGGTCGGCCCGTTTTCCGGCTGGCGTCCCCTGATGCCGGTCACCCAACTGGCGCTGAACAAGACATGAGCGGAATCCTCTACGGCCTGGGTGTCGGGCCGGGCGACCCGGAACTGATCACCCTGAAGGCGCTTCGCCTGCTGCGGTCGTCCCCCGTCGTCGCATATCCGGCGCCGGAGAATGGCGACAGCCTGGCACGCGCCATCGTGGCCGGCCACCTGCCCGGCGGGCAGATCGAAGTGGCGATCCGCATGCCCATGCTGGTCGAGCGCTTTCCCGCACAGGAGGTCTATGACCGCGCGGCGGTGGAGTTGGGCGCCCATCTGGCGGCCGGGCGGGACGTCGCGGTACTATGCGAGGGCGATCCTTTCTTCTACGGCTCGTTCATGTACCTGTTCGGTCGCATGGCGGAGCGTTTCCCGGTGCAGGTGGTGCCCGGCGTCTCCTCGCTGACCGCCTGCGCCGCCGCCCTGGGGGCGGCGCTCGCAGCCCGGAACGACGTGCTGACCGTGCTTCCGGCCCCGCTTCCGGCCGACCTGCTGCGCGAGCGCCTGACCCAGACCGACGCCGCCGCGATCATGAAGCTGGGGCGTCATTTCGCCAAGGTGAGGGACGTGCTGGAAGAACTGGGCCTTGCCGGCCGGTCGCGTTATGTGGAGCGTGCCACCATGGCGAACCAGCGGCTGCTACCGCTGGACGAAGTGGACGCCGATTCCGTCCCCTATTTCTCGATGGTGCTGGTCCACCGCCGGGGTGAGGCCTGGGCATGAGCGCACCCGTCTTCGTCGTCCTGTCGCAATCCGGGTTCGAGGTCGCGTCGGGCGCCCGGACCATGCTGCCGGGAGCCGAGATCCACGGACTCGCCCACCGGGTCGCCGGAGCGGACAGGGATTTCTCCGCCACGCTCGATCATCTGCGGGCGCTGTTCACGGCCAACACGCCGATCATCGGCGTGTTCGCCGCCGGCATCCTGATCCGCGCGCTGGGTCCCGTCCTGTCGGACAAGCGCGCCGAACCTCCCGTACTGGCCCTGGCGGAGGACGGCAGCGCTGTCGTTCCGCTGCTGGGCGGGCACCACGGCGCCAACGAGATGGCGCGCAGGCTGGCTGAGGCGCTGGGCATCGAACCGGCCATCACGACGGCCGGCGACCTCAACTTCGGCGTGGCCCTGGACGAGCCGCCGGCCGGCTGGCATCTCGCCAACCCGGAGGACGCCAAGCCTTTCACCGCCGCGCTGATGGCGGGGGCAAGGGTCAGGCTGGAGGGCAGCGCTCCCTGGCTGGCGGGCACCCGCCTGCCGTTCTCGGCCGATGGCAGGTTGACGCTGCGGGTCACGGAACGGGCCGAGGCCGGCTCCGAAACCCGCCTCGTCTATCATCCCCCGGTGCTGGCGGTGGGCGTCGGGTGCGAGCGCGGCGCTTCTGCCGAGGAAGTGAGGGCGCTGGTGCGCGAGACCCTGGCCTCCGCCGGCCTGGCCGAGAAGGCCGTGGCGGCGCTGTGCTCGATCGACGTCAAGATGGACGAGCCGGCGATCCACGCCGCCGCCGCCGACCTGGGCGTTCCGGCCCGCTTCTTCGATGCCGCCCGGCTGGAGGAGGAGGCGCAGCACCTCGCCAACCCGTCCGACCTGGTGTTCCGAGAGGTCGGCTGCCACGGGGTCGCCGAAGGGGCGGCGCTGGCGGCGTCGGGCGGCACGCTGGCGGTGCCCAAGCGGAAGTCCGCGCGCGCGACCTGCGCCGTCGGGCTGGCTCCGGCGCCGCTCCAAGCCGACGGCATCGGCAAGCGCCGGGGACGCCTTTCGGTCGTCGGGATCGGTCCAGGCAGCGACGGCTGGCGCACGCCGGAGGCGGACCGCTGGCTGGCGAGGGCCACCGACCTGGTGGGGTATCATCTCTATCTGGACCTCCTCGGCGAACTGGCGGCCGGCAAGCGGCGGCATGGCTACGAACTGGGGGCCGAGGAGATGCGGGTGCGCGTCGCCCTCGACCTCGCGGCGGAAGGCCGCGACGTGGCGCTGGTCTCCAGCGGGGACGCCGGCATCTATGCCATGGCGACCCTGGTGTTCGAACTGGTGGAGCGCGAGGGACGGACCGACTGGGCGCGGCTCGACATCGCGGTCACGCCCGGCATCTCGGCGCTCCAGGCGGCAGCGGCGCGGACCGGTGCCCCGCTGGGCCATGATTTCTGCACGATCTCCCTGTCCGACCTCCTGACCCCCTGGCCGGTGATCGAGCGGCGCATCCGCGCCGCGGCCGAGGGCGATTTCGTAATCGCCGTCTACAACCCGGTTTCGCGCCGGCGCACGGAGCAGCTTCCTGCCATGAAGGCGGTCCTACTGGAACACCGGCCGGCCGGCACGCCGGTCGTCCTCGCCCGAAACCTGGGCCGTCCGGGAGAAGCCATCACGGTGACGACCCTGGCGGATCTGGACGTGGCCGACGTCGACATGCTGACCCTGGTCCTGATCGGCTCTAGCGAGACCCGCGCGCTGCCGCGCGGCGACGGCGGCACCTGGGTCTACACCCCCCGCGGCTATGCCGCGAAGCATCCGGACGAAAAATCCCAATGACGGTTCACTTCATCGGCGCGGGTCCCGGCGCTCCCGACCTGATCACGATCCGCGGGCGCGACCTGATCGCCCGCTGCCCGGTCTGCCTCTATGCCGGGTCGCTGGTGCCGCCCGAGGTGGTGGCCTATGCGCCGGAGGGCGCCCGGGTGGTGGACACAGCCCCGCTGACGCTGGACGATATCCTGGCCGAGATCGAGGCCGCCCACGCGGCGGGCAAGGACGTGGCGCGGGTCCATTCCGGCGATCCCTCCCTCTACGGGGCCATCGGCGAGCAGATCCGCCGCCTGGACGCGCTGGGCATCCCGTACGACATCACGCCGGGCGTGCCCGCCTATGCGGCCGCCGCTGCCCTGCTGCGGACCGAGCTGACGCTGCCGGAGGTTTCCCAGACCGTCATCCTGACCCGCACGGCCATGAAGTCCTCGCCGATGCCGAACGCGGAGACGCTCGATATCCTGGGCCGGTCGGGCGGAACCCTGGCGATCCACCTGTCGATCCGCAACATGACCAGGATCGTCGAGGAGCTGTCGCCCCATTACGGGGCAGACTGCCCGGTCGCCGTGGTCTACCGGGCGACTTGGCCGGACGAACAGGTGATCCGCGGCACGCTCGCCGACATTCGGGAGAAGGTGCGCGAGGCGAAGATCACCCGCACCGCGCTGGTGATCGTCGGCCGCGTGCTGGCGGCGGAGGATTTCCGCGACAGCGCGCTCTACGACCCGGAGCACGTCCATGTGCTGCGGCCCGAGCGCAAGGTCCGGTGAAGCCATTCCAGCGCCTCGTCCACGGTGCCGGCGCAGGGTCCGGCCGGCGGCGCGGGGCGGCGCACCATGATGACCGGGATACCCAGTTCCCGTGCGGCGGCGAGCTTCGGCTGGCTGGCACCGCCGCCGCTGTTCTTGGAGACCACGACGGTGATGCCGTGGTCCGCCAGCAAGGCTCGTTCGGCATCGAGGTCGAAGGGACCGCGCCCCGTCACCAGGGCGATGTTGGGGCTCGGCGGTTCCTGCGGATCGATCACACGAGCCAGGAACCAGGCATCGGCGCGGGATGCGAAGGGGCCGAGTTCCTGACGGCCGACCGTCAGGAACGCGCGGGCGCCGCCCGGCACCGCCGCCGCGGCGGCTTCCATGTCGTCCACCCCGATCCAGCGGTCGCCGGGTCCGGCCACCCATTCCGGCCTCACCAGCGCCAGCCGGGGCACGCCGGCCTGCCGGCAGGCCTCCTCCGCATGGCGGGAGATCGTGGCGGCGAAGGGATGCGTGGCGTCGATGACGGCGGTGACCGCATTGTCCCTGAGATAAGCCGCCAGCCCCTCGGCGCCGCCAAAGCCGCCGATGCGGACCTCTCCCGGCAGGACGGCCGGCGCGCGGGTGCGGCCGGCCAGCGAGGTGACCACCGACATGCCGTCAATGCTGCAGGCCAGCTCCGCCGCCTCCGTCGTGCCGCCGAGGATCAGGACCTTGCCGGGAACGGCGAAGCCGGCGCGTCCTTCCAGGCCGCCCCTGCGATCGAACACGAGCACTTCCACGTCGGTCCCGCAGCCGCCCAGCGTGTCCAGCGCAACCGCTCGCGCGCGGGCCGCGACAAGGTCGGCAAGCGGAAGGCCGGCGGCGATCGCGCGGGTCAGGACCTGATTGGCGGTGTTGGAATGTCTGGTGCGGTCTATTTCGTCGGGCGAAGCGCCCAGTTCCGCCATGCGGTCGGCAAGCCAGTTGAAATCGACCTGACTGCGGCCCGAATGAAGGTCCAGGAAACCCTGGGCCATTTTAGACAATTTGCCGAAACCGCCCGCGATTGTCAAGCGCGGCACGGGATGCCGCCGCAGATACTTCAGCATTCCCCCTGCGAAATCCCCCATGTCGAGCAATGCCAGGTCGGACAGCCCGTGGAGCCGCTGGACCGCCTGCTCGGAGGTGGAGCCGGTAGAACCCGCGACGTGGCCGATCCCGTTGGCCCGCGCCACGTCGATGCCCCGGTGGATGGAGTGGATCCAGGCCGAGCAGGAAAACGGCACCACGATGCCGGTGGTCCCCAGGATCGACAGCCCGCCGACGATGCCCAGGCGCGGATTCCACGTCTTGAGCGCGATCCCGGCACCGCCCGGAATCGAGACCTCGATCACCACGTCCCCGGCGTCGCCATGGGCCGCCGCCAGCTCGGCCACCGCCTCCGACATCATGCGGCGGGGAACGGGGTTGATCGCCGGCTCACCGGGCGGGATCGGCAATCCCTCCTTGGTGACGGTCCCGACGCCCTCGCCGGCCCGGAACGTGACGCCGGACCCGGGAGCGCCGCGGCTGACGGTCGCGATCACCAGGGCGCCGTGGGTCACGTCGGGATCGTCGCCGGCGTCCTTGACCACGCCGGCGGCGTAGATGTCCGGTCCGCGCGCCTCCCAGGCCAGGGCGAAGGCGGGTGCCTGCCCGCCGGGCAGCCGGATCGTCACGGGGTCCGGGAACTCGCCGGTGAGCAGCGCCGCGTAGGCCGCGCGGGTGGCGGCGGTGGCGCAGGCTCCGGTCGTCCAGCCACGGCGCAGGGGACGATCGGGGACGTCTTCCGGTTTGTCGGTCATGGCGTGGCTTATAGACGCGGTGTAAAGTGGCGGCAATGATCCCCTCATCCTCACCCCTCCCCTTCCCCGAGTTCGAGCCCGGCTGGGTCTGGCTCGCGGGCGCCGGTCCGGGAGATCCCGGGCTGCTCACCCTCCACGCCTGGCACGCGCTGCGCCATGCGGACGTGATCGTCTATGACGCGCTGGTCGGGCCGGACATCCTCGGCATGGCCCGGCCCGAAAGCCGGCTGGAGTTCGCTGGCAAGCGCGGCGGCCGGCCGTCGCCCAAGCAGCCCGACATCTCCAGGCGGCTGGTGGAACTGGCCCGGCAGGGCCTGCGCGTGCTGCGGCTGAAGGGCGGCGATCCCTTCGTGTTCGGGCGCGGCGGCGAGGAAGCGCTGATGCTGGTCGAGCACAAGGTGCCGTTCCGCGTGATCCCCGGCATCACCGCCGGAATCGGCGGCCTGGCCTATGCCGGCATCCCCGTGACCCACCGCGACCGGAACCACGCCGTGACCTTCATGACCGGGCACAGCGCCTCCGGGCTGGTGCCGGACACGATCGACTGGGCCGCCGTGGCGCGCGGCTCGCCGGTGATCATCATGTACATGGCGCTGAAGCACCTTGCCCTCATCGCCGACCGCTTCATGGAGGCCGGCCGCCCGCGCGACCAGGCGGTCGCGATCGTGACCAACGCGACCCTGCCGAACCAGCACGTGCTGGAGACGACGCTGGAGCGGGCGGCGTCCGACGTGGCGGAGCACGGCATCGAGCCCCCGGCCATGGTGGTGGTCGGAGATGTGGTGCTGCTCCGGCCGGCGCTGGACTGGCTGGGCGCCCTGTCCGGCCGCGTGCTGACCACCGGCGGCATGGCTGGCTGAGGCCGTGGCGGCACCGGGGCTCGTGCTGGCGGCTCCCGCCTCGGGCAGCGGCAAGACCGTCACGGTCCTGGCGCTGCTGAGGCATTTCAGCCGGTCGGGCGTGGCGGTGGAGTCGCGCAAGGTCGGGCCCGACTATATCGACCCCCTGTTCCACGCCGCAGCCAGCGGGCAGCCTTGCCTCAACCTGGACCCCTGGGCGATGCGCCCGGCCACGCTGGCCCGGCTGGCGGAAGCCGACGCGGATCTGCTGGTGGTCGAGGGAGTCATGGGCCTGTTCGACGGGGCGGCGGACGGCACCGGCTCGACCGCCGATCTGGCGGTACTGGCGGGATGGCCGGTCTTGCTGGTGGTGGACGCCAAATCCCAGGCCCAGTCGGTCGCGGCGCTGGTCCATGGCTTCAACAGCTTCCGCCGGGACGTGACGGTTTCGGGTGTGATCCTGAACCGGGTCGGCAGTCCCAGGCACGAGGCGCTGCTGCGGGCCGCCCTGGAACCGCTCGGCGTCCCGGTGCTGGGCGCGCTGCCGAGGCTGGAGGCCCTGGAACTGCCGGACCGCCACCTGGGACTGGTGCCCGCCGGGGAGATCGGGGCGCTGGACGCCTTCCTGGACCGGGCGGCGGATGCCGTGGCCCGGCATGTGGATACCGCGGCCCTGCGCCGGCTGGCCTGCCCGGCGGCGTTTCCGGCGGAGGCAGGGGGCGCGGCGCTGCCGCCGCTCGGCCAGCGCACCGCCATTGCCCGCGACGACGCCTTCGTCTTCGCCTATCCGCATCTGCTGGCGTCCTGGGCAAGGCAGGGCGCCGAGCTGGTGCCATTCTCTCCCCTGGCGGACGAGGCGCCGGACACCCGCGCCGACGCGGTCTTCCTGCCCGGAGGCTATCCGGAACTGCATGCCGGGCGCCTTGCCGGCGCCACGCGGTTCCTGGGCGGCATCAGGGCCGCCGCCGATCGCGGAGCCGTGGTCTATGGCGAGTGCGGCGGCTACATGGTGCTGGGCAGGACGCTGGAGGACGGCGACGGCGTCCGGCACGCCATGGCGGGACTGTTGCCGCTGGACACGTCCTTCGCCAGACGCCGGCTGCATCTGGGCTACCGTGAGGCGGTGGCGGCCGCGGCGACGCCGTTCGGCCCCAGCGGCACGGTGCTGCGCGGGCACGAGTTCCACTATGCCAGCATCACGGCGGAAGAGGCCGACCCGCCGCTGTTCCGGGTCCGAGACGCGCGCGGCGACGACCTGGGCGGCATGGGGGCCCGGCGCGGCACGGTGATGGGATCGTTCCTTCATGTGGTGGACAGCGGAACATGAACCAGGATGCCGTTCTCCTGCTGGCCCTGGCGATAGACGCGGCGTTCGGGGAACCGGCCTGGATCTATGCACGCCTGCCCCATCCCGTGGTCCTGTTCGGCCGGCTTGTCAGCCTGCTGGACCGGACGCTCAACCGCGATGGCTGGAGGCCGGCGGCGCGGCGGCTGGCGGGGATCGCGGCCGTCCTGCTGCTGCTGGCGGTGACCGCCGGCCCGGCCTGGCTCGCCAGCCTGGCTTTCGAAGCCATGCCGCTCGGCTGGGTGCTGGAAGCCATCCTCGCCAGCACTTTGATCGCCCAACGGAGCCTCTACACCCATGTGGCGGCGGTGGCATCCGCGCTGGAGAGCGGGGGGCTGGCGGGAGGGCGCCGGGCGGTGTCCATGATCGTCGGGCGCGACCCGGAAAGCCTGGACGAGCACGGCGTCTGCCGTGCCGCCATCGAGTCCTGCTCGGAGAACTTCTCCGACGGCATCGTGGCGCCGGTCTTCTGGTTCGCGGTTCTGGGGTTTCCCGGTCTGGTCGCCTACAAGGCAATCAACACGGCGGACAGCATGATCGGCCACCGGACCCCGCGCCACCGGGCCTTCGGCTGGGCGGCGGCGCGGCTGGACGATCTGGTGAACCTGATGCCCGCCCGGCTGGCCGGCCTGTTCATCATCCTTGGCAGCGCCGTCGCCCTGCGGGGCAAGCGGCTGCGGCGCGCCCATGCGGCCTGGAAGACCATGCTGCGCGATGCCGGCAAGCACAAGTCGCCCAACGCCGGCTGGCAGGAAGCCGCCATGGCCGGCGCGCTGGGGCTGGCGCTGGCGGGACCCCGCCGCTACGGAACGGTCGTGGTGGAGGATGCCTGGATGGGCGAAGGCGGGCGGCGGGAGGCGACGTCCGACGATATCCGATGGGCGCTCCGCATCATGGCCTCGGCGTGCGGCATCCAGGCCGGGCTGATCGCGTCGCTGGCGTTCCTTTTCTAGGGCAGGTTTTGTAGGTCGGCCTTCGCCGTCAGGCGAACGCCGACACCGCGCGCCAATGTTTTGGCATGCCGTCGGCGTTCGCCCTTCGGGCGAAGGCCGACCTACGAAATTGCGAACAACCCGTCCAGGTCCAGGTGGGTTTCCAGATGGCGGGCCAGCGCGTCGAGGGTGGTCTCGACGGTGTCCTCGTAGTTCAGCCCGCTCTCGGCGCGATGGCGGATGGCGGAGAGGAAGGCGTGGCGGAACCCGTCCGCAGAAAACATTCCGTGGACGTAACAACCGCCGATCCGGCCGTTCGGGGACACGGCACCCTCGGGACGGCCGGACAGGTCGAGAAGCGGCCGGTCCAGCGCGGGGCCTGCGGTGCGCCCGATATGCATCTCGTAGCCGCGCAGTTCCGCGCCGCTGGCGAGGTGGCGGCCGGTGACCTCGACCAGGGTCTTGGGGCCGTCCAGGACCGTCTCGATATCGAGAAGATCGAGGCCGTCCACGGCGCCGGGAGCGCCCTCGGTGCCCGCCGGGTCGTCGAGGCGACGGCCCAGCATCTGGAAGCCGCCGCAGATCCCGAGCACGTGGCCGCCCCGGCGGACATGGGCGGCGAGGTCGATGTCCCAGCCCTGGGCGCGGAAGAACTCCAGGTCGGGGATGGTCGCCTTGGTGCCGGGCAGGATGACGAGGTCGGCGTCGCCCGGCAGCGGCCGGCCCGGCGGGATCATCTCGACCGTGACGTCGGGCTCCGCGCGCAGGGGGTCTAGATCGTCGAAATTGGCGATCCGCGAAAGCTGGGGCACGGCGATCCGGATCGCCCGGCCCACGGCCGTTCGCTGCGAGGCCAGAGCCAGCGCGTCCTCGGGCGGCAGCCGATCCGCCTGCGCGAACCAGGGGACCACGCCCAGGCTGGACAGGCCGGTATGCTCCTTGATGATTCGGAGGCCGTCGTCGAACAGGCTGGTATCGCCCCGGAACTTGTTGATCAGGAAAGCCTTGAGCCGGGCGCGCTCGGCCGGCGGCAGGACTGCGCAGGTGCCGACGATGCCGGCGATCACGCCGCCGCGCTCGATGTCGCCGATCAGGACGACGGGCAGGTCGGCGGCTTCGGCGAAGCCCATGTTGGCGATGTCGCCGGCCCGCAGGTTGACTTCCGAAGCGCTCCCCGCGCCCTCCACCAGGATCAGGTCGGCGTCCCGGCCCAGGCGATGGAAGCTCTCAAGCACGGCCGGCATCAGCTCGCCCTTGCGGGTCTGGTACTCGCGCGCCTTCATGGCGCCGACGACGCGGCCCTGGACCACCACCTGGGCGCCGATCTCGGTCTGGGGCTTGAGCAGCACCGGGTTCATGTCGGTGACCGGCGCCATCCGGCAGGCCCGCGCCTGGAGCGCCTGGGCGCGGCCGATCTCGCCGCCGTCCGCCGTGACGGCCGCGTTGTTGGACATGTTCTGCGGCTTGAACGGGCGGACCCGGAGGCCCCGGTTCGTGAAGGCGCGGCACAGCCCGGCGACGATCATGGACTTGCCGACGTCCGAGCCGGTGCCCATGAACATGATGGCCTTGGTCAAAACTCGATGCCCGCCTGGGCCTTCACGCCGTCGCGGAACGGGTGCTTGACCATGGTCATCTCGGTCACGAGGTCGGCGATCTCCAGCAACTCGTCCTTGGCGTTGCGGCCGGTCACGATGACGTGGGTGTCCTCCGGCTTGGAGCGGAGGACCTCGATCACCTCGTCCAGCGGCAGGTAGTCGTAGCGCAGCACGATGTTGAGTTCGTCGAGAAGCACCATCTTGTAGTCGGGGTTGCGGATCAGGCTGACCGCCTGGTCCCACGCGGCGCGGGCGGCGGCGATGTCGCGCTGGCGATCCTGGGTCTCCCAGGTGAAGCCTTCGCCCATGGTGTTGATGGTGACCTGGTCGGAGAATCGCTCCAGCACGACCCGCTCGCCGGTCTCCCACTTGCCCTTGACGAACTGCACGATGCCGACCTTGAAGCCGTGGCCGATCCCCCGCATCACCATGCCGAGCGCCGCGGTGGACTTGCCCTTGCCCTTGCCGGTGTGGACGATCAGAAGCCCCTTCTCGAGGGTTTTGGTCGCGATCATGCGGTCGCGGGCGGCCTTCTTCTTGGCCATCTTCTCGGCGTGCCGCGCGTTGATCTCTTCCTCGGTCATGCCTTCGGTCTTCATGGCGTCTCTCCCCGGCTCAGATTCTTCAGCGTATCGTAGGCGGCATTGGACTTCGGTCGCCACAACCCGCGATCCTGGGCCTCGGCCAGCCGCTCCGCCATTTCCCGGAGTGCGGCGGGGTTGGCCCCGGCCATGAAGTCGCGGACATGGACGTCGGCCACATAGGCGTCGAACACCGCGTCGAAATGGTGGTCCCGGACGCACCGCGCCGTCGCGGCAAAGGCGAAGAGGTAATCGACGGTGGCGGCCAGCTCGAAGGCGCCCTTGTAGCCGTGGCGCATGACCCCGGCGATCCATTTCGGATTGACCACACGGCCGCGGACGACGCGGGCGATCTCCTCCTCCAGGGTCCGGACGCGGGGACTTTCCGGGCGAGAGTGGTCGTTGTGGTAGACGGTCGGCGCCCGGCCCGACAGGGTCCGCACGGCGACGCTCATTCCGCCCTCGAACTGGTAATAGTCGTCGCTGTCCAGCAAATCGTGCTCGCGGTTGTCCTGGTTGTGCAGGACGGCCTGGACGGAGCCCAGACGGGTTTCGAACAAGGCCCGTTCAGGCGCCCCGTCCACCCCGCCGCCATAGGCGTACCCGCCCCAGGCGAGATAGGCTTCGGCGAGGTCCTTCTCGGTCTCCCAGCCGCGCTCGTCTATCAGGGCCTGGAGGCCGGCGCCATAGGCGCCCGGCTTGGAGCCGAAAACCCGGTGGCCGGCCCGCCGCCGGGCTGCGGCGGGATCGACGCCGGCCTCCACCAGCGCTGCGGCGTCGGCCCGGACGCGGGCGGCCAGGGGGTTCACGTCGTCGGGCTCGTCCAGGTCGGCGATGGCCCGGGCGGCGCTGTCCACCAAGTCCATCTGGGCGGGGAAGGCGTCGCGGAAGAAGCCTGAAACCCGGAGCGTCACGTCCACCCGCGGCCGGTCCAGCACGCCGGCCGGCAAGATCTCGAACCCGGTCACCCGGCCCGTGCCGGTGTCCCAGGTCGGCCGGGCTCCCATCAGGGCCAGCGCCTGGGCGATATCGTCGCCGCCGGTCCGCATGTTGGCGGTCCCCCAGGCTGACAGCGCCATGGTGCGGGGATAGTCGCCGTTCTCCTGGAGGTAGCGATCGACCACGCGGGAGGCGGATTTCCAACCCAGGTGCCAGGCGGCAGGCGTGGGCACGGCACGGGTATCGACGGAATAGAAGTTGCGCCCGGTCGGCAGAACCTCCGGCCGGCCCCGGGTCGGGGCGCCGGAGGGGCCGGGCTCGACGAAGCGGCCGTCGAGACCGCGCAGCAGTCCTTCCAGTTCCGCGGCGCCGCAGGCGGCGACGGTCGGCCTAAGGTCCGACAGGATATAATCCAGGACGACGCCGGCGCGGGTCCATTCCGGCTCCGAAACGGCATCGCCGGCGACCAGCCGCCGGGCGAGTTCCTCCAGCCTTTCCACGGTGTCGCCGTGGCTGCGCCAGACTCCCCCCGTATCGAGGGCGTCGGGCCGCGGCCCATGCCAGGGCTCGGCCATGGCGCAGTCCAGCGGGTCGAAGCCGAGCCCCCCGAGCCCCAGGTCCGCCGCCAGCGCCCGGATCAGCGAGGCGTCCCGCTCCTCCCCCTTGCCGCGCGGCAACCGGGTCAGCGCCACCAGAAGGTCGGTCAGCAGCCCGCCCTCGGGAGCTTCCCCGAAGACATGGAGGCCGTCGCGGATCTGGAGTTCCTTCAGCTCGCACAGATGGCTGTCGAGCTTCGCCAGGGCCTCCTGCGGTTCGTCGTCCCGGCTGACGCCGCAATCCACGTCCAGGCCGGTCGCGGCGCTGAGTTCCAGGATGCGCTCGCGCAGGAGGGCGATGCGGCGCGGATCGATGCCGGCCGCCTCGTAATACTCGTCCACCAGCATTTCCAGCTCGCGGAGCGGGCCGTAGCTCTCCGCCCGGGTCAGCGGCGGGGTCAGGTGGTCGATGATGACGGCGGCGGCGCGGCGCTTGGCCTGGGTCCCCTCGCCGGGATCGTTGACGATGAAGGGGTAGAGGTGCGGGACGGGTCCCAGCGCCACCTCCGGGAAGCACTCCTCCGACAGGGCCAGCGACTTGCCCGGCAGCCATTCCAGATTGCCGTGCTTGCCGAAATGGACGACGGCGTGGGCGTCGAACTCCCGGCGCACCCAGGCGTAGAAGGCCAGGTAGGCGTGCGGCGGCACCAGGTCGGGGTCGTGGTAGGTCTTGGACGGATCGATCTGGTATCCCCGCGCCGGCTGGATCGCGACGGCGACGTTGCCGAACCGGACCGCTGGCAGTAGGAACCACCCGTCCCGCACGTACGGGTCCTCCTCCGCGGCGCCCCAGCGTCCGGTGACCGCGGCACGGACGGCTTCGGGCAAGGTCGCGAAGAACGTACGGTACCCATCCAGGGACAGCGTCTCGGAGACCGTGCGCCGGTCCAGCGCCGTCAGGTCGTTGGTCACGCCGGCGCCGATCCGCTCCATCAGCGCGGCGGAATCCGGTGGCGCCCCGGTGACCGCGTAGCCCGCCTGGGCCAGGGCCCGGAGCGACCGCGCCACGCCGGCCGGCGTATCAAGGCCGACGCCATTGGCGAGGCGGCCGTCGCGGTTCGGATAGTTCGCCATGACGACCGCGACGCGCCGCTCGGCCGGCGGCGTCCGGCGCAGCCGCGCCCAGGATTTCGCCAGGGCCGCGACGAAACCGACGCGGTCGGCGACGGGCCGGTAGGACAGCACCCAGCTCTGGGTCGCCTCGTGGCGCCGGGCCTCCGCCTTGAAGCTGACGGCGCGGGTGATCAGCCGGCCGTCCACCTCCGGCAGGGCCACGTTCATGGCGATGTCGCGGGCGGACAAGCCGGTCGTCCCGCCGCGCCACGCCGCCTCCGACCCGCCGGAGAACACGACCTGGAAGACAGGGCAGTCCGAACCGTCGAACGGCGTCGCCGACCGCGCCGCTCCCGGCTGGGACACCGCGAAGGAAGTCGCGTTGAGGATCACGTCGGGCTCGGCCCGCGCCAGCAGATCGGCGACGATCCCGGCCGCGACCTTCTCCTTCAAGCTGGTCGTCGCGATCGGCAGCGCGTTGACCCCGGCCCGGCGCAGGGCATCGATCAGGGCGTCGATGACGGCGGTGTTGGCCGCCTGCTCCAGCGCGCGGTAGAACAGGATGGCGGCGACGGGAGCGCCCGGCGTCCAGGCCCGGCGCAGGTCGTCGAGCCCCGGCCGGTCGCGGCCCGGCCAGTAGATCCCGGCCCGCATCAGCGGCATCGGCTCCCGCCAATCGCCGCCGCCCCGGCCGATGAGCGATGCCGCGTAGCGCAGCAGCCCGGCGGCGTTCTCGACGCCGCCCTGGACGCAGTACTGCCACAGCCGGTGGACCGCATCGCCCGGAAGGGTCGAGAAGCGCGCCAGTTCCGGGTCGGGCTGGTCGTCGCCCGGCAGCACCGCCAGCGGGATGCCGCCGCGCCGGCAGGCGTCCGCCACCTGCTCGATCCCGTAGGGCCAGTAGCGCTCTCCCCCAGCAGCCGGACCACCACCAGTTTCGCCCGCGACACCACCCGCTCCACATGGAGATCGACCGACAGGTTATGACCGAGCTGGAGCAGGCTGGCGAGGCGCAGGCTGGGGAAGCCGGACCCGAGCCTGTCATGGGCCGATGCCAGGCAGGCGAGTTCGGTGTCGGCGGCCGACAGGAAGACGATGTCGCCCGCGGTCTGGCCGAGATCGGCGGCCTCGCTGCCGTCGGAGACGGTACCGGGCTGGGCGGCCAGCAGATGCATGGCGGCTCAGCCGCGCAGGATGGATTCGACCGCCGCCCGGTCGAGCCCGCGCTGACCGATCACCACCAGCTCGCTCCGGCGCTCCTCCTCCGGCTTCCAGCGCCGGTCGTAATAGCGCTGGATGCGGTCGCCGACGCCCTGCACCACGTGGCGCATCGGCTTGCCCGCCACGTCCAGGAAGCCCTTGATCCGCAGGATGTCATGGGCGGCGACGGCGGCCAGGATGCGCGCCTCGACCTCTTCCGGCGTCTCCACCGTGCCGAGCCCGATCACGAAACTGTCGAAATCGTCGTGGTCGTGGCCCTCGCCTTCCAGCTCGTGGTGCGACGGGCGGCTGTCCAGGTCGTCCTCCGCCGCGGCGCCCAGCCCCAGCAGGACCAGCGGATCGATGCCGCCCTGGACCGACACCACCGTCTTGACCGCGGGGCGCAGGTGCTTGGCGACCGTGGCCGTGACCGCCTCCAGCGTGGCGGCATCGACCCGATCGGCCTTGTTGAGGACGACCATGTCGGCGCACTGGACCTGCTCCTCGAACAGTTCCTCCAAGGGGCTCTCGTGGTCGAGGGACTCGTCGGCGTCGCGCGCGGCCTGCACGGCTTCGGGGTCGCTGGCGAATCGGCCGGCGGCGACGGCCTCGGCATCGATCACGGCGATCACGCCGTCGACGGTCACGCGGGTGCGGATCTCGGGCCAGGCGAACGCCTTGACCAGCGGCTTGGGAAGCGCCAGGCCGGATGTTTCGATCACGATATGATCGGGCGGCTGCGGCTGGTTCAGCAGCTTCTCGATGGTCGGCAGGAAATCGTCGGCGACGGTGCAGCAGATGCAGCCATTGGTCAGCTCGACGATGTCCTCCTCCCGGCAGTTCTCGACGCCGCAGCCGGCCAGGAGCTCGCGATCGACGCCGAGGTCGCCGAACTCGTTGATGATCAGGGCCAGCCGGCGGCCGCGGGCGTTCTCGATCAGGTGGCGGACCAGGCTGGTCTTGCCGGCGCCGAGGAAGCCGGTGATGACCGTCGCGGGGATCTTGGTGCTCAAGGAAGGTTCCTAACGATTGCTTTTGACGGTCACGGGCAGCCCCGCGACCAGGAAATAGACGCTGTCGGCCACCGCCGCCACCTCCTGGTGGAGCCGGCCGGCGTGGTCGCGGAAGGCCCGCGCCATGGCGTTGTCCGGCACGATGCCCAGCCCGACCTCGTTGGAGACGAACACCACGGGGCCGGCCAGGGTCGGCAGGCATTCGACGAGGCCGCGGGTCTCGTGCGCGATGTCGCGCTCCTCCAGCATCAGGTTGGTGACCCACAGGGTGAGGCAGTCCACCAGCACGACCGCATCGGGCGCTGCGAGGCCCGGCAGCGTTCCGGCGAGGTCGAGGGGTTCCTCTACCGTGGTCCAGCGCGGACCGCGCCTGTCGCGGTGCTCGTCGATGCGGTCTGCCATCTCGGTATCCACGCCCTGCCGGTGGCGAGATAGATCGGGCGCGACGCCTGTTCGGCCATGGCCTCGGCGAAGCGGCTCTTGCCCGACCGGGCGCCGCCGAGAACGAGGGTCACGCCGGGCGGCGGCCCGAAGGGTCTGCTGGAATCGACATCATGCTCCACCTCCGCCGGTGCACCCCGCCCGGCCGTGATTGAATCGACGGCGCTCGACGGCAGGTCTCCTGGCTTCGCGGGTCCATGCGGGCGTCATCGCCTTCCCGGATGCCGCGGGGCACCAGTGGCTTCAAGTGGACGACACCCGCTCGCCGCTTACAGTTGCGGGGGCAGCTCCGGACTCGGGCGGCTTGACGCACCCCCACCGGATTCCCTCTTGGCGGCCTTGCGGCGGCGAGCCGCCCGGCACCATCGAGCGGGCGCACTATCGGCGGCGCGCCCCGGCTCTGTCAATGCTCCCTCTCGGGCGAAGGATGGAAGGGGGATTGCGGCCGCTCAGGCGGCGACAAGCCCCGGCGCGACGCTTCCGGACCTCGGGCCGGGGATCAGGTCGGGCATGGTGGACAGGGCGGTCGCCGACGGGACGTCGCCGAAGCGCCGGGTCATCCTCCGCTTGGCCCGAAGGTCATCCTTGGTCACTGCCTCGACGCGGGAAGCGGGAGCTGGGGCGATAGCGGGTGCCGCCGGCGCGGATACGTCGGACATGACGGGTGCCGGGTCGGCGTATACCGGGGCATCGGCCGGAGCGGATACCGGGGCGGGGAATCGGATATGATCAAGTTCCTCTTCCGGATCGCAGTCGAGCCGTTCCAGGTCGGCGTCGGGATGGGCGGCGTCGAGGTGATAATGGTGGGCGATCCGCTTGTCCTGAATGATGCCCTCCAGCTTCAGGCGGAATTCCACCGCTTTCAAGGCGAGGCCGAAGCTTTTCCCCTCCAGGGCTCCGTCCAGGATCTCGCTGACCACGGCGACGGCATCGTCCAGGTGGAGTTGCCGATGGGCGCTGCCGGCTATCCTTATCTGGTCGATGCGGACGCGGATTTCCGGCTGGCGCATCAGCAGGGCGGCGCGCTGCTTGGCGCCGTTGGGAGAGTAGCCCGCCCGGCGCGCCGCCTCCGCGCCCCCGACCCCAAGGGCCATGGCGGCGCAGAATGCCTCCTGGCGCAGGGTCAGGACGATCGCGGGAGCGGAACCGGGCCGCGACGGCACTGCGGCCGGGGATGGGGACATGGATGCTGCGCGGGACGGGGTCTGCATGGCACAACTCCTTAGGACGGTGTTCAGGTCAAAGGAATTTATACAGATTGCACGTCCCGCGCAACATTCCCGTCAGTCGATCGGCCGGTAGATCTCCGCCCCGCCCGCCCGGAAGCTCTCCGACATCCCGGCCATGCCGGAGGCGGCGTATTCCCTCACCTCCTGGGTGATCTTCATGGAGCAGAATTTCGGGCCGCACATGGAGCAGAAGTGCGCCGACTTGGCGCCCTCGGCCGGCAGGGTCTGGTCGTGGAACCGCTCCGCCGTCTCCGGGTCGAGCGATAGGTGGAACTGGTCGCGCCAGCGGAAGTCGAACCGGGCGCGGCTGAGCGCGTCGTCCCTCAGCCTGGCCGCCGGGTGGCCCTTGGCGAGGTCGGCGGCGTGGGCCGCGATCTTGTAGGTGACGACGCCCACCTTCACGTCGTCGCGGTCGGGCAGCCCCAGATGCTCCTTCGGCGTCACGTAGCACAGCATCGCCGTGCCGAACCAGCCGATCATGGCGGCGCCGATGCCGCTGGTGATGTGGTCGTACCCGGGCGCTATGTCTGTGGTCAGCGGGCCGAGCGTGTAGAAAGGCGCCTCGCGGCAGACGTCGAGCTGCCGGTCCATGTTCTCCTTGATCTTGTGCATCGGCACGTGGCCCGGCCCCTCGACCATGACCTGCACTTCATGCTTCCAGGCGACCTGCGTCAGTTCTCCCAGCGTCTCCAGCTCGGCGAACTGCGCCGCGTCGTTGGCGTCGGCGATGGAGCCCGGCCGCAGCCCGTCACCCAGCGAAAAGCTGATGTCGTAGGCCCGCATGATCTCGCAGATCTCATCGAACCGGGTGTAGAGGAAGTTCTCCTGATGGTGCGCCAGGCACCACTTGGCGAGGATCGAGCCGCCGCGCGAGACGATGCCGGTCACCCGCCGCGCGGTCAGGGGGATATGGGCGAGCCGGACGCCGGCATGGATGGTGAAATAATCCACACCCTGCTCCGCCTGCTCTACCAGGGTGTCGCGGTAGATGTCCCAGGTCAGCTCCTCGGCCCGGCCGCCGACCTTTTCCAGGGCCTGGTAGATCGGCACGGTGCCGATCGGCACGGCGGCATTGCGGATGATCCACTCGCGGGTGGTGTGGATGTTGGCGCCGGTCGAGAGGTCCATCACGGTGTCGGCGCCCCAGCGGGTCGCCCAGACCATCTTCTCGACCTCCTCCGCAACGGAGGAGGCGACGGCGGAATTGCCGATATTGGCGTTGATCTTGACCAGGAAATTGCGGCCGATGATCATCGGCTCGATCTCCGGGTGGTTGATGTTGGCCGGGATGATCGCCCTGCCCTTCGCCACCTCGTCCCGCACGAACTCCGGAGTGACGTGGTCCGGGATCGCGGCGCCGAAGGACCGGCCGTCGCGCACCGCGTCGAGCGCCGCCTGCCGGCCGAGAGTCTCGCGGATCGCCACATACTCCATTTCCGGCGTGACGATGCCGCGCCGCGCGTAGGCCATCTGGGTCACCGCGACACCGCCCCGTGCCCGCAGCGGCCGGCGGGCGGGGCCGGAGAACTCCTCCAAGTTGGACCGCTGGCCCTGGCGCAGTCCGTTGTCCTCCGGCCTGACCGGCCGCCCGTCATAGGCTTCGGTGTCGCCGCGCGCCGCGATCCAGCCGGCGCGGAGCGCGGGCAGGCCATGGGCGATGTCGATCGCGGCGGCCGGATCGCTGTAGGGGCCGGAGCTGTCATAGACCCGGACCGGCGGCTCGCCGCTGCCGGGCTCCAGGTCGATCTCCCGCAGGGCCACTTGCAGGTTGGGGTACAGCACGCCCGGAACATGCACCTTGCGCGACGCGGGCAGCGGTCCAGTGGAAACGGTGAAGGTCGGATTGTTGTCTTTCGGCATCGTGATCTCCTGCTTCGACGGCGAGCGGAGATCCGGAATGCAGCGATGGATTTGATGAGAACGGGCGCGGATGCGACTGCGGAGTCCTTGCCTTCTCCCCTTCCTACGCCGGCACGACCCGGATCAGGTTCAAAGGGTCTCCGCGTTGCCGCTAGGCCGACGGAATCTCAGCCCCCTATCGGGGCTCCCCTGGGAATACGCCGATCCTCACGGCATCGCTGCCGCTTGTCAAGCCGCCAGTCGTCGGGAGGCCGAGCCCGACGTCTTCAGAGGGGCTTCAGGAAACAGGGCCGGTTCCGGACCGCGACCGGGTCGGACTGGAAGGTCTGGATCGCGTAGGCCGGGGTTCCCTCCAACAGGTCCCGCATGACGATGCCCATCGGATGGGGGCTGGCGCCGTATGTCAGCTGCACCCGATCCGCCGGTCCGGCATCGGCGATGAAAAAGGTGTCGAACGGCCGTGCGACGCTCCAGCGGGAGCGGACCGGCCCGGCGGCGGACACGCCGTACCGGGTCACGGGAGAGATCGTGCCGGGAATCGGGGTCAGGCCGGTGGTGTCGACCAGGGCGGTGAAGATGAACTGGGCCGGGTCGTCGGGATCGTTGACCCGAAACCCCCAGGTCTGCATCCACTCCATCTCGGCGGCCGCGGCCATGCCGTCGCGGACCGGGTTCGGCGATGGCAGGTTGACCAGGAAGCTGGTCCTGAACGTCGGTTCGCCGAACAACTCCTTGCCGACCGCGACGGTGGCCGGGTCATCGCAGGGCACGAACAGGCGGTGGGTTCCCAGCAGCTTGGTCTGCTCGTCGCCCATCAACCATTGGTCGAAGGTGATGTCGGGAACCTCACCCCCGCGGCCCTCCGGACAGGCCACGATGCTCAATTCCAGTTCCTGGACGACTCCAGCCGCCGACGACGCCCACTGGTCGGGCGGCAGGTTCAGCCCGGCCGACCGGAAGGCGGTATTGACCTGGAAACTGCAGCAGACCGATGCCCTGCCGCCGAAAATCGCGGGCTGCAGGCCGCTCCCCTCAAAAAGCTCCATGATCCTGCCGGGATCGACGAGGTGGTGGACCATGCAGCTGGACAGCGAAGAATAGTGCAAAGGCATTGCCACTCCCGGCGGCACCGTCGGCAGTCGGGTGGGTGTGTCGGGCTTCTTGGCTGTGGTCGGCATTTCCTGGCTTCCTACGGGGATGTGTAGCCAAGGGATATAAAACCGCCGATAGGCAAAATGCTACCAGTTTCCTCCGCATTGATGTTACGAATCTGAAACTTTCATTTTGTCCGCCGAAATCACGGCCATGTCCATGGAGGGCGGGTCCGGCAGCGGACCCCGCCACGGCGTCTCTCCGGGCCGCGGCGGGGCAAGGCCCTATTTCTCGGTTTTTGCCAGAACGTGGAGCGCCTGGGCCCACAGGAAGTATTTGCACGTCGCCAGTTCTTCGATCGTATCGATACCGAAGGCTTCCTTGAGCTTAAGCGCATCGCCCTCGGTGACGCCCGCAAGGGCGGCGGGAGATTGGGCCATCAGTTGCTTCGACGTCATGCCTTCATAGGTCTTGTCAAGAATCGCTTTCAGACTTTCGATTGCGGCCATCGCCAGCTCCTTGATAGAGGTTACATAACATAGCAATTCTAACCAACAGGCAGGCACGCTTTCTCTGGGTAGAAGCGCTGATATGCATATTGCACAAGAGAAATCCAAGGCATGGACCAGCCTTCTCATCCCGTCAAAAATGAAACATTTCGCTTGGCTTGCAAACGCCTGGATCCGATCGAGCGGATTATTTGACCAGGAGGGCTTGCCTTTACAATAATCGGATTAGGCCGTATTTTCCTGAAAATGGTTTGTTCCGGTTCGGTAGCCGGCAGTCCTCCGTGGAGATCCTCCCTTGATCCGCAAGACGTTTCGACCAGGTGCAACGATCTTCTTCGAGGGACAGCCGGCCGACTGCGCCTATATCGTGGAGCGGGGACAGGTCGAGATCTGCGCCACCCGGGACCAGACCCACATCACGCTGGCGACGCTCGGCCGGGGCGAGATCTTCGGCGAGATGGCGGTGCTGGACGACAGCCTCCGGTCTGCCGCCGCCCGGGCGACGGAAGAGACGGAGGTGCTGATCATCCGGCGGGATCAGCTGAAGCGGCGTATCCAGGAAGTGGAGCCGATCGTCGGGCAACTGCTCGGCAGCCTGATCAGCCGGTTCAGGCAGGCGCAGAACGGCCTTCTCAACGACTTGCCAAGCCGGGACCGGGGAACGGCGAGCCACCTGGTGGTGTCGGCGCCGACCGGCGGCACCGAGCGCGGCGAGTCGGCGCTGAATTGGATAAGCCGCGAATACGACCTGGAACGGGGCCTCGAGGCCGGGGAGTTCGAGCCGTTCTTCCAGCCGATCGTGACCATCGCGGGCGGCGAGCTCGCCGGGTTCGAAGCATTGGCGCGCTGGCGCCATCCCGACCGCGGCCTGGTGCCGCCGTGCGAGTTCATCGACCTGAGCGAGAAGAGCGGGCTGATCCGCCGCATGGACCTGACCATCATGGCCGAGGCCTGCGCCCTGCTGCGGCAGGCCGCCGGCGACCGCCCCCTGCCCTTCCTGAGCGTAAACCTGTCGTCTCAGCATTTCACGGACATGGACGTGGTGGGCGCCCTGGCGGAGCGGCTGGAGATGACCGGGTTTCCGGCCGAACGACTGAAGGTCGAACTGACCGAGACCGCCCTGGTCCACGATCCCCACCAGGCCTACGAGGTCATGTGCAGGATCAAGGACCTTGGCGCGACCCTGGCGCTGGACGACTTCGGAACCGGCTACTCGAGCCTTTCCTACCTGCACAAGTTCCCGTTCGACGTGCTGAAGATCGACCAGTCGTTCGTCCGTGCGCTGGGCAAGCAAGGGCGTACGCATCACATCGTCGAAACCATCATCACCCTGGCACGCCGCATGGGCATGGAGGTGGTGGCGGAAGGCGTCGAGTCGGCCGATCTGATCCAGCCGCTTCGGGATCTGGGATGCACGTTCGGCCAGGGTTATCATTACAGCCGGCCGGTTCCGGCGGATGTCATGGGCGGGATGCTCGATCAACGTCGTTGATGGGGCGGCGGGACAGCGGCCCGGCACGCTGCCGGAGGACACCGCCCACCCTCTGCGTCAGCCGAGCCCCTCCTCGTCCAGGCCGCGGTCCAGGATCGTCAGGAAGGCGTCGACCACCAGAGGGTCGAAATGGGTGCCGCTCTGCGTTTTCAAATGGTCGATCGTGTCCTGGAGGGTCCAAGCCTCCTTGTAGGGGCGCTTGTGCATCAGCGCGTCATAGACGTCGGCGACGGCGGTGATCCTGCCGCTGACCGGGATCGCGTCGCCGTTGAGGCCGGCGGGATAGCCGGTTCCGTCGTATTTCTCGTGGTGGGACTCCGCCACTTCGGCGCCCAGGCTCAGGTAGCTGCGGCCCGGGACCATCTTGGCGACTTCGCGAAGGACGTTTCCGCCGATCGTCGGATGCTGACGGATCACGGCCATCTCCTCCTCGGTCAGGCGGGCCGGCTTGTTCAGGATGCTGTCGGGCAGGCCGACCTTGCCGACGTCGTGCAGGATGCTGGCGAGGCCGATCTGGTCGACGAATCGGTCGTCGATCTCGTCTGGAAAGGCGCCGCGCGCCTTCAGCTCCGCCGCGATCAGGCCGGTCAGCCGCTCGATCCGGCGGACATGGTGGCCGGTGATCTCGTCCTTGAACTCGGCCAGCTTGCCCAGCGCATAGACCGTCGCCTTCTGGGCGTTGAGCACCTGTTCGTAGAGATAGACGTTGTCGAAGGCGATCGCGACCTTGCCGCAGAAGATTTCCAGCAGGTTGCGGTCCAGGTCGCCCAGGGGCGGATGACCCTCCAGGTAGACGACGCTGGTCGAATGGTTGCGCGAGCGGAACACGATCACGCTATGGTCGGCGCAGTAGATGTTACGGCCTTCGTCGAGGGATCGCCGGATGTCGGCGACGGCATCGGCCGAAAGGATCCGATCGAGCGGCTGCCCGGGTTCCACGCCGAGCATCTCCGAGCTGGCGAGCACCTGCAGCGCGCCGACCGGCGCCGCGCCGCCGTCCTGGCAGACGGTGCAGAGCAGCGACCCGGTCGCGCCGTGGATCAGCGATCGAAGCTGGAGCAACACGCCTTCGACGAACTGGCTCATGGAGCGGTGCTCGAACAGGGACGCCGATCCGTCGATGATCTTTTCCAGCCCGCGGCGGCTCATGTCGATGCTGATGATGTGCTGGTACGACCGCAGGGCGGCGACCACCGCCGTGAACAGCTTCTGGGACGTCAGCTCGCTCTTGGATTTGTAGTCGTTGATATCGTAGTTGACGATCACCTGGCGCTCGGGCGCCTGTCCCGGCTGGCCCGTGCGCAGGATGACCCGGACCTGCTCGTTCCCCGCCGTGCGCCGGATGAATTCGACGCAGCGCAGGCCGGCATCGTCGGTCTCCATCACCACGTCGAGCAGCACGACGGCTGTATCGGGATGCTCCAGGATCAGGTGGCAGGCCTCCGACGCGCTGAAGGCGCTGATGAATTCGAGCGGCCGGTCGTCGAAGACGAAGTCGTTGAGGACGACCTTGGTGATCGCGTGGACCTCCCGGTCGTCGTCGACGATCATCACCTTCCAGGGCTTGATCCTGCGGCGGTTCGCCGTCGCGCTGTCGAGGGTCGGGGAATCGGCCTCTTCCCCCTCCCCGTCCGCCTCGTCGGCGAACAGCAGGTCGTCGTCGTCCTCGCCGATTTCTCCGTCGATGGCTGTCATCGCTCGTCGATCCAAAGCTCCACTTGACCCGGGGCGGTCCTGGGAATGGCGAGGATGAAGGCGGCGCCCTCTCCCACGGCGCTCCGCACTTCGATGGTGCCACCCAGGCTCTGGGTCACGATGTTGTAAACGATGTGCAGCCCCAGTCCGGTGCCTCCCGTTCCCCGCCTGGTGGTGAAGAAAGGCTCGAAGATTCGCGCCAGGTTCTTTTCCGGGATGCCCCGCCCGGTGTCGGCATAGCGTATCACCACGGTATCGCTGTCGCTCAACTCCGCGGAGATCGAGATCGTTCCGGTCTGCCCATCGGAGAAGCCATGGAGTATGGAGTTCATCACGAAGTTGGTCAGCACTTGGGATAATGCACCCGGATAGCTGTCGATTTCAAGATCATGCGGACAGTCCACCACGACCGCGTGCTGGGTCTGCTTCAGCCGCGGCTTCAGGCTGAGCAGGATCTCGGCGATGTATGTCGACAGGTTGAAGCGGCGCCGGATGTCCGTGGACTGGTCCACCGCCACCTGCTTGAAACTCTGGATCAGCTCGGCCGCGCGGCCGATGGTGGCGACCATGATCGCCGACGTCTCGACCGCGGTCTCCAGGTAGCGCTCGGCCTCCGACTTCTTCAGCTTGCCGCCCTGGAACTGGGCGCGGAACTCCGCCGTCCGTTCGCCCAGGTGGGAGGCCGCGGTCAGCGCCGTGCCGATGGGCGTGTTGATCTCGTGCGCGACGCCCGCCACCAGGGAGCCGAGCGCCGCCATCTTCTCCGCCTGGATCAGGCTGTTCTTTGCCTGCTGGAGGCCGGAATAGGCCAGTTCCGCCGCCTCCTTCGAGGCGCGCAGCTCGTCCTCGGCGGCCTTGCGCTTGGTGATGTCGGTATAGCTGCACACGAATCCGCCGCCCGGCAGGCGGTTGCTGCGCGCCTCCACCACGGTCCCGTTGGGACGCCGCCGCTCGTAGATCGGCCGGCTTTCGAGCAGCGCCCGCTGGTCGCCCCGGAACAGCCCGACCTCCGACTCGGGCAGGGTATCGAATTCGCCCTGGTCCGCGAGATAGCCGGCGATCTCGTCCTTGGTCGGGCCGCTCTCCAGGAAATCGGCGGGAAGTCCCAGAAGCTCGACGCAGCGCCTGTTCCACCCGATCACCCGGAGGTCGCGGTCGGTGATCAGCATGGCCTGGTCCATGTTCTCCAGCGTGGCCTTCAGCATGGCCCGCTCGACCGCCAGCTCCTGCTCGATGCGCTTGCGCTCGTTGATCACGTTGACCGCGGTCAGGCTGGCCTGCTCGCCCTTGTGGTCGAACAGCCGCGCCGAGAGCAGCGCCCAGAACGGCCGCTTCATGCTGTCGGCCAGCTGGACCTCGAACTCGTCCACCTGGCCGTCCTGGCGCAACAGGATGCCGAGGCGCCGCCGCTCCTCCTCGACCACGTAGAAATCCGTGGCATAGCGCCCCACCGCGAGGTCGGAGGCGATCCCGAACAGTTCCGACGCCCGCCGGTTGATCTGGAGGATCTTCGCATCCGATGTCCTGGCGAGGACCAGCGGCACGGGCACGGCGTCGATCAGCTCGCGCTGGACGACCTCCGCCTGCTTGCGCGCCGTGATGTCGGTGAAGCCCACGAGGAAGGCGTCCTCGCCGTGATAGGGAATCAGCACGGCCGACAGGGTGACCCAGAAGATCCTGCCGTCCGCATTGCGCAGCCGCACCTCGCGCTCGTCGATCCGGCCAGTCTGCTCCAACGCCGCCTGGACGTCCTCGTAGTCGGTGCGCGTGGCGTACTTGACCGTGGAGCGGCGGCCCATCATGGACGCGGCGTCCTGGTTGGCGATCCTGGCCAGCGGCGTATTGACGTAGAGGACCACCTCGTCGCAGCGCCGCAGGACGGCGACCGGGAACGGTATGGCGTCGAGGATGAGTTGCTGGCCGGCCCGGGTCGGATCCACCGTTCCGCCGTCGTCGCCATGCCGGGCGAACAGCCCTTCCGGCAGGACCGGGGTTTCCCGAGCGGACGGCGCACGGGACGGCGTTCCACCGATCAGGTCGGCGGGAGAAAGGCCGGACGGCTGGGTCGGGTCCGATCGGTGGCGGCGTCCGGCTAACCATCCCCCCCGAAGGCGGTGGCCGCGCCCAGTAGCAGCAGCGAAGCATTTATCATTATCGTTCACGAAGCGGCGTTTGCTCGCCGGACGATAAGGAAAATTCGATTATGAAAAGTTTTCAGATCGAGGCTGCGACATCAACACGCGGAAACTTTGTATTCTAATATTGTGTCGCGTCCTGTCGGACCTGTGCGGACTTGGCCGGCACGGCGAGCCTCCACAACCCGGCGCGCGCGATTCCGACGACCCGCAGGCCCGCGGGAAGCATGACCTGATAGCCGATATGGTGGTGCCCATGGATGATCAGGCGGGCTCCCATGGAGCGGGCGAGATCGTCCAGCACGGTGAAACCGTGCCTGTGGCTGCTGGGCGCTTCGTGGCACACCAGCACGTCGGCGTGCTGCTCCTTGAGCTTCTGGTAGTCCTCCCACCAGATCGACACCCGCTGGGCCAGGGGCAGACCGCCCCGCCAGCGATGGCCGGCCGGCAGGGAGTCCAGGTAGGAGGCCCGGTTCGGGTGGCGCGGCGTCCCGTCGCCTTCCGACGGGTGCCAGATCCGTCCGCGGAACACGCCGCCCAGGCCGGCGACGCGGAATCCCGGTGACATCTCGACCACCTGCCCATGCAGGTTGCGGTCGGCCAAGCCGCTGTCGAACAGGTTGCTGTACCAGTGGACCCGGTCGCCGTCATGGTTGCCGGGGATCCACCAGACCGGAACACCCGCCGAGACGACCGGGGCGAGCGCCTCCTCCAGCGGCTGCTCCAGGTCGTGGTCGCCGACGATCACGACCGCCTTCGGCCGCTTGGCGGCGACAGCTCTGATGATCTGGGAGAAACTGCCGTGGGGATCGCCACAGAATAGAATGGTCATGGCGTGCCCCGTCGAGCGGCCTGTCGGCGCTGGTCGGGCACGCACATCTCAACTTCCTCCTTACGGGCGCCTGCGCCCGAGACCGGTCCTGCTCCCTGGTGGAGGCTCCGGTCCCGCGACCGGAAAGACCGCCTCGACGCATCCAAAACTTCGTTATTAGTGTAAAGTGCCCAGCTTTCTCACGAAACCCGAAAAGTGGGCAATTCGGATCCGAGGGCAGTCCCGGAGTCCGCTCATCCGCCCGGCGGCACGGTCAGCAGATAGGCCGCAATCGCCTCGCGGTCCTCCGCGGTGAGCCTGGACGTGCTGTTCTCCACCACCTCGTTCATGCCGCCGCCGACGAAGTCGCCGTCGGGCATCATGCCGATCTCCAGCATGAAGGCGATTTCGCCCGGCGACCAATTGCCGATGCCCTTCTCGGAATCGGACGTGATGTTCGGCACCGGCTTGCCTTCCGGACCGTCGGCCGAACCGGCGAGCATCCGTCCGTGATCCATGGCGCCGAGGAAGTTGCGCGGGCTGTGGCATTCGCCGCAGTGGCCCGCCGCCTGGACGAGATAGCGCCCGCGCTCCCATTGCGCATCACGGCCGGGCTCGGGCGACAGGCCGCCGTCCTCCAGGAAAAGGGCCTGCCAGGCCGGCAGCAGGAAGCGCCAGCCGAAGGGCGGCGACACGTCGTGGGGCCGGTTCGGCTTCGACACGGCGGGCTGCGCGTCCAGATAGGCCTTGAGGTCGCGCAGGTCCTGGTCGGTCAGATGCCTGAACGAGGTATAGGGAAAGACCGGGAAATAGGCCGTGCCGTCCGGCGAGCGGCCCTCGCGCAGTGCGCGGATGAAATCCTCGTCGGTCCAGCCGCCGATCCCGGTCTCCGGGTCGGGGGTTATGTTCGGCCCGTAGAAGGTGCCGAACGGTGTCTTCAGGGCCCGCCCGCCGGCCAGGCGGGGAGCTTCCTTGGATTCGGTGTGGCACCCCAGGCAGCCGGCGGCGTCGAAGATGTACTCGCCGCGCTTGACCGGATCATCCCCGGCCGTCTGGGCCATCGAGGGGGCTACGCCGCCGGCCGCAAGGGCCAGCGGCACGCCCAGGCGTAGAAGCCAGGAAGCCACGTTCAGTTTTTCTTCTGGCGGAAATCGTCGTGGCAGCCGCCGCAGGACTGCCCGACCTGGCCGAACTGCCGGGCAATCGTTGCGCGGTCGCCGCCGTCGGCGGCGGACGACAGCTCGTTGCTCGCCGTAACCAGCCGGGCGGCGGCCTGCTCGAACTTCGGCCACTGCTGCCAGATCTCGGGCTTGGCCTCGCTGCCATCGATCCTGCCGATGCCGGTGTCGGCGGGGAACAGGCTGGGCGCGATCTTCTGCGATGCCTGCCGGATCGCCGCGGCGCCCTCGCGCACCCCTTCGACCGTGCCGCCCTCGTTCTTGACGTAGGCGGAAATCTTCTTCATCGCGTCGCCCATGGATTTCATGGTCGTTTCGCGTTCCTTGACCACGGCGGCCGGGTCGGCGGACACCGGCCGCTGGGACTGGGCGGCGGCCTGGCCGATCGCGGCGACAAGGCATCCTGCCGAAGCGACGCAGATCACGGCATTTCGGACGATGCCTCGTTTTTGACTGATCCTGCTCAACGCAACTCTCCTTCCGCTGGTGATCAGGGAAGTAGACGCGAAACGCGGGCTCTCCACCCCGCGCCAGAGGGGTTAAGCCTTTGGTGGTCCGCTCAGGCGGTGACCGCCCGTCCGGGTTTCCGCTCCTCCAGTCCAAGCACCGCCTGGATTTGGTCGAGCCGGGCCTCCGCTTTCGCGGACAGCGCGCCCTGGGCCCGGGAGATGCGCCGGACGGCGTCCAGGACGCGTTCGCGGCCCTCGCGATCGGGGACGAGGCTCGGAAGAGCGCGAATCGCACGCTCCTCGTCGATCTGGAGGATGGCGGCCTGGACGCGGACGCAGTCCTTCACTTGCGCGACGCTCACCCGTTCCGCGTCGGGCCGCTCGTCGCGGATCCGCTCCATCATCCGGAAGGTGCGCTCATCCACCATGCGCCGGTCTTCCCGGAAGACGTAGATCAGCGCGCGCATCAGCGCCTCCAGCCGCCCGCCCTCCTCGATCCGGGTCGCCAGCAGCGCCAGCCTGGCCTTCGCAAGCTCGGCGCGCAGCGCGGCGTCACCCCGCCGGCGGACATGCCGCGCGCCCTCGGCGCGCAGTCCCACGGCTGCCTCTACCAGGGGAGCGCCGTAGATGGCCTTGAACAGCCGCTCATAGGCGAGATCCCGGGACTTGCGGTACTCCTCCAGCGCCTCGACGATGCCGTCCGACATCCGCCGTTCCGCCTGGACGAAGGGGTTGTCGGGAGATGCTGGCCGGCGGTCCCGCCGGACCGCCTCGGCCAGGGGCTCCAGCGGCCGCATGAAGGGGTTATGGTCCGACGCCGTCAGGCGTTCGAGCCGCGCGGGGTGCATCAGGCGCAGCCAGCGGGCCGACGCCTCGGTGACGAAGGGGGTGATCCAGGGGCGGGCGAAGGTCTCGTAAAGGCTCTCGTTGACCTGGGAGACGCGGGCGACGGTCTCGAACCGCAGCTCGTCCTCCCGTGTGTCGTCCAGCTTTAGGATGTCGGCGATCTCGCGCGCCTCGAAGCGCATGACGTAGCGGTCCGGGATCAGGTCGGCGTTGGGCAGGTCCGGCCGCTTGTCGTCGATTATCAGCTCGTACAGGCCCGGCGGCAGGATATCGATGAAGTCCAGGCCGCCGATGAACTCGGACGTGTGCTTCTGAGCCACCCTGGCCGACACGAAGATGCCGAGATGCCCGACATCCTCGTGCAGGGTATAGACGATCACCTGCTCGTTGATGCGGATCTCTTCCGCGCTGTCGTAGACGTCGGCGATCCAGTTCAGGGCCTGCTGGGGCGGCGTGATGTTGTCGCCCCACGACGCGAAGATCACGATGGGGGAGCGGATGTTGCGCAGGTCGATCGTCTTGCCGCCTTGCGACGGGACGATCTCGCCGCGCGCCAGCTTGTTGCCGATGAAAAGGCCGTTGACGATGGCGAGGATCTCCTCCTCGTTCATCAGGAAGATGCCGCCCCACCAGCGCTCGAACTCCAGGAACCGCTCCTCCTCGGTGTCGATCCTGGAGTACAGGTTGTAGTACTTGCTCCAGTAGGTGTTCGCCGGGTTCAGGTTCTCGAAGTTCCGGACCAGGTTGGCGCCGTCGAACCGGCCGTTGCCGAGGTCGCTGGCGAGCAACGCCGCCCAGGAACCGCCGGTCAGGCCGCCGGTGTAGCGCATCGGGTTCGATCCCTCGACGCCCGCCCAGTAGGAGAGCGGCGCTCCGGCCAGGATGATCGGCCCCATGATCTCCGGCCGGGCGGCGCTCAGGATGGCGACGGCCCAGCCGGCCTGGCAATTGCCGTAGATGCAGGGCTTGTCGCTGTCGGGGTGCAGTTCCCGGACCTTCTCGACGAACAGGGCCTCGGCCCGCGCCACGTCCTCCAGCGTCTGGCCCGGTTCCGGTTCCGGGAAGAAGGTCACGAAGTAGCAGGGATGGCCGAAGCGGAGCGCGAAGCCGACTTCGCTGTCCTCCTTGAAGCCGCCGATGCCCGGCCCGTGCCCCGCCCTGGGATCGACCACGATGAACGGACGCTTCGCCGGGTCGATCCGCTGCCCCGGCCTGGGCAGGATGCGGAGCAGGGCGTAATTGGCCGGCCGGTCCAGGGTCCTGCCGTCCAGCACCATCTCGTGCTCGAAAGCCAGCAGCGGCGGCTTGCCCTGCTCGAAATGCTCGACCGCGATGTTGCCGCGCTTGCGCAGGACATCCCAGAACAGGACCGAGCGCTGCGCGCTGTCGGTCACGTATTCGGCCCAGTCCTTGAAAAGCTCGGTGGAGATCGTCATCGGCTCGCTCCTGGCGGTGGCCTCCCCGGCCACGGGCCGGGTGACCGAAACTACTTTGAGGGAGGATGGAACGTTAAGAGCTTGTTAACCTTGTTGCTTCGCTGGAGTCAAGGAATGCCCCCTGTGGCGAAACCGCCCAGGAGCGTTCCGTCCCGGCCTGCGAAGATTAATTCAGACTGAATTATTTATTGACAGGCCTTCGGGACCATGTAAAAGTTAACTCAAGGTTAAGCGCTCAAGCGCGGTATTCGGGGAGGACGGTTGTGGTGACCAGCGCGTCGAATTCAGCCCTTCCGGGGGTCACGTCGAACGGCAACCCGGCCACGGGCCAGGGCAGCAACTCCGTCAACATCCGCCTGTTCAACGAGCGCGTGATCCTGAACGCGCTGCGCCGCCTGGGCCAGGCGTCCAAGGCGGACCTTTCCCGCTATGTCAGCCTCACGAACAACACCGCCGGCGTGATCGTCAAGGAACTGGAGGAGCGCAAGCTGATCCGCAGCGAGGGCAAGCGTTCCGGCGGCCGGGGCCAGCCCGCCACCCTGCTCTCCCTGGACCCCGACGGAGCCTATGCAATCGGCGTCAAGTTCGGCCGCCGGTCGATCGACACGCTGCTGGTGGATTTCCGCGGCCACGTCCTGGACCGGCGGCACCACGAGCTGGATTTTCCCATGCCGGACGAGGCGGTCGGCTTGGCGCTGCACGACATCGCGGCGCTGCGCAAGTCCGTCCCCCACGGGGCGTACGCCCGGATGGCCGGCATCGGCATCGCGACCCCTTACGACATGGGAAGCTGGCGGCGCGAACTGGACATCGCCTCCGAGGCGTACCGGGTCTGGAACGAGGTCGACATCCCCGCCCGCGTCGCCGCCGAGACCGGCCTGCCGGTCTTCCGGGAGAACGACGGCACGGCCGCGGCGGTCGCCGAGATGTTCCGCGGCAGGGGGCGCGAGCTGGACAGCTTCGTCCATGTCTTCATCGGCGCCGCGGTCGGCGGCGGCATCGTGCTGAACGGCGACTATTACCGCGGGTCCACCGGATATGGCGGCGACATCGGCCTGATGCCGGTCGGGCGCTCCCGCCTGGCGACAGCGCCGGAACCGGCGCGCAGCCACGACATCCTGCTGACCCGCGCCTCGATCAATTCGCTGATCCGCCACCTGCGCGGCAACGGCGTCCCGATCTCCAGCCGGAGCGAGGTCGAGGAGGCGTTCACCCGGCACCCCCGCCTGGTCGGGGAATGGCTGGAGGACTGCGCCGACGCCCTGGTGGTCCCGCTGCTCTCGGCGGCCCGGCTGCTCGACGTGGAGGCGATCGTCCTGGACGGCGACCTGCCGAAGTCGATCAAGGAGGACCTGCTGGAACGGCTGGCCCCGCTGCTCGACGCGGCGACGCCGGAAGCCCGCAAGCCGCCCCGGCTGCTGCTGGGGATGATCGGGCGGGAGGCATCCGCCCTGGGTGCCGCGATCCTGCCGCTGCACCTGAACTTCAGCCCGAGCAGGGAAATCCTCGTCAACCAATAGGCCGGTCCCGTCCCCGGCTTGGGGACCGGAGCAACGGCTACCGTCGACTTCACCGGAGGAAACCATGGGTGCGACCGCGCTTGGCCCGCATGCACAGGGTGCGCAGACACAGGATACGAGTCCGCCGACCCTGGAGATGCGCGGCATCTCCAAGACCTTTCCCGGCACCAAGGCGCTCAACAACGTGGCGCTCAAGGCCTGGGGCGGCGAGATCCTGTCCCTGATGGGCGAGAACGGCGCCGGCAAAAGCACCCTGATGAAGGTGCTGTCCGGCGCCTACCAGGCGGATCCCGGCGGGCAGATCCTGATCGACGGCCAGGTGATCGACATCAGCAACCCGCATGTGGCGCGCGAGCACGGCATCGCGATCATCTACCAGGAACTCAGCCTGCTGCCGAACCTCAGCGTCGCGGAGAACATCTTCTTCGGCCGCGAGCCGTCCAGGCGCGGCCTGATCGACCGGCGCGGCATGAAGGAGAGCTGCCGGGACGTGCTGAAGCGGCTGGGCGCCACCTTCGGCCCCGAGACGATCGTCGCGCAGCTTTCCATCGCCGAGCGCCAGCTGGTCGAGATCGCCCGGGCGCTCCATTCCAGGTCCAAGATCCTGGTGATGGACGAGCCGACCACCACCCTGTCGTCGCGCGAGACCGACCGGCTGTTCGCCCTGATGCGCCAGCTTCGCGACGACGGGCTGGCGATCATCTATATCAGCCACCGCATGGCCGAGGTCTACGAGCTGTCCGACCGGGTGTCGGTGCTGCGCGACGGGACCTATGTCGGCACGCTGGACAAGGACGACATCTCCGCCGAAAAGCTGGTGAAGATGATGGTCGGCCGCGATCTCAGCAGTTTCTACAAGCACGACCACGTCGCCAAGGCCGGCCGCGCCAAGGGCCAGCCGATGCTGGCGGTCGAAGGAATCACCGACGGCGGAAGGCGCGTCCACCCCGCCAGCTTCACGCTCTATGCAGGGGAGGTGCTGGGACTGGCGGGGCTGGTCGGGTCCGGCCGGACCGAGCTGGCCCGGCTGATCTACGGCGCCGACCCCAGGACCGCCGGCACCGTCAGGATAGACGGCAAGGAGGTGGACATCCGGACGCCGAAGGACGCCATCAACGCCGGCCTGACCTACCTGACCGAGGACCGCAAGCACCAGGGCCTGTTCCTGGACATGTCGGTCAAGGACAACATCAATTTCAGCGTGATCGGCCGCGATGCCTTCGGCGGCGGCGTGCTCAACCGCCGCAAGGCGGTGGACCGGGCGAAAAGCTCGATCGCCGAGCTGAAGATCCGCGTCGCCAGCGCGGCGGTCGGCGTCGGCACCCTGTCCGGCGGCAACCAGCAGAAGGTCCTGCTGTCGCGCTGGCTGGAATCCAAGCCGCGCGTGATGATCCTCGACGAGCCCACGCGCGGCGTCGACATCGGCGCCAAGGCCGAGATCTACCGCATCATCGACCAGCTCGCCCAGAGTGGCGTCGCGGTCCTGGTGATCTCCAGCGAACTGCCGGAGATCATGGGCATCTGCGACCGGATCCTGGTGATGCGCGAAGGACATATCGAGGGGCAGGTCGGCGGCGCCGACGGCCCTCCCGTCACCCAGGAAGCCATCATGGCGCTGGCCACCGGCGTCCAGCTCTGAGCGCTCGGGCAACGAACGCCGGCCGAGAGAAAATCCAGGAGGAAGTCTTCCCATGTGTTCGATGAAGACGATGGGCGCCGATACGCAGGTCGCCGAGCAGAAGTCGGCCGCGGCGGCAGCCCGCAAGCAGAACCTGAACACCATCATCCAGGTCGTCGGCATGCTTCCGGTGCTGATCCTGATCTGCATCGGGTTCGAGTTCGCCACGGGCAAGTTCCTGAACGCCCGGAACATCTCGATCGTGATGCAGCAGGCGTCGATCAACATCGTGCTGGCGACCGGCCTGACCTTCGTCATCCTGACCGGCGGCATCGACCTGGCGGTCGGCGCGGTGCTCGCGGTTTCCGCCGTCACCGCCGTCTCCATGACGCTGACCGGCATGCCCGACCTGGCGATCCCGCTGGCGCTTCTGGTCGGCCTGTCGCTGGGCGCGGTCAACGGCTGCCTGATCGCCTTCTTCCGCCTGCCGGCGTTCATCGTGACGCTGGGCGCCATGACCGCGGTGCGCGGACTGTCGCGGCTGACGGCCAACGACACCACAGTCTTCAACGCCAACCTGCCCTTCGCCTGGATCGGCAACAGCCAGCTGTTCGGCATCCCCTGGATGGTCGTCATCGCCCTGGCGGTGGTCGCGATCAGCTGGTTCATCCTGCGCCGCACCGTGCTGGGCGTCTGGATCTACGGCGTCGGCGGCAACCCGGACGCGGCCCGGCTGTCGGGCATCAAGGTCTGGGCGGTGCTGCTGTTCGTCTACGCCATGTCGGGAATGCTGGCGGGCCTCGCCGGCGTCATGTCCGCCGCCCGCACCCTGTCGGCCAACGGCGCGCAGCTCGGCATGGGCTACGAACTGGACGCCATCGCCGCGGTGATCCTGGGCGGCACGAGCTTCGTCGGCGGCATCGGCTCGATCTTCGGCACCCTGGTGGGGGCGCTGATCATCGCGGTGCTGTCCAACGGCCTGATCCTGATGAATGTCAGCGAGGTCTGGCAGCTCATCATCAAGGGACTGGTCATCGTCGGCGCGGTCGCGCTGGACCGGTACCGCAACAAGGGGAGCGCCCGCACCTGACACCCGCTCGAACCCCAGTTCCCCCCAATCGCAACCACACCAATCCCGAACCGGAGGAAACAACATGATCAAGAAGTCAGCCCTGCTCGCCGCCACCGCCCTGTTCGCCCTGACCGCCGCCGCGGCGGCGCCGGCCTCGGCCGCGGAACTGAAGTCGGTGGGCATCACCGTCGGCAGCCTGGGCAATCCCTTCTTCGTGCAGATCGCCAAGGGCGCCGAGGCGAAAGCCAAGGAGATCGGCGGCCCGGACACCAACGTGACGGTCGTCTCGTCCGACTACGACCTGAACAAGCAGTCGACCCAGATCGACAATTTCATCGCGTCGGGCGTCGACATGGTCCTGGTCAACGCCGCCGACCCCGTCGCGATCGAGCCGGCCATGGTCCGCCTGAAGGCGGCCGGCATCGTCGCGGTCGCGGTGGACGTCAGCGCCAAGGGCGCCGCCGCCACGGTCACCACCGACAACGTCGAGGCCGGCGTGAAGGCCTGCGAGTACATCGCGCAGAAGCTGAACGGCAAGGGCAACATGGTGATCATGAACGGCCCGCCGGTCTCCGCCGTGATCGACCGGGTCAACGGCTGCAAGGAGGCCCTGGCCAAGTCTCCCGACATCAAGATCCTGTCGGACAACCAGAACGGCAAGGGCTCCCGCGAGGGCGGGTTGGAAGTCATGATCGGCCTGCTGACCGCCTTCCCCGACATCGACGCGGTCTTCGCGATCAACGACCCGCAGGCGATCGGCGCCGACCTGGCGGCCAAGCAGCTGAACCTCACCGACCTGATCATCACCTCGGTCGACGGCGCGCCGGACATCGAGGGCGCCCTGAAGCAGGAAGGCAGCCTGATCCAGGCGTCGTCCGCCCAGGACCCCTACGCGATGGCCCAGAAGGCGGTCGAGGTCGGCAACGAGATCCTGCAGGGCAAGCAGCCGGCGCAGGCCACCACCCTGATCCCGGCGGAGCTGATCACCCGCGAGAATGTCGGCCAGTACAAGGGCTGGACATCGAATTGAGCGGGTAGCAAAGACCCGCCGGAAAACTCTCCCCGCGCCGTCCGCTTTCCTCCCTCGTGCGGCGCGGGCTTTTCTCTCACCATCACCTTACTTATCGTCAACGTCCAGTCGAAGAGGTCCACATGGCAGACGCGATCTGCATGGGCGAGCTGTTGATCGATTTCGTCCCCGTGACCACGGGCACCGATCTGCTGACGGCCACCGCGTTCCAGAAGGCTCCCGGCGGCGCCCCCGCCAACGTCGCGGTGGGCCTCTCCCGGCTGGGAACCAGCAGCGCGCTGATGGGGCGGGCCGGCGAGGACGGCTTCGGCCGCTTCCTGATCAAGACGCTGGAGGATTCCGGCGTCGACGTCAGCCTGATGCGCCGTTCGCGCCGCACCCGCACCCCGCTGGCCTTCGTGTCCCTGGCGGAGGATGCCGAGCGCGAGTTCCTGTTCTACGGCGATCCCAGCGCCGGCTTCAGCCCAGAGGATGTCGATTTCGATGCCATCGCGAAGTCGAAGCTGGTCCATTTCGGCTCGATCGGACTGATCCCGGAAGCTTCCTGCGCCGCCACGCTCCAGGCGGTGGACGCGGCCCGCTGCCAGGGACTTCATGTCTCGTTCGACGCCAACCTGCGGCTCGACCTGTGGCCGACCGCGGACAGCGCCCGGGAGGCGATCCGCGAGGGGATCGAGCGGGCTACGATCGTCAAGCTCAGCGACGACGAGCTGGACTTCCTGACCGGGGCGAAGGACCCGGTCGAGGGTGCGCGGGCCCTGATGCATGCCGGGACGGCCCTGATGGTGGTGACGCACGGCCGCCACGGCTGTACCTTCGTGACGCGGGAGGTTGCCGGCAAAGCTCCAAGCTTCAAGGTCGGTCCCGTGGATACCACCGGTGCGGGCGATGCTTTCATGGCCGGTCTTTTGACGGGACTGCTCGAACACCCGATTGCACCCCTGACATCCGACCTGCTTCATGCCATGTGCCTTTTCGCGAATGCTGCGGGCGCCCTGGCGACGACGCAGCGAGGTGGCATTCCCGGGCTGCCGTATCGGGCGGACGTGACGGCGCTGGTCGGCAAAGGCCCGGCCGGGACTGGAATGACAAGCAAGGAGGCTGAAGGATGACTTCACACACGGCTCCGGTCGAAACCTTCGATTACCTCGTGTTCGGCGGGACCGGCGACCTGGCACTTCGAAAGCTCCTGCCTGCCCTCTACCTGCGCGACAAGGCCGGCCAGATCACCTCCGAGAGCCGCATCATGGCGGTCTCCCGCAGCCAGCTGGACGTGGCCGATTACAAGGCCAAGGCCGAGGAAGCCCTGCGGCGCCACCTGCATGCGGGCGAGTTCGACGAGGCGACGTGGGAACGGTTCGGCGCGAGGCTGGACTATGTCGCCGCCGACGCCACCTCTACCCAGGGCTGGGACGGGCTACAGGCGAACCTGCAGGGGCGCGACGGCGTCGTCCGGGTCTTCTACCTGGCGACCTCGCCCGAACTGTTCGGCCCGATCTCCGAACGGCTGCAGGCCTTCGGCCTGGTCACCGAGAAATCCCGGGTCGTGCTGGAGAAGCCGATCGGCCGCGACCTGGAATCCGCGAAACGGATCAACGACGAGGTCGGCGGGGTCTTCGCCGAGGAGCAGATCTACCGCATCGACCATTACCTGGGCAAGGAAACGGTCCAGAACCTGCTGGCGCTGCGCTTCGCCAACTCACTGTTCGAACCGGTTTGGGACGCGGGCCATGTGGACCATGTCCAGATCACCGTGGCCGAGACCGTCGGCGTCGAGGGGCGCGGCGGCTATTACGACAATTCCGGCGCGCTCCGCGACATGGTGCAGAACCACCTGATGCAGCTGCTCTGCCTGGTCGGTATGGAACCGCCGGTCTCGCTCGACCAGGAAGCGGTCCGCGACGAGAAGATCAAGGTGCTCCGGTCGCTGAAGTCCATCGGGGTGGAGAACATCGCGTCCTGCACGGTGCGCGGCCAGTACCGCGCCGGCGCCGTCGACGGTGCCGCGGTCGGCTCCTACGCCGAGGAGGCCGGCGCCTCGCCCGGCGGCAAGCCCAGCAATACCGAGACCTTCGTGGCCCTGAAGGTCGAGATAGAGAACTGGCGCTGGTCGGGCGTCCCGTTCTACCTGCGGACCGGCAAGCGCATGCCGGCCAAGGTGTCCGAGATCGTCATCCAGTTCCGCCAGGTGCCGCACTCGATCTTCCCGCGGGGTGCCGGCGAGATCACGCCCAACCTGCTGGTCGTCCGCCTCCAGCCGGACGAGAGCATCCGGCTGAACCTGATGGCCAAGGACCCCGGCCCGGGAGGCATGCGCCTGCGCGAGGCGTCGCTGAACCTCAGCTTCGCCGAGACGTTCAAGAGCAGGTTCCCCGACGCCTACGAGCGCCTGCTGATGGACGTGGTCCGGGGCAACCCGACCCTGTTCATGCGTCGCGACGAGGTGGAGGCGGCTTGGCGCTGGACCGAAAGCATCCTGGATGCCTGGGCCGCGCGCGGCGACACCGTCAAGCCCTATATCGCGGGCACCTGGGGTCCCTCCCAGTCCGTTGCCCTGATCGAACGCGACGGCCGGACCTGGCACGACGACGCCATGACCGCCGGCTGACCCGAAGGAGAGACGAGATGGAGCTGAACCAGACCATCGCCCGCGTCACCGACCGCCTGATCGAGCGCAGCGCCGACCAGCGCTCCGCCTATCTCGCCCGGATCCGCGCGGCGGCAGACAAGGGACCGACCCGGTCGCGGCTGTCGTGCAGCAACCTGGCGCACGGCTTCGCCGCCTGCGCCCCGTCCGAGAAGCAGGACCTGGCGGAGACGGCGAAGCCCGACATCGCCATCGTTTCCGCCTACAACGACATGCTGTCGGCGCACCAGCCGCTGGAGACCTTCCCCGCCATCATCAAGCGCGCGGTCCACGAGAACGGCGGAGTCGCCCAGTTCGCCGGCGGCGTTCCGGCCATGTGCGACGGGGTGACCCAGGGCAACGCCGGGATGGAGCTGTCCCTGTTCAGCCGAGACGTGATCGCCATGGCGACCGCGGTAGCCCTGTCCCACGACATGTTCGACGGCGCGCTGATGCTGGGCGTGTGCGACAAGATCGTGCCGGGCCTGGTGATCGGAGCATTGTCGTTCGGCCACCTTCCGACCATCATGGTGCCGGCCGGCCCCATGACCTCGGGCCTTCCCAACGCCGAAAAGTCGCGCATCCGCCAGCTTTACGCCGAGGGCAAGGTCGGCCGCGACGCCCTGCTGGACGCGGAGTCGAAGTCCTATCACGGCCCGGGCACCTGCACCTTCTACGGCACCGCCAACAGCAACCAGATGCTGATGGAGATCATGGGTCTCCACCTGCCCGGCGCCGCCTTCATCAATCCCGGCACTCCGCTGCGCGATGCGCTGACCGCCGCCGCCGGCAAGCGCGTGCTGGAAATCACGGCGCTGGGCAACCAGTACACCCCGGCCGGCGAGGTGGTCGACGAGCGGGCGGTGGTGAACGGCGTGATCGGGCTGCTCGCCACGGGCGGCTCGACCAATCACACGATCCACCTGATCGCCATGGCCCACGCTGCCGGCATCTCTCTGAGCTGGCAGGATTTCGCCGACTTGTCGGGCGTGGTGCCCATGCTCGCCAAGGTCTATCCCAACGGCAACGCCGACGTGAACCATTTCCACGCCGCCGGCGGCATGGCCTTCGTGATCCGCGAACTGCTGGATGCCGGCCTGCTGCACGAGGAGGTGCGGACCGTCGCGGGCGACGGCGGCATGCGCCGCTACGCCGAGGAACCCGTGTTCGAAGGCGAGAAGCTGGCTTGGCGGCCGGGAACCGCCGTGTCGCTCGACGCCAAGGTGCTGGGCACGGTGGAGGCTCCGTTCGCCAAGGACGGCGGCATCAAGGTGCTGGACGGCAATTTCGGCCGGGCGGTGATCAAGACCTCGGCGGTGAAGCGCGAGCACCGTTTCGTCGAGGCCCCCGCCCGGGTCTTCACCGGGCAGGCCGAGCTCCAGGCCGCCTTCAAGCGCGGCGAGCTTCACCGCGACTTCGTCGCCGTCGTGACCTTCCAGGGCCCCAAGGCCAACGGGATGCCGGAGCTCCACAAGCTGACGCCGCCCCTGGGCGTGCTCCAGGACCTGGGCTTCAAGGTGGCGCTGGTGACCGACGGCCGGATGTCGGGCGCGTCGGGCAAGGTGCCGGCCGCCATCCATGTCACCCCGGAGGCTGCCTCGGGCGGCATGATCGCCCGGATCCGCGACGGCGACATGGTGCGGCTCGACGCGGAGAACGGTACCCTGGAAATCCTGTTGGACGCCGAGGAGTTCGCCGCCCGCGAGCCCGCGTCGCCCGACCTGACCGGCAACCGCTTCGGCACCGGCCGCGACCTGTTCGGCGCCTTCCGCGCGCTGGTCGGCGGCGCCGAGGACGGCGCGTCGGTCTTCACTACCGCAGCATGAGGAACTGAATGATGCAGACGATCTCCGCCATCCTGGCGCTCGGCCCCGTCGTCCCCGTACTGACCATCGACGACGTGGAGACCGCGGTCCCCCTCGCCCGCGCCCTGGCGAAAGGCGGCCTGCCCGCGATCGAGGTGACCCTGCGCACGGCGGCGTCGCCCGACGCGATCAGGGCCATCGCCGCGGAGGTCCCCGAGGCCGTCGTCGGCGCCGGCACGATCCTGACCCCGAAGCACTACGAGGCGGCGGTCGATGCCGGCGCGCGCTTCATCGTCAGCCCGGGCTGCACGCCGGACTTGGTCCGGGCCGCGACCGACTCGGAAGTGCCGTTCCTGCCGGGGGCCGCGACCGCTTCGGAGGTCATGTCGCTGATGGGCGCCAACTTCACGCACATGAAGTTCTTCCCGGCGGGACCCGCCGGCGGCGTCAAGATGCTGGCGGCATTGGCGGCCCCCCTGCCCGCCGTCCGCTTCTGCCCGACCGGAGGCGTCACCCTGGAGAACGCGCCGGACTACCTGGCCCTGCCGAACGTCGCCTGCGTCGGCGGTTCCTGGGTGGCCCCCGCCGATGCGGTCAAGGCGCGCGACTGGGGCAGGATCGAGGAACTGGCCCGCGCAGCGGCGGCTTTGCGGAAGTGAAACAGTAGGTCGGCCTTCGCCGCAAGGCGAACGCCGACGCCCCGTTCGACGAGGGCGTCGATGCCGATCCGCCGATAGTCCTGATTGGATGTCGGCGTTCGCCCTTCGGGCGAAGGCCGACCTACGAACTCGTCGAAGTCATTCCGCCGATGACGTGTGCCGAGTCCGCGTCCTTACCGGAATACCGACGCGGTTGAGTTCCTTGCACAAATCATCTGTGTTCTGATTGATGACCTGAACCAGTTCCTGGACCGCAGCCTTGACAATCACATGGAGCTCGTTGCGGAGTTCGACGTGATCCTGCTTGGTCGCGAAACCGCGAAGCTCATTGCGGAGTTCGACGTGATCCTGCTTGGTCGCGAAACCGCGAAGCTCATTGCGGAGTTCGACGTGATCCTGCTTGGTCGCGAAACCGCGAAGCTCATTGCGGAGTTCGACGTGATCCTGCTTGGTCGCGAAACCGCGAAGCTCATTGCGGAGTTCGACGTGATCCTGCTTGGTCGCGAACGGCAACTCAGACATGTCCTGCTTCAACTCCGAGCGCAGATCCACCAGATCCTGCTTGGTCGCAAGTTTCGCGAGGGCATCGTCGAGCTGCTCTCCTATCGTCTCTTGCACCATGCGCACCCCCCGCAGTGATACGGCGACCGTCCAATCAGAAAACCTATGCACGGTAGGTTCGCGGACCACCGGAGTCAAATCAAAAGGGGTAGCGGATCACGACCCCTTGAACATCTGTTCCTGCTTGTAGTTCTCCCGGCCGACCCCGTCGATCAGGCGGAGCTGGTGGGTCAGCCAGTCGATATGCTCCTCGGTATCCGTGAGGATGTCGGTGAACAGCTCGCGGGTGATGAAATCCCGGATCTGCTCCGTGACTTCGATCGCTTCCAGCAGGGATTCCCGGCCGTTCCGCTCGGTTTCCATCTCCAGCTCGACCATCTCGGGGACGTCGTTGCCGGTCTTGATCTTGTTCAGGTCCTGAAGGTTGGGCATTCCTTCCAGGAACAGGATGCGCTCGATCAGCCGGTCGGCATGCTTCATCTTGGAGATGGATTCCTGGTAGCTGTGGTCGGCCAGGCGCTCCAGGCCCCAGTCCTTCAGCATTCGGGCGTGGAGGAAATACTGGTTCACCGCCGTCAGTTTGCCCGTCAGGATCTTGTTCAGGTGGCGGATAACGCCGGGATCGCCCTTCATCTACAGTCTCTTTCCCCATGCGGGCCGGTAACGGAATCGTCACGCCCATCATCGGGTTCCAACCCATACTTGTCGATATGGTTTCGATCCGCTGACTCGGATTGCGGCCCGAGGGCTTGTTTTCACACCTCCGCCCAGCGCCGGATCAGGTTGTGGTAGCAGTTGGTCAGCGACACGACCGAGGGATGGTCGGGCATGTCCGCCGCGACGCCGTTGATCGCCATGTCCAGATCGAACAGGGTCGTCCGCGCCGCGTCGTCCCGGATGATGCTCTGTATCCAGAAGAAGGAGGCCCAGCGGCTGCCGCGGGTGATCGGCGTGACCCGGTGCAGGCTGGACGCGGGATAGACCACCATGTGGCCGGCCGGCAGCTTGACCGAATGGGCGCCGTAGGTGTCCTCGATCATCAGCTCACCGCCGTCGTACTCGTCCGGCCCGCTGAGGAACAGCGTCGCCGAGATGTCGGTCCTGATCCGGCCGCCCCCTCCCGGAAGCGGCCGGATCGCGTTGTCCACATGGGCGCCGAACGTCATGCCGGCGTCGTAGCGGTTGAACAGCGGCGGAAACACGCGCTCGGGCAAGGTGGCCGACATGAACACCGGGTTGGCATCCAGGGCCCGCAGGATCATGTCCCGCAGGCCCGGCAGCTCCGGGGCGCTCTCCGGAACCTGAAGGTTCTTCTTGGTCCTGGCCGACTGGTGGCCGGCGGTGACGCGGCCATCGACCCAGGCGGCTGATTCCAGGACGGCGCGGCAATGCGCCACCTGATCGGCGGTCAGCACGTCGGAAATATGGATCTGCACGGTGAAGCCTCCTCCAGATCGGTTGCCGGATCGATGGCCCTTATGGTCAGAAGCGCGCGCCGGCGCTCAGCACCAGGGTACGGCCGGCGGCGGGGATCACGTGCCCCTGGTAGATCCCGTCATAGATCTCCTCGTCGAAAAGGTTGTAGGCGTTGAGCGCCAGGCGGACGTCGTTGATCGTGTAGGACATCAGCGCGTCGAACCGCCAGTGGTCCGGCACCTCGACCGTGTTGGTGTTGTTCGCATAGCGGTCGCCGGTGTAGTAGGCCCCGGCCCCGATCTCAAGCCCCTCCAGCACCTCGTAGGTCGTCCAGGCGAAGCCGGAATGTTCGGGCGTGTTCTGCAGTGCCTTGCCGAGGGTCGCGTCGTTGGCCTTGGTGATCTCGCCGTCCAGGTAGGTGTAGCCTGCCAGCACCGTCCAGCGATCGGTCAGGCGGCCGTTGGCTTCCAGTTCGAAGCCGTCGACCCGCTGCTCGCCCTGGAGCACGGTGACCGAGGCGTCGATCGGATCGACCGTCCGCGCGTTGGTCTTCTCGATGCGGAACAGCGATCCGCCCAGCCCCAGATTGCCGCCCAGCAGCGAGAACTTGGCCCCGACCTCGAAAGTGCGGTTCTCCTCCGGCTCCAGCCCGACCTGGGCGGCGCTCAGGCTGGCGAACTCGGCGGAGGGGTTGAAGCTGGTGCCATAGGAGAAATAGTAGGTCTGCGCGTCGGTCGGCTCGTACACGACGGCGGCCCGCGTGCTCCACATGGTGTCGGTGCGGTCGAGGGAGACGCCGGCCACGCTCTCGTCGCTCTCCGCGCTGAAACGGTCCCAGCGCAGACCGGCGATGATCGACCACTGGTCGGTCAGCGCGATCCGGTCGGCGGCATACACGCCGAAGGTGGAAGCATTGGCGCTGGTGTCGGAGGTCAGGTTGCGCGGCGTGCCGACGCCGGCGTTCGGGTCCGGATCGAAGAGGGCGGCGGTCGGCAGCCCGGTGAAGCCGAAGCGCCGGGTCTCGACGTCCTCGTAGCCCAGTTCGACACCCGCGACCAGCGTGTGGCCGATCGGGCCGGTGTCGAAGGTGGCGGTCGCCGTGGCGTTGTTGTTGACCGTCCAGGTGTCGCTCTCCAGGCTCGGGCGGCTGCGGACGACCCGGATGGCAGGGATCGGCGTGCCGGCTGCGGCATTGACGCGCGGCGCGGTGGTCGTGGCGTCGCGGCTGTAGTAGCCGGCGCGCAGCGTGTTCGACAGCTTCAGCCAGTCGGTCGCGACATGGTCGAGCTTGGCGGTCACCAGGTCGACCTGCACGTCCTCGAAATCGTCGCGCAAGCCATAGAAGGTATCGATGTCGACCGGCGCCGGCCGGCCGAACACATAGGGGAGGCCGTAGTCGGGGATGTTGTCCTCCTCCTGGTGGAGGTAGGACAGGGTGAACCGGGTATCGGTGCCGAGGCCGAGCCCGATCGAGGGCGCGATGCCCCAGCGCTTCTGCTCGACCAGGTCGCGCCCGACCGTGTCCGAATCCTGTCCCATCACGTTCAGCCGGACGGCGGCGGTCGGCCCGACCGGCATGTTCAGGTCGGCCGTCCCGCGGAAGAACGGACCGTTGCCCAGGCTGATCTCCGCATTGTTGGAGCGTTCCATCGTCGGCGTCTTGGTGACAAGGTTGATCACGCCGCCGGTTGAGCCACGGCCGAACAGCAGGGACGACGGCCCCTTCAGCACCTCGACGGATTGCAGGTTGAAGGTGTCCCGGTTGTACTGGCCCGGATCGCGCGCGCCGTCCACGAACAGGTCGCCGCGTGCGGAGAAGCCGCGGATGGTCAGGGTGTCGCCCTGGGCGCCGCCCTCGCCGGCGTTGATCGAGATGCCGGGGACGTTGCGGACGGCCTCGCGCAGGCTGGTGATGTTCCTCTCCTCGATCAGTTCCCGCGGCACGACGCTGATCCCCTGCGGCGTGTCCTGGACCGAGGTGGGCAGCCGGTCGAGCGACGGCTGGCGCTCCATCGTGTTGCGGGTTTCCGGGCCGGTCACGGTGATCGGCGCCAAGGTCTCCACCTGGCTTTCGGACTCCGCGGAGGGCTCCTGGGCGGCGGCGGGAGCCAGGGCGGCCGATGCTGAAACCGTCAGCGCCGTCGTCAGTGCGAGCGAAGGTGCGAAACGGCAAAGTCCGGTATGCCTGATAGACATGAAATACAACTTTCTCCAATAAGTGCTACTAAGTCTTATTATCGACGTCAAACTGCCGCAATCCCTTTCTGCAAATGACTCGCAAAATCATTTGCATGACTGGACTGCGTCGCCTATGGATGAATCACCGATCCAACTGTCCGGGACCCCAACCGGGGAACGAAGCATGACGACACCCCGCGCCTTACGCTGGCTGCCCCTCACGATCATATCGCTGATGTGCCTTTCCACGGCCGCGCCGGGCCAGGTCCCGAATCCCATGGCGCCGCAGGCCGCACAGGAACAGCAGGTACAGGCGCAGGAACAGCCGGCGCAGGAAGTCCCGGACGTCCCCGCACCCGACGGGGCGGAAGAGCCTGCCGCGGCCGACCCTGCAGCGACCGACCCTGGCGCGGCGGATCCCGCTGCGGCGGAAGCCGCCGGAATGGAAGAAGCCGCGCCGGGTCCGGCAGCCCACGACCTGTCGCCGTGGGGCATGTTCATGGCGGCCGACATCGTCGTGAAGTCGGTCATGATCGGGCTTGCGCTGGCCTCGGTGCTGACCTGGACCGTGCTGGTCGCCAAGGCGGTCGAACTTGGCGCCGCCAAGCGGCGGGTCGCCCGGGCGCTCGGCGCGATCGGGTCGGCCCGTTCGCTGGCCGAGGCCGCCGAGCACAGCCGCCCGGCCTACGGCCCGGTCCACGGTTTCGTCAGGGCCGCGGTCGCGGAGCACGACCTGTGGTTCGCCGGAATGGACAAGGCAGGGTTGCGAGACCGCATCGCATCGCGCCTGGACCGCCTCGTCGCCTCCTCCAGCCGCCGCATGACGAAGGGCACCGGCATCCTCGCCACCATCGGATCGACGGCTCCGTTCGTCGGGCTCTTCGGCACCGTCTGGGGCATCATGAACAGCTTCATCGGGATTTCCGAGGCGCAGACGACCAACCTGGCGGTCGTGGCGCCCGGGATCGCCGAGGCGCTGCTCGCCACCGCCATGGGCCTCGTCGCCGCCATCCCGGCCGTCGTGATCTACAATGCGTTCGCCCGCGGCATCGCCGGCTACAAGGCCCTGCTGATGGACGCGGCGGCGGAGCTTCAGCGCCTCGCCTCGCGCGATGTCGACCGCGCGATGGTTTCCCTGCGCAAGGCGGCGGAGTAGCACCATGGCCGCCAAGCTGGACCAGGGCGACGACGACCTGGACGAAACCCACGAGATCAACGTCACCCCATTCATCGACGTGATCCTCGTGCTGCTGATCATCTTCATGGTCGCGGCACCGCTGGCGACGGTCGACGTCCCGGTGGACCTGCCCTCCTCCACCGCCAAGCCCCAGCCCAAGCCGGACAAGCCGCTCTACCTGACCGTCCAGGCCGACCTGTCCCTGGTCGTCGGGGACGAGGCGCTGGGCGAGGCGCCGCTGGCGCCGGCGCTGGACCGGGCGACCGGGAGCGACCGCGAACAGCGCATCTTCCTGCGCGCCGACAGGACGGTGGACTATGGCGACCTGATGTCCGTCATGAACGACCTGCGCGCCGCCGGGTACCTCAAGATCGCTCTCGTCGGCCTCGAAGGCATGGCCCCGGCCGTCCCCGCCGCCGCCCGGCCATGAGTTCCGATACCCTGCGCTGGGGCCTGAGCGCCGGTTTCGTGCTGGCGGTCCACGCCGGCATACTGGCCAGCGTGCTCGCCCTGGACACCCCGCCTCCCCCGGCGGAGGTCGCCGGCCCCATCCTGATCGACCTGCCGCCCGAACCGCCCCCGCCGGAACCGGCGGTCGAGGAGCCGGCGCCGCCGCCCCCGGAACCGCCGCCCCCGGAACCGCCGCCGCCGGAGCCCCCTCCTCCCGAGCCGCCCCCGCCGGAGCCGCCCCCGCCGGAGCCGGAGCCGATCCCGGAGCCTCCGCCGCCGGAGCCGCCCCCGAGGAGGAGCCCCCGCCGCAGGTCGAGCCGGAAGTGGCGCTGCCGGAAGTCACGCCGCCCAAGCCGCCCCGGCAGAAGCCGCCGCCGCCGCGCCCCAGGCCGGTCGAGCAGCCGCGTCCGCCCGAGCCGGCGCCGCCGGCCCCAGCACCTCCGCCGCCCGCTCCCGCGCCGGCCGCGGAAGCCGAGCCCGCACCGGCGAGGCCGCGGGCCGTGGCGCAGTCTTCGGTGATGCCGAGCTTCCAGCAGCGGCTGCTCCAGCACCTGAACCGGCACAAGCGCTATCCGCAATCCTCGCAGCGGATGCGCCAGCAGGGAACGGCGCTGCTGCGGTTCACCATGGACGCAGACGGGACCGTGCTGTCGTACCGGCTGGAGAAAAGCTCCGGCCACGACGCCTTGGACGAGGAGGTGCTGGAAATGATCCGGCGCGCCCAGCCCCTGCCCAAGATCCCGGCCGATCTGGACCGGAGCAGCCTGGAACTCGTCGTCCCGGTGCAGTTCGCGCTACGCTGAACCCCGTTCCAGCACCGACTCCAGCGCGCGCACGGCGCCGGAGTCGTGGAACGCCTTGGGCGCGGCGCGGCGCACCGCGTGGCGCAGGTCGGCGCGAAGGCGCCGGTCGCTTCCCAGGCGGACCGCGATCTCGACATAGCCGTCGCGGCACGAGGCGATCGTCTCCCGGATGCCGATCATCTCCAGGATCGCCGCGGAATGGCGCTGGCGCATCAGCACGCCGGGGAGCGTGACGATGGGCAGGCCGTGGGGCAAGGCCTCCAGCGCCGTGTTGTGTCCGGACCAGGACGGGTTGTCGAGGAACACGTCGGTCAGCCCTGCCACGGCGTGGAAGCGGGCATGGTCCATCTGGGGCAGGAAGCGGCAATGGCGGTCGGCGTCCAGCCCGGCCCGCGCGAAGGCGGCCGCGAGGCGCCGGCGGAAAATGAGCGCGACGCGCGGCGCCGGCATGTAGTCGATGAAGAGGAACAGCGCGTCCGGCAGGCGCGCCGCGATCCGGGCGAACAGGTCGTCGTCGCACGGCAGGTATTTGAAGAGCGACTGGCAGCACCAGAAGACCGGCGCGCCGTCGGGCAATCCAAGTTCGCTCCGGGTCAGCGGCACCGCCGGCGGGTCGAGCGGGCGGTACGCGTAGCCCAGGTTCGGCAGGGGCACCAGCGTCTCGCGATAATGGGCCTGCGCGCCCGCCGGCTCCATCAGGGCCGAGCTGAGATACAGGTCCATGGTCGGCAGGCCCGTCGTCACGGGGTGGCCGGTGGACATGGCCTGGACGGGTGCCAGGCGGAGGGCGGCGAGGCGTGCCGCCATCGGGTCCATGCCGACATCGCCGAAGACCAGGGCGTCCAGGTCGTCGCGCCGGATGGCTTCGGCCCAGTCCTCCACCCTGCCCGGTCCTCGGCGGAAAACCTGCGAAAGCGATTCGAACCGGGTGGTCTCGTCGTCCGACGCGGGGCCGGTGTGATAGCAGAACAGGGCGACCCGCGCGGGGTCGAACGCGTCCGCCCAGCCGCGCAGCGAGACGTTCACCGCCGAATGCCGGCCGATATGGCCGGCGACGAACCCGATCCTGAGGGGTCCGCCATTCCGGCGCCGGGGAGCCAGCGGCTGGGAGAACTCCGGGTAGCCAGCGGCCATCAGGACGGAAACCAGGTCGCCGTAGACGGTCTGGAGCATCAGGTCGCAGCGCCCCTGGTAGGCCAGGTAGAAGGGTTGGCTGCCGCCCACCGCCGCCGCGGCAGCCGCGCGTTCGGCCGCCGGGGCGGCGGCGTAATGATCGGCCAGCTCCTCCAGGCGGCTGGCATAGGCTTCCCGGGCGCGGTCTACCTCGCCCATGTCGCGGTAGATGATCGGCAGTTCGGCGAAGCAGCGGCGGAACCGGGAGGATGCATCGAGGCGGTCGACCGCCAGGGCGCGGCCGAAGCATTTCCGGGCCTCGTCGTGGCGGCCCAGTTCCTGGAGTGCCGTGCCGAGGGTGAGTTGCGCGCCGCCATGGGCCGGATCGGTCGCCAGGGCGCTTCGGTAGCGGGAGGCCGCCTCGGCGGCGCGGCCGGCGGAAAGCGCCTGGTTGCCGAGCAGCAGATGCGCCTCCGTCAGGTTCGGGTAGAGGGCGAGGGCGGCACGGCAGAGGCCGGCGGCATCCTCCGCCGACCCGTCCTCCCGAAGCAGGGCGGACGCCGCCAGCATCGCGCCGGTATGATCGGGCCAGCGGCGGAGAACAGCGCCGTAGCAGTCCGCCGCGCTCGCCCTGTCGCCGGTCCGCTTCAGCAGGTTGCCCAGGTTCAGGCGCAGGCCGGCATGGTCGGGGGAATGGTCGAGCGCGCGCCGGTACGTAGCCATGGCGGCGGGAAAGTCGCCCAGATCCCCCAAAGCGCCAGCCAGCACAAGCGCCGCGTGGGCATCGCCGGGGCGGGAGGCGACCACGGGGGCGATCACGTCGCGGGCTTCCGCCGGACGCCGCAGGTCAGCGAGGAGCGCCGCGCGATTGAGCGCCACGGCCGGGTGGCCCGGCAGCAGCCGGTCGGCCCGTCCCAGCGCCGCCAGCGCCGCTGACCGGTCGCCCGCCCGCCGGAGCGCCGCAGCCATGTTGTTGTACAGCGTGAAGTCGTCCGGCCGGTCGGCGATGGCGCGGCGGTAGATCCCGGCGGCCTCCGACGGGCGTCCCTCGGCCATGCGGGACCGGGCAGCTTCTTCTGTCGCGGCAGGCTCGGACATGGTGCCTCCGAAGACGGGGCGGGTGAGAGGCTGGAACTGAGGCAGCGACCCTAGCGCCCCGGCCGGTCGCGGGACAACACAAACCGGCGGGATGCCGGCCGACGCTTCGGGCCGCCGATCGATTGCGGCACTAACCGTTTTTTCACCACGCCTGCCCGACCCTGGGTCCGAGCATTAACCATGGGAATCGGGTTGCGGCGATGGATTGGGTTCGGGACCGGCTGGGGCGGGCTTCGACGGGCGTTTTGGCGGGGCTGGCGATCGGGTTGGCGGCCGTGCTGGCGGCGCCCGCGCATGCGGCTGCCGCTGCACCGGCGGCGAAGCCGGCCATGTGGGTGGAACCGGCCGTTCCGGAGCAGGCTCCGCTGGGACCCGGGCGGGCCGCGGGTGCCATCGTGTGGGCTCATGGCCTGTCGCTTCACGAGGAGGATTCACGCGCACCGACGCCGCCCTATATCCGCGCCCTGGCCGAACAGGGCTGGGACACCTTCAGGCTCAACCGGCTGCGTCAGGCCGACAGCCTGAACGGAACGGGAGCCCGGCTGGCCAAGGCCGCCCGCGACCTGCGCGCCCAGGGCTATGCGCGAATCGGGCTGGCCGGCCAGAGCTTCGGGGCCTTCGCCGCCCTGGCGGCGGTCGCCGAGGACGGCGTCGCCGACGCGGTGGTCGCCACCGCCCCCGCCGCCTACGGCAGCTTCACCGATTCGTTCGGCACCTGGCGGGCCAACGCGACGGAGCTTTACCGCCTGCTGCGCCAGGTCGGGACGACGCCGCTGATGATGGTCTTCTTCCACGGTGACGGCTACGACCCCGGCGGTCGCGGGGACATGACGCGGGTGATCCGCGGCGAACGCCCCGTGCGCGACCTGATCATCGACCAGCCGGCCGACCTGATCGGCCATTCCGCCGCCGCGAGCGGGCTGTTCGCCCGCCGGTTCGCCGGCTGCATCGGCCGCTTCGTCGCGGGAGAGATCCGCACGCCCGCGGACGAGACCACCTGCGAGACCTCCTGGGGACGCCGCCCGAGCGCCGACCTGGGCAGTACCGGAGGCACCCCCAGGTTCGGGTCGACGCTGGCCTCGGTGAAGCCGGCGGTCGCGACCGACCTGACGGGTTCCTGGTACGGGTTCTACCGGAACGGCCGCGAAGTGATGCTGAACATCGAGCAGGTCGAAGGCGACCGCGTCGTCGCCAGCTACCTGCTGGGCTCCGGCCTGATGGCTCAGGAGCGGGCGGAATCGTCGCGCAGGGAGGGGTCCTTCGCCGGCGGCGAACTGGTGTTCGACGAACCGGCGCTCAACCAGCTCCGCTTCCGGCTGCGCCCCGACGGCGCCCTGGCGGGGTCCTGGCAGGCCAGGGACGGCAGCGCCACCCTGGACACGGTGCTTCGCCGGATGCCCTGAATTATCAGCCCGTGCGGCCGGCGGAATGCGCTATTCATGACGGAGGGAGACCAATACCCGAGGGGGAAGCGATGAAGGCGAAAGCCGCCGTACTGCACGAGATCGGGCTTCCCAGGCCCTATGCGGACAGCAAGCCGCTGCACATCGAGGAGATCGAGCTGGCGCCTCCCGGCCGCGGCGAGATGCTGGTCCGGATCAAGGCCGCCGGCCTGTGCCATTCCGACCTTTCCGTCATCAACGGCGACCGGCCCCGGCCGATGCCCATGGCGCTGGGGCACGAGGCGGCCGGCATCGTCGAGGAGATCGGCGACGGGGTGACGGAGTTCCAGCCGGGCGACCATGTCGCCCTGGTCTTCGTGCCCAGCTGCGGGCTGTGCGGTCCCTGCTCCGAGGGGCGGCCCGCCCTGTGCGAGCCGGGCGCCGCGGCCAACGGCGCCGGCACGCTGCTGGGCGGCGGCATGCGGATCACCGGTCCGCAGGGCCAGCCGGTCCACCACCATGTCGGAGTTTCGGCCTTCGCCGAGTTCGCCGTGGTCTCCGCCCGGTCCGCCGTGAAGATCGACGACACCATCCCGTTCGACGAGGCGGCGCTGTTCGGCTGCGCCGTGCTGACCGGCGTCGGCGCGGTGGTCAATACGGCCAAGGTCTTTGCCGGCGCCAGCGTCGCGGTGATCGGGCTGGGCGGCGTCGGGCTGAACGCCATGCTGGGCTGCATCATGGCCGGCGCCGACCGGATCATCGCCATCGACATGATCGACCGCAAGCTGGACCTTGCCCGGCCATTGGGTGCGACCGACGTCTTCAACGCCGGGACGCCCGACGTGGAGGCCCGGATCAAACAGGCGACCGGCGGCGGGGTGGACTACGCGTTCGAGATGGCGGGTTCCGCCCCGGCTCTGGAGATGGCTTACCGGATCACCCGCCGCGGCGGCACCACGGTGTCCTCCGGCCTCGCCAACCCCGCCAAGATGATGTCGATCCCGGCGGTCTCCCTGGTCGCGGAGGAGCGGACGCTGAAGGGCAGCTACCTGGGCGGCGGCGTGCCCAAGCGCGACATTCCCCGCTACATCCGGATGTTCAAGAAGGGCAAGCTGCCGGTGGACGCCCTGATGAGCGAGCGCATCGGGCTGGACGAGATCAACGAGGCGTTCGACAAGCTGGCGGACGGCGCCGCAGTGCGCCAGCTCGTGATGTTCTGATGGTCCAGTACGCCGGAATTTCGTAGGTCGGCCTTGGCCCGCAGGGCCGACGCCGACATCACGGAGGGAGCGTCGGCGCATGGTGTCGGCGTTCGCCTGACGGCGAAGGCCGACCTACGATTGCATGTACCGACCTCAGAAGCTCAGCGCCTTGGCCCTGACCACGCTCGGCAGGGTGCCGATCCTGTGCAGAAGCTCGTCGCTGATCTGCTGGTCGACCGACACCAGGGCGATCGCGTTCTCCCCGGGTGCCGTCCGGCCCAAGTGGAAGGTCGCGACGTTCACTCCGGCGCTCCCCAGCGTCGTACCGAGATGGCCGATGAAGCCGGGCTTGTCCTCGTTGCGGATGAACAGCATGTGGCTGGACACCTCGGCCTCGATCGGCACTTCCTCGATTCCGACGATCCGGGGCTTCTCGCCGCCGAACAGGGTGCCGGTCAGGGACCGGCTGCGCTGCTCGGTATGGACGATCACGCGCATCAGGGTCTGGTAGTCGCTGGCCCGCTCGCGTTTGGTCTCCGCGATCTCGATGTCGCGTTCGCGCGCGATCACCGGGGCGTTGACCATGTTGACGCTGTCCAGCAGCGGCTTCAGCAGGCCCATCAGGACGAGGGCGGTCAGCGGCCGGGTGTTCAGCTCGGCGACGTGCCCCTCGTACTCGACCGTGACGCCCTTCAGGCCGCTCTCGGTGATCTGCCCGGCGAAGCTGCCGAGCTGTTCGGCGAGCTGCATGTAGGGCCGCAGCTTGGGCGCGTCCTCCGCCGAGACGGACGGCATGTTCAGCGCGTTGACCACGGCGCCGGAGACGAGATAGTCCGCCATCTGCTCCGCCACCTGGAGCGCCACGTTCTCCTGCGCCTCGGTGGTGCTGGCGCCAAGGTGCGGCGTGCAGATCACCCGCTCCATGCCGAACAGCGGGTTCTCCTTCGCCGGCTCCGCCGCGAACACGTCGAGGGCGGCGCCCGCCACGTGGCCGCTCTCGATCGCCGCCTTCAGGTCCTCCTCGACGATCAGGCCGCCGCGCGCGCAGTTGATGATCCGGACGCCCTTCCGGCACTTGGCCAGCGACTCGGCGTTGAGCAGGTTGCGGGTGCCGTCGGTCAGTGGCGTGTGCAGGGTGATGAAGTCGGCCCGGGCCAGCAGATCGTCCAGCTCGACCTTCTCCACGCCCAGGTCGACCGCCCGCTCGTGGCTGAGGAACGGGTCGTAGGCGACGACGCGCATCTTCAGCCCCAGCGCCCGGTCGGCGACGATCGAACCGATGTTGCCGCAGCCGACCACGCCCAGCACCTTGGCCGTCAGCTCGACGCCCATGAAGCGGTTCTTCTCCCACTTGCCGGCGTGGGTCGAGGTATTGGCCGCCGGTATTTCACGGGCGAGCGCGAACATCATGGCGACGGCGTGCTCGGCCGTGGTGATCGAGTTGCCGAACGGCGTGTTCATCACGACGACGCCGCGCGCCGTCGCGGCCGGGATGTCCACGTTGTCCACCCCGATGCCCGCTCGGCCGACCACCTTCAGGCTGGCCGCGGCGGACAGGATGTCCTTGGTCACCTTGGTGGCGGAGCGGATCGCGAGGCCGTCGTAGCCGCCGATGATCTCCTTCAGCTCGTCGGGCTTCAGGCCGGTCTTGACGTCTACCTCGACGCCGCGCTCGCGGAAGATATCGACCGCGCGCGGGCTCAGGCTGTCCGAAATAAGGACCTTGGGCATTCTGGTATCTTCCTTCCGGGTCAGCCGGCCTTGACGGTTTCCGACTTCACGGTCTCGTAAGCCCACTCGATCCAGGGGATCAGGGCTTCGATGTCGCTCCGGTCGATCGTGGCGCCGCCCCAGATCCGCAGGCCGGGAGGCGCGTCGCGGTATGAGGCGGCATCCAGGGCGACGCCCTCCTTCTCCAGCAGGGCCGCCACCTTCTTGGCGACGTCCGCCTGGGCGGCGGCATCCAGGGCGGTGATCTCCGGATCGACGATCTTCAGGCAGATCGAGGTGCAGGAGCGGATCGACGGATCGACCGCCAGGAAATCGATCCAGGGCGTCCGGGCGACCCAGTCGGCCAGCGCCCGCAGGTTGCCTTCGGAACGTTCGATCAATCCGGGAAGGCCGCCGACCGACCGGGCCCATTTCAGGCCGTCGATCGCGTCCTCCACCGCCAGCATGGACGGCGTGTTGATCGTCTCGCCCTTGAAGATGCCTTCGTTGAGCTTGCCGTCCTTGGTCATGCGGAAGATCTTGGGCATCGGCCAGGACGGCTTGTAGCTCTCCAGCCGGGCCACGGCGCGCGGGCTCAGCACCAGCATGCCGTGCTGCGCCTCGCCGCCCAGCACCTTCTGCCAGGACCAGGTGACCACGTCCAGCTTGTCCCAGGGCAGGTCCATCGCGAAGGAGGCCGAGGTCGCGTCGCAGATCGCCAAACCCTCGCGGTCGGCCGGGATCCAGTCGCCGCCGGGGACGCGCACGCCTGACGTGGTACCGTTCCAGGTGAACACCACGTCATGGCTGAAATCGACCTGGGACAGGTCGGGCAGCGACCCGTAATCGGCCTGGAGCGTCCGGGTATCGGCAAGCTTCAGCTGTTTGACCACGTCGGTCACCCAGTCCTTGCCGAAGCTTTCCCACGCCAGCATGTCCACCGGACGGGCGCCCAGCAGCGACCACATCGCCATCTCGACGGCGCCGGTGTCGGAGGCCGGGACGATGCCGATGCGATAGTCGGCGGGAATGCCGAGGATCGACCGGCTGAGCTCGATCACCTCCGCGAGCTTGGCCTTGCCGGGCTTGGAGCGGTGGGACCGGCCGAGCAGCGCGTCGGAGAGCGCCTCCAGCGTCCAGCCCGGACGCTTCGCACAGGGACCGGAGGAAAAATGGGTATTCTTTGGCCGCGCAGTCGGCTTCATGGAGGCTATTCCTTGCAGAATAGTTGCAACCCGTTGGGGGGTTGTGGCCCGGCGCGGATACTAGTTACCGACCTTTGCCAAATCAACGGCGCAATTCCGTTCCGCGTCCGCGGCATGACGGCACAAGATAATTAGCAAGGAAGCATCCCTTCCGGATCGCGGCGGCTCAGGCCGCGGCGCCGGGGAACCCGACCGACCAGAGCGCCGACTGGAGCCTGGCCATGCCCTGCTTCCGTTCCGCTTCGCTGCCGAAGCGCTTGGCCCAGGTCATCTGGAAGTCGGGGCTCTTTATGGCGCGATCCAGCGTTTCGGCGACGAAGGTGCGGGCGCGCCCCTCGGGAAAGCTGACCTGCCCGCAGACCTTCAGGAGCACGGCGATCCGCTCCGCCAGCGGCTTCTTCAATCCCATCACGCCGTTGCGGAGGGCGTCGAACGCGGCGCCGTCCAGGTCGCGCAGGATCGGCGCCGTCACGTCGTCCGCCAGGCCGGCCAGACGGATCGAGGACTGGAGTTCGACCAGGACCTCCACCGTCGCGATCGCGGTCCTGCGACCGCCGGTCGCCTCGCGGAGCAGCGGCTCGGCAGCGATCAGGCCGGTGAGATGCCGCCGCAGCCTCGCCTTGTCCGGTTCGCCGGGAACCATCCGGATCAGGCGGCTGAGCCGGTCGATCCGCTCGGACTGGGTGCGCAGCCCCTCCAGCTCCGTGGCGACCCGCGCCTCCGTAAGGACGGAGCCGATCCGCTGCTCAAGGGTCGCCCGGATCTCCTCGTCGGCGCCGAACCGGGCGTTGACCTCGGACAGCCAGCGGCCGAGCGCGCTGACCGCCTCGATCTCCTGGAACAGGCCTTCCTCGGGCCGCAGGGCCGACCGTCCGGACAACTCGACCAGAAGCCGCCGGCGCAGCACCGAGCGGCAGCGGGGCAGCAGGTTCGCCATCATCAGGGTATTGAGCCGGGCGAGCCCGATCAGCGGTCCGCCGTCCGGATAGGCGAAGGTGCCGGCATCCAGTTCGGCCAGCAGGATCACCGTCTGGTCCGGCCGCAGCCGCCCGCCGCGCAGTTCGCGCAGGCTGGGCGGCGCATCGAGGATCTCAGCCGCCAGCATGTCGATCAGCTTGTAGTGCCGGACCTCCAGGCCGGGCTGGACCAGCTGGGCCAAGCGCGACAGCTTCTCCCCCCAGCTCCCCGCCCCAGTCAGGTAACGGGTCAGGGCGCGCAGGCAATGGTAGGAGAAGTCCTCGCCGTCGGGATAGCGGCTCTCGATCTCCCAGACCACCGCGAGGAACTTGCCCGCCTCGATCTGGGGGATCGAGTGCTTGCGGTCGTCGGCGTGCAACGCCTCGATCGCCTTGTGGACCGCGTCGATCAGTTCGATGTAGCGCGCCTTGCCGGCCTTGGACGCGTCCTTCGCACCCTGGACCTGGGCCATTGCCGCGCGCTGGATCGCCCCCTCCACCATGCCCTTGCCGGAAGCCAGCTCGGTGGTGTTCCTGACGGAATGGATCAGCTCCAGCGGGGTCAGCCGGCGCGGTTCCAGGAAGCGGGCGAGCAGGACGCGGATATCGTCGCGGGTCTGCTCCCGATGGAAGTCCTGCCGGGTGCGGCAGGGCGTGCGACCGCCCAACGTCGGCATGCCGACGGGATCGGGGTCGGTCCGGCCGGGCGCCACCCATTTCAGCAGGATCGTGCGGTCGGAATGGTCGAACCCGGCGAAGCGGGTGGCGCGCACCACCCGGACCCCATCCAGTCCGCGCAGCGCCAGCACCTTCTCCGCCGCCTTCAGCAGCGTCGCGGCGGACGGAGACTCGACCGCAGGCTGCCACGCCCCGTCCTGGAGCATGTGCATCTCGTATTCGGCACTGACTTCGACGGACGTGCGGTCGGGCATGTAAGCGCCACCCCCACTACAGAGGAAGTCATTTATACACCATGGGACCAGAAAAAGAATAGATGTTACACGGAGATCGTTTCGGGAGTTCTCCGCGCAACGATATGATCCAATAGAATGCTAAGTACTTGTTCGTCCCGTTGATTATAAGTATTGTACTGAAGCCTGACCTTTCCCCGGTCATCCCGACTCCGGGATGGCTGGACTTCGGTTACTTCGACAACTACCTTAAGCGTGTCGCCGGGGCGGACCGGACGAAGCCAGCGGAGCTGGTCGCCGCCGCTGCCGCCCATGCTGCTGTCATGGATGATGCCGGTGTCGCGCAGCAGCCGGAAGGTCAGCGCCAGGGTCTGGAACCCGCTGGCGATCAGGCCGCCATAGGGACCATTGGCGGCGGCGACCGCATCCACATGGAACGGCTGCGGGTCGTACATCAGCGCGAAATCGATGATCTGGGCCTCGGTCAGGGTGATCCCCGCCGTCCCGAACCGGTCGCCCACGCGAAAATCCTCGAAAAACATCGACTTCATGCGCTTGGTCTCTCCCCCGTGGCGGGCCCCAATGGCGGGCCCCAGTGGCGGGCCGTGGTCACAGCCTCTTCGTCAGATGGATGATGCCGTCCGATGCACCGGCAGGCCCGGCCGGAACGGGCTCGAAGCCCAGCGACCGGTAGAGCGCCTGGGCGGCGGCCATGGACGGCAACGTTTCCAGATGCATACCGGTATAGCCGCGCCGGCGCGCTTCATCCAGCGCCGCCTCGCACAGGCGGCGCCCCAGCCCGTCTCCGCGCCTGTCGTCGCGGACATAGAGCCGCCGCATCTCGCAGCCGCCGGCAGACGGCGCGAGGCCGACCACCCCAACGGCTTCACCGTCCTGCCGGGCCAGCAGCCACAGGCCGGGAAGTGCGGCGACCTCGCGCTCGTAGCCCTTGAAGCAGATCGCGAAGTCCATCGCCCTGCCATAGTCCATCAGCAGGCCGCGGACGGCGGTGATGTCGTCTTCCCCGGCCGCTTCGGTGATAAAGACGCCGGTCACAGGTATACGGTGCCTTCCATGTACAGCATGGCCTTGCCGGAGATCATCACCCGGTCGCCGCGCAGCTCGCACCACAATTGGCCCCCGCGCGCGGAGAGCTGGCGTGCGGACAATTCGGTCTTGCCCAGCCGTTCCGACCAGTAGGGCACCAGCGTGCAATGGGTCGAGCCGGTGACCGGGTCCTCCGGGATGCCATGGTGGGGAGCGAAGTAGCGGGACACGAAATCGACGTCCCCGCCCGGCGCCGTCACCAGCACGCCGCGGTCGAGCCGGGAAAGCACCCCCATGTCGGGCCTCAGGGACGCGATGGACGCCGCGTCGTCATAGACGACCATGTAGTCGCGGGCGGTCAGCAGGTCGGACGGAGCCGGGCCGCCGAGCGCCGCGGCGAGATCGGCGAGGATGGCCTCCTGGTCCTCCGCCGGCCGCTCGGGCGGGCGGACCGGGAAGTCGAGGGTATAGAGGTCGCCGCGCCGGGTTACCGTCAGGTTTCCCGCGTCCTGGGTGGCGAAATCGACCCGCTCGGTGCCGGGGCGCAGGATCGACATGATGACATAGGCGGAAGCCAGGGTCGCATGGCCGCACAGATCGACCTCCGTGGTTGGCGTGAACCAGCGCAGCCGGTAGCCCTCCTGCCCTTCCGGGACGAAGAAGGCGGTTTCGGCCAGGTTGTTCTCCGCCGCGAGGTCCTGCAGCGTCGCGTCCGGCAGCCAGATGTCCAGCGGCATCACCGCCGCCGGATTGCCGGCGAAGACCGTGTCGGTGAAGGCATCGACCTGATAAATCCGTTGGCTCATGGCGTCTCTCGTTCGGGTCTCAATCGGGCAGGTTGGTGAAGTCGAAACAGTTCGGATGCCGTTCCAGCCCCACCTTTTCGTAGAATTCGATCGCTGCGGGGGCCGACAGCAGGATGCAGCGCACGGCATCTCCACCCGCGGCGGTCCGCGTCCGGGTCATCAATGCCCGGCCGATGCCCCGCCCCTGCCACTGCCGGTCGACCGCCAGGTCGGACAGGTAGCAGCAATAGCTGAAGTCGGTGACCGACCGGGCGACGCCGACCAGATTGTCTCCGTCCCGCGCGGTGACGATCAGGTCCGCCTGGGCCAGCATCCCGGAAATCCGCTCGGGCTGATCGACCGGGCGGCGCTCGGCAAGGCCGGATCGGCGCAGGACGTCGATGAACTCGGCCGGAGTGAGATCCGGTTCGCACCGGAACCGGATCTCGGCACCGCTCCTGTCGGTGAACGGCTTCAGGTCCGCCAAAACGGCTTGCTCCCCTCATGATTCGCCTCAGACCGGCTGACACCGATATCCTTCAGCATGTCGTCGCTGAGCGCAAGCAGCTGCCGTCTCTGGACAGCGTTCTCGCGCCACGTCATGAGGATCTCGAAGAGGGCGGACAGGACGGCCAGGATCTGGCGGACGGCGATGCCGCCGACGATGCGGAGAGACGTTGCGGTCATTGCCGGCGTCCCCTTCCGGGGAGGTGTGGCGGCGTCAATTGTATGCATACAATCCCCCATTCCTGTAGCGTTCTGCCTCGCTGAATTCGAGACAATGCGATTATTGCTTGCTTGGAATAGGGGTCAATGATTACATTGTCACCATGACAACTTGGCTTCCCGATCTCGGCAGATATCCCGGTCCGCGTTACCGGGCCATCGCCGACGCGCTGGCGGCGGACATCGCCGCGGGCCGGCTTTCCGTCGGCACCCGCCTTCCGACTCACCGCGACTTGGCCTACCACTTGAAAGTCACGGTCGGCACGGTCACGCGCGCCTATGCCGAAGCGGAGAGGCGCGGCTTGGTCGGGGGTGAGGTCGGCCGGGGCACCTACGTGAAGGCGGGGACGGTACGGAGCGCCGGGGACGAGTGGCCGCAACTGCCGCCCCCGCCCGGCGACACGCCGGCGGTGGTCGACATGTCGCTTTGCACGCCCAGCGCCGCCGGCGTGGCGGAAGGCTTGGCGGTCCTGTTCGCCGGCATGACCGATCCGGCCGGCTTCGCCGACATGCTCGAATACCCGCCCCATGGCGGGCTGCCCGCCCACCGGGAGGCGGGATCGCGGTGGCTGGCCCGGCACCAGATTTCGGTCGGGCCGGAGAACGTGCTGGTCACCAGCGGCGCGCAGAACGGCATGGCCATCGCCTTCACGACGGTCACCCGGCCGGGCGACCTGATCCTGACCGAGCGGCTGACCTATTTCGGGATGAAGGCGCTGACCGCCACCCTGGGGCTGCGGCTGGAGGGGCTTGCCATGGACGACGACGGGCTGCTGCCCGACGCGTTCGAATCGGCCTGCCGGCAGTCGGCGCCGAAAGCGCTCTACACCGTGCCGACCCTGCACAATCCGACGACGGCGATCATGCCGCGGGAGCGGCGCCTGCGGATCATCGAGATCGCGCGCCGGTACGGCGTCACCATCGTGGAGGACGACGTCTTCGGCTTCCTGGTGCCCGACGGGCCTCCGCCGTTCCAGGTGCTGGCGCCCGATATCACGCTGCACATCAGCAGCCTGTCCAAGAGCATCGCGCCGGGCCTCCGGATCGGCTACCTGGTGGCGCCGGCCCGGCTGATGCCGCGCCTGGAAGCCACGATGCGGGCGCTGAACTACGCGGTGCCGCCGCTGATGGGCGAACTGGCGACCCGCTGGATCGAGGACGGCAGCGCCGACCGTTTCGCCGAGACCCAGTGCCGGGAATGCCGCGCGCGCCACGCCATGGCGGCGGAGATCCTGCGCGACGGCCCCGCCGTCGCGGTACCCTCGGTCGGGCAGCATCTCTGGCTGAAGCTTCCCGAACCCTGGCGGCGGGAGGATTTCGTGGCCGAAACCCGCAGCCGGGGCATCATCGTGACCGGCGCCGACGTTTTCATGGTCGGCCGGGGCGCCGCCCCCCACGCGGTTCGCGTCGGCTTGTCGATGCCGGCCCGCCGCGAGGACGTGCGCCACGGGCTGGAGGTGATCGCCGACCTGCTGTGCAGCCCGGTCGGGGCGACGGTTTCGATGGTGTGATCGGGCCTTGTCAGAACCCGTCCGCGACCGTCCAGGCATGGTTCAGCGGGCCGTGGCCGCCGCCATACCCCGGGGCCTGACGGATCGCCTGGTCCACATAGTTCCGGGCGCGGGTCACCGCCTCCGGCAGGGTCAGCCGCTGGGCGAGGCCGGTCGCGATCGCGGATGCCAGCGTGCAGCCGGTGCCGTGGGTATGGCGGGTGTCGATCCGGCGCGAGGTGAAGACCTCCTCACCGTCGTTGGTCACCAGCAGGTCGGTGACCGTCTCGCCCTCCATGTGGCCGCCCTTCAGGAGCACGGCCTTGGGACCGTAGCTGAGCATCAGGTTGGCCGCGTGGCGCATGTCGTCCAGGTCCAGGATCTCCAGGCCGCTCAGCACCTGGGCTTCCGGGATGTTGGGCGTGATCACGTCGGCACGGGGCAGCAACCGGCGTTGAAGCGCGTGGCTGGCGTCCGGATCGAGCAGCATGGCCCCGCCCTTGGCGACCATCACCGGATCGACCACCAGCGGGATGTCGCCGCCGAGCTCGTCCAGCACGTCGGCGACCGTGTCGATCACCTCCCCGCTATGGAGCATGCCGGTCTTGATCGCGTCGGCCCCGATATCCTCCAGGACCAGCCGCATCTGCTGGGCGATGAACTCCACCGGCACCGGATGGATGCCGAACACGCCCAGGGTGTTCTGCGCCGTCAGCGCGGTGATGGCGGTCGCGGCATAGCCGGTCAGCGCCGTCACCGTCTTGATGTCGCCCTGGATACCGGCGCCGCCTCCGCTGTCGGAGCCGGCGACGATCAAGACCCTTCCCCTCATTCAGCCGCTTCCTGTTGCCGCACCGCCGCTTCCTGGATCCGCTGAACGATATCCCCCACGACGGCATTAACCAAGGCTTCATCGTCGCCTTCGGCCATTACGCGAATAACCGGCTCGGTCCCGGACTTGCGGATCAGCAGCCGGCCGGAGCCGCTCAGCCGCGCCTCCCCGTCCCGGATCGCCGCCTTGACCTGCCCGTCTTCCAGCGGTGCCGCGCCGCCCTCGAACCGGACGTTCTTCAGAAGCTGGGGCACCGGCTCGAACACCCGGCAGACGTCGCTGACGCGCCGGCCGCTTTCCTGGATCACGGCCAGGACCTGGAGCGCGGCGATCAGCCCGTCGCCGGTGGTGCCGTAGTCGCTCAGCACGATGTGGCCCGACTGTTCGCCGCCGACATTGAAGCCGTGCTCGCGCATGTGCTCGACGACGTAGCGGTCGCCGACCGGTGTCCGCACGAGGTCGAGCCCGAGCCCCTTCAGGGATCGCTCCAGGCCCAGGTTGGACATCACGGTGGCGACCACGCCGTTGCCCTTCAGCTTGCCGGACTCGCACCACGACCGCCCGACCAGACCCATCACCTGGTCGCCGTCGATCTGACGGCCCTTCTCGTCCACCAGGATCAGCCGATCCGCGTCGCCGTCCAGCGCGATGCCGAGGTCCGCGCCGTTGGCGACCACCTCGCTCTGGAGCATCTGGGGCTCGATGGCCCCGCACTGGCGGTTGATGTTGATGCCGTCCGGCTTGACGCCGACCGAGACGACCTCCGCCCCGAGCTCCCACAGGACCTTGGGCGCGACCTTGTAGGCCGCGCCGTTGGCGCAATCGACCACGATCTTGAGCCCGTCCAGCCGAAGCCCGCGCGGGAAGGTGTTCTTGACGAACTCGATGTATCGGCCGCTGGCGTCCTCCAGGCGGCTCGCCCGGCCCAGCGCCGCCGGCTTGACCAGCGACGAGCCCAGGGGATCGGCCAGGCGGCTCTCGATCTCCGCCTCGACCTCGTCGGAAAGCTTGTAGCCGTCGGGGCCGAACAGCTTGATGCCGTTGTCCTGGAACGGATTGTGGGATGCCGAGATCATGATGCCGAGATCGGCGCGCAGGCTCCGGGTCAGCATCGCGACCGCCGGCGTGGGCATCGGCCCGACCAGCACGACGTCCATGCCCATGGCGATCAGCCCCGCGGTCAGCGCCGGCTCCAGCATGTAACCGGACAGGCGGGTGTCCTTGCCGATCACCGCCAGATGCCGGTGATCGCCGCGATGGAACTGGACCGCCGTCGCCATGGCGACCTTGAGGGCGGTTTCGGCGGTCATCGGCTCTATGTTGGCCGTACCGCGGATGCCATCGGTGCCGAACAGTTTACGGGTCATCATTCCTCTCGAACAGTCATGCCGTTCTTAACCGAAAAACCTGGCGATAGCCAAGCCTTGGGCTTCAAATCCGCCGAAGGTGCAGACCCGCCCAGAGCGCACGGGCCTGGCAGGTCTCCGCGACGTCGTGGACGCGGAGGATCTGCGCCCCCTGGTCGAAGCCGGCCAGCGCCCCGGCCAGCGAGCCGGCCAGCCGCTCCTTCGGTGCCTCGCCCCGGCTGAGCGACGCGATGAAGCGCTTGCGGGACAGACCGATCAGCAGCGGCACGCCCAGGCCGTGGAACAGCGCGGTGTGGCGCAGGATCTGCAGATTGTGCTCGACGGTCTTGCCGAAGCCGATGCCCGGATCGACGCAGAGATTGCCGGCGGACATCCCGGCTTCGAGGCAGGCGGCGACCCGCTCGGCGAGATAGGCGTAAACGTCCGTCGGCGCGTCCGCATACTCCGGCGCCTGCTGCATGGTCCGGGGCTCGCCGCGCATATGCATCAGGACGACGGGCGCTCCCGCCCCGGCCGCGACGTCGAGGCTGCCGGGATCGCCGGTCAGGGCCGTGACGTCGTTGATGATCGCGGCTCCCGCCTCCAGCGCCGCCGCCATGACGGAGGCGTGGCGGGTGTCGATCGACACGATTGCCCCCCGCTCCGCGAAGTGCCGGATGACCGGCACGACCCGCCGGACCTCCTCTTCCACGGGAACCGGGTCGGCCCCCGGCCTCGTCGACTCGCCGCCCACGTCCAGGATGTCGGCCCCGGCTTCCAGAAGCGCCGTTCCCTGCGCGACGGCGCGGTCATGGTCCAGGAAGTCGCCGCCATCGCTGAAACTGTCGGGAGTGACGTTGACGATGCCCATGACGGCGGGCCGGTCGAACACCAGCCCGGCGAACGGGGCGCGGGGCCGGGACAGGGCATCCAGCAGGTCCGCGGCGGGAGCCAGGCCGGCCAGTTCGCCGATAGGGCCGATCGCGCGCTCGATGCCGCCAGTCCCTGCCCCGTCCGCCCTGGCGATCACCTCGACCGTGCCGAAGGCCAGCGGCCCTCCCGCCAGGGGGAGCGCCGTGCCGGCTTCCACCGCCCTGCCCGCCGCCTCGTGCCCGAGGATGCCCAGCGGCCGCAGGTACACGGAAGCGCCAGACCGTTCCGCCGACAAGCAAAAGCCCCGGAGTGACCCGGGGCTCGTTGCCGGCTCCATTCCCATGGGAGCCATCATGTCCACCAAATATCGCCCTTTGCGTCCCCGGCCTTACGTGCCCGGCTGGGGTTCCGGCTCAAGTCCGCCGGCGTCCTTGCTGCCGCTGGTCGGGACCGACGCCCGGCGTCCCGGAGTGGGCTGCTTCGGAGGCGGCGGCGTGTCCTGCTTGTCGGTGCGGACGATCGGCTCGCCCCGCAACAGGGCATTGATCTCCTCGCCCGACAGGGTCTCGTACTCGAGCAGGCCCTTGCCCAGCGTGTGGAGCTGGTCGAGGTTGTCGGTGAGGATGCGCCGCGCCGTCGAGTAGGCGGTGTCGACGATCCGGCGAACCTCCGCATCGACCTCGGCCGCGGTCGCGTCGGACATGTTCTTGTGCTGGGTGACCGAGTGGCCCAGGAAGACCTCCTGGCTCGGCTCGCCATACAGCAACGGCCCCAGCTTCTCGCTCATGCCCCACTCGGTGACCATCCGGCGGGAGATGTCGGTCGCCATCTTGATGTCGGACGAGGCGCCCGTGGTCACGCGGTCGATGCCGAAGATCAACTCCTCGGCGACGCGGCCGCCCATGGCTACCGCGAGGTCCGCCTCGAGCTTGGCGCGGCTCAGGGAGATCCGGTCGCCTTCCGGCAGGCGCATCACCATGCCGAGCGCGCGGCCGCGGGGGATGATGGTGGCCTTGTGGACCGGATCGCTGTCCTTCATGTGGATCGCGACGATGGCATGGCCGCCTTCGTGGTAGGCGGTCAGCTTCTTCTCGTCCTCGGTCATGACCATCGAGCGGCGCTCGGCGCCCATCATGACCTTGTCCTTGGCGTTCTCGAACTCCGCCATGCCGACCACGCGCTTGCCGGCACGGGCCGCCAGCAGGGCCGCCTCGTTGACCAGGTTGGCAAGGTCGGCGCCGGAGAAGCCGGGGGTGCCGCGGGCGATGATCCGGGCATCCACGTCGGGCGCCAGCGGAACCTTGCGCATGTGGACCTTCAGGATCTTCTCGCGGCCCAGCACGTCGGGGTTCGGCACGACGACCTGACGGTCGAAGCGGCCGGGACGCAGCAGCGCCGGGTCGAGCACGTCGGGGCGGTTGGTCGCGGCGATCAGGATGACGCCCTCGTTCGCCTCGAAGCCGTCCATCTCGACCAGGAGCTGGTTGAGGGTCTGCTCGCGTTCGTCGTTGCCGCCGCCCAGGCCGGCGCCGCGATGGCGGCCGACCGCGTCGATCTCGTCGATGAAGATGATGCAGGGAGCGTTCTTCTTGCCCTGCTCGAACATGTCGCGGACGCGGCTGGCGCCGACGCCGACGAACATCTCGACGAAGTCAGAACCGGAGATGGTGAAGAAGGGCACGTTGGCCTCACCCGCGACGGCACGCGCCGTCAGGGTCTTGCCGGTACCCGGAGGACCGACCAGCAGAACGCCCTTGGGGATCTTGCCGCCCAGGCGCTGGAACTTCTGCGGGTCCTTCAGGAACTCGACGATCTCCTCCAGCTCCTGCTTGGCCTCGTCGATGCCGGCGACGTCGTCGAACGTCACCCGGCCGACCTTCTCGGTCAGCAGGCGCGCCCGGCTCTTGCCGAAACCCATGGCCTTGCCGCCCCCGGACTGCATCTGGCGCATGAAGAAGATCCATACGCCGATCAGAAGCAGCATCGGGAACCAGGACAGCAGCACGCTGAACAGCGACGGCACGTTGCTGTCGTCGGGCATGGCGCTGATCCGGACGCCCCGATCGGCCAGACGATCGACCACATTGGCATCGGGCGGGGAATAGGTGCTGAACGAGCGGCCGTCGCTGAAGTGGCCGCTGATCTGGTTGCCCTTGATCGTCACATCCGCGACCTGGCCCCGTTCGACCTCGTTCAGGAAGTCGCTGAACGGCACGCTTGCCTGCGGACTACGGGTAGAGGAACTCTGGAACAGATTGAACAGGGCCACCAGAAGCAGCCCGATAATGATCCAGAGAGCCAGGTTTTTACCGAAATTGTTCACGGTTCACGCCTTTCGTCGGACAACCTCGGCGCCTTTCGATGCACGCCGGGCGCCAGCCCTCGACACTTGATCCCGATACATGGGAAGTCCATCAGATTAGATAATGCAGCCCCGGTTTTAAACAACTACGAATGCGGATGCGCTCACAGGTTCCGGAGGGGCGAATACAGCCCTGATCGCCATGCCCGTCCCCGTTTCTTCCTCGGTGTTGAATTGGTTCGCGAAATCGAAACGGGGAAAGTCCTCGGCGCCATCCTCGCGCAGCAGGACGGGCAAGGTCTCCCGCACAACCGCCGGAAGTCTTCCCAGGTGCTTCGGCAGCGCTCCGGCACGGGCGCCGAGGGGAGCGATGACTCCGCCCGGCCCGAACGGCACCGTCACCAGGAACCGTCCGTCCCAGCGAAGGGTCGTTCCGCCGCGGACGGCGATGCGCTCGACCGCGGCCCGCGGCTCCCGCGCGACCAGGAGCCTGCCGTCCCGGCGCGGCATGATCCGGCATCCGCCCAAGGTCGCCCCGCGCGGCGGAGCACCGTCCGAAAAGGACCGGTGGAACCGTTCGACCGCCTCGCCGCGGGGTTGGTACCGGGCGCCTCCAACCGAAGCGAGGCAGCGGCCCAGGGCGCGCAGCGCCAGATCGTCGGGGGCCGCCCGGACCAGCTCGGGGCGCAGCAGGACGCATCCCTCCGGCCACACCTCGGCCGCCCGTGCGAGCAGCTTCGCGGTCGCGACTTCCAGCGCCGAGCGGGACCGCCCGGCGCGGCGGGCCGTGTCCGCGGCATGGGCCGGCGTCCAGCCCTCCCCGCGAGGGTATCGGCCATGGCGCGAAGCCGCACCCGCGCAAAGGCGGCGGACCGGTTGGAAGGGTCCTCGACCCAGGGCTGGCCCGCCGCTTCCAGGACCGCCTTGAGGCGCGCCCGCGGCATTCCGAGCAGCGGGCGCAGGATCCGCACGGCCCCGGTCTCCCGCAGCGGCGACATCCCGGCGAGGCCGTCGGGACCGCTCCCCTTGGCGAAGCGCAGCAGGGTGGTTTCGGCCTGGTCCTCCAGATGGTGCGCCAGGACCAGGTGAAGAATGCCTTCCGAGCGGCAACGGTCCGCGAGGAGCCGTTGGCGGGCATCGCGCGCGGCAGCCTGGATGCCGGAGGCCGGCTTGCTCCCTTCCCACCGGAGCACGTCATGGGCGATGCCGCGGGCCGCGAGCCAGGAACCGACCTGGACGGCCTCTTCTGCGGCATTATGCCGCAGGCCATGATCCACCGTCAGGGCCAGGAGGGACCCGCCGGACCGGTCCGCCCATGCCTTCAGCAGGAGGCAGAGCGCCAGACTGTCCGGTCCTCCGGAAACCCCGACCGCGACTCGGGGCCGAGGCTCGAACGGCCCCAGGCGGTCCATCAGGCCGGGGAACTCGCCGGAGACGTCATGGGTCATCCCGCGTTCACGAGCAGTTCAGACGGCCCCGTTCCTGGTCGGCCCGACGCTTGATCGTCGCGGGAGCGTCGGGGAACTCCGCGTTGAGCTGCTGGAAGGTGACGCAAGCTTCCTTCTTCTGGTTCAACTGCCCCAGCGACATGCCCAGCTTCAGAAGGTTGTCGGCCGCCTTGGAGCCCTTCGGGTACTTCTGGTAGCCCTCGGCAAAAGCCACGGCGGCATCGCTGTACTTGCCCCGGACGTAGTAGGTCTCGGCCAGCCAGTACTGGGCGTTGCCGGTCAGCGGGCTGTCGGGATGGTTCTTGACGAACTGCCCCAGGGCCGCCTCCGCGTTGGCGTAGTCGGCGGCGCGGAGCAGGCCGAAGGCGTAATTGTACTGATCCTGCGCGGAACCGGAAGGCAGGCGCGCCGCGGCGGTCACCTGCTGCTGGGATTGCTGGGGGGCCGGCTTCGCCGGTGCGGCGGCAGCCTGGGTCTGCGACCTAGCCGCCGGCGCTGCCGCCTGCGCCTCGGCCGGCTCGGCGCTCAGCTTGCTCTCGATCTCGCTCAGCCGGTACTCCAGGTCGGACGCCAGCTTGTCCAGCCGCTCCCGCGCCTGGGTGATGCCGAACGTGGCCTCCTCGTACTTGCCGGTCAGGGTCTGCAATTCGCTTTCCAGGCGCGACAGCCGGATCTCGAAATCCGCCGCCAGGCTGGGCGGGACGCCCGCGCCGCCCGGTGCCGAGGAGCCGGCGGGCGGAGTGCCGCCGCGATAGACCTGCCTGTTGAGCGTCTGGATCTCGTTCTCCAGCCGGTTCAGCCGGTTCTGGAGGTTGATGTCGGCCTGTGCCGCCGCCGGCCCGGACCACAGCATCAGCCCCGTCAGCAGAAGGCCCGTCAGCATGAAACCGGCCGGCCCGGCGCCGGCGAGCAGCGCCGCTCCGCCGCACCCTTCAGTCAACCGTTTACCTGTCGCTCGAACCATTGCCTCTACCGCCATCGTTGTTCCCCGAACCAGATCGGACCCGGCCGTCCCTGCCGCTGCGTCGATAATGCCTGCTTCACTGCCTGCCGGTGAGGGCGATGCTCCGTCCCGCGTGCCGGGCGGTTTTCTGCGCGATACCTGAAACGGAAGGCAAAAATAAGGCGCCACACCGGGCGGCCCGTTCAGGAACCGCTTGGTGTGGCGCCCCATTCATCAGCGGGTTTGCATCCGCTGCTGTCGCGACCCGCCGTCCGATTAGTTGACGGTGGTCACGCCGCGGCGGTTCTGCGCCCAGGCGGCCTCGTTGGAACCGAGGACGGCCGGACGCTCCTTGCCGTAGCTGGTGGTGACGATGCGGTTGGCATCGACGCCACGCGCCAGCAAGTAGTTCCTCACCGAGTTGGCGCGACGCTCGCCCAACGCGATGTTGTACTCGCGGGTGCCGCGCTCGTCGGCGTGACCTTCGACGGTCACGGTGACGCGCGGATACTGGTTCAGCCAAGCGGCCTGACGGTCCAGGGTTGCCCGGGCCTCCGGAGTCAGGTCGAACTTGTCATAACCGAAGAACACACGGTCGCCGACATTGACGACCAGGTCCTCCTGGGTGCCCGGAGCCGGACCAGTCCGGACCGGAGCCGCACCGGCGGTAGCCCCACCGCCGGCACCGGCCGAGCCGGCATCTTGCGGAGTGGATTCGCACCCGGCGACCAGCACAACCGCAGCCAACAGGCTCAGAACCTTCAAACGCATCTGAAAAACCCCCTACAGCGACACACGATACTAAACACGGAAGAGCGAACGGGCCGACGCTAATCTACGCCCAGTCCATCGAACCCAGTCCACCGAAAGTTTCCGATCTCCCGAATGTCTAACCTTAGCGTCGATCGTGCAGCGCGAAAATAAATGGTTACCGCTAAGGAATCAAGGGCGACCAAGCGGGATCGGAAGCGTCGAGGGGTGTGACAACCTCGCGTTCATTGAAGCCGGTCAAGTCGACGCTGTACAAACGCGCAGTCCTGCTGCGATTTCCCTCACCGCTCGGACGTTCGCGGAAAAACATCAGAACACGTCCATTCGGGGCCCAGGTCGGCCCTTCGACGTGAAAAGCCTCGTTCAGCAGCCGTTCACCGGTGCCGTCGGGCCGAATCACCCCGATATGGAACCGCCCGTTGGCGATCTTGGTGAAGGCGATCAGGTCTCCGCGCGGCGACCATACCGGGCTCGCATAGCGGCCCTGCCCGAAGGTGATCCGCTGCGGATTTCCGCCGTTCGCGTCCATGACGTAGAGCTGCTGGGTGCCCCCGCGGTCCGACTCGAAGACGATCCGCTGGCCGTCGGGCGAGTAGGACGGCGAGGTGTCGATCGCCGGGCTGCTGGTCAGCTGGTCGACCCGGCGTGTCCTCAGATCCATCGAATAGATGTCGGAGTTGCCCGAGGTGGCCAGGCTCATGATCACCTTGTTGCCGTCCGGCGAGAAACGCGGCGCGAACGTCATGCCGGGGAAATCGCCCAGGACTTCCTGGCGGCCGGTGTCGATGTTGAAGAGGTAGACCCGCGGCTTGTTGTTGAAATAGGACAGGTAGGTGATTTCTGGCGCACTGGGGGAGAAGCGCGGGGTCAGCACCAGCGTCCTGCCGTCGGTCAGGAACCGGTGGTTCTCGCCGTCCTGGTCCATGATCGCCAGCCGCTTGATACGCCTGTCGGCCGGCCCCGTCTCCGAGATGTAGACGATGCGGGTATCGAAATAGCCCTCCTCGCCGGTGATGCGCTTGTAGATCGCGTCGGAGATGATGTGGGCGACCCGGCGCCAGTTCTCCGGCACGGTGAAATAGGCCAGGCCGGTCATCTGCTGTTCGGCGAGCACGTCCCACAGGCGGAACTCGACCCGCAGCCGGCCGTCCGGCTGGCCCTGGACCGTGCCGCTGACCAGCGCCTGGGCATTGATGACCTTGAGGTCGGCGAATCGCGGCTGGCTGTGCAGGGAGGCCGGATCCTGGATGAGCGCCCTGGGATCGATCGGCCGGAACAGGCCGGACCGCTCCAGGTTGGCCGACACCACCTGGGCGATGTCTCGGCCGACCTGGACTTCGGAACCGGCTTGGCCATGGAAGGTCGAGATCGCGATCGGCATCGGCTCGACCTTGCCGCGCGTGATGTCGAGGCGCAACTCGGCCCGGGCACCCGCGGCTCCGGCCAGCGTGATGACCAGGACGGCCAGCATCAGGCGGCGGGCAAGCAGGACCAGATGGTATGGGAATGCAATCATGATCGGATCATGCCTTACTATGATCGTTGTTCTTGCGGGAACGGGCGTCCCCTGGAGCACTCTGCGGATGCACCGAATGGGCACCTTGATCGTGGCATAATCAAGGTACCCAAAGGTCCGCTATCCCCGGAGCATGTCGCGCGGGCTGAAGACGAAGACGGCGTTCTTCCAGAAGTCGTAACCGTCGGGCGGAAGCGGCAGCGTGCGGCATCGCGGGTTCATCACGGCGCGTTGCGCCGATTCGGCGACGGTACGGAACGCGCGGTCGCGCGCCATCCGTGCCTTGTCCACGACCTCCGCCCGCATGACCTGCCCGTCCCGGCCGATCTCCAGGCGGATCTCGACCGTGATCTCGTTGATCCCCATGAGACCGGGATCGACGTTCCAGCAGGCTTCCACCGTCCGCCGCACCGCGTCCTCCTGGCTCGCCGTCAGGCGGTCCGAGAGCTTCGGCGCGTTGCTGGCGGCCGGCTGCTGCGACTGGGCCGACGGGGACGGTGCCGGCTGCTGGCGCTGCGGCTGGGCCGGGGCGTTCGACGGCTCCGGCTTGAGGTTCTGAAGGTTCTTCAGGACGCTCGCGAAATCCTGCTTGGCATCGGGCTGCTTCTTCTCCGGCTCGGCCTTCTTCGGCGCCTCGGGCTTGGCGGGCTCAGGCTTCTTCGCCTCCTGCTTGGGAGGCTCGGGCTTCTTGACCTCCTTGGGAGGCTCCGGCTTCGGCGGTTCCGGTTTCTTCGGTTCCTGCTTGGGCGGATCGGGCCTGGGGGGCTCGGGTTTCGGAGGTTCCGGCTTCGGCGGCTCGGGCTTCTTCGGCTCCACCTTGGGCGCCGGCTCCGGCTTCGGCGCGGGTTCGGGCTCCGGCGCCTTGGGAGGGGGCGGGGCGGGAGCCGGAGGAGGCGGGCCGGCCGGGGTGGCGGCGGAGGTTCGGGCTGCCGCTGGGGCGGCGCCGGCTCGCGCGGAGCCGGCGGCGGTTCCGCGACCTTGGGTGGTTCGGGCGGACGCGGCGGCACCGGGACAGGTTCCGGCGGGGCCGCCTGGGCAAGCTGCTGCTGGGGCGGCTGGGGCGGCTGGGGCGCCGGCTCGGGCTTCGCCTGGGGCGGCCGCGGCGGCGCCGGAGGCGAATCGTCGATGCGGGTGTTGGTCAGTTCGCCGACATCGACGATGTCGATCGGAATGGACTCCGGGATCTCGATAGGCTTCTGCATCATTGGCAGACCCATCACGGCGATCGCGATGACCGCCACGTGGACCACCACCGAAAAGATGATGCCATTGCGCATGATCTAGCGCGCCGCGGCTTTGGGTTGCGGCAGCTCGGCGACCAGTCCGACCTTGGTGAAGCCGCCGGCGCTGATCGTGCCCATCACCTGGAGCATGGTGCCGTAGGCGATCCTGTTGTCGCCGCGCACCAGGACCCGGGCTTCCGGATTGTTCTCGGTGATCGCGCGCAGCAGCGGGACGAGGTTGTCCAGTTCGACGGCGGTCTCCTGGACATAGATGCGGTTCTGGGTGTCCACCGTGATGAACAGCGGCTTGCTGTCGGTCGGCAGCGCCGGCGCCGCCGTCTTGGGTAGGTCGACCGGCACGCCGACGGTCATCAGCGGCGCCGAGACCATGAAGACGATCAGCAGCACGAGCATGACGTCGACGAACGGCGTCACGTTGATCTCCGCGAGCTGCTTGTAGGCGCGGCGTCGGCCGCGACCCTCGGATTTCCCGGCGAGCTGGGCTCCCATGGATCAGGCCCGTTCTTCCAGATAGCGCGAGAGGATGGAGCTGAACTCGCTGGAGAACGCCTCCAGGCGCTCAGCGTAACGCCCCAAATCTGTCGAAAATTTGTTGTAGGCGACCACCGCGGGGATGGCGGCGACCAGGCCGAGCGCCGTGGCGAACAGCGCTTCGGCGATGCCCGGCGCCACGACCGCCAGGCTGGTGTTGTTGGAGGCCGCGATCGAGGTGAAGCTGTTCATGATGCCCCAGACCGTGCCGAACAGGCCGATGAAGGGCGCCGTGGAGCCGACCGTCGCCAGGAACGACATGTAGCGCTCGGCCCGGGCCATCTCGCGGCCGATCGTCACGGACATCACCCGCTCGACCCGCTGCTGCAGCCCGGCCTTGATGCCCGACACGTTCAGCGAGCGCTCGCTGGCGTGGCGCCACTCGCGCATGCCGGCGGCGAAGGTCGCGGCCATGGGGTCGCCGGGCTGCTTGCCCACGTCCTCGTAAAGCTTCTCGAGCGATCCGCCGGACCAGAAGCTCTCCTCGAAATCGGCGGCCTGCGCATTGAGCCGGCGCAGCTTGACGATCTTCTCGAAGATGATCGCCCAGCACCAGACCGACGCGGCGAACAGCATGAGCATGACGGCTTTGACCACCACGTCGGCGGCCATGAACAGCCCCCAGACGGAGAGGTCGTGAGACGCCGCCGCCGCGCCGGAAGTGATGACAGAAGGATCCATGGTAGTCGGTCTCGCCTTTCAGCTGTTTGGGCCTTGATCGGTCTCGCCGCGGGTCCGAAGCGCGTCCAGCGTGACCCGCACCGGCTCCGGCAGCCGGACGGGCCGGCCCTGCGGATTGATGCAGAACACGGTTAACAAAATACGAACAAGGAGCCGGCGCTCCGGCCCGCCGGCCATGAAGACGGTCTGCTCGAACTCCATGGAGGCGCCGCGGATATCGACGATCCGCGTCTCGACTTCAAGCAGGTCGTCGAGCCGCGCCGGGGCCCGGAAGTCGATCTCGCACCTGCGTACCGCAAACGCCACACCCGTGTCGCCCGCGATCTCCGCATGCCGGCTCCCCAGCGCCCGCAGCATCTCGGTGCGTCCGCGCTCGGCGTAGCGCAGGTAGTTGGCGTGGAACACGAGGCCGCCGGCGTCCGTATCCTCGTAATAGACGCGGACAGGCAGGCGGTGGACCGCGCCGTCCATTCCTCCGCCGAGACGGTCATTCATCGGGATCGCCCTCCGGCACAAGTAGGTCGAGCTGGCGCGCCGGGATCTGCGGTACGCTGAGGCCCAGGTACCGGAAGCCGCCGTCGGTCAGCATGCGGCCGCGCGGGGTCCGCTGGAGCATTCCCTGCTGGATCAGGTAGGGTTCGACCACCTCCTCCAGCACGTCGCGCTGCTCGCCCAGGGCGGCGGCCAGCGTCTCCACGCCCACGGGGCCGCCGGCATAGTTGCCGGCGATGCAGCCGAGATAGCGCCGGTCCATCCCGTCCAGGCCCAGCCGGTCGACCTCCAGCCGGTTCAGCGCCGCGTCGGCGGCGGCGGCATCGACGGCACCATCACCCGCGACCGCCGCGAAGTCCCGCACCCGTCGCAGCAGGCGCCCGGCCACCCGCGGCGTGCCGCGGGACCTCAGCGCGATCTCCGAGGCGCCGTCCGGGGTCAGGTCCAGGCCCAGCACGCGGGCGGCCCGGCTGACGATCAGCTCCAGCTCGTCCGGCTCGTAGAACTGAAGCCGCAGGGGAATGCCGAAGCGCTCGCGCAGCGGCCGGGTGATCAGGCCCGACCGGGTGGTGGCGCCGATCAGCGTGAAGGGCGGCAGGTCGATCTTGATCGACCGCGCCGCCGGCCCCTCGCCAATGATCAGGTCGAGCTGGAAATCCTCCATTGCCGGATAGAGGATCTCCTCGACCGCGGGCGACAGCCGGTGGATCTCGTCGATGAACAGCACGTCGTGCGGCTGAAGGTTGGTCAGCAGCGCCGCCAGGTCCCCCGCCCGGGCGATCACCGGGCCGGAGGTGGACCGGAACCCCACGCCCAGCTCGCGGCTGACGATCTGGGCCAGCGTGGTCTTGCCCAGGCCCGGCGGTCCGAAGAACAGGACGTGGTCCAGCGCCTCGCTCCGGCCGCGGGCCGCCTGGATGAAGATCGACAGGTTCTCGCGCACTTGGCGCTGCCCGACGAACTCCGCCAGGGACAGCGGCCGGATCGTGCTTTCCGCCTGATCTCCCTTGGCCTCCCCCTGCATCGGCTCGGGCTGCACCATGCGATCCTGCTGCTCGGCTGCCGCCATCACGCGCTAAGCTCCTTCAGTCCCATCATGATCAACTGTTCGACCTTCGCGTCGGGGCCGGCCTTCTGGGCGGCGTGGGCCACCGCCGCGAAGGCTTCGGCCCGCCGGTAGCCAAGATTGACCAGCGCCGAGACCGCGTCGCCGGTGACCCCCGCCCCGGCCGGCGCGCCGCCGGACGCGGTTGCCGCCGGGCCGGCGCCGAACTGCAGGTCGGCGACCTTGTCCTTCAGCTCGCTGATCAGGCGGTTCGCCAGCTTGGGTCCGACGCCGTCGGCCTGGGCCAGCGCGGTGCGGTCCTGCGCCGCGATCGCCTGCCCCAGCTTGTCCGGCTCCAGCACGGACAGCAGTGCTAGCGCCACCCGCGATCCCACGCCCTGGACGGTCGTCAGGCGGCGGAACCAGTCGCGCTCCGCCGCGTCGATGAAGCCGAAAAGGGTTATGGCGTCCTCGCGCACCTGCATCTCGGTGCGGAGAGACACGGCCGTCCCGGTGTCGCCGACCCGCCGCAGCGTGCGCGCCGAGCAGTAGACGAGGTATCCGACGCCGCCGCAATCGACGATGCAGTGGTCGGTGCCGACGCTGTCGAGCAGGCCGGACAGCTTGGCGATCATGCGCGCCCTCCCCGCACTCCCGGGAACGCCAGGGCGCCCGCGATCACGTTGCGCGTCGCCGCGTGGTGGGCATGGCAGATCGCCACGGCCAGCGCGTCGGCGGCGTCGGCCGACTTCATCTCGACGCCCGGAAGGATCATCCCGACCATCACCTGCACCTGGTTCTTGTCCGCATGCCCGGCGCCGACCACCGATTTCTTGACGAGGTTCGTCGGATATTCCGCGACCGGCAGCCCCGCCTTGGCCGGGACCAGAAGCACGACGCCGCGCGCCATGCCCAGCTTCAGGGTGGAGGCCGGGTTCTTGTTGACGAAAGTCTCCTCGACCGCCGCCTCGTCGGGCTTCCAGCGCTCGATCACGGCGCTGAGACCGTCATGGAGCTGCACCAGCCGCTCGGCCAGGCTGAGGTCGCCGTCGGAATGGATGGCGCCGTTGGCGACATGGGTCATCCGGTTGCCGCAGACATCGATGATGCCCCAGCCGGTATGCCGCAGGCCGGGATCGAGCCCGACCAGCCTGAACGGTCCCGGTGCTCCCATCAGGCGGTCAGCCGCTCCAGCAGCTCGTTGGGGATGTCGAAGTTGCCCGACACGCTCTGGACGTCGTCGCTGTCGTCCAGCACATCGATCAGCTTCAGCAGGCTGGCGGCGGTATCCTCGTCGGGCGCCACCGTGTTGACCGGCTTCCAGGTCAGCGCGGCGCTCTCCGCCGGCCCGAACTTCTCCTCCAGCGCGTCACGCACGCCGGACAGGTCCTCCATCGAGGTCGTGACCTCGTGGAGGTCGTCGGTCGATTCCACGTTCTCGGCCCCGGCCTCCAGCGCCGCCTCGAACATGGCCTCGGCCTCGGCGGCCTTTGCGGGGTACACGATCAGGCCGATTCGGCTGAACATGAAGGCGACCGACCCGGTCTCGCCCAGCGACCCGCCATGCTTGGTGAAGGCCGAGCGAACCTCGGCGGCGGTCCGGTTGCGGTTGTCGGTCAGCGCCTCGACGATCAGCGCGATGCCGCCGGGACCGTAGCCCTCGTACCGGACCTCTTCGTAGTTGGCGTCGTCGCCGCCCGGGCTGCCGCTCTTGATCGCCCTGTCGATCCGGTCCTTCGGCATGTTCTGCGTCCGGGCCGCGATGATCGCGGCGCGCAGCCGCGGGTTGGCGGCGGGATCCGGCAGCCCCGACTTGGCCGCGACGCTGATTTCCCGGGCGAGCTTGTTGAACATCTTGGCGCGCTTGACGTCCTGCGCGCCCTTGCGGTGCATGATGTTCTTGAACTGTGAATGACCTGCCATGCGCTTGAACCTGCCCTTCGAGAGGCTTTTCTGAGTGTCGATAGGGATGATTATGGCAGCTGTCTACCACACCCGGCGCAGGGCCGCACGCGACAGAACGGCAGCGGGGGCGGCAAGCCGGCGCCAGCCAAGCCAGCGCCGGTCACGAGTCGCAGATTGATTATCCAATGAGGCGATATTGAGGCGCCGCTAACCCGTTCGGTCCGAAGGGTGACCCGTTCAGGCCGGATTCGGGAGGGTATATGATTTAGGCCGTAGGTCGGCCAGAGCGAAGCGGCAGCCGACATGCAGTTGCTGGTCACACATTCTCATAATCTCGTGCAAGAGTGTCTCCCCGCCGCTTCTACTCGACCACCGGCAGGTGGTTCGCCAGCCTCGGCCCGACCCTTACCGCTTCCGCCCGCAGGGCCAGCCCCGTACGGTCGTCGGTCTCCACGAAGACGCCGCAGACGGTGGCCTCGCTCTCGGCGGGAGTCATCTTCTCCGTCGGCAGCTTGCGGACGAAGCGGGCGACCGAGACCTCCTTCTTCATCCCGATCACGCTGTCGTAGTCGCCGCACATGCCGGCGTCGGACTGGAAGGCCGTCCCGCCGTTGAGGATCTGGAGGTCGGCGGTCGGGATGTGGGAATGGGTGCCGACCACCAGGGAGACGCGGCCGTCCAGATAGTGGCCCATCGCCATCTTCTCGCTGGTCGCCTCGCCATGGAAGTCCAGTACCGCGGCGGTGATGCCGCCGCCCAGCCTGTGCTGGCGGACCACCTTCTCGACCGCGGCGAAGGGGTCGTCCAGCGCGTCCATGAACAGCCGCGCCATGACGTTCATGACCAGCACCTTGCGCCCGCCCTGGAGCTGGAAGATCGAGGCTCCCCGGCCCGGCGTGCCGTCGGGATAGTTCAGCGGGCGCAGGATGCGCGGCTCGCGGTCGATCGACCCGACCAGTTCCTTCTGGTCCCAGACATGGTTGCCGGTGGTGATGCAGTCGACGCCGGCCTCGAAGAACTCCCGGGCGATCTTGTCGTTGATCCCGAAGCCGCCGGCGGCGTTCTCGCCGTTCAGCACCAGGAAATCGACTTTCAGCGCGGCGCGCAGCTCGGGAATATGCTTCAGCGCCGCCTCGCGGCCGCTGCGTCCGACCACGTCGCCCAGGAACAAGAGTCTCATGTCGCCTTCTATCTATTCTGAAACTATTCTGAAATGCGGAGCGCCGATGTCTCCGTCACGATCCAGTCCAGCGGCTGGTCATGCCGGTCGCGGGGCACGGCCTCGACCTCCTGTGCCGAAAATCCGATCCCGATCGCCGTCACCGGCTTGATCAGCCGCAGCCGCTCCAACGTACGGTCGTAGAAACCCGCGCCGTAGCCCAGCCTGAACCCTGCCCGGTCGAACGACAGCAAGGGCACCAGCAGCACGTCCGGCTCGACCTCCGGTTCCCCGGCGGCCGGCGCCAGGATGCCGAGGCCGCTTCGCTCCATCGGGGTCTGCGGCGTCCAGCGGCGGAACAGCAACGGTTCGCCACGCGCCGCCACGACCGGCAAGGCGCAGGTGAAACCGTTCAGGTCGAGATGGGACAGGGCCGGCCTGACGTCAAGCTCGCTGCCGATGGGCCAGTAGCCGGCGACCACGGCAGGCTTGGACATTCCGGCCAGCAGGTCGGCCACCCGGCCGCTCACGGCCTCGGCGGATCCGATGCCGGCGCAGGCAAAGGCTTCGGCGCGCCGGAGCTTGGCCGACGCCCGCGCCGCGTTCTTGTGCTCCCGGAGATCGGCGGGGTCTGTCATCGCAGCGGATAAAGGGAAGTGGAAGGAGCCGCTTGGCCGTTGGCGTGATTGCTATCCTCTGCGGCCTGCCTAAGCAGGTGGGTGCCATGTACCGAAACCACGGTTCCGGCAGGGACAGCTCCCGAGAGTAATAGGTTATCGGCCCCAGGGATAAAGCAGCCTGACGAACCGCGCAGCAACCTTCCGATCCTTAACCTAGGCACGATCGAGCTTGGCTGCAATATCCCCGATGCGTTTTGCCAGATGATCGACCGCGGCGACCATCACGTCCTCGTCGGCCGGAGAGATTCCGTTCGTCTCTCCGGAGGCGGCGTCGCGGGCACCGGCGGCCAGGGCGTCGTACTCGGCCTTCAGGTCGAACAGCTGGTCGGTCACCAGCAGGGCGCCCATGGCCAGGGCCTGAGCTTCCCCGGCCGTCGGCGCGCGGCCGGCGATGGCGCGCAGCTGCCCGTCCAGATAGTTGGCGAGCTGGCGCAGGCGGGCTTCCTGCCCCTCCTCGCAGCCGATCAGATAACTGCGCCCGTTCAGCGTAACGTCGACACGCGGCATCCGCTCCTAATCCTCCAAAACGGTCTGCAGCCGGTCTATCGCCGTGTCCAGGCGCGCCGAGACGGTGTCCGCCACGCCCTTGGCCTCCGCCTCGGCCGCCTTGGCGGCGGCGAGGGCGCGCGCCAGTTCGTCGCGCTCGGCGACGTGACGGGCATCCCGTCGGTCCAGGACCGCGTCGAGCTGGTCGATCGCCATGTCGAGGCTTTCCAAAGCGGCTTTAAGTCGGTCCATCGGGGCGAAGCCGATCCTGCGCAGAAGTGAAACCAGTCGGCCCCGACCTTAGAGGCGCGCCCGCGCCGCCGTCAACCTCGGTTCGCAGACGCCACATCCAGGCATCTCGCGTGTTGACGTGGGCAACCGGCGGCGGCATGGTGCCCGCGTTTCAGAATCTCGAAGCCATGTCGCAACGCCGCGCACACCCCGGTTGCCGCCCCTCCCGACCGGCGGGGCCGACCGGATACGGCGCGTTCAGAACCTAGCCAGGATAACCGTCACCATGCCGACGCCGCCCACCTCCGCGACCCCCGCAAGCCCTGCCGGCGTTCCGCACGAGCAGCTGGCCAATGCGATTCGCGTACTCGCCATGGACGCGGTCGAGGCCGCGAAATCCGGCCATCCCGGCATGCCGATGGGCATGGCCGACGTGGCGACGGTGCTTTTCGGCAAGTTCCTCAAGTTCGATCCCAAGACGCCGCAATGGCCCGACCGCGACCGCTTCGTGCTGTCGGCCGGCCATGGCTCGATGCTGCTGTACAGCCTGCTTCATCTCACCGGCTACGAGGAGATGACGATCGACGAGCTGAAGCGCTTCCGCCAACTCCACAGCAAGACCCCCGGCCACCCGGAAGTGCTCCAGTCCGGCGGGATCGAGACGACCACCGGCCCGCTCGGCCAGGGCATCTCCACCGCGGTCGGCATGGCGCTGGCCGAGCGAATCCTGAACGCGCGGTTCGGCGACGACCTGGTCGACCACTACACCTACGTGATCGCCAGCGACGGCGACCTGATGGAAGGCATCAGCCACGAGGCGGCGTCCTTCGCCGGCCACCTGGGCCTGTCCAAGCTGATCGTCCTGTGGGACGACAACCAGATCTCGATCGACGGCCCGACCAGCCTCAGCTTCACCGACGACACGCTGAACCGCTTCCGCGCCTATGGCTGGGACGTGCGCGAGATCGACGGCCACAATCCCCAGCAGATCACCACGGCGATCGAGTACGCCCGCACCACCGACGCGCCGTCGCTGATCGCGTGCAAGACCATCATCGGCTACGGCGCCCCGACCAAGGGCGGCACCCACCATTGCCACGGCTCGCCGCTGGGCGCCGACGAGATCAAGGCCGCGCGCGAGAAGCTGGCCTGGACCCACGAGCACTTCATCGTCCCGGAAGAGATCACCCAGGTCTGGCGCGGCTTCGGCCAGCGCGGCGTGGCCGAGCGGGAGAACTGGCAGGCCCGCCTGGACGGCTCCGACGACAGCCTGCGCAAGAGCTTCGGGCACGCCGTCTCCGGCGAGCTGCCCGCCGATTTCGACGCCGTGATCGACGGCTTCAAGAGCAAGGTCTCGGCCGAGCGGCCGAAGCTGGCGACCCGCGTCGCCTCCGGCAACGTTCTCGACGTCCTGGTCCCCGCGGTGCCCGAGCTGATCGGCGGCTCCGCCGACCTGACGCCCAGCAACAACACCCGCGTCAAGAACACCGGCGCCGTCCAGCGCGGCGACTTCCACGGCCGCTACGTCCATTTCGGCGTGCGCGAGCACGGCATGGCGGCGGCGATGAACGGCATGGCGCTGCACGGCGGCATCATTCCCTACGGCGGCACCTTCCTGACCTTCAGCGACTATTGCCGCCCGGCGATCCGCCTCGCCGCCCTGATGAAGTCCCGCACGATCTTCATCATGACCCATGACAGCATCGGCCTGGGCGAGGACGGCCCGACCCACCAGCCGGTCGAGCACGTTCCCGCCCTGCGCACCATTCCGAACCTGCTGGTCTTCCGCCCGGCCGACGCGGTCGAGACGGCGGAATGCTGGGCGATCGCCATGAAGAGCGTCCATCGCCCGTCGCTGATGGCGCTGACCCGCCAGAACCTGCCGACGGTCCGGACCGAGCACACGACCGAGAACCTGTCCGCCAGGGGCGCCTATATCCTGGCCCCGGCCGATGGCGAGCGGAAGGTCACGGTCTTCGCCACCGGGTCGGAAGTCGAGATCGCCCTGCAGGCCCGCGCGACGCTGCAGGCCGACGGAATCGGCACCGCCGTGGTCTCCATGCCCAGCATGGAGCTGTTCGAGGAGCAGGACGAGGCCTACCAGGACGAGGTGATCGGCGAGAACACTGTGCGCATCGCCGTCGAGGCCCAGGTCCGCCAGGGCTGGGACCGCTATATCGGCCGCAAGGGGACCTTCGTCGGCATGAAGAGCTTCGGCGAATCGGCGCCCTACCAGGATCTCTACAAGCATTTCGGCATTACCGCCGATGCCGTGGTGACGGCCGCCAAGGCCAAGTTGTAAACGGGCGCTTCAAAGCCCGCGAACGTATTGGGATAGGAGGAATCGATGGCTGTTAAGGTTGCGATCAACGGGTTCGGGCGTATCGGCCGTCTGGTGCTGCGCGCGATTTACGAATCCGGCCGCACCGACGTCGAAGTCGTCGCGATCAACGACCTCGCCGACGTTCATACCAATGCGCACCTGCTGAAGTACGACAGCGTCCACGGCCGGTTCCCGGGCACCGTGGAGGCCCGCGAGGGCGTGCTGGTCGTCAACGGCCACGAGATCAAGGTCGTCCAGGTGCGCGATCCGACCCAGCTCCCCTGGGGCGACATGGGCGTCGAGATCGCGCTGGAATGCTCGGGCATCTTCACCAAGCGCGACGACGCCGCCAAGCACCTGACCGCCGGCGCCAAGAAGGTGCTGATCTCCGCCCCGGCGACGGACGAGGACCTGACGGTCGTCTACGGCGTCAACCACGACAAGCTGACGGCCGAGCACAAGATCGTGTCGAACGCCTCGTGCACGACCAACTGCCTCGCCCCGGTCGCCTTCGTGCTGAACAATCTGGTCGGCATCGAGAAGGGCTTCATGACCACGATCCACAGCTACACGGGCGATCAGCGCATCGTCGACACGATGCACAAGGACCTGCACCGCGCCCGCGCCGCCGCGCTGAACATGATCCCGACCTCGACCGGCGCCGCCAAGGCCGTCGGCAAGGTGCTGCCGGAGCTGAAGGGCAAGCTGGACGGCACCGCCATCCGCGTGCCGACCCCCAACGTCTCGGTCGTGGACTTCAAGTTCATCGCCAAGCGGGCGACCAGCCCGGAGGAGATCCAGAAGGCCATCTCCGACGCCGCGGCCGGCCAGCTCAAGGGCATCCTGGGCGCCTATGACGAGGAGCTGGTGTCGACCGACTTCAACCACGACCCGCACTCCTCGATCTTCGCCCTGAAGGAGGTCAAGGTCATCGACGGCAACTTCGTCCGCATCCTGACCTGGTACGACAACGAATGGGGCTTCTCCAACCGCATGGCCGACACCGCGGTCGCCATGTCCAAGGCCGGCTGAGCAGCCTGTCCGAAGTCCTGACGTGACTGAAAGTGCCCGGGGGCATCGGCCGATGCCCCCGGGCACTTTTTCGTTGGAGACGCCGCTGGGGTCAGCGGGCAGCCTGCGCGGTCCGCCCGGCGCCGCCGAAGCCCAGCAGCTTCTCCGGCTTCAGCGCATAGGCGCCGGCGCCGAGCAGGGCCTGGACGACCAGGGTCACCGTCCAGAACACGGGGAACTCCCAGCCCCCACCGGTATTGCCGAACATCCAGCCGTTCGGCAGGTGCTGGAGCGTGGCCCCGATCATGATGGGCAGCAGGGCGATGGAGACCGCGCGGGTCCAGGCGCCGAGGATCAGGGCGAGCCCGCCGCCGAGTTCGCCCAGGATGACCAGATAGGCGAAGAAACCGGGATAACCGATGGTTTCGAAGAACTGCACCGTGCCCGGAATCGTGAAGGTGAAGATCTTGAGCCCGGCATGGGCGAGGAAGAGGATGCCGAGGCTGACCCGCAGCAGAAGAGCGGCGTAATCGGCCTGCGAATGAGTCGAGTGAGAAGCGTTCATTGTCCGTCCGTCCCGATCTGGGGCCCGATCCGTGGGCCCGGTTTGGTGGAAGGGGCGGATTGTCCGGCCCCCCGATGGACAGGACTGTGCATTGAAAACCGCTGGCGGTTAATCCGCCCTTTCATGCATAAATAAGCTACGCTCCATATATAATCCATAAGGCCGTCCCATGGATCGGATCACCGCCCTTGCCGCCTTCGTCCGCACCGTGGAACTGGGCAGCCAGGCCGCGGCGTCGGAGGATCTCGGCATCTCCCGGGCGATGATCGGACGCCACATCCACCAGCTCGAGGATCGGCTGGGCGTCCGCCTGCTCAACCGCACGACCCGCAAGCAGAGCCTGACCGAAGCCGGGCTGGCCTTTTTCGAGAAATGCTCCGGCATCCTGGACCAGCTCAGCGAAGCCGAGCGGGTCGCCAGCGAGTTGCAGGCGGAACCGCGAGGCACCCTGCGGGTCAATGGCCCGATGAGCTTCGGCAGCACCCATCTGGCCTCCGCCCTGGCGGCCTATTGCGAGCGCCACCCGCAAGTCAGGATCGACCTTGTGCTCAACGACCGGCAGGTCGATCTGGTGGAGGAAGGCTACGACGTAGCCATCAGGATCGCCCGCATGACCGACTCCAGCCTGATCGCCCGACGCCTCGCCCCGATCCGGCTCGCCCTGTGCGCGGCGCCCGAATACCTGCGGCGTCATGGAACGCCGCTCACGCCGGCCGACCTCGCCGGGCACAACTGCCTGCTCTATACTTATTCCCCCACTCCGCTCGACTGGACGCTGATCGGTCCCGACGGCGGCGAGACCACCATCCGCGTGACCGGAAGCCTGTCGGCCAACAACGGCGACGCGCTGGTGGCCGCGGCGGTGGCTGGACAAGGCATCGTGCGGCAGCCCACCTTCATCGTCGGGGACGCGCTCCGAAACGGGAGCCTGGTCACGGTCCTGCCGAACCACGGCCTGCCGCAGCCGAGCGCCTATGCGGTCTATCCCCACGCGCGCAACCTGTCGCCCAAAGTCAGGAGTTTCGTCGATTTCCTGGCCGCGCATTTCCGCGGAGTTCCGCCCTGGGATGTCGGCCTGGATGAGGTGTCAGCTATCCGTTAACCATCAACACTTAAAATCTCCGGTGCAAGGGAAAGGTCATGCAAGCAACCGGAGATGAATGATGCCGAAGCGCTCCGCGCCGTTCCGCGTGCTGGCGGCGTTGCTTTTTCCGATGCTCCAGACGCCTGGAGCATCCGCCCTGACCCTGACCATCCCGCCGGGAGCGGCGCCGGAGATCGTCTTCGACCATGACCGGGACGCCTGCGAGAAGTTCGACGTGCCCGACGTTCCGGCCAGCGTGTTCCGAGCCCACGACGGCACGATCCGCCTGATCGCCAGCCACTGGACCAACCGGGGCATGGCCGGTCACGACCTCGACCATCTCCGGCACTCCTGCGACATCCTGTACGAGGGCGGCAAGAACGACGACCCTTCGGCCTTCGACGACCGGAGCTGGATCACCAGCACCTATACCCTCGACGGCAGGACCGTCCATGCGCTGGTCCACAACGAGTTCCACGGTCACCGGCGCCCGGCCCTCTGCCCGTCCGGGGGATACATGGAATGCTGGTACAACACCATCACCTACGCCGTCTCGACCGACGGCGGCCGGACCTTCAAGGCGCCAGCGGGCCGCCGGCTGGTCGCGGGCGTGCCGTACCGCTACGACCCCAACCGCGGCAAACGCAGCGGCCTGTTCAACCCGGCCAACATCATCCGTCGCGGCGACCATTTCTATACGATGATGAGCGCCGCCCCGCAGGGCGATCAGGCCTTCGGCATCTGCCTGATGCGGACCGACCGCCTGGACGACCCGGCGTCCTGGCGGGCCTGGGACGGCAGCGGTTTCACCGTCCGCTTCATCGACCCCTACCGGGAAGAACCCGGCCCGGCAGGCCCGCCGGCCACCTGCACGCCGGTTCCCGGCCTGACACGACTGATGACCAGCCTCAGCCTGCACCGTCCTTCCGGCCTCTATATCGGCCTGTTCACCCACCGTCAGCCTACGGGAGCGGACGGTGCAACGGTCGACGGTATCTTCTACAGAACGAGTCCCGACCTGCTTGCATGGTCGCCGCCCCGGTTGCTGTTTCCGACGCCGGTCACCCTGAACAAAGGCTGCGACACCCGGCCGGTGGTCTATCCATCGCTGGTCGATCCGGATACCCCATCGCGCAATTTCGAGGATACGGACGACGACGCCTATATCTACATGACCCGAATCACCATGGATGGATGCAAGACCGGCTGGACCAGAAATCTAGTCCGCATCAGCGTCCATATCGACCAGTGAGCCCGCACTGATGGACAAGCCGGTTACTGGGTTATTTTCTTCAACCCTTATTCACCGACCTGCCTGTTTGGCTAAATTTATTGTTTCACGATAAGTATTCAGGTATACTTAAATTTCTTTCTAATTAAACAATACTGTCGCACCCGAATGCCTAAAATTGCCTTCGTGTGAGTACGAATATATTCTGGCGGGAACATCCACCATGGGTTCCCTCATGAAGTTCGCATCCGCGGTGATCGCCGACCCCGTCCAAGCCTTCATCATCCGCTGGAAAGCATCCGGCGCGGGAGAGCGCGCGAACTGCCAACTGTTCCTGTCGGAACTGTGTGACTTGATCCAGGTTCCCAGACCCAATCCCACGCGCGACGACGACCGCTACAATCATTATGTATTCGAGCGGAAAGTGGCGTTCCCTCGTGCCTACGGCGCGGTCAGCACGGGCAGGATCGATCTGTACAAGCGGGGCTGCTTCGTGCTGGAGGCGAAGCAGGGCAGCGATCAGAAGAACCAGTCCTTGAAGTCCCGGCGCGGCACGGCGGTCCGGGGCGGCAAGCACTGGGAGCGCACGATGAACGACGCCCGCCTCCAGGCACTCACCTACGCCCGCGCCCTGCCCTCTTCGGAAGGCTGGCCTCCCTTCGTCATCGTCGTCGATGTCGGACATTCGATCGAACTGTTCGCGGATTTCAGCCGCACCGGCATTCATTACGGCCACTTTCCCGACGCCGGAAGCCACCGCATCCTGCTCGACGATCTCACCCGGCCGGAAATCCGCAACCGCCTCGCCAAGGTCTGGACGGCGCCCCTCGACCTGGATCCTTCCCGGAGCAGGATGATGCTGCCCCGACGCGCCGCGGACCGGATGACGGCGTCCCGGCACATCACGGCCGTTGTTCCCGCACAGGGGTTCTGACGGATAGAGTTGTCACCCCATGATGGCGCCAATCGTCCGCAGATGAGAATACTTCATTCTACAAAGAGGCGGCGTTGACTGATTTTATCTTCCACAGATGCGCGCAGATGGACACAGATATTTCACCTTTATGTGTGTCCATCTGCGCGCATCTGTGTAAAAGTTAACTTGATACCAGTTTCGGAAGCTGATTACCGGGCGCCCTGGAAGCTGTCGAAATGGAGCTTGGAAGCGAAGACCACCGCCTGGGTGCGGCTGTAGACCTTGAGCTTCTGGAGGATCGCGGAGACATGGGCCTTGACCGTCGTCTCGGCGATGTTCAACTCGAACGCGATCTCCTTGTTCAGCTTGCCGGTGCCGAGCATTTCCAGCACGCGGAGTTGCTGGGCCGTCAGGGTCGCGATCCGGCGGGCGATCTCCGCGTCGTCGTCCCGGCCGTTGCACTCCGTCGTACGCTCCTCGCGCTGGATGTGCGGGGGGACATAGACGTTGCCCTTGATGACGGTGCGCAGGGCTTCAGCCATCTGCTCGCGTGGGGTCGATTTGGGGATGAAGCCGACGGCGCCGTAATCGATCGCCTGGTAGACCAGCTTGGCATCCTCGTGCGCGGAGACGATCACGACGGGGAGGGCCGGAAACTGGGCGCGGAGCGCGAGCAGCCCGCTGAAGCCGTTCACCCCCGGCATGGAAAGATCGAGCAGCGCCAAGTCGAAATCACCCTGCGCGCGGATGGCCTCGATCGCCTCCTCAAGGTTGGAGGCTTCCGTAGGAAGGCTGCCCTCGACCGAAAGCGAGAGCGCAGTCTTCAGGGCGTCTCGAAACAGCGGATGGTCATCCGCGATCAGAACCTTGCACATGGCTGCTTATAGCGCTCGTTGTAGCGGCGTTTCCTGGGAGCCGAGTGTGCTTCGGGTTACGGCACGATGCAAGATGGAACTCGTCACAAAAGCATGGCTCTTCAGGGAAGGGGCCGGTTCGCACCGGCCCCCGCAACCATCCCGACCTGCTTCCCGTATCCTGGACGGGCGTCAGGCCTTCGGCAGCTTGAACACCCAGAGCATGCCGCCCTGGTTGATGTCCTTGACCTTCTTGGCGACCTCGCCACCCCACAGCGGGACGGCGCCGCCCCAGCCAGACACGACCGAGACATACTGCTCGCCGTCCATCTCCCAGGTGACCGGGCTGCCGACGATGCCCGACCCGGTGTTGAACTTCCACAGCTCCGTGCCGGTCTTGGCGTCGAAGGCCTTCAGGAAGCCTTCCGGCGTGCCGGTGAAGACCAGGTTGCCGGCCGTGGTCAGGACGCCGCCCCACAGCGGAGCGGGGTTCTTGTATTCCCACACGATCTTGCCGGTCTTCGGGTCGACCGCGCGGAGCGCGCCGATATAGTCGTCGAACAGGGGCTTGATGGTGAAGCCGGCGCCCAGATAGGCCGCACCCTTCTTGTAGGTGATCGGCTCGTTCCAGATATCCATGCCCCACTCGTTGGCCGGGACGTAGAACAGGTCGGTTTCCGGGCTGTAGGCCATCGGCATCCAGTTCTTGCCGCCCAGGAAGCTTGGGGCCGCGAAGATCGGCTTGCCCTGCCCGGCCGAGGCGCCGCCGCCGTCCATCGGGTTCGGCGGACGGTTCTCCTCGTTGTAGATCGGACGGCCCGTGTCGAGGTCGAAGCCCTTCGCCCAGGAGGTCTGGGTGACGAACGGCGTGGCGCTCAGCAGCTTGCCGTTGGTCCGGTCGATCACGAAGAAGTAGCCGTTGCGGTCGGCCTTGGCGCCGGCCTTGATGGTCTTGCCGTCCTTCTTCAGGTCGAACGAGATGAACTCGTTGACGCCGTCGAAGTCCCAGCCGTCATGGGGCGTGGTCTGGAAGTGCCACTTGATCTCGCCATTGTCCGGGTTGATCGCCAGCGTGGACGAGGTGTACAGGTTGTCGCCCGGCCGCAGGTGCGAGTTCCAGGGCGCCGGGTTGCCGGTGCCGAAGAAAAGCTGCTTGGTCTCGGGGTCGTAGGTGCCGCCCAGCCAGGTGGCGCCGCCGCCGGTCTGCCACAGGTCGCCCGTCCATGTGGCGTTCTTGACGCCGGTCATGGTGCTTTCCTTGCCGTTGAGGGTCCCCATGTTCCCCTCGATGGTCGGCCGGGTCCAGATCACCTCGCCGGTCTCGGCGTCACGGGCCTCGACCGCGCCCAGCACGCCGAACTCGCCGCCGGAATTGCCGGTGATGATCTTGCCGTCGACGATCAGCGGCGCCGCGGTCATCGAGTAGCCCGCCTGGTAGTCGGCGACCTTCTTGTTCCAGACGACCTTGCCGGTGTCCTTGTTGAGGGCGACCAGACGGGCGTCGAGCGTGCCGAAATAGACCTTGTCGCCCAGGATGGCGGCGCCGCGGTTGACCACGTCGCAGCACGGCATGATGCCCTCCGGCAGGCGCGCCTCGTACTGCCACTTCTTCTCGCCGGTGCGCGCGTCCAGCGCGAACAGGCGGGAGTAGGAACCGGTCACGTAGATCGTGCCGTCATGGACGATCGGCTGCGACTCCTGGCCGCGCTGCTTCTCGCCACCGAACGAGAAGGCCCAGACCGGGGTCAGCTTCTTGACCGTGTCGGGGTTCAGCGCCTTCAGCGGGCTGTGGCGCTGGCCCTGGTGGCCCATGCCATAGGTCAGCACGTCGCCGGGAGTCTGGGCATCCTTCAGGATGTCCTCGTTGGTCGGGCCGGCGGCCTGCGCGGCACCCGTCGCCAGACCGAAGGCGAGCCCGCCGGCAACGGCGCCCGCCACGGCATAAGACGTCTTCATTCGCTTCATAAAGTCAGCCTCCCTCAAGAGCACACGACGCCGGCGCCGGGCCACCGGGCGGCCGCCGGAGCAACCCCGCCCCGACAGCCAAGCCCCGGCCTTGCCACATCTTCCCGGCCCCGCAGGCCTGTTTGTCCTTGGTCGGGGAGCTTAACCTCATGCCGGTCCCAAGCAATTGGCAAAAAGTACAATAGGTTTAGAGGTACAAAATAAATGAAACGCAAATCATCCCGCGTCCGTAAGGAAGCGGGATGAGCCAGTTCGGACCCTGTTTAGTTCACGCGCGGCAATACAGATTGTTCTATTTTTGGATACAGATGCGCCACCGAGCGCGTGAATTCCTCCCGAAGGACGTTGAGAGCAGCGAATCGTGCCGGAATCTCGGTCGCCATGACTTCGTTCATGTCCAGGCCTGCCTCGGCCGCCCCGCGCAGGGTCGCGTCGAGCCAGGTCAGGTAATCCCGGGTCTGGCCGATCGCGGCTTCGTCGGACCGGACGGTGCCGTGGTTGGGCACCAGCACGGCGATATCCAGCGACTCCAGTTCGTCGAGCGATCGGAGCCATCGCGCGATGTCGGCGTGCGGCGTGGTCGGCGTCCGGTCGGAAAACACGAGCCCGCCCGCGAAGAGGACGCCGGTGGTCTCGTCGAACAGCGCGAGATCGGCCGCAGTGTGCCCGTCCAGCGGCATCAGGCGAAGCCTGTGCCCGCCATAGACGACGGTGGCGCCCAGCACGGGTTCGGTCGGGACGACCGCTTCGGTTCCCCGCATCCAGTCGCCGATCAGCCGGTACATGTTCTCGGTGACCGCCGGCCCGTCGCTGCGGATGCCGTCGATGGTGCCGGGAAGGGCGGCGATAGGCACGTCGGCGAAGGCCTGGGAGCCGAGGAAATAGTCAGGATGAAGGTTGCTGACGAAGACCTTGGCGATCGGCCGCGAGGTCACCCGGCCGATCGCGGCCCTCATCTCCTCGCCGTAGCGGCGGCTGGGGCCGGTCTGGATGACGATGACCCCGTCGTCGGTGACGATGAAGCCCGAGTTGAGGATGTTTCCGCCGTTAGAGGCGGTGAAGTGCTCCGCGGCCCCCTCGAAGACGTAGGTGTCGGCCGCGATCCGGCGCGCCTCCAACCCGTACTCCCGCCCGGCGGCCAGGACGCTATCCGCCGGCATCAGGATCAGGCACAGCAGCCCGACGGCACCCTTGAGCGCGCCTCTCATCGCAGGACGGGGGCCAACGCGCTCTGCCGCCACGGCAGGGGAACCTCGGCCTCGATCTCCGTGCCGTTGTTGTCACGGCCCTCGATGCCGAGGGAGCGGCTGCCGGGCGACGGCGACACCTCGACGGTGAAGACCGGGTTCTCGGCGACCGGCTCGAAGCTGTCGATCCGCGCCAGCTCGCGCCCGTCGGCGTCCCGGATCGCCAGATCCTCCAGGTAGAAGGCCGGGATGCCCGGCGCCAGTCCGGTATCCATCGGGTGCCGCACCCGAAGGCGCAGCCGGGTGGAGTCGCTCCCGGCCCCCGACCCCGCCCAGGCGCGGGCCTGCACCTCGCCGAGATGCCGCTCCCAGGTCGGATCGCCGTGGGCCAGCGCGGGCGAGGTGCAGCCGCCGCCCGCCGCGTCGACGAACACCCCGCCCACATGCCAGACACCGTCGGGCGTCCGCGCCGCCGCCCGGATCGGGGTCGCCTGCTGAAGCTTGAGACGCAGCGCTATGGTCGGGCGGGCTGCGACCGGGCGATAGTTGAGGATGCGCGGGATCGGGTTCATGTCGGCGAAGACGACGATCTCCTCCACCGTGCCCAGGGCCGTCGCATCGACCGATACGGGCACGTTCAGCGCATCCTCGGCACTCGCCGGGGCGGATACAAGGACGCGGTCGTCGAACCGGACCGGCCCGCCGCCCAGGATCACGGCATGCATGTCGTCCCACATCACGGAGCGGAGGGGATCGGGCTCGGCGCCGACGGCGGTCGCAGCCGAGGTCGCCAGCACCACCGCGGTCAAGCCTGCCCCAAGGGTGTTCAGCACGCGCGCTCTCCCTATCTTATGCGCCCCTATGCTTCGTGGGGGCGTCCGCTTCGGGTCTTCCGTTCTATTCCGGTCTAGGGCGCCGGCCGGTTGTGCGTCAGCCCGTGACTCCGGTAGATTTCCGTCACCTTACCACTTTCGAGAAGTTCGGTCACGATGTCCCCGACCCGGTAGCCGAGGTCGCGGGCGTCGTGCTTCACCGCCAAGCCGATCGGCCACTCCGCAGGGGAGAGGTTCGGGGCCGGCATCGATCCGATCGGGAACTTGGCCCGGTCGGGACCCAGCGCTCCCTCCAGCTCGCTCAACGGGGCGAAGACCGCCGCCACGGCACCGGTGCGCAGGCCGGCGACCGCCTGCCCGACGGTGGTGTAGTGAACGACATTCGCCGCGAGCCGGCCGCCGAAGGCGCCGCTCAGGTAGAAATCGGGAACGGTATCCAGTTCGACCCCGATCTTCTCGGTCTGGAACACCGGGAACCCGGCGGTTTCCGAAATGCGCCCGGGATCGCGGGCGACGGCGTAGGTTTCCCGCTGGTATGGCCCGAAGATGACGACCAGATCGTTTCGCTGCGCGAACGACCGGTTGACCGGCACATGCATCATGATGTCGGCCACGCCGCCGCCCAGGATCGGACCCTTCCAGACGGCGTTGCGCAGGTCGTCGTCCATGGTCTCGTCGGCCGTCAGCTCCATGAAGTCGACCCGCAGCCCGAGCTTCTCGCCGATCGCCTTGCCCAGATCGACGTCGGCGCCTTTCAGGACGCCATCCTCACGGTAGGAGAAAGGCGGAAAATCCCGGTAGACGGCGATCCGCACCATCCCGCGCGCCACCACGTCGTCCAGCGGCACGGCCAGGGCCGGAGCGGATGCCGCAGCCGTGAGGACGACGGCGGCGGCCAGGGCGCGGCACCAGGAAGCGATCATCCCCGACATGGACACGCTCACTGCTCGGCGACGGTTTCGAGCCAGGCGCGAATCGTCCAGAGGGCTTCCTGTCCCAGGGCTTCGTCGAACTTGGGCATATAGGTCACGCCGTTGCGGATCGCGCCGTTGACCACCCGCTCCTTGAACCACTCGTCGCCGCTGTCGCCCGGCTCCAGGAAGCGCAGGTCCGGCGCGATGCCGCCCGAGACGGCGCCGAGGCCGTGGCAGCGGGCGCAGTTCTGGTTGAACGCCGATTTGCCGATCTCGATGGCCCGCTCGTTGCCGCGGTAGGGATTGCTCTCCCGCCATTCCGCGCCCAGCGGCTCCAGACCGGTGGTGTCGACCGCCTGGGGAGTGACGTCGCCATGGGCGAAGGCGCCGGTCGAGGCGGCAACGAGGCCGCCCAGCAGAAGGGCGGCGGCGGAGAGCCGGACAAACCGAGCGTTCATTATCAGGTCCTTTCGCAAACAGCGGTGATCGCTTCGTTGCGGCGGATCATATCCAGGACGGGCCTGAAGACTAATTGGACTATGGTAGGAGCCGGCCGCTGCTGAGATTACCCAAGTATTGAGTGGACAAGGCTTTTTGCCCAAAGTACTGGATCAGTCCGGCATGGTTCCAAAGTCTAATGCGCCGCACACCGCCGATGCCGATACCTTGGCTGCGTTCGTCAGCTCTAGGGGAAGAGGCATTATGAAGATCGCGAAGGTTGCGTCGGCGGCGGCAGTCGTGACGGCGGTTCTGGCCGGGCCGGCGCTTGGGCAGACGGTTTTCGTTTCGAACGAGAAGGACAATACGCTGAGCGTGATCGATGCCGGCACCCTTCAGGTGACGAAGACCATCAAGGTCGGCAAGCGCCCGCGCGGGATCACGCTGAACGCCGACGGCAGCCTTCTTTACATCTGCGCCAGCGACGACGATACCGTCCAGGTTCTCGACGTCGCGACGGGCAAGATCCTGCACGACCTTCCCTCCGGCGAGGATCCGGAACAGTTCGCGCTCCACCCCGACGGCAACCATCTTTTCGTCTCCAACGAGGACGACAATGTCGTGACGGTCGTGGACATTCCGCAGCGGAAGGTGGCCTACCAGATCGAAGTCGGCGTGGAACCGGAAGGCATGGCGGTCAGCCCGGACGGCAACTGGGCGGTCAATACGTCGGAAACGACCAATATGGTCCACTGGATCGACACGGCCAAGCGGTCCCTGGTCGACAACACCCTGGTGGACGCGCGGCCGCGCCACGCCGAATTCTCCAGGGACGGGTCGAAGCTGTGGGTGTCGGCGGAGATCGGCGGCACGGTGTCGGTGATCGACACGGCGACCAGGAAGGTGGAGCACACCGTCCAGTTCGCGATCAAGGGCGTCGCCAAGGACAATATCCAGCCGGTCGGCGTCAAGCTGACCGACGACGGGCGCTACGCCTTCGTGGCGCTCGGCCCGGCCAACCACGTGGCCGTGGTCAACGCCACGACCTTCGAGGTGGAGAAGTACCTGCTGGTCGGCCGCCGCGTCTGGCACCTGGAGTTCACCCCGGACCAGAAGCGGCTTTTCACGTCGAACGGAGTCAGCAACGACGTGTCGGTGATCGATGTGGGCACCATGAGCGTGTTAAAGTCGATCCCGGTCGGCCGCTATCCTTGGGGATTGGCGATCAAGGGATAGATGTATGCAAGAACGTGGCGGGTCCGGAATAGGGCCCGGAGGAAACGCAAGGGATAGATGACCGCACCCGCATTGGAGATCGAAGGGCTCAGCTACGGTTATGGCCGAGGCTTCGCCCTGGACGACGTGTCCTTCCGTGTGAACGAGGGCGAGTTCACCGCCCTGCTGGGGCCGAACGGCGCGGGCAAGACGACGCTGTTCTCGCTGATCACCCGCCTGTTCGAGGCGCCGCGCGGGTCCATCCGCGTCTGCGGCATCGCGCTGCGCGACCAGCCGACCCGCGCGCTGGCCCGGATGGGCGTGGTGTTCCAGCAGCCCACGCTGGACCTCGACCTGACCGTCCGCCAGAACCTTCATTACTTCGCGGCCCTGCACGGCATCGGTCGGCGCGATGCCGCCAACCGCATCGACGAGGCGCTGGAGCGTCTCGACATGGCCGAGCGCGACGGCGAGAAGGTGCGCCAGCTGAACGGCGGCCACCGCCGCCGGGTCGAGCTGGCTCGGGCACTGCTCCACCGACCGGACCTGCTGGTTCTGGACGAGCCGACAGTGGGACTGGACGTCCCGGCCCGCCGCGGCATCGTCGAGCATGTCCACGCGCTGTGCCGGACCCAGGGCATGGCGGTGCTGTGGGCGACCCACCTGATCGACGAGGTTCATGCCGACGACCGGGTGGTCGTGATCCACAAGGGCCGCATCCTGGCCGACGGCAGCGTCAGCGAGGTGAACCGGACGAACGCCTCGGCGAACCTGACCCAGACCTTCCACCGGCTGATCAACCAGGTGGCCGCATGAACCTGCATTACTGGCGCGCCCTCAACGGCATCGTGACCCGCGAGGTTTTGCGGTTCCTTCACCAGCGCGAACGCTTCCTGGCGGCCCTGGTCCGCCCGCTGGTCTGGCTGATTGTGTTCGCGGCCGGTTTCCGGGCGGCGCTCGGCCTGTCGATCATCCCGCCCTACGAGACCTACATCACCTACGAGACCTACATCATCCCCGGGCTGGTCGGGATGATCCAGCTGTTCAACGGGATGCAGAGCTCGCTGTCCATGGTCTACGACAGGGAGATGGGCAGCATGCGGACGCTGCTGGTCAGCCCCCTGCCCCGCTGGTTCCTGCTGACCGCCAAGCTGCTGGCCGGAACCGCCGTGTCGATCCTCCAGGTCTATGCCTTCCTGGCGATCGCCGCCGCCTTCGACATCATCCTGCCGCCCCTGGGCTACCTGACGGTGCTGCCGGCCCTGGTCGTCAGCGGGCTGATGCTGGGCGCGGTCGGCATGCTGCTGTCCTCCACCATCAAGCAGCTGGAGAACTTCGCGGGAGTCATGAACTTCGTGATCTTCCCGACCTTCTTCCTGTCCTCGGCGCTCTATCCGCTCTGGAAGATGCAGGAATCCAGCGTGCTGCTCTACCAGATCTGCGCCGCCAACCCGTTCACCCACGCGGTCGAACTGATCCGGTTCGCCCTCTACGTCCAGATCAACTGGGAGTCGCTGGGCTGGACCGCGCTGGCGCTCGCCGTGTTCCTGGCCGCCGCCATCTATGGCTACAACCCGGCCCGCGGCTTCATGCCGCGGAAGGCCCAGGCGGATTGAGAATTCCGAAGCATCCGGCCCGCCGGTCGGGGGCGGGACGCTTCGATGGGAAGTTCGGCACGCCATCAAGGCTTGTGTCGATCATCGTGCGCTCCATGGCGCGGAATCAGAAAGGGCCGTCGGTTGGCCCTCATTTGCATTCCAGGTGGCTCCAGTCGACTACCGCCCATCGAATCTACGTGAATTCCCCGGCTTCACGCCGAAATCGATTATGAACTGCTGTACTCCGCTCTGCCTGCATATCTTTCCACGCCGACGTAGCAACCCGCTCCCCCCCCCGAAGGACAAGATTTAGGAGCGAAGGGTCGGCTCTCCATGAGGCACCGGCTAACGCGCTTCAATCGTGCGCCGGTGTGGACTGCGGCCCGCTGCCGAGCGGTTCGGGCAGGTGGTATAAAGGTACCGGGCCGTCATAACCAACCCAGCTGCAGGGGCAGTTCGAGACCCAGGGCGCGGCCCTCGACGGCCTGTTCAAAGAGCTCGATACCGCTCTTGCTGCCATTAAACCCGATCTTGTCGGCCCGATCCTCAGCAGCATCGTCGAAACCGTAAAGACCTCTCCCCTGGGTGACATGCTGACGCTCGACCAGCGGATGAAGGACAACTCCTTCACCTTCGTGCTCGGCGGAAACTGACGGTCACGGCACGCAGCCGTGACTTTATGGGTAAATCGTTCGGCGGGATGTTGCCCAATCCGGCGGCGCGGGTTAAACCTTCGGTACGAAACCGCAGCCGCCCGTGTTGCCTGAAGGCGCTCTTCCGGAACCCTGTTGATGACATCGAGCCCGAACGCCTCGCCCCGAACCTCGCCGGCCCATACGATCGCCATCTACAACCACAAGGGCGGCGTCGGAAAGACGACGGTTTCGCTGAACCTGTCCGTGTGCCTCGCGGCGGCGGGATACCGTTGCCTGCTGGTCGACATCGACCCGCAGCAGAGCAGCACGACCGTTCTGTCGCGCACGGGTGCGTCGCCCAATCTGGTGGACGTCATCCGCAAGCAGGCGGTGATCGAGGATGCGCTGCACGAGACCGTGGTTCAGAACCTGTGGATCATCCCTTCCACCCGGGCGCTGACCTTGCTGGAAACCGGGCTGGACGACCGGGTCAGGCCCAACCACGGGCTCAAGCGCTACCTGACGTTCTCGGAGGACCGCTTCGATTTCGTCGTGATCGACTGTCCGCCGGCCATGGGCCTGCTGTCGCTCAGCGCGCTGATCGCCGCCGACAGCGTGCTGATCCCGACCACGTCGGGCGCCTTCTCGATCCAGGGCGTGCAGCGGACGGTGGAGACCGTGAACGCGCTTCGCGGCGGCCTCAGCCCCGGTCTCGTGGTCAACGGCATCCTGGTATCGCTGTTCGAGGGGACCCGCCGCGACCAGCAGACGCTGAAGGATCTGGGAAGCCAGTTCTCCGGCCTGCTGTACCGGAACCGGATCCGCTTCGATCCGGAGATCCTGAAGGCCGAGGTCAAGCGGGCGCCCTCGACCCTGTTCAACCGCGGCACCCATTCGACCCAGGACTACATATTCCTGACCGCCGAACTGCTGGGCCGCGTCCACCGGCATCGGCGCCTGCCGGACGCCGAGTTCTCGTTCGACACAGTCACTCAGACGATCACCGAGACGCTGGCGAAGCCGGAGTTCACCACCCTGGCGCCCGATGGCGAGGGGGATGCGGGGGGTGTCGATCCGGAGAAGCCGGGGTCGGGCGGCTCGGAGGCCGAGGTCCTTGACGGCGGCCGGCGAGGCGGGCGCGTCAGGCAGATGGCGCTAGCGGCGGCCATCTTCGTTGCCGGGATGGTCTGCGGCGGGTCGCTCGCGACATGGCTCGGGCCGGAAACCCTTGCCATGTTCCAGACCGCCGGGGCCGGCGACTGAACGTCCGGCCTTCTCCATCGGATTCTTCCCGCCCGGACCGTGCCGGACGGGCAGTTGGATCAGGCGGTGGTCCGGGCTGTCCGCGGGCGCGCGGAGCCGGCGGCGCGGTGATCGCCGATCTGCCTGATGCGCGCCACCACGCGCTTCCACGCGCGATCCAGCGGGGTGAGATCTTCCAGCTTTTCGCTGGGGCGATTGTACTTGTCACCGCACAGAGAGAGGATGACCATGATGCGAAGTCCCAAAGCTCGGTTCAGAGACTTCAAATCTAAGCATTCTCAGGGTTCGCACCATCCCCGTTTGCTGCAACGCAGCATCGCGGCGCATGAATGACGGCATTCATGAATGCTAAACTTTTACGTGCAGCCGGCGGCCAGCCACGAACTTCCAGTCATATGTCCCCCCGTGGAATCCCGCACGTCGGCAGGTACTCCTTCGGCATAGCCCCGTCGGAGATGCTGACCCAATCCCCGGAAGAGGTGTTCCATCTCCCAAATTCATGCGCGGCACCAGACTACTTAATTGCGAATACGCGGATGTTAATTGCGAATACGCGGATGCGCCGGAGGAAGAAAAGATGATCGACGCCATGCAGGACGTCATCGAGCTCGCAGCCGCCCCGAGCGTGCGCGAACGGCTGATACGCCGGTTCATGCGGGTCCGGGGCCGTACGGTGGGGCTGGCCGCTCCCCTGACCCCCGAAGACCAGATCATCCAGTCGATGGCCGACGTCAGCCCGACGAAATGGCATCTCGCCCACACGACATGGTTCTTCGAAGTCTTCGTGCTGAACCGCTATGCCCAGGGCTATACGGCGTTCGACGAGCGGTTCGGTTACCTTTTCAATTCCTACTACAATAATCTGGGCAGCCGTCACCCGCGCCCGCACCGGGGCATGCTGTCGCGCCCGAGCGCGGACGAAGTCCAGCGCTACCGCGACCATGTCAACGCCGCCTGCCTGCGGCTGATCCGCCAGGTTCCGGACGAGACGCTGGGGGAACTGTCCAAGATCCTGACGCTGGGCTTCAACCACGAGCAGCAGCATCAGGAACTGATCCTGACCGACATCAAGCACGTCTTCTGGTCCAACCCGCTGCTTCCGGCCTACCAGTCCGCCCAGAACCTGCCGGCGGCGACCACGGCTCCCCAGAAATGGTTCGACCATGCCGGCGGCCTCGTCCAGATCGGGTGCGATACAGACGGCACGGGCTTTTGCTTCGACAACGAGACGCCGCGCCACCATACCTACGTCCAGCCCTTCCGCTTCGCCGGGCGGCCGGTGACCTGCGGCGAGTACCGGGAATTCATCGAGGCCGGCGGCTACGACAAGCCGAAATACTGGCTGTCGGACGGCTGGAACGAGGTCGAGGCGCAGCAATGGCGCGCGCCGCTCTATTGGCAGAAGCAGCACGGCGACTGGCACGTGTTCACCCTGTCCGGGCTTCGCCCGCTCGTGGAATCCGACCCGGTCTGCCATGTCAGCTTCTACGAGGCCGCAGCCTATGCCGCCTGGGCCGGCAAGCGGCTTCCGACCGAAGCCGAGTGGGAACTGTTCGGGCGAACCCAGCAGGTGGACGGCAACCTGATGGAGTGCGGCACGCTGCACCCCACGGCCTCGCCCTGCGCCGGGATAGGTCCCTGGCAGATGTTCGGCGACGTCTGGGAATGGACCGCCAGCCCCTATTCGTCCTATCCCGGCTTCAAGGCACCGCCGGGCGCGGTCGGCGAATACAATGGCAAGTTCATGTGCAACCAGATGGTCCTGCGCGGCGGCTCCTGCGTCACGCCGTCGGACCATGTCAGGGCGACCTACCGCAACTTCTTCCCGCCGTCCGCACGGTGGCAGTTCTCCGGCTTCAGGCTCGCCGAAGACCTCTGAATGGGGTAGTCTGGCGGTTGAACACCCCTAACCGGAAGCGACCGCCATGGCTCCACGCCCGACAATCACAACCCCGGCGGCAGGTCCGACCCAGGATGACGCGCTGGCCGCCAACCGCGCCTTCTATCACGCCTTCTCCACCCGGGACTTCGCGGCGATGGAAATGCTGTGGGCGCAAAATGCCCCCATCATGTGCATCCATCCCGGCTGGCCGCCGCTGGCGGATCGGGTTTCGGTCCTGTCGAGCCTGCGCGACATCATGAGGAACCCTGAGACGCCGAAGGCTTTCGGCCGCAGCGAAAAAGCCTTCATCTTCGGCATCACCGCCGTGGTGATCTGCGAGGAGGTGCTGGAAGGCGGCGTCCTGGCCGCCACCAACATCTTCGTCAACGAGGGCGGCGCCTGGCGGATGGTCCACCACCAGGCCAGCTCCATCGCGGCCCCGATCCACGAGCTGCCGCTCCCCCGGAACGTCCTCCACTAGGTCAGGCGGCCACCAGGTCAGGCAGCGTCCCATGCCGGCGCCCAGCCGGGGTTGATCAGCCGGCGGTCACCCCGGAGGGCATCGATCTCGGCCCGCTCGTCGTCACCCAGCTTGAAATCGAAGATTTCAAAGTTGCTCCTCAGGTGCTTCTCGCCGCTGGCCTTCGGGATCGCCGCGACGTTGCTTTGGTCGATCAGCCAGCGCAGCGTCACCTGGACGGCCGACTTGCCATGCTTCTCCCCGATCCGGGTCAGGACGGGGTGGGTCGCCACCTCGCCGCGGGCGATCGGGCTGTAGGCCGTCACCATCATGTCGTGGGCGCGGGCGAACTCCAGGACGGGCCGCTGGGACAGGAAGGGGTGGTACTCGACCTGTTCGCAGAGCAGATCCGCCCTGTGCCGCTCGACGGCATCCTTCAGCAGGGCGGTCGGAAAGTTGCTGACGCCGATGTTGCGCGCCTTGCCCGCGGCCTTGACTTCCGACAGCGCCTTCAGGCTCTCGCCGAGGGGGAACTTGGGGTTGGGCCAGTGGATCAGCAGCAGGTCGACATGGTCGGTCCCCAGCTTCTTCAGGCTCTCGTCGACCGAGCGCTGGAGTTCCCCGTCGCCGATGCGCTCGTACCAGACCTTCGTGGTCAGGAAAATGTCGTCGCGAGGGATGCCCGAGTCGGCCAGCGCCTCGCCGACCTGCTCCTCGTTGTTGTAGGCCTGCGCGGTATCGACATGGCGATATCCCATCGCGAGACCCGCCCGGACCACGTCGGCGCACTGCGCGCCCGACAGCTGCCAGGTCCCGAGGCCGAGCGCGGGCACCCGCACCCCCTTGAGGTTCACGTATTCCATCTTCATTCCCTTCGAGTAACGGAAAGCAAACCACTGCCCGACATCATGGTTCCCGTGCGGCCGGTCCGGCGGCAGGGACATCGTATTGACTGGATGAACTGGTTGGTGTTGCACAGCGTTTCTGGTGAGTCGTCCGCAGGTTGCAGCGGCTTGGCGCGATCGTTCCGGCGAACCGGCGGGAGAGCGCTGGCCGCGTCGCTGGCGATGGTGATCCTGGCCGGCTGCGAGACGCTCCGCCCCGGCGGCAGCCGGCCGCCCGACAGCATCGCCGTCAATTTCCGCACCGATCCCAGGACCGGCAACACGGAAGGCCCGTTCGATCTGGAGACCGGGAAACCGGTGCAGACGCAGATCGGCGAGGACGGCATCCTGCGGGTGGTGATCGATCCGGTGACCCATGCGCCGCGCCTGCTCCCCGCGGACCTGCCGGCATCCCCGGCACCGGCAAAAGAATGAGCCTGCTCCGGTTTCCCGCCGCCGCACGGGTCGCGGCCGTCCTTCTGCTGGGAAGCGTCCAGGCCGTCCCTGCCCAGCAGCCGGTGCCTCCCGGGTCCGGTTCGGTCGCGTCCGGCCTCACCCCGGCGCGCTACTCGATCCCGGCGCCGGGAAAGGGACGGCTGACCGCTTCGGTGCCCCCCTTGCCGCCGAAGCCGCCGCCTTCCTTGGATCTGCCGGGAGACGCCGCGGCGCCTGTGGCTCCGATGCTTCCCGCCGTCGCCAAGGTCACGCCTTACCAGCCGCCGATCTTCTGGCCTCCGGCACCCCGGCGCAAGCCGGGCGGAACCGCGGCGGCACCCCCGGCATCTTCTCCCGCTCCGGCGGCTGCCCTCCCTCCGACGGCCGTCCCCCCTCCGGCGCCCGTTCCCGCGCCGCCCGCCCGGGAAGGCTTCACCGCCGTGGTGCCGATCACCGTGTTCGGTCCCGACGACGCGCCCGCGGCACCGAAGGCTGCGCCGGAGCCGACACTGGAGGAACTTGCCGGCACCGAACCGATCGTCTTCACCGTGCGGCTCCCGACCGTCGTCCTTCGGGAACCCGCGCCTTGACCGCCCCGCGGGTCGCCCTGCCCCGTCACGACCCGGCCGAGGTCAGCAGGACCTCGACCGTCCGCGAGGTCTTGCCCCGCTGGAAGGTCAGGCGCATGCCGGCCGGCCCCTGGTGCTTCAGATGGGCGGTCAGGTCGGCGACCCCCGCGACCGGCCGGTCGTCGGCGTGGGTAATGACGTCGCCGGGCCTGGCGCCCAATGCCGCGGCGCGCGATCCGGGTGCCACACTGACGACCCGCACCCCCGGACCCGCATCCTCGGCCATGATGCCCAGGTCGTTGCGAACGCCGGTCGCGCCCCCTTTCCCGGCGACCTTGCCGGCGCCGTCGATCAGGCCGGCGAGCGTCCGCTCCAACCGGTCCACGGGGATCGCGAAGCCGACCCGGGACAGGCCGGCCGGCGCCGCGACCACGGCCGTCGCCATTCCGATCAGGCAACCGCGGGCGTCGAGCAGCGGGCCGCCGGAATTGCCCGGGTCCAGGCTGGCGTCGGTCTGGATCGCCTTGTCGATGCGCTTGCCGGCGCCAAGCTCGACCGGCCGGTCGAGGCCGCTGATGATGCCGCGGCTCAGGCTGACGCCGATGCCGTACGGATTGCCGATGGCGAAGACCCCCTGGCCGACTTTCAGCGCGCGGGAGGAGCCGCGGGACACCGGCGCCGGGGCCGCGGCGGCATCCACCTGCAGCACCGCGATGTCCAGGTCGGCCGCGACCGCGATCATGGCCGGCCGGGCGGTACGTCCGTCGGCGAACTTGACCGTCAGCTGCCGGCCGGGCCGGATGACGTGTTCGTTGGTCACCACGTGGCCGGCGCGGTCCCACAGGAAACCGGTGCCGACGGTCTTCGCGCCGTCGCCGGCGGACTCGATGGTCACCACGGCCGGGGCGACCGCCTCGAACAGGGCGGCGGGATCCGGTTCCGCGCCGCCCGGCGCGCAGGCGGATGCCTGGGCGGGGCTGCTCCAGCCGAGCACCGCGGCAAGGGAGGCGACGATCATTCCGGTATTCAGCGCTGCTGGCATGGCGGTCTCCGACGGGGCGGTCTCGATGGGTCGTGTTCTTCAGGATGAATGGCAAGCTCCGTGCCAATGGCGGATTTACGAGCTTTTCATGCAGTTCGAACGGATCGTCGCGGCAGGACTTGCCCGATGCCGGGGGCATCGCGATGCAAATTCTGCCTAAGCCGCCGGTCGCCCGGTTCCTTCTGCCGGTCCTGGCCGCGGCTTTCCTGCTCTGCGCGCCGGTCCCCGCCCGGTCTCAGGGCGGGCCCAACCTCGGCGCCCCCCAGGTCGGGGAGACGATCCTGAACCGCGACGTGGAGGTCCGCGTCTCGCCGGACGAGACCGGCCGCGTCGTGATGGTGCTGCCCAGGGGCAAGACCGTCGCGGCGTTCGGAACCCCGCGCCGCACCTCCTGGACGCAGATCGGCCTGGGCGGCCGGGACGTGGGCTACGTGCCGAGCGACAGCCTCGACAGCATCTTCATCGCGCGTACGGTCGCGAGCCGGGCCGCCGTGGTCGGACGGCAGCGCTGGACCTTCCCCGACGGCACCCTGCGCGGCACCCACGTGCTGGCGGGCGGCGCCGCGGGCACGGAGATCAAGGACGGCAAGAAGCGGGAGACCAGGCTGGAGCGCGGCGCCGTGCTGGGCCTGCTCGACATCCAGGGCGGCAAGGCCCGCATGACGTCGGAGTCGATCGCGAGCATCACGCTGCCGCCCGAGCAGCTGCTGCCGATCATCGGCGTCCACGACTACGACTTCGCGGGCAGCGGGCCGCCCCGCACCTTCTACGCGGCGCGCGTGGGCGAGTTCCTCACCCCGGTGGAGGCGGAGAACGGCTGGACCGAGTTCATCGCCGCCGCCGGCCCGCAATACGCCCCCTACGCGCACTTCATCTATCCGGCGATGGGGAAGGACAGCATGACCTTCGCGCTGGCGTTCGGCCCGCTGGACCGGACCGGCGTCAACAATGTCTGCGTGGCGCTGAGCCAGCGCATGCTGGACTGCTGGATCGTCGAGGTGGAATCGTTCTGATCCCCCCGGCTTCAGAACTCCTCGTAGGGCTTGCTGTGGGTGTAGCGGTCGACCGCGTAGCGGATCAGCACGGCGATCACGGTGGCCGCCGGAAGCGCCAGCAGGGCGCCGACCAGCCCGAACAGGCTGCCGCCGACCAGCAGCGCGAAGATCACCCAGACAGGATGGAGGTTGGTCCGGTTGCCGACCAGGACGGGTTCCAGGACGCTGGTCTCAAGCACGTTGCTCCCGGCATAGATCAGCAGGACCAGGAAAGGCTCCAGCCAGCCGTCGAACTGGACCAGCGCCACCGTGACGGCTGCGATGAGCATGACGAGGTTGCCGACCACCGGGACGAAGACCAGCAGCCCGGTCAGCACGCCGATCAGGATGGCGAAGTTCAGCCCGACCAGGGTCAGGCCGACGGCGTGGATCACCGCCTGGATCGCGGCGCTCAGCGCCATGCCGCGCAGGAACCCGGCGAGCCGGTCGGTCATTTCCCCCACCAGCTGGAACACGACCGCCCGGGACTGGCGCGGTACCAGCCGGCGGAGCTGGCGAACCACCGGGTTCCAGTCGCGCAGCAGGTAGAAGGTCACGACGGGGGTCAGGACCAGCAGCAGCGCTATGTCGAACAGGGTGGCGGCGAAGCCGAGCAGGTCGCCGGCCGACTGCTGAACCCACTCCGCGGTCCGCTGGGCGATCCGGCGGAGCAGGTCGGTATCGTTCAGCACCTCGGCCCCCGGCACCTGGGCGGCGGCACCGGTCAGCATGGCACGGACCCGGACGAGCAGTTCGGGCAGGCGCTCGGCCAGGTCGCTCGCCTGCTCCAGCAGCACCGGAAGCAGCAGCGCCAGGATGCCGGCCAGGATGCCGAAGGTGAGCAGCGTCACCAGGAAGGCGGCCCAGCCGCGCCGGATTCCCTGTCGGCCGAGCCATCCGGCCAGCGGATCGAACGTGAAGGCGAGTCCGGCACCGACCACGAAGGGAACCAGCGTCCGTCCCAGAACGGCGATCAGCCCGATGCCGAGCCCGATCACCAAACCCCAGATCACGATCCGCAGCCAGTTGGGGATGCGCGACGACGGTTCCTCGGTGATGACGACCTTTTCCATTTCAGGTCACCGGACCCCGCTCCCTGCCAGCACCTCGAGCGCCGCGTTGGCGAGCCGGGCGTGGCCGAAGGCGGTCGGATGGACCTGGTCCCAGAAGATGTGCCGGTCCGGGTCGGCGCAGATCCGGCCGGCGCCGGCGCAGGGATCGCTCAGGTTGACCCTGGGCTTGCCGAGAACCCCGGGGTCCCTGAAGACCCGCTCGACCAGCCCATGGACGTCCAGGCGGACGATGCGCATGCCGTAGCGCGCCTCGACGCCGGCGAGCGTCTGGTCCAGCGCCTGGTTGAAGCCCGCCGTGATCTGGCTGGCGATGCGGCCGACCGTCGGACCGTACTGCCGGACGGCCGGCACCCTCGCGAGATCGGGCAGGTTCGGCATTAGGATGGTGCCGGCGCCCGCCGAGGCGAGATCGTCGGCGATGCTGCCGAGCATCCGGACCGCGTTCATCGCCAGGACGATCGGGTCCTGCCCCGACACGGCGGCCAGCAGGTCATTGGCGCCGCCATAGACGATGAACAGGGTCCGGCCGACGGCGTCGCGGTCCGGTTCCTCCGCCAGGTACCGGTCGGCCTGGGCGCGAAGATTGTAGGGGCTGCCCGGATCATGGGCGCGTGCCCCGCCGACCGCGTGGTTGGTCCCGCCGGAGGCCGCCGGCTCGACCGGCAGGCTGAAATGCCGTGCCAGGTGCTCGACCCAGACGGGCCCGTTGCTGAACCGCGCGCCGGCCGCGTTGCCGGTGTCGGAAAGACTGTCGCCGAACACGACGATGCTGTCGTAGGTCCGCGGCTCCGCCGCGATCGAGGCCGATGCGAAGCCTGCGCACATGCTGATTACCATGGTGATGATCCGGAACGGACGTGTCATGCTGTTTCCCAAGGACCTGATACCGTTCTCCGACCCCGTAAACGTGCAGGAACGGCTTTGTTTCCGGCCCCTTTCGGGAACCCGCGCACGCGTTCGGATCGTCCGGGAGACCTTGTCCGCGGCATCTTCGAAGGCACATCTGTTCCCCTGGGGTGTTTCGCCCTGGCATATGGAACTATGGCAAGGCGGGAATTCATGGAAGGTCTGGTTCGTCGGTGGGTGCCGCGCTGCTGCTGGTTGGTATGTTCGCGGGCGCGCCGATCGCCGTCATGGCCCAGGAGGAGTCCGGGCAGCAGGATCCCGGCTGGATCACCCGCCAGGTCCAGAACCTGCTGAGCGGCCCCGGCCGCACCGTGACGATCGGCCGTGTCAGTTCGAGCTGGAGCCTGGACGTGACCCTGTACGACCTGGCCATCGCCGACGACGAGGGTATCTGGCTCAAGGTCGACGAGGCGAAGCTGGACTGGGCCGCCGGCGCCCTGTTCCGCCGCGAGTTCCGGATATCGGGTTTCGACATCAACCGGATGGACGTCGACCGCCTGCCGGCGGGACAGCCCGAGGAACCGCCCGACGACGAGCCCTTCTCCCTTCCCCAGATCCCCGACCTGCCCGTCGGCCTGGACCTGCGGCATCTGGCGGTCAAGGAGCTGCACCTGGGCGCTCCCGTCCTCGGCGGCGAAGCGGCCATCCTGGGCATAAACGGCAGCGCCAGGCTCGGCCGGGCCGACGCGGGCCTGGGCGCCGACCTGAACATCGAACGCCTGGACAGGCCCGGCGGCGGCAAGCTGGCGCTGAACTACGCGCCGGACACCAACCTGCTCGACCTGGACCTGACGGTCGAAGAGCCGGAGGGCGGCGTGATCGCTCGGGCTGCCGGCATACCGGGGCTGCCACCGGTCAATGTCGCCCTGCGGGGCTCCGGTCCGCTGTCCGGCTGGGAAGGCCGGCTTGATGGAAATGCCGGCGACGTCGCCCGCATCGGTGCCGACGCGACGATCCGCGGCGTCGAGGTCGCGGAGGGCGCCCAGGGATACGGGATGATCATCCGCGGCGACTCCGCCTTCGCCCGCCTGCTCGATCCCCAGGCCGCGGCCCTGGTCGGCGAAACGGTCGGGTTCTCGGCCGAATCCGTGATCGATCCCAACCGCGGGGTGACCCTGACCCCGGCCCGGGTCACCCTGGCCGCCGGGACGGCGGAGCTGTCCGGCAGCTACCGGTTCGACCCGCAGGCGCTGGACTTCGACTACGCCCTGGAGGCGGGAGCCGATTCGGCGCTCCGGACGCTGGCGCCCGACGTGGCCTGGCAGTCGGTCCGGCTCGCCGGTACGGCGGAAGGACCGGTCGCGGCGCCCACGGTCACGGCAGACCTGACGGCCGTGGCGGTCGATGCAGCCCAGGCGGCGCTGGACCGGGCGGTGCTGCAACTCCGCGCGGTCCCGTCCGGCCCGCTCGACCAGCCCGGCTCCAACATGGACGTCACGCTGAACGGGACCCTGGTGAACCCCAGGTCCCCCGACGATCCGCGGATCGCGCAGGTCGCCGGCCAGGAGGTGACGATCGCGGGCAACGCCGTCGTGACGCCCGGCTCGGGCGAGATCCGCGTCGCCGACCTGCGCGCGAACACCGCCGCCGGCAGCGTCGGCGCCACGGCGCTGGTCGAGCGCTGGGGAGACGCCGTCGGCGCGCAGGTGGTGCTTGACATCCCCGACCTCGCCCGCCTGCCCGACGTGCCGGTAGCGGGCGCCGCCAGCGTCCGGACCGACCTTGCCCTTGAACAGGGCGGGCAGATCCTGCGCGGCGAGGCGACCGCCGACCTGCGCGGGCTGAACAGCACCGATCCGGCCCTGGAGCCGATGCTGCGCGACCTGGCGGGCGATGCCGTGACCCTGCGGCTCGCCGCGAACAGCCAGGATGCCGCCCGGACGGTCGAGGTTACCCAGCTGGCCCTGAACGCGCTGGTGGGCAGCCTGACCGGCACCGCGACCGTGCGCGAGTTCGGCCAGGACATCGCCGGCAACGTCGACCTGACCGTGCCCGAGCTGTCGCGCCTGTCCGCGGTGGCCGGGACGCCGCTGGCCGGCGCGGCGCAGGTCCGAGCCGACCTGAGCGGCGGCAACCGGGAGACGCTGGTGCGCGCCGACCTGACCGGCGGAGTCACCGGCCTGAACACCGGCACGCCGGCCGCCGACGCGCTGGCCGGCGAAAAGGTCGATCTGGCCGGACTGGTGACGGTCGGGACCGATGGATCGATCGACATGCCGAGGCTGAAGATCGACGGCCGGAACGTGGCGCTGACCGCCGCCGGGGCGCTGCGGGAGAACCGGCTGGACGCCAGATGGCGGGCCGACCTGCCGCGCCTCGCCGTCCTCAGGGAACCGCTCGCGACCGATATCGCCGGCTCGGCCTCCCTGGAGGGAACCGCGACCGGGCCGCTCGACTCCCTGGAGGTGCGGGCCGACCTGGATGGCCGCAACCTCCTGCTGGCCGGCCGGAACGTGCCGACGGCCGACGTGGGCCTGCGCGCCACCCGCGTGCCCGGCGCCCCGCGCGGCACCCTGGTCGCCTCCGCCGTGGTGGACGGGCAGCCGCTGGACGCCCGCACCGGCTTCGCGCTGGAAGGTCAGCGGCTCGACCTGTCGGATATATCGCTGGGGGCCGAGCGGAACCGCGTCGCGGGTGCCGTCCGGGTGGCACTCGACCGCATGACGGCATCGGGACGGCTTGCCGGGGACATGCGCGATCTCGGCGTCTTCTCCGCCCTTGCCGGGCAGCGGCTGGCCGGCAGCGGCAGGATCGACGTCAGGCTGGACGATCCCCAGGGACGGCAGTCGGCGATCGCCGCGGTGCAGGGCCGGAACATCCTGGTCGCCGGTCCCGATGGTCCCCTGCTGGCCGCCGACCGGATCGATCTCAACGCCGATGTGGCCGACGCGCTGGGCGCCCTGCGGTTCGACGCCAAGCTCGACGGCTCCGGCATCGCGGCCGGCGGCGCCGACCTCGCGACCCTGACCGCCTCGGCCTCCGGCACTCCGGCCGACGCGGAGTTCCAGGCGCGGACCAGCGGACAGGCCGGCGCGCCGGCCCAGCCGGCCCGCGTGGCGCTGGCGGGCGGCTTCACCCGGGAGGGCAACCTGCAACGGCTTCGGCTGGAGCGGCTGGACGGCACCTATGGCGGGCAGCCGTTCCGGCTGGTCAATCCGGCCACCGCGACGATCGGTCCGGACCGGTACGAGGTCCGCGGCCTGCTGCTCGCCAGCAACGAGGGGCGCATCGCGCTCGACGCCGGGCTGGTGCGGAACGCGATCGAGGGTTCGGCCACGCTGACCCGCGTGCCGCTGGCCCTGGCGGAACTGGTCGCTCCCGGCCTGGGGCTGGACGGACAGGTCAACGGCAATGCCAGCTTCGCCGGCACCACCGCCGATCCCCGGGCCGACCTGGACCTGAGGGTCGGCAACCTGACCGTGGAGGGCGGCGAGGCCGCCGGGCTGAGCGGCATCGACATCTCCACGACGGGCCGCTGGAGGAACGGGCGGCTGGCGCTCGACGGCAACGCCGTGACCAGGCAGCGCGACGGCATCGACATGAGGCTGGCGGCGGAGCTGCCGCTGGTGCTGAGGCAGGAGCCGCTGACCCTCGAGGTGCCGATGAACGCGCCGGTCTCCGGGGCGCTGCGCGGCAACGTGGAACTGGCCACCTTCAACGACCTGCTCGCCACCACCGGCGACCGGGCGCAGGGGCGGCTCGACGTGAACCTCGACCTCGGCGGGTCGCTGGACAGCCCGCAGCTGGGCGGCCTGGCCACGCTCGACGGCGCCCGTTACGAGAACCAGGCGGCGGGCACCGTGATCCGCGACATCGTGATGCGCCTGCGCGGCGACGGCACCCGGCTGACCATCGACCAGTTCAACGGCAGGACACCGAACGACGGCATCGTCGAGGCGTCCGGCTCGGTCAATGTCGATCCGACCGATCCCCGCGCCTTCGACATCCGGGTCGGCGCCAGCAACGCGCAGTTGGTCCAGATCGACCTGGCGACGGTCAGGCTCGACACGCTGCTGAGCCTGACCGGGCCGCTCGACGATCCGCTCCTCCAGGGCCCGGTGCGGATCGAGCGCGCCGAGATCCAGGTGCCGGAACAGCTTCCCCCAGCGTGGTCGAGATCCAGGTGGAGGAAATCAACCGCCCGGGCACGGCCGATATCCCGACGCGCGGACCGGCGGAGGAGGCTCCCTCCCCGTTCCAGCTCCGCCTCGACCTGACGGTGGAGGCGCAGAACCAGATCTTCGTCCGGGGCCGCGGGCTCAATGTCGAATTGTCGTCGGACATCCAGGTGACCGGCACCGCGGCGGAGCCGATCGTCGGAGGCGGGCTGAGGCTGGTCAGCGGGACGCTCGACCTGCTGACCAAGCGGTTCGAGTTCCAGCAGGTGAACATCGACTTCGTCGGCGACGGCAGTACCGACCCGGTGCTGGACGTGGCGGCGCAGGCGCAGACCGCCGACATCACGGCGGTGGTCGCGGTGACCGGGCGGGCGTCGAACCCGAGGATCGAGCTGACTTCCACGCCGGAGCTGCCGCAGGACGAGGTGATCGCCCGCGTGCTGTTCAACAAGCCGTTCAGCGACCTGAGCGCGATCGAGGCGGTGCAGCTCGCCCAGAGCGTCGGCCAACTCGCCGGCGTGGGCGGCGGCCCCGGCATCCTGGACAACCTGCGGAACACGCTGGGCGTGGACCGGCTGGAGCTTCTGAGCGGCGAAGAGGGCGAAGGGCTGGCGGGAGCCGGAGTCGCCGCGGGCCGCTACGTCTCCCGCGATGTCTATGTCGGTGCGGAACAGCGGGTCGGCGAGGCGGGCAGCCGCGTGGTGGTGGAGATCGACGTGACCGACAACCTGAAGGTCCGCACCGACGTGGGCACGACCTCGGGTGCCGGGGTCGGCGTGCTGTACGAGTGGGAGTACTGAGCCCGTCATGGCGCTCTCCCGCTATGCCAGCCGGCTGGCCGACCTGATCCGGGGCGACAGGCCGGTCCGCAACCTGGCGGGTCGGCTGCTGTGGCAGACCGGCCTGTGCCGCCGCTTCACCATCCCGAAGGACGGCTACCGGCTGCGCTTCTTCCCGTCCTCGGTCTCCTGCGCCTACTGGATCGACCCGGACGCACGGGCGGCTGACGAGCGGATCGTCACCCGCCTGCTCGCCCCCGGTGCAACCTATGTGGATGTCGGGGCCAATGTCGGAACCCTGGCCGCCGCCGCCGCGGCCCGGGTCGGCCCCGGCGGCACGGTCCACGCGATCGAGGCGAACCCGACGATCGCGGGCTTCCTGCGGGAGAACATGCGATTGAACGGCTTCGACCAGGTGACTGTCCACAATGTGGCGGTCGGGGCGGAGCCGGGAACGATCCGGATCTCGCAGCGGCGCGCCGACGACATGAACTTCGTCTCGACGGACGGCGACGGGGTGGCGGTCGCGCTGACCACGCTGGACGCGCTGCTGGGCGGGCTGGAGCGGATCGACCTGCTGAAGATAGATGTCGAAGGGTTCGAGAAGTTCGTGCTGGACGGCGCGGCACGGATCCTGTCCGTGTCATCGAATGTCTACATCGAGCTGTTCGACGAGAACTCCGCCCGGTACGGCTACGGCGCCGCCGAGATCCTGGACCGGCTGCGTGCGCATGGATTCACCTGCCACGTGTTGGGTCCCGACGGCGCCTTGCGGGACGGTGCGGCCGGCTTCGGCGAGTGCCTGAACGTGCTGGCGACACGCGATCCCGGGGCGCCGGAGCGCGTCAGGTCGTAGGAGGGGCGGCTGCCCCTCCGCACAAGGCTAGATGCTGAGCCGCTTGAAGATTGGTTCCGGGATCGAGCGGATGATCGTCATGATGATCCACCAGAAGACCGGGAAGTAGCGGACTTCGGCCCCCTTGGCGGCGTAGCGCAGGCAGGCGCGGGCGCAGGCCTGCGGCGAGGCCACCAGGAACAGCCCCGGCATGCCCCAAGTCATGGTCGTGTCTATGAAGCCCGGCTTGACGGTGGTGACCGTCACGCCGGAGCGGAACAGGCGGTTGCGCAGCCCCTGGAGGTAGGCGTGCAGCCCCGCCTTCGCGGAGCCGTAGACGTAGTTCTTGATCCGCCCGCGGTCGCCGGCGACCGAGCCGAGGGCCACCACATGGCCGCTGCCCTGCGCTTCGAGGATCGGGGCGAGGCGGTGCAGGATCGAGACCGCCCCCGCATATGTCGCCATGATGGTGCGCTGGGCCTTGTCCGGGTCGGCGTCGATGGCCGACTGGTCCGGCATAAGGCCGAAGGCCAGGAAGACGTTCAGCGGACCACTGGCCCCGCTACCGCCGAAGCCGGCGGACGATCCGGTCACTTCCCTGACGAATGCATCATGGGTATCCACCGCTTCAGCGTCGAAGTCAACCGCCGTGACCGCGACATTGTGGCGGATGCGGATGTCGGAGGCGCCGCGGTCGAGGTCGTCGCGGTCGCGCCCGGCCAGGATCACGTTGCAGCCCTGGGCCGCGGCCTCCAGCGCGAAGGCGCGGGCGATCGAGGAGGAGGCACCGAGCACCAGCCAGGTCGGGGCGCTCATGCCGTCACCCCGCGGATGTCCAGGCGCCGGGACATGTCGGACTGGATGCGCCGGTCGGGATCGATGCGGTCGAGCACTTGGCGGAACTCTCCCAGTTTCGGGTACATGCGGGCGAAGCTGGCGGGGTCGAGCACGGCGTCCTTGGCGAGATAGACCCGGCCGCCATGGTCCTGGGTGATCGCGGCGAGACGGGCCAGCAGGTCCTCCACGCCGTCGCGCCGGGGGAAGTCGAGCGCCAGGGTATAGCCCCGCATCGGGAACGACAGATGCCCCTTGCCCTCGCCGCCCAGGGTCTTGAGCACCGCCAGGAACGATCCGGCGCGGGCGTCCGAGATGGCTTCCAGCAGCTTGCGCAGGGCCGCGGGCGCCTGGGCGTCGGGCACGACGTTCTGGAACTGGTAGAAGCCGCGCTTGCCGTAGATCCGGTTCCAGTCGTGGATCGCGTCGAGCGGATAAAGGAAACGGCGCACCGGCAGGGTGCGGGTCCGCCCGGCGGCCGGGACGCGCCGGTAGTAGGCCTGGTTGAACAGGTTGATGCTGAACGGGTTGAGCGCGAAGCCCGGCAGGTCGACCGGCACTCCCCGCTTCCCGGGCGCCTTCGGCGGGGCGCCGGCCGGATCCGCAGGGGCGGTCTCCGCGGTCTCCAGGATGCCGCGTCCCATCGCGCCGCCGCGCGCCATGCCGTCGATCCAGCCGACGCTGTAGCCGGCGGTCTCCCGCGCGTCGGCCAGCCCGGCCATGAAAGCGTCCAGGTCGGGCATCCGCCGCTCCCGCACCTCGACCGAGCCGGAGGCGACCCGGCGCAGCCGGAAGCAGACATGGAGGATAACGCCGGTCAGCCCGACGCCGCCGATGGTAGCGGCGAACAAGTCGGGCCGCTCGGTCGGGGAGACGCGCACCTGCTCGCCCGACGGGAGGATCAGGTCGAGCCACAGCACGTGGTCGCCGAAGCTGCCGACGCGGTCGTGGTTCTTGCCGTGGACGTCGTTGGCGACGGCGCCGCCGACGGTGGCGAAGGATGTTCCCGGCGAGGTCGGCGGCATGAAGCCGCGGGGCAGGAAGGCAGTGAGCAGGTCGTCGAAACTGACGCCGGCCTCGCACACCAGGGTGCCATCGGCCGGATCGAACGAGACCATGCGGTTCAGCCGCTCGGTCAGCAGGATGTTGCCGCCGTCGTTCAGGGGAGCGTCGCCGTAGCTCCGGCCCAGGCCGCGGGCCAGGATGCCGTGCTCGAACCGGCCCTGAAGCGTGCTCACCGCGGCGGGAGCGCGCTCCGGCCGGCAGGCGGCGACTTCGGCCCGGCGGGTGCGGCCCCAGCCGGTCAGGGTCATGGTCTTCCAAGTCATGATATCAATAACTCACCTGATTCCGTCGGCGGTCGCCAGACGCTCCGCCGCGGGCTGTCGAGCCAGTTTCAGCGCCACGGGCAGCGCCGCGAAGCCCAGCACGACGGCGAACCACAGCGTGGTCAGCCGGATGATCAAGGTTGCCGCCAGCGCCGTGTCGGCGGGCACGCCGAGCAGGGTGAGCAGCGCGAACATGGTCGCCTCGGTGCCGCCGAGCCCGCCCGGCAGCATGGAGACGGCGCCGACCAGCATCGCGAAGGCGAACACGAAGATCGCCTGCTGGAGCGTGATCTGGGCGCCCAGGTCGGTCAGGAGCCAGTGCAGCGCATAGGCCTCGCACAGCCAGCCTACCACCCCCATCGCCGAGGTCAGGGCGAAGATACGGGGATCGAGCAGGCGAGAGGTCTTGCGCACGACGGTGCGGGCGCCGCCGAACAGGCGCGGCCAGCGCCCGACCAGACCGTAGGCCAGCAGCACGGCGCGCAACGGGACCTGAGGCCGCAGCAGCATGAGCAGTCCCCCCGCCAGCGCCGCGGTCGCCACCAGGGTGCCGGCACCGTAGGCGGCACCGAACGACGACAGCCCGGTCAGGCACAGCAGGGTGATCGCGACGGCATCGCCCATCCTGTCGCCGATCAGCAGCGGGGCGGTGCGCTCGTAGCGATAGCCGTGGCAGCGCTCCAGGAGCCACAGGCGCAGCGCCTCCCCCACCTTGCCGGGGGTGGTGGTCATGGCGAAGCCGGCGACGTAGTAGAGCCCGGTGCGTCCGGCCGGCACGTCGATGCCGAGATGATGGCCGAACAGGTGCCACCGCCATGCCCGCAAGGCGTAGTTGACCAGCGACAGGAGCAGCAGCCCGGCGAGGACGGCGGGGCTGAGCGCCCACATGCGGTGCCAGACCTCGTCCAGGCCGAACCAGATGCCGGCAGCGGTCATGGCCGCGACGAAGACCACCGCGGTGATGACGGCACCGTACTCCGCCCGCCGCATCATGGAGCGGGATCCTGTGGACGCGCCCGGCTGGGATGGGATTCGATGAGTGGTCACGATTCCTCTAAACAGGCAGATGGGCGATGGCGACGATGGCGAAGACCGCGCCGCAGACGACCCACGACACGGGGTCCTTGGCGGCGAACACGATGGGATCGTCGTGCATCTTGCCGCGCGAGGTGGCGAGCCAGATGCGGCACTGCCAGAACAGCATCAGCGGCACGATTGCCCAATAAAGGGCGTCCAGCGTGTTGAGGCCGAGCGCCAGGTCGGACTGGACATAGAGGGCGAGCACCAGGCACGAGGTGAAGGACGAGGCGACGCCCATCAGGCGCAGGATATCCATGTCCCCGGCGCGATACCCGCGTCCCGCGGGCTTACCTCCGTTTTCCGGCGGCAAGGCCATCAGTTCGGCGACGCGCTTGACGATGGCCAGGCTCAGGAAGACGAAGCTGGAGAAGGCCAGCAGCCAGAGCGAAACCGGATAACCCGCCGCCTCGCCACCGCCGAACAGCCGGATGGTGTAGAGGGCCGCCAGCATGAACAGATCGACCAGCGCCAGGCTCTTCAGCTTGAACGAGTAGAGGATCGAGCAGACCGCGTACAGCACCACGACGGTGAAGGCACCGGCGACGGCGGCGAGCGCCCCGCCCAGCAGCAGCAGCCCGGGCGCCACGATCGGACCATGGTAGAGCGGCAGCGCGCCGCTGGCGAACGGGCGGTTGCGCTTGCGGTAGTGCTGCCGGTCCGACGCGAGGTCGGTCAGGTCGTTGATCATGTAGATGGCCGAGGCGGTGCAGCAGAAGGCCAGGAACATCAGCACCGCGTCGCCCCAGGCCGCGAGATCGAACAGCGCGCTGGCGGTGACGATGGGCACGAACACAAGGACGTTCTTGACCCACTGGTGGGGCCGCAACGCCTTGAGCAGGGCGCGCGTCCAGGGGGCGCGGTCGTCCACATGGGCTTCGATATGGGTGATTTCCGCCGCTGCCTTGCAAACGCTCTTCGGGGCGTTGACCAGGACGGCGGAGTCCGCGTGGCGCCAGATCTGCAGGTCGGAGAAGTCGTTGCCGGCATAGGCGTAGGGCTGGCCGTCGAGGTGCCGGTCGATCGCCTCCGCCTTGGCGGCTCCGCGCAGGTTGTTGAGCCCGTCGGAGGCGATGACCTCGTCGAAGATCTTGAGGTGCCGGGCGACGGCGTCGGCGATGATGTGGTCCGCCGCGGTCGCCAGGATCAGCCTCCGTCCGAGCCGCTTCTGCTCGTGAAGCCAAGTGACCAGGCCGGCGTTGTAAGGCAGCAGCGCCGGGTCGAGCCGGGCATGGAGCGCCAGCTGCTGCTTGAAGTGCGCCTTGCCCTTGATCAGCCAGCCGACCATGGAGAACAGCACGCGCCAGTCCTTGATCAGGGCGAAGACGCATTCGATCAGGCTGTCGGTGTTGAGCAGCGTGCCGTCCATGTCCACGCATAGCGGCACGGGCCGGGTACGTGCCGACGAAGCCGTAGGCTTGGACGAGGACTGTCGAGAGTGGTCGGGGTCGGAGCGGTGTATCGCGTCCATGCTGGCCATTGTCTGCTCAATCCATCATCAGCGGGTCCGTAATGCCTGGACCTTTCAATTCCCATATCGATGGCGCGCAGCGGGTTTTAGTGGCATTCGCCGTAAATACTCGCTTAAGCCACAGAAGGTTCAAATGTTAATCATGCCTGCTGAATACCGTGAAGGCTCATAAGGTGCCACCGGCATGGCCGCGTGATACACTTTTTATCTAGACAGGGAACGGTTTATCCGGATGTTTATTCCTGTCATCCTTGGTATTAAGCCGGGCTGTCGTGCCGGCGGGGGCTTGACGGGAGTGGCGGAGGCGCCGAGTCCTGTTGCGGAGGACCGGCCGTCGCCTATATTGCCGGGCATGAACTCGCCCTTGGATCCTTCCGTGAACTCCCGTGCGGTGCAGTCGCCCGCGGTGTTCTCCCGTGCCGTGAACTCCCTTGGTTTCGCCAAGGCGCCGGCGGACACCCGCGTGGTCGTCGCCATGTCCGGCGGGGTCGATTCATCGGTCACCGCCGCCCTCCTGCGCGAGGAGGGATATGACGTGGTCGGGATCACGCTCCAGCTCTACGACCACGGCATGGCGGTGGGCAGGAAGGGCGCCTGCTGCGCCGGCCAGGATATCTATGACGCCCGCCAGGTCGCCGACCGGATCGGCATTCCGCATTACGTGCTGGATTATGAGAACCGGTTTTCCCAGTCCGTGATGGACGATTTCGCCGACAGCTACCTGCGGGGCGAGACGCCGATCCCCTGCGTGCGCTGCAACCAGCGGGTCAAGTTCCGCGACCTGCTGGAGACCGCCCGCGACCTGGGCGCCGAGGCGCTGGCGACCGGCCATTATGTACGGCGGTTCATGGGCAGCGACGGCGCCGAGCTTCACCGCGCGATCGATCCGGCCCGCGACCAGAGCTATTTCCTGTTCGCCACGACCCGCGAGCAGCTGGATTTCCTCCGCTTCCCGCTGGGCGGCATGCACAAGCCGGAAGTTCGGGAGTTGGCCGAGCGGTTCGGGCTGGTGGTGGCGGACAAGCCGGACAGCCAGGATATCTGCTTCGTGCCGACCGGGTCCTATGCCGAGGTGGTCCAGAAGCTGCGGCCGGGCGCCATCGAGCCCGGCGACATCGTGCATGTGGACGGCCGCGTGATGGGCCGGCACGAGGGAATCATCCATTACACGATCGGCCAGCGGAAGGGGCTGGGGATCGGCGGCCAGAAGGGCGACGGGGGCGACCCGCTCTATGTGGTCCGGCTGGACCCCGCGCTGCACCAGGTGGTGGTCGGTCCGCGCGCGGCGCTGGGCCGCGACCGCGTGCTGGTGCGCGAGGTCAACTGGCTGGGGACCGGCGGCGCGCCGGAGGTTGGCGGGACGAAGGTGCAGGTCAAGCTTCGGTCGGCGCAGCCGGCGGCGGGGGCGACGGTGTTCCCGGCGGCGGAGGCCGGGGCCGTGGAGGTCGTGCTGGACGAGCCGCAGTTCGGCGTGGCGCCCGGGCAGGCCTGCGTGTTCTACCGGGGCGACCGGGTGCTCGGCGGCGGCTGGATCGCCCGCGCGGAAAGCCGGCTCGCGACGGCTTGAGACTGGGGCGGCGCCGGGTGGGATGCCGTGCCGCCCCCCCGGAGCATGTCAGCAAATGTCAGCAAACGGGGTGTCGCAGCCGCTGTGACAGCCCTGCCCCGCCGACCGGCCGGGGTGGTTTTCATATCCGATTGTCAAAGATCCACGCCTTGCGGCGGGGCATCATAGCGCCTGCCAATTAAGAAACTTTTCCTGTCCACTCCCCCTCCCGGACCTGGGATCGGAGGCCGCAAAAAACGCCGTGAAGCGCTTGACAGTCCCCGCTCCGGCGAACTATATGACGGCCTCCCGGCGATGAACCGGGCCTGTGGCGGAGTAGCTCAGTTGGTCAGAGCAGAGGAATCATAATCCTTGTGTCGGGGGTTCAAATCCCTCCTCCGCTACCAGTTAAAACCCCTGCCAAGTCAAGCACTTGGCAGGGGTTTTTCGTTTGGCGGGCCATTCGTCCGGCGATCAATCCGCGTTCCCTGTGCCGACCTTTGTACCGGGGCGGATCACCGCATGCAGGTCGTCGACTCTGAGGAAGGCGTAGGCCCTTTCGGTCATGGCAACCGACTTGTGCCCCAACCACTTGCTGACCCGGTATAGGTCCATACCGTAGTCCTGTAGGAGGCGGCAGCCACAGGTCCGGCGGAGATCATGCCATCGAAGATCGCTTATCCCAGCCCGCGTAGCGGCCCCATCCAGTCCACGAGTTAGCCTGAGGTACCGTGATCCATCTGGTTTGCAGAACACGTAGGGCGAGGTCAGATGTCGTGGCTGCTGTGCCAAGATCTGTGCGGCCTGAGCGGTGAGGGGGACCACTCTTGGATTGCTGGTCTTAGTTTTGGTGAGAGTGAGTTCGTGACGCCGCTGGTTGACCTGTGACCACTCCAGAGACAGTTGCTCCTCCAGGCGAAGACCGGTTTCGATAGCGAACCAGACCATCGGCTTGAGATAAGACCCTGCCGCAACGAGAAGCCGTTCCTGCTCCTCATGGCTGAGGTAGCGTCTTCGAGGGTCTCCTTCCTTCAAGAGTCGCCGGTCCAGGGTCCGGATCGGATTTGCATCAACCCACTCCCATGAGATAGCGAGTTGCAGCATCGATGAGAGGCAAGCCAGGTCGCGTCTGATTGTTGATGGCGATATGCCCTGTTTTCTCCGGAAGCTGACATAGGCTAGGATCTTCGTCTTCGTGACCTCATCCAGATAGGCCCCGACGAAGTGCGGGTTCAACATCTTTAGGCTGAAGAGGTATCGGCGGGCAGCTAGAGGTTTGAGCGATGGAAGGTGCTCGCCGATAAATCGCTCGACAGCCTCATTAAAGGTGTGACGGGGACGGCCGCCTCGGTCCAGTCGTCGGCGTTCCTCAACCAGTTGAGCAAGATACTGCTGAGCCACAGCTTTCGACGAGGTTCGGGCTGACCTTCGGACCTCCTGTCCGTGCCATGTGAACCGGACCCACCATGTCCGCCCCCGCTTGTAAACCGCTGCCACGTAGATCCTCCTGCACCGGCAAATCCAGTTGTCCATGCAGGACGGTCCCATAGACCGAGCCGCTGTCAATCTGACCACTGGTTCCGCTTTGGATCGGCTCTAGAACATACCAATCGGAGTCCGGTTTGGTGGAGCCGAGGAGGGACATGGGACGGCCTCTGTCGGAAGGGATGGCTTCCGGTATTATCCAACGTCAGCCACATTGTGCCAATGAATGTCGTCGCTGGATTCCTGACGACCTGGTACGGGCTGATTCGTCATGTTCACCATGGTTGATAGTCGGGTGGTCGAGGGTCTGAACAATGTCGCCAGACCCCGATCCCATGCCTGCTTCAGGCATTCCACCGCTTGACGACGTGTGAGCCCCAATAATTGGCTTGTCGCGGCGTCATGTCCTCTCCGCGGCGGAGCCGCTGACAAGCCTCCACCAATTCGTCATGGACAACGACAGGCAGCTTTCTCACGGCGAGGGAAAAGCCAATGATGCTCGCAAAACGCCCCTGGTCGCTCGCCTTTAGCCAAGCGTTCCACCATCGGCAAGCATCCTCCTGCTCCGGCGACAGATCATGTCCCCGCATCAGGGCAGCGAGGCAGCTTGCGAGAAGATCGCCAGTTCGGTCGTCCATCTCGGGGAAGAGCTTGAAGATCTTGCGGATATGGCGGATCTGCTCCTGCCGGAGGACCCAGGCCGCACGCGGGTTGGATATGGTCATTGTTGGCTCCTTCGTATTGCTGTCTATGCCGACAATGCGAAGACACGGACGGGAAAAGCAAATTGTCAGTGATGAAGAATGAGAAAGACGGAAGGCCTGACCTCGTGTCGGCCCTAGTCCCAAAAAATCACTGAGGTATGTATCTGAGATTTGCGTTTCCGATCCTGGATCAGTTTTTGTGTCAGCATCTGATGCCGCATGAGACTGATCCCGATGTCCCGATCTTTTACCTATCAACCGCCCAGTGCTCTCCCTGATCTATACGACGAGGACGAAGAACTTGCCCCATGGCAGGTGGACCAACCTGCCCGAGAGGCGGCATGTGCCGATCCGACTCCTGCTGACCAAGCCCGGCTTGTCTCCGCCCTTGACTCGGAGGTGAAACTTGTCTCCTCCCTTGTCCCGTACGGGAGGAGACAACCGCTTCGCTCCGAGACGAGCGGAGACACGGCGGAGCCGTGTCGTACGGGAGGAGACAACGATTCCTCTCCACAGACGAGCGGAGACAACTCGCTCCGGCCTGGGCCGTCGCTCGTCTCTCCCGAAACCGAGGCTCGGCTCGCCGAGCAGGCTAGGCTCGTCGCTCACTATGACCGGGTCCGGTCCGGTCAGTTCAAGCTCGACCTCGACTTCGTCCTGCTCCACCTCAACCGGAAGGGATTCCACCCCGGTAAACCACGCAGGGGCCGCGACGGGACGCAGTACCCGTCAGCGGCTCCGTCTGACTGGAGCAGGTTCTTCGCCCGGCTCAAGCTGAACGGCGAGCACTGGAAAGTGAACCTTGCCCCGCCGGAGATCTGGGCACTCCAGTATGACGCTCCGGTGGGCAAGCGGCGGAGCCGCATTGCCGGCCCGGTCGCCCATTACCGCCAGATCATCGAGGCTTACCTCGGGCAGACCGACCCGAACGTGCCTCCGCACGAAGGGCGAGTCTGGCTTGGCTTGCTATGGCGAGACAAGCCGGGCGATCCGGGGTTCAGCCGGGGACCGCGTTATCGCGACAGCGATATGACCTGGGTCGTGGTCCACACGAACGATGACCTGAAGCCCGTCACGCTGGAGGTCGGCTGTGCCCTTCCGTCTTGGCATGACGATGCAACCGGCGATCCCGGCGTCTTCGAAATGGTGTCTCTGGTCGAGCGTGAGACCAAGCGTCAGATCAGGCAGGACAAGGCGGGCCAGACCGCAGATCGGGATCGCCTCCTGAAGTGGGTCTGGTTCAAGCGGGGCTATGTCATGACGCCGGAGGACAAGGCCGCGGTATCGCCGAGGGCCAACGGCGTGGTAGAGGTCGGCCAGGACTGACCCAGAGGTCATAGGAAAGGCCGGCGTGTTCGGCTTCAGGACGCCCATGGCGGAACCGTGCTCCACACAAGGAGGTGGCCGGCGTCAACGCCATCAACGTCGTGGTGGTCATGATCACCCCGGCGTTCTCGCCTCCCGCAGAGCCCGGAACACCGACGACCGGCTGATCGCCAACTTGGCCGCGATCTCGTCCGGCCGGGCACCGGCCTGATGGAGATCGAGTACCTCATTGAACCGCCTGCGGGCCGTAGGCACGCGACCTCGGTACTTGCCCGCCGCCTTCGCCGCGGCGACGCCGACCTTCTGTCGCTCCAGCAGCAGACGACGCTCGAACCCGGCGACGGCGACCACGATCTCGGCGATCATGCGGCCGGTCGGGCTGCTGGTGTCGATCCCGAGGTCGAGGACGCGGATCTTGGCTCCCTTCCGCTCCAAGCGGTCGAACACCTCACAGAAGTGAGCCGTGCTGCGGCACAGGCGGTCGAGGCGAGTGACGATCAGCGTGTCGCCGTCCCGCAGGAAGTCCAAACACGCTGCAAGCTGGGACCACTCTCCGACGGCCGAGGCCTGCTCGGCGAAAACCTTCTCGACGCCGAGCCGCGTCAGGTGAGCGATCTGGTCTTCGTACCCGGCGACCTGATCAGAGGTTGAGGTGCGGGCGTATCCGACAATCATCCGATGACCTTGGTTCCACATGGCTGCTTAAGCCAGTGGAACACAGGTGCCACAGCCGTCAAGCCCACCCGTGTGGGACTGCCACCGCCGGTGTCGCACGGGTAGAGGCTACTGGGACGGGCGGGAGCGTGGGGGAGAGGGTAGGATCGCCGCTGGAATCTATGACCATGCCCTGGCGGCGCTTTGCGCCGCCAGGGCATGGTCATGAGAGCATCGGCCGGGCTTAAACTGGCGACAGCCAAGAGAACTGAATGGCCCCCAACTCCACCGTCAGAACATCGAAAATTCGTACCATCCGGACGACATGCCAACTGTAAAGGCGATTAACAGGCTTTACAAACGCCAGAGCTTCAGGCATGACTCCTGTCATCGCAGCAAAGAGCCGGAAATCACCATGCAACAACACCCCCGTCCCTTGAGCAGGACAGCCCATAAACGCAGGCGTGACGGCATCAAACCGTCCGATCCCGCTTTATCGACCGGCAGAGATATTGACATGATAGTGATTTACCACACGCTCAAGGATGATATAGTCCAGCATTATTGGACAATACCGCGAGAATATTTTGAGGTGACTCAACAGGCTGTTCAGGACAAGAAGTGCATCGAGGATATTATGGCGACCATTCGAGGAGTATTTGCAACGATCCTCGACAGGCGGGACTTAAGTCCCGAGGAGGGGCATACCTCTGCATGGGCAAATCTTATGGCTCTCGCGACTCTTGGCTCGCTTCCAGAAGGAGTGCAGACCATCATCGCCTACAACTACGAGGCAGAGCCTGATTGTGTGAAATTTTACCCGGCCAAATCTGAGGATACTTGGGTGAAAGGTTGGTTGGAGACTGGCGGGCGGAAAGCTGCTGAGACCCTAAGTAGGCAACTCGCTGTTCAAGCCCGCAATTTCTCCCGGAAACTGGCGGAGCGAAAATCATAGCTGCTTGTAAGACCACAGCGAATCTATCCAATGAGCGGGGGCGAGTATTTGGGTATGTTCGCCTCCCAACCGCTGAGCAGGAAGACAGCGGCAAAATACGAACTCAGCGGGAGCAGATTTCCGCCCACGTGGCTGCCATTGGCCTTGGTACGCTTGATCGATTGTTTGTGGACATCTCTGGTGGTCATCTACCGCTAGCGGAACGGCCTGAGGGTGGCCTGATGATGGCTAACCTAAGGTCGGGAGATACGGTTGTTGCTCTGCGGCTCGGGCGGATGTTTTGTTCGGGTCAGGATGCCGCTCAGGTGGTAGAGCGGTTCCGTGATATCGGGATCAGCCTACACTTGGTAGACCTGGGCGGTGAGGTGACCGGCAATGATACAGGCCGAATTTTCCTTATCATGGCTGCCGGTTTCGCTGAAATGGAACGTGAGCGTCTTCGCGAACGTGTTACTGAGGGAAAGCGGCGAGCTCTGGCTGAAGGTCGTCACGGGGGTGGTGCAGCCCCAGCCGGGACCCGCCTCGAACGCGACCCGCAAGGGCGAATTGTGGTTCTCCTCGACACTAATGTATTCCTTGAAACCCACCGCATCCTCGCCGAGGGCATTTCCAAGGGTCGTTCTCTTCGAACTATGGCTGACGATCTTAAGGCTCACGGCGTCAAGGCAAGCCATGTCACCGTCAAGAAGCTTCTGATTCGCCACGGGCTAACTCCTGTGAAGAAATAATGCAGGTTTGACGCAATTGGTATCACAGGCCCAAGTTGATATCGAGCTACGCTTTTAGGGCCGAGATTAAAGAGGAACGCAACCACTGCTCGTGCCACCGCGACTGGCTGTTGCAGAATTTCCAGTGGACGAGATGATCATTGCGAGTTCCATTGTCTTCGTTATTGCTCCAGGGAAGTTGGGGCATCTGCCTATCTGTTGTCGGGCCACGATAGAAAACCGGTAAATAAACCGAGCTTGTCGTAGTCGCCCTCTTCACCGCAGAGATGAACATGCATCAAACCAAGAAAACCAACGAACACCGAGACCTAATAGCCGCCCAGAACACCGCTATCGTGCGGCGGAACATGCCCCACGTGACATACTCGATAGACCATCCCGGCCGCCATGAGGCTCTCCGTTCAGTACTAGTCGGTCTTCGTCCAGTACCTGTCTCAGAAGCCTCACGGCTGCCAGAGGAAGCCCTGCTCACAAGGATGTGCCAACAGAAACGATGGGACGGCTTGCAGGCAGGATTGTGGGTCCATCGCCACCTGCTCGCCCTGATCCCTGACGCCGGCAATCTGGATGCCTACACTCTCGACGACAAGTTCCGCGAGATCACAGCGGCCATCTCACGTTGTGGCTCCGTTGAGGAAATCCGGATCGCCTTGAACAACGGCCGGTAAAGAAGAGTGCCAGCGTTGGTCACAGCCAGCCTCTCGCCGCCCTCGGCGGACCCCTCCGCTATCAGGTCAGCAGAAACGCCGCCAAGCCGACAATCGGAAGAGAACAGCAGATGTCACCATGCGTCCCGCAGGCGGTCCCGCATGGTCTCATCAATGCAGCCGATAACGACATGAACGTGATCCTCGGCGACCTCGTTCAGGCCAAGGATCTGGATTTGATCGCACCCTCGTGTCAGCCGGCGGAAATTATCGATTCCGGCATGATCGACGTGAAGATCTAACCGATAGGGAAAGCGAGTGCATGTTTGCTGGGGCACTTCGGCTGTGATTTCGTTCATCCTCATCTTGGTCCTCCATTACAATATTGTGCCTCAGCTATTTACCCGAGGGACGGCTGACACCGGTACTATGCGGCCAGTCCGAATGGCCGGACCTTGCGGCCCGGCCGTGTCCGGCGACGTGGATCACTGTGATCCCTGGGCCTCGGTCAGGGTCTGATCGTCTTCGACCTCCGCGAACTGGTTGTTATCCTCCTGGTACTTCTGGAGTGCCGTGGCCTGCTGTTCGTTCATCGGCAGGGTCAGACGGTCGCCCTGCATGGAGAACTCGTTGACCGGTACCAATACCTGTTCCGATCCGAGGCCGAACCAGTTGCCGCCGGCCTGCACGACGGCGAACAGGTTGCCGCCGGCCGTCGCTGTACTGCCGCCGCTCTGGCGAACCACCTCCTCGATCTCGCCGATTTCCTGACCGTCCGCCCCGTAGACCGTCATGTCCTCAAGATCGTCAACCGTCATCGTCATGATGCCGGCCCCGCCGGTCTGGGTCGTGGTCGTCGTTGTGGTGCTCGTGGTGGACTGGGCCAGGACCGGGGTTCCTCCCAGCACCGCGAGAGCAACACCAGCCATCAACACGGATTTCAGCATCTGCTTACCTCCTATCCGGGAAAATACCCTGTGGATATCAACAGGGCGGCCCCCAAAGGCATTCCCTGACACCGATGTCGAACAATCACAAAGAAACTTGGCCGGTAACTCACATTGCGGTTGAGCAGGTGCGGGGCTGTTCATGAGCCCCCAAGCGGATCGCCACGATTCCGCGTCGGTACAGTCGATCAGGTGACGCGTCAGTATCATTGGAGGGACGAGCTTCCAATACCGGTGGGCACAGGCGGCGGACTTCATGCGTTCACTGCGAGATGCCGTGCACCCCATCTGAGGGCTTCGCCGCCGTCATGAAGAGAAACCCTGTGATCCATGTGGGAGTCGTTCTGATAAAGCCTGAAGGCATTATGCCGGAATTGGCCCCGGTACGACACCGCACCCTCCTGGGGATCTGCCGCAAGCTGATGGCTCCGGGCTTATATCGGGATCAGGAAATGGACGGCCGGCGGCTTCTCCAGCGGTTGCTCGGACGGGCAGGAAGGCCGTCTGCCCTGGAGGTCATCATCGGCGTACTGCTCGCGGCTCGTATGTGCGACCAGGACATCGACCCCAGGGTCAGGGCCATCATCGCTGTCGTGGACATCGGCACCAACCCGGAGGACTACCCGGTCGAGGTCCTTGAGGAACCGTTGGACCATGACCTCCAGGATGCTGATGGGATCGCAGCGTTCGTGGCGAGTCTCGTGCCGGGCCAGGGGACGAAAGGCCGGCCAGACAGCGTGTTCTCATAAACCGAGCAGGTGGCGGCCTGGGCTATCTTGCTCCTGGTGCCATGCTCAGAGGCTTTCAATGTATGATCATAGATGTCGCCTTTCTAGTGTATGCGGATCATGCTGCCAAATTTCGAAACCGACCGGCTACTCCTTCGCCCAAGAACAATGGGGAACTATGCAGACTGTTTGGCGATGGACGGCGATCTCGATGTCATGAGGTTTGTCGGCGGGCTCCCGGCGAGCATGGAGGAGCACGGGATCGTCCTGACTGACCGCATCGCCAAGACCTATCCACCGGGCCTCGGGTACTGGTCGGTGTTCCCCAAGGTCTCGCCGGAGCAGTTCCTCGGCTGGGTGTTACTCATGCCTCTCGACAAGGACGACCCTGTCTCGGACGTGGAGATCGGCTGGCGGCTGGTAAGATCGGCCTGGGGTCATGGCTATGCCCCGAAGCTGCGGCGGCCGTTCTGCACCACGCATTGCAATCCCTTGGCCTCAAGCGGGTGGTTGCGACTATTCATCCGAAAAACAAGCAATCCTTCCGCGTGGCCGAGAAGATCGGCATGACGTGCATTGGCGACAGTGACTACTTCGGGGAACCATGCAAAGTGTATGAGGCTAGTATGTTTAGGCAAGCATTTCCCCTCAGCCATCAATGGTGAGGCTAACCGCGACCGTGTTGTTCGAACTGAACGCTGAATGGACCAGCGTAAACACCGGCGTCGCAAGGACTCCAAGACATGCCGCCAACCCAAATGTTGGTGTCGATGCATAGGTAGGCGTTCCATCCAGATACTTGCCCGATGTACCAATCTTGACTGCGACCGGCCGGTAGTCCGTGTTCGACCAGCCAAGTCAGGGATAAAGGCCCCAAGTAGATCGAGAAGTCCGCATCGCTTTCCGTATCCCAGGCGATACCCATGAGGAAGCTTGCCCACCGCAGTTCGACGTTCACGCCCAACGCCTTCCTTAATTGATTGATCCACAATAGTACAGCATCCCTAGACCGGCAGCACCGACCGCCAGTGGCAACACTGCAAGCACGTTAGAGGCCGAAGTTGACAGCGGTTGCGGCTATGCGACGCTGACGGATGCGTCGCCTCATCCTCACCCCTGAACGTCTTCTCAAGCTTCCCAATGGCCTGACCCATGCGGAGTTCGTCCGAAGCGGCGGCCCGGACGGGCTTCGGCTCCGTGACCACGGCGACGTCGTCCAAGTCCACTTAGAGGCGTTGTTGGACCAAGACGCCGGGGAGGTCGAGGCGACAGTCCGGGCGGCCCTCGGCAGGTCCGTACGGATCGAGTGGTATGCCTGAGATCCGGACCGATGGCTTTCCGGCGGCATCACCAAGGAACACCAGTTGCGAAGTGTACGCCTCACCTAGGTTGGGCACGTTTAATGACGAGCACCTCGATGATGCCGGCGAGCACTTCGCACCTCTCCGTCATCTACGCATCCAGAGCCTTCGTTAGCCGTCCCGGAATGGGAGCGAGGTGCCCACAGGCAAGTCTGCGGGGCGTGTAGCCGATGTCAAGAGTGGGGCTGCATGGCGAAGGTTAGATCGGGATTTGCAGGCTCATGCCGACAATGGTGATCTCGATAGCATGGCTCAACCGCTTTCTTCCTGGAAGCGGGCGGAGGGCGACAGCCGCGTTTCGGAGTCGCCTTGACAGCCATGCTTGTCATGCGACGTTGGCCCTTGGGATGGATCGGGCAATTGGACATCGGCGGACCGATGGGTCACCTGATCGCCGGCAATGATGAGTTCAACCGCATGTACTCCTTCTTCTCCTTCATGACCTATGTCGCCCGGGCAAGGTCGTGGGCCACTTCCGCCGGGCCGCCCACATCTTGGTCCCAGAGCCTGTCTAAGCCATGGCAACCTCCTACTCCCGCTACCTTCCAGGTCGGCGTCTCCAAGGCTTTGGACCACCGTTCCACCGCCGATGGTGGGTTTACACCGTCCGGCGTGTCCTGCCCCATTGGGATCGCGATGGGTGGGCCGCCCAGACCATCGGCCGACCGATCCTGATCATGGGCTACCCCGGCAGCAACCGATACCGCAAGCCGGTCCGGCAGCAGCTTTTCGACCGCCGGCACGAGACCTTATGGTCCCGCATACCGGTTTGGAGGGACGACACAATCTTCGCCGTCAGCCGCTTCCATCAGCGGGTCTTGAGGATTGGGCCCTGGAACCCGCACCCGTGCCAAACCTGGGCCAAGCTCGACAGCGAGGTCACCGGAGTCGAGGGTACCATCCGCATCTGGTCCGTCCATCCACAGGTCAGCCCACCACACGTCGAGTACTTCGGGCGGTTCGGGGCAGATGGCCGGGAACCGGACTTCAGGGTCTCCCTGCTGGACGACCCCTTGCCGACAGACGTCCGGTCGCCGGCAGCGGCCAAGCGGCAAGCCGCGGCGGTCGTTTGGTGGGTCGGCCTGAACCGGGAGAGGCTGCTGACCTTCGCGAAGAAGGCGGTCTGGTGGAACTGTGGCTATGAGGAACAATTTGTCCGAGGGTTCCGACCGCTCCCGGTGGAGGATGAAGACACCCCATGCCCTTAAGTGGCGTCCCTGGCCGGCCCGCCCGCCTCATGGAGGAGACAAGTGACCATGGTGAAAGGGGAGATCGACCGTGAAGACCATCAACTGGTTCCTGGCCTGGATCGAGCGAACCGAATTGGCAGTGCCGGTCGTCGTGCAGGAAATCCGGCGGGACGGCGTGGTGTTCAGCTTCGAGGGCTGGCCGTGCCTGAGAGGGGCGGTGCAACCATCGGGAATCTCGGTCTGGACCTATCGGGGCGAGGAACCCTGGGACGGCGTCCTCGACATCGACATTCACCCCGGCGGACAGCACGGCCGATGGATCTGCGGCCTCTGCTGGTACGCGTTCGAGAGGAGCCTGTTCCCGAAGCCGCCATCGCACCCCTCGCTTGAGGCCTTGTGGACGTCCCATTCCCTTGTACCGCTCGGCGACTGGTGCAGCGAGAAACTCGCGAGAGCGACCGGCATCGGCTTGGGATTACGAGGGTGTTGCTGGAGGCGAAACTCGTCCTCAGCGATGATGATGCCCGGGGGGCGGCGGAGGTCGCCAGGAGGTCCGGGTCTATGACGAGGTGAATGCCGGGGTGCTTTTCGGATATCATGGGGGCCTCGTCGGTGCCGAGGGCAAACGGGAGATGACCCTGGCATAGTCGTCCCCTCATGGTCGCCCCAGTAGTGTTCTACGCCACGGGATGAATAGGTCATGAATGACGAACCCGGCAGGCCGAGCCGTATCGATGGTGAACAGGAGATTGCCGGATGACCTGGGTCGAGCCCATTCCCGAACTGTCAGTCGTGATGGTCAATGGTCAGGAAGGAACAATAGTCAGTGCATGCCGCAAGGGCGAAGCATACGAGGTTGAGTTCAATGACCCCCTCACGAATTGAGACTGTCCTAGCACGCGAGATCCAAGCCGTGATTTGGGTTCCTCCCGATAGCAACTGAACCTTGACCGTGATTGACAGGCCTTTGGGCTCTGGCATGCTCTCGCGGATTATCATGGAGACACCTCGTGGCGATAAACCCAGGCGAATGGCTTTTCTGGTTGTGGCCCCATCATGTCGATGATCTAGCAGATGAAGCCAAACGGTTCCAGCTTGAGCACGTAGTGACCAGGATGCCGAACGATCTGGCGTCAAGCATCATCTTCTTCACCGAGGCAGACGCTCGCCAGTTCCAGCAGGTCCTGCCCCACGACGCAGGCCCACTCGGTCGCGAGGTGGTCTGTCGTGAACCGTGGTTGTGTGACGACCTGGACGTTACTGATGGTGCAGATGACCTCCCCAGTTCATGGTCCTGACAACCTTTTCTCTCCGAGGCAGCCGATAAAGTTAAATTTATCTTCAAGTCGTAGTATCTGGTATAGCACCAAGAGGAAACGAAATGATGTCTAGAGATTACCGATCCCTTATGGTGTTATTCAATGCTCTGCCCGCCAACGAACAGTGTCATGTCGCTGACGAAGTCCTCCATCAGGCCGATAAGATCCTCGTCGATGGCAACCCCATAATGGACTATCGGGTTCGCGTCACCCCCAGTGGGCGATTTTCAGTTCAATTGAGCACAGCAGAACTTTTTGAGGATGAGGACGAATGACCGAACGACCGCAGTCTAACCTCTCCGAAGCTGTGATGAAGGGCCGCTCGCAACTAGAATAATCGGAAAGGCCATCTAGCCTATCCCGGCGGCATCGCCTATCAGGTCAAGGTCGGTCACCCTTTCACTGAGTCGTGATCGTCTCTGGTGCTGCCACTATGGTTTCCGATTCCAAGCACGATGCGATCATCCTGGCTCATGGGCCGACCGGACAGATGTTGAAGGACCCGGCTCTGACCAGTATCAGGTCCTGCCCCCTAATCATGGCTGTCACTGCTCTGCCGGAATTTCTCGGATATTGGCGTCAGACACCACAGGGTGAGGAAATTGACCAACGCCAGGGTGATGGCGATGTCGAGGTTCCCATAGGCTACCGCAATTCCGATGGCTCCGGTGTTCCAGATCGACGCCGCAGTGGCGACGCCCTGGACTGTGCCGGCTTCCTTGACGATGGCCCCGCCGCCGATAAACCCGATACCGGCGATCAGGCCCTGGATCACCCTGGAGACCGCGTCGGAATTGAAGTCCGGCAGGTCGTTGGCCGCCAGGGCGTAGCCGCAGCTTGCCATCGCGACAATCGGAAACGTCCGGAGTCCGGCGATGTTGTAGTTCTTACCCCGCTCCCAGCCGATGGGAAACGCGAGGGCATAGGCGAGACCGATATGGAGGATGTTGGCCATGATATGCGGCCAGTCCTGTGCATGACCCCGCTGGATCACTACATCCCACCCATGGCCTACCATGGCCATTACCCACTCCAGCAAGCCCATTGCTGCGTCCATTTTTCCTCCTGCAAACAAATCGTCACAAATCTTACGCGAGAACAGGAAGTGGCAGCAATTGACCTGTAGGTGGTAGCGGGGCCATGATGCGAAACGACAACTAATCCGTCACCGGCCGTTATTCTCTCACCGGATCACAGGAGACTGTTGCAATGAGCAATGTTATGCGGATACCTGTCGCGATATGTCTGGGCGTGGCCCTACTGTTGGGCGGCTGCGGCGACAGTGACGATGACGATGATGACCGGCAGGGCGGAATTTCCCAGCAGCAGAATGATGATGACGACGATGATTAGTCCTGGTTCTGAAAGGCCATGTGGCTGCCATGGCAGCCACATGCTCTTTGAGCTACGACTACATGACGGTTCGCCACCCATTTGATCGTCGGCTCGAACAACCTCGCCGGGCACCGCCCTGGCTGAAACTCATGATGCCTCCTGATACCGGGACCGCCACATCGGGGCATATCGGCCCGACTGAAGCGTTTTGTGTATTGAACGGTAATGTTCGTCAGTGCGACTGCCGTCGACATCTGCTTTCCACAGCCACCGGTCGAGGTCATAATGTGGAATGCCAACGATGTAGTGGAGCTTCCAGGTCAGCCGGAAAAAAGCGTGGTACCGGCCCATGCCGTCCGAGAGAGCAGTGTATTCGGCGATGTACCGTTCGATCAGGTCGGCCCGGCGGTCGCCGACCGCTTCGGTGGCCTCGGTCCGCATGACCTGCCACTCGACTTCGGTCGGCTCGAAGACAAACGCTTCCGGCTCCAGCAGGATCGAGGTCTCGATCCAATGGGCAACGTCCAGGAGCTTGCGGCGGGACTGGCCGTGGTCATGGAAGAACGACTCCTCGGGCCTCCGGGCTTGGCACGGCAGGTAGAATAAAGAGCACGGCGTGAACTTCGATGCGTCTATGCCGTGGCGGGGCCGGCCGGGGACCGGATGCTTTTTCGAACAGTAGCCCTCCTGCTCGACCGTCTGAACGATCTGCTGGACGACCTCGCGGTAAGCCCGCACATGCATCCTCTGCTTGGTCGGGATGAAGACCCGGTACGAATTGCCGCCGCTATAGCTGTTGTAGACGACCATCCGTGTAGTCGGGAACAGCTTCGGGATCACGTCGGGGGGCATCTCGCCATCGTCGATGTCCAGCCAGAGGCCCCAGATCGAGACGATGTTGGCGAGGCCGCGGTCGGACTCCTCCGACAGGGTTTCGTCAAACACGGTGGTGTTCGCCAGCACGTTTTCCTTGTGCTTGTCCCCAGTCGAGGTCCGATGGCACGCCTTCAACTGGGCGATGAAGGTTTCGGCATCGGCCACCGTCGTAGTCTCGCGGTCGGTGCTGTAGATCGAGCCGAAGAGCGAGATTTCAATCCGGCTCAGGTCAGGGTGCCGACCGACCAGATCGAGCAGATTCGAGAAGGTCCGGGCTCCCGACACCGAGCTTGTCGCCAGAACCTGGGACGGAGTGCTGTCACGAATACTACTAGAATCATCTAAGGAGGTTTTCGTGACGGCACCCGATCCGGCCAGGATCTGCTGCCGAAGCTCATCCTGCGGGGTAAGCCCGCCGTTCAGGATTTCGACCTCCAGCTTCGCTTCGTCGATCCGCTCCCGGCGGCGTCGCTGCCGCTCCGCCGCAGTCAGGGACTTGACTTTGCGGGGCCGACCGCCCTTCCTGGTTTCCGGCTCGACCTTGAGCGGGATTCCCAGGGGAGCAACCGTGCAACTGGGATAGTGCTGGGCCAGCCTGTCGGCGGTGTCCCGGTCGGCGACCACGACAGTGACCGGTTCCCCAGCCTCATGGTTCCGCAGTAATGTCCGGTTCATGGCCTGATAACACCACTGCTGATAGATCCAGGCCCGCACATCCTGGGCATCGATGCCGTAGCGGTTCAGGTATCCGTACTCATGCGGAGGTGGGTTCAGGGCCGGAAGGACAGCTATGGCGTGATGATCCTGGTACTGATTGTGTCCGTAGGGGCTGTGGGGGATCGCGGTCGCCGCGAAGTCCTGGAACGACGCCCTGAGGTCGTCGGATCGGTCCTTGTTGCCAACGTAGAGAAAGGGACGCCCCTCGGCAGCGAAGCGGGCCTCGACCCCGGCCACCAGAGCGTCCCACATCGTCGCCCTGGAACCGTCGATCATCTCGACCTCGCGGTTCATCGCCCGCTTGCTCCAGGCGTCGTCGTAGCCCCACAAGAGCCGGAGTCGCCGGCCGTTGGTATGCTGTTGGAACAGAAGCCGGTTCTGGATACGGGTATGGGGCTCGAACACGACACCCTGCCGGACCCATAGGCGGTACAGGAGCGAGTGCTGGAACCACGCCCCCATCAGGGTGACCGACGCGAAACCCGCGAGAGCCTCGGGCTTGAGGTCGGCATAGCAGAATATCGAGTCCCGGCCCTCCAGGCCGTCACGGTCCAGAATGCCGTAATACGAGGACGCCTCTGTCACGACATGCCAGTCCGGATGGAGCAACCGCTCGGCCACGGGCGTGAGATAGGACCAGAAATGGTCGCGGCGGGGGTTGTCGACGTAGCCCTGAAGCCGCTGGCGGCCGGTTTCGGTGGGATACACCGAGTGGTAGACCGCATTGGACCTGCCGTCCTCCCGGACCTCGATATGGTCCGTCAGGAGACGGTGCTCCTCGGCCAAATTGAGTTGGTAGCCTTCATGGATCGAGGGAATCTCGTCGATGATGACATGCCAGTCCTCGCGGCGGTGGAAGTACGGCAGGGTCAGCAGGGCCGTGTGGGTGGTCAGGACGATCTGGCCGGGCTCGGCGTGGTGCATCAAGTGGTCTGCCAGGGCGGCCTTGACCCGGCCGGAGGCCACAGGCGTCGGTGTCGAAGCGGTGGACCGGCCTGCGGCTGAAGTCCCGTAGGCGTTTTTCCGTTTCGGCAACGAGTTGCCTTGAGGGTTGGGCGATCAGGACCCGCTGGCCCAGACCGGTGATGGCGTCGGCCTCATGCATCGCCGCCGTGGTCTTGCCGGATCCACAAGGAGCGTTCACGCACTTGAAATTCAATTTGGTCATCATGCCTTCCGAACGAAAAACGCCCGCCTGCTCGGCAAAGCAGGCGGGCAACACTTCGGTATCGGCAGATGACTGGTCTACTGAACCCTGCGGGTCGACCACTTCCGCAGGTATTAGAAATTCTGTTTCTGTTCATCCGCCGAGTACCAAAAGGGTTGCCGCCCTTCTATGGCTTATTTATCTCGGCAGGTGTGCAAGAGCACAACAACAGGCGAATACTAGATTCCGGCCCCAGACCCTCTCCGTGACCGACTTGATCAACTCGTCGCCGAGCGTCGCGACTGACCGGAAGGACGACAGAGGGTGCAGCGACGCGATGGCGAAGAACTCGAGGGTGCGGCTGGACCCGGTGGGTTTTCCAGCCTGACGGCGGTCTCACCCGTGTGATTGCCCTGGCAGCCGCAAGGATGACGATCCGAGATAAATAGACTTGGCTGCCGAAGCAGCCATTCATAACAGGGAGAGAATGATGAACGACGTGCAGACGATATGGAGACTCAATCCAAAACCGTCCTCAATGCAGCAAGGGTGCTGGATGGGAAGCTTGGTCGCCACCATGGAAGCAGGGTTTCCCATTTCCTGTTCCTTCGTGGTCCTGCCGGACCATCGCCAACGCGTGTTGGCTTGGCTCGAAACCAAGGCAACCGGGCGGCACTGCGTCGAGGAACTGCCGGACGGGCGGATCGCAGTGGCCGTCGGAGATAGAAAAGATGCCGTTCGGTTTCGAGCATTTTTCCAGCACTGCCTGGATTTGGATGTGGTCGTCGCGAATGGCTCCGAAGATCATGTCCGCGGTTTCATCACTCGAATGGGACGGCGAGGAGCATGATGAGCTTGCGGGCAATATACCAATTCCTGCACCGTGCCGGCTTGGTTAGGAGCCAGCGGCAATTCAGTCGCGAATGGCTTCGAAGGCAGCCAACCTATGTGTCCTGCTGCCAATCCCGATCCCGAGAACCGAGCCTCGAGGTTTTGCTCACGCTCTACGACAGGGTGCGGCGGATGTCAGCGTCACCCGCCGACGCCCCTGAGGCTGCCAGTCAGAAGGATTTAGGACATCTTGCCACTGAGATTCGGTGCATGATTGGGCGGCGGCTCCGGCCCGCAGAACCCGGTGGCTGCGAAAGCAATCCTTGATCAACACAACCATAGCGGTGAACCGGTCGAGGCTTGGCGGACCTCGACCGCCTGATCGAGTTTCGTCTCTGGGGCGACTCCCCAGCCGCATCGCCGGTGGCTCGGACACCCTCCTTCGAACGGTCCGTGAGGTGGTCCGAGGCGAATTGCGTTCATGGGACCAGCACCAATTCCATCGCTCCCGCGAACGTCTCCTCGCCCAACATGGCGAGCGGCCCTTTGGAAGTAAGCCATCGACTATAGCCCGGCGATGCAGGATGCGTGTCCACATCGGTCCGGCTGGTTGCAGTATGCTGGTCGAAATGTGATTCCCCCTGGCCGGTGGGTAGAGGTCCTAACCGGTGGTCATGATGGTCGACTGTTCCGACGCGTTCAGGATTACCTCACTGCCGACCGCCTCTGCCGGCTCGGGCACGATGCCGAATTTCCGCTATCCGACTCCCCGAAGCCAAACGTCGGTTTGCGATCAATCAAGTTGCGTAGCAATTTGGTCGGCGTGACCATTGCAGGAAATCAACGTCCGGGAGGAGATCATGTCAGTCGCAGGCGAAGGATCAAGGCATCTATGGTTCCTGGACACCGAGGTCCTGGTCAAGGTCTCCCATGTGGAGGGAAGTGACGGGATATCCGTGCTTGAGCACCGGGCACCTCATGGAGACTCGCCTCCTCTCCACATCCACCGGAATGAGGACGAGATCTTCCAGGTCCTGGAAGGCGAGATTCATTTCCGGGTGGCCGACACGGATGTCCAGGCGATTGCTGGGGACACCCTCCTGGCCCCCAAGGGCACTCCACACCTACCGGGTCGACTCGCCGAACGGAGCACGCTGGCTCACCATCATGCGAGGCGGAGACTTCGAGGGCTTCGTAAGATCCTTCGGCCGGCCGGCTGAACACCCAGGGCTCCCCGACGCGTCGGGCCTGCCGACGCCGGATCAGGCCGACGCCCTGATCGAGGCTTGCCGCCGACACGGTATCGACATCGTCGGTCCGCCGCTCCATTGAGGACCCTCATACGGCCATAGCTGGATCTCGGTGATCACCTTGGGGAGATCATCCAGATCCGGCTGTAAATTCCGGGAACCGGATTCCGGTCCGGTATCGACGCCGATCACCATACCGAAGCCAACGACCTCCCTTCGCAAGTTCCGAATTCTCCCCAAAGATCAAGCAGACCGTCGACGTATTGCAGACGTGACGAGCAACAAAATCGCCGTGCCGGGGACACCGCATGAGCGTCATCTGTATCCCGTAACTGTGGGAGTCTAGGCCATACCAGATGCCGACGTGGCATTACCTGGAGCGGGGCGGCAAGCGGGCCGTTCTGGTATGGCATCGTCGAGTGGGCAAAGATACCACGGAGGGCAACTGAAATTGCCCGACTGGTTCTGGCTGCATTTCTGGCGGCCACCCGGCAATCCCCGCATGGGAAAGCGAGTCAGGGCTTCAGATAATGCTCACAACCTGCCTGAAGCTTTTTGCTTATCTCATCGAGCTTCCTGGCAGCGTCACGACGAATTTTCATACATCTCAGGCGATCCGCCTCCGGCCCATCAGGGCTCACCCAGGTCTCCTTAAGTATCTTCAGCATGGCATCTCGTTGGTGCAGCAGGTGCTCGCATTCCGCATCCGGCAGGGTGGTTTTCCTAAACCACCGCATCGGGACCCCGCCGATGATGACTTGGTGCGTATCGCCGCCACGGCCTGCCGGGGGGAGGTTTGTCGATCAGTCCCCGCTCATGCAAGTAGTAGTTGAGCAACCGCATCGCCGTCATTATCGCTCCACTGATGATCCCTTCGGCGTCCAGGTCCTTGAACAGGATCAGGACGGCCACCATCCGGAGACGTGTTCAAGGAGCACTCGGCCTGCGGGTGGAAATCATGATAACGTTCACCCATCAGCCGCTCCAGTTTCCAGGCAAGCTTTATCCCATGGGTGTACCAGGAGGATCTCGGATCCTAAGCGGATCGCCACGATTTCGGATCAGTCCAGTCGATCAGGTGGTGCGTCAGTACCATTGGAGGGATGAGAATCCAACACGCCTGAGGACCTCTTGTTGTGGCGTTTACAACGAACCTCAGGAGGACGACCATGGCCCCTACCACGGGGATCCCGCCGGGCGGAACGACCGACACCACCGGTGGCAAACCACGGGCCACCAAGGTGATCGACTCCCGCGACAAGCCCGATGCCGCATCCGCCGCGACGACGGAAACGAGCCAGCCGTCCGCTGACAATATCCTCGAAACCAGTACCGGCACGACCGGCACTAGCTCGACCAATACCAGCACCCTCAAGGATCCCCTCATTTTACACGATAGCGAAAGTTTCGGTGACCACACGTGACTGCTCCAGGAGATCGGCGTATCGTTCGGCGAGGGCGCGCAGCCTGTGTTCAGGCATGTTGGGGATGAGGTCGTAGAGCATACAGCCCTGGCGGAACAGGGAGTGAGTGCGGGTTTTGACGGTGTTGGACTTGAGATGGCGGTCCATGCCGAGGCTTTCGCCGGCGGCACCGAGCAGGGTGAGCAGAACGACAGCGAACGCATTGAGCAGCAATAGCCTATCGCGCCGTTGCGGGTCGGCAATGTGGACCGCCGAGAGGCCCATGCCGAAGCGCAAGTCTTTGGTATCTCTGAAATTGGGCTCCACTCGCCACCGCTTCGAGTACAGCGCGATGATCTGCGGCGCGGTCGCGCCAGCGTCGCTGGCGGCCAGGCACCAGGGCTCCTTCATGGCCTTGGCGTGGGTGCACACGACGGCGCCAACCGGGCACTGCGCCTCGGTAACCACGGCATCGCGCAGCTTGCGCGCCCGGCCGCCTTGGCCGACCCACTCGGTCGCCGAACGGATCGTTCCGTCGGCAGCCCTGACCCTGGTGTTGCCTTTCAGCCGGATGACGTAGTCGAAGCCCAGGTCGGCGAGAAAACCGAACAGCTTGGTGTCGGCGAAGCCGCGGTCGGCCAGGAGGGTGACTTTGACGTCGTCGGGCAGCACCTCGGCCAGCCGGCGCACGGCGGCGTCTTCGTAGGCGTTGCGCGCGTCGCTCAGTTCGTCCTTGTGAACGCTGAGCCAGATCAGCGGCGTCGTCCGGCCATGGCGGGTCACCAGCTTGAGCGCCAGGGTGGCCTGCCCGTCGGCGTCAAAGTCGGTCCAGTCCATCGCCACCACGATGTCGGTGCGCGGGCCGACCATTTCCGGAACCCAGCTGGCAAAAACATCCCAAGCCTCGATCCCAGGGTTGCTCAGCAGCCGGTCAACCTGCTTGACGGCATGCTTGGGCAGAAGGCCGCGTGCCTGAGCCAAAGACTTGCCGATCACGGCGACGCCCAGAGAGGCACCCGTCATTACCCCAAGGGTGGCGTTGGCAAGAGAGGCGATCCGCTTGGTATGAGTATCTTCATCAAGAACACTGTCGAGGAAGCTCCGAACATCCTTCACCTGCATTAAGCCGCGCTTCGATCCGTCGATCATCTTGCTCTACATAGCTGCCTCTGTTGAGCAATACTGCGATATCACGCAGGTGAATGCACTGCCTGAAAATGAGGGGATCCTTGAGACCAGCACCCCGATACCGTCGAGCATAGCGGTGACCGTGACGGATACCGGCAAGAGTTCAGCCGCCACCTATTCCGGTTCGGGATCGACCGGGATCGGCGGCGTCACCGAACCCAGCACGGCGGCTCCGACGGCGACCCAGCAGTTCTCGCAGTCCGACAGCGGGACCACCGGCACGTTAACAACCAGTACGTCGTCCAAAACCGACACCTTGACCGAAACCGCCAGGGAAATCGGTCAGCAGGCCGGCAGCCGGGCGGCGGCGGAGTGGCAGCAGCGGAAACAGCAGGTATCCGAAGTCGCCGGCAACCTTAGGGAAAGTGCGTCCCGGACGGCGGATCAGGATCGGGACATTACCAGCCGAGCGACTTACCGGGTTCGCCGCCGGGGCCGTCAGGGCGTCGATGCCGCTACTACGATGATAAGCGAACATCCGCTGGCCACCGCTGCGGTCGCCCTGGGGGTCGGGTTGCTGCTCGGCAGCATGCTGGGTGGTCAAGCCCGCAGATCGCAGTCCTATGGCTACCGTAATAGCGATCAGGATCTTGATCTCGGAGAGTATGGATCGTCGCGGAGCTATCGCTCCAGGGATTTGGAAAGCGATTATAGGCAAGCAGAGGCCAACGCGGGGTATGACAGGTCGGGTTACTGACCGGTCGGTACGCCTGAACCTATACGGTCCAGCATACCCCGTCTTACCGGAGTCGCGACAGACCGAGTGCTCAGTTTCTCGGCTGGGCGGGGGCGGGCTGTCGCTCAAGCCTCCATATAGGCGAGGTTAGTCTTCGTCCAGGGTTAGCTCCAGGAGCCGGCGAAGACAGCCGAGTGCGACCCGCTACTCCAGGGGATCGAGAGCGTTTCCCGGACTGATGCCCACTACTCCGCCAGCAGGTCATCGTATGCCCACAGCCGTTCATCGCATTCCGGCAGCCATTTTCATGATGGTTTCCATGGCGGTTACGACGCCCCGCTGGCGTCCTCCTATTTACCACCACGGCGGCCGTGACCGCATAGACCTAATCCTCGGTATATGCCGACCGGAATCCCGGTCATCATGTGGATCGTCCGCGACCAACTCGCATCCGCCGGCCAAGGCTAGTATCGTGGAATTTTCCGGCCCGTCTTGATCACCGCGTAGCGGTATCCCGACAATTCGAATGGACCCCAGCCGAAAAGATACAGGATTTGTGCAAATTGCCCATCTTGATCGCCCAGCGGACAGCATTGACAATCATGCCGCAAACACAGGGAGGTTGGGGATGATGTTCAAGGGAGTGATGGTTTTCGTAGTGGCGACCTGTCTGACCACCGCAGTCCACGCCAACGATGACATGATCAAGCGGGGAGAATATCTCTCCAAGATTATGGATTGTACCGGATGTCATACCCCCGGTGCCATGATGGGAAAGCCGGAGCCGGGCATGCTCCTGGCCGGCTCAAAGATTGGCTTTGGTATCCCGCAGGTGGGCGTTGTCTACCCACCCAATCTGACGCCGGATAGCGAAACCGGCCCCGGCTCGTGGAGCGAGGGCGACATCGTCACGGCCGTCCGCACGGGCGTCAGGCCCGATGGTCGCCAGTTGGTCCCAGTGATGCCATGGCCGTCCTACTCGGCCCTGACGGACGAGGATGCCCATTCATTGGCGGTCTACCTCAAGACCCTGCCGCCGGTCGGTAATGCGGTTCCGAAGATGGTTGGACCGGGCGAGAAGCCCCCGGCTCCCTATCTGACGGTGACTGGCGGGTAAGTATCTGAAGAATGATCTAATGCCTGCCCCGCCAGCGATCCTCGGGTTTGCTGGACGGCTTAGGAAATTGACGGTCTCGGCCACTGATAGGAGTAGACCGAAGCCACCGTGGGCGATGGAATTACGAGCTTCGGAGCGGCAGCCGAAGGGGAAGCGTAGTGACGCTGGTCAACACCGCCACCACCCTTCCCGAGATCGTAGCCGACGAACGGGCGATCCGGCAGGTTCTGCTGAACCTTCTCTCCAACGCCATAAAGTTCACCCCCGCCGGCGGGCGAGTCGAGATCGCCGCGGAAGCCGGAGCGGAGGCCATCCGGCTGCGGATCCGTGACACTGGATGTGGGATGCAGGAGGAGATCGTCGAGCATCTCGGCAGCTTGTTCACTCAGGCTGACTCCCATCTCTCCCACCACCATGGCGGGATGGGCATTGGACTGGCTCTGTGCTGGCGGCTGATGGAGATGCACGGTGGGGAGTTCGCCATCTCAAGTACTGCCGAAGCTGGCACGACCGTGACCCTGGTCTTTTGTCGTGAGAGCGAGCGAACCGAACCCCGTCAGGAACTCGGACACTCTTCGCAAGGGTTGCCAGTGCGGGCCTAACCGGATCTTAATGCCCGCCGAGCATTCTGCCCGCCAATGACCCGGATACCGGATCGTCGATTAGTCGTGAACAACAGACCCACTGGAGTACAAGAGCTTTGATTGGGACGGAACGGCGTGATCGTGTTGTCATCCTCGGTGCTTGCGTACTGGCGTTCATCGTTTCGGCCAGTTTCGATCTGATCGGCAGCCTTCACGACTACCTTGATCATCTGGAGCAGCCCCAGGTTGACAGGATCCTTACGGCTCTTGGGGTCGCCCTCGTGGTCGGAGCCATTGGTCTGGCTTGGTATTCCCGCCGGCGGCTTGCCGACTACCGAAGGGAGTTTGCCCGCCGGGTCGAGATGGAAGCCTCCCTGAGGCGGACCGAGCAACGTCTGGCGGACGCCATCGAGAGCATGTCAGACGGTGTGGTGCTGCTCGATGCCGATCAGCGGTTCGTGATGTGCAACAGCCGGTACCGGGAGATCTTTTCACAACTGGCTTCCCGCCTGACACCGGGAACGCCGGTATCGGACATCGTCGGACCCAGTGCCGGAGACGCTGACCTGTGCGATTACGGCACCACGACGGACATCGCACTGGCGAAAATGGTTGGTAGTGGTCAGATCATACCCGACGCGGAGTGCCGGCTTGCCACGGGACGCTGGATCCGCATCAGTGACCGGCACACCGGAGACGGTGGACTGGTCGGGATCCGGACCGACATCACCTCCTTGAAGCTGAACGAGGAGGCTCTCAGGAAGGCCAGTGGACGGGCGGAGGCAGCCAGTCTGGCCAAGTCGCAGTTCCTGGCCCACATGAGCCATGAGCTTCGCTCGCCCCTGAATGTGATCATCGGCTTCGCCGAGATGATCGAGTCCCGGATCTTCGGCTCGCTCGGCAGCCCAAAGTACGAGGAGTACATCCGCGATATCCGTGAAAGCGGGCAGCATCTGCTGGCCCTGATCAACGACATTCTGGACCTGTCGAAGATCGAGGCCGACAAGTACGTGCTCAATCCGGAGCCGATGGTGGTCCCGGACCTGATCAGAACCTGCCAGCGAGCTTTTCGGCTCAGGGCGGAGGAGGTCGGCGTCAGGCTGGAATACAGTGGTGGTGAGCTTCCGAGGATTACTGCCGATGAACGGGCGATCAAGCAGGTGCTGATCAACCTGCTATCCAACGCGATCAAGTTCACCCCGTCAGGCGGGACGATCACGCTCCAAGCCGCGGTCGAGGGGCCGACGGTGATGATCTCCGTCGCCGACACCGGCGAGGGGATCCCCGCCGCCGACCTGCCGCGGATCGGGCAGCCCTTCGAGCGGTCGGTGAAGCCGGACGGCATGCAGAAGGATGGGACTGGTCTGGGACTGGCCCTCAGCCGGCGGCTGGTTGAACTTCACCGCGGATCGCTGGAGATCAGCAGCCAAGAGGGGGTCGGCACCCAAGTGACAATGCGGCTGCCCCTGTCGTTGGAACGGCAGGCTGCCTGATCCGATCCGCTGAAAAGCAGGCAGAACGACACTGCTGTAGGGCGGCTCAGTCCGCTGGCTCTCTGATCCCGAAAAGGAAAAAACCTAGGAGGACGACGTTGGGGCACGGGAGAAAGCGATCACCACCCTGCGGACCAGGACGGCAACTGCCAACCCGATCAACGCCCCGAGCGAGTTGACCGCGACATCGGCCCAGTCGGACTGCCGTCCAGGTGAGACGTGCTGAAGCAGTTCGAGAAGCCCGTCGAACCCGACGGCCGATCCGACGATCATGCCGGGAGCGACTCGCCCCGACCAGCCCAACGCGACCAGCAGGCTCAGCACCGAATAGGCGGCCAGATGATCTAGTTTGTCGCCGAAGCCGGTCCCGATGGCGGGCGACCGAGGCGACAGAGATGCGGCGGTGATGACGATGGCGGCACTGGCGGCTGCCACTCGGATCAGGTAGGTCTTTGGGACGCGGCGGAGAGAGGAGTCGGGTGGGGGCATTCCCCATTCATGCCCGATAACGGTGAAGGAACCGTCAAGGCAGGAGGCCACCATGCCGCAAGCCGCATTAGTCGCCACTCGGGTTCGGTCGGCCGAGTCACTGTCCAGCGATCCAGCACCATGGCATCATGGCGGAAAACAGGAGGAGAACCGCGATGAAGTTCAGCGTGAGCCACGCCGATGAGAGCAACTTCGCCCATGATGGCTTGAGGGCATTTTTCGAATACCGCGATCTGGAGATCAGGGAGGCGACTGCCGGGCGGTTCAATGCCCACGTCATCCGGGCTCGGCCGGGGGAGCGATCTCCTGGAGAGTGGCACCGGCATGATCTCGAGTTCCAGATGGTCTATGTCCTGCGGGGCTGGGTGCGGTTCGAGTACGAGGGCGTCGGCGAGGTGCTGCTCCGGCGGGGATCGTGTGTCCATCAGCCAGCAGGTATCCGGCACCGCGAGATCGAGCATTCCGATGACCTGGAGATGCTGGAGATCACGTCTCCCGCCGAGTTCGGGACGGAGGTTCTAGGGACCTCCACTTCCTGAGTGTCTTGGCTGGGTCGTTGCACACCGCAGGCTGATCCCGATGGGGGCAGCAAACACAGCAGAGCAACGCCCACGGCCGTGCTCTGGACAAGAGCGACGTCATAGGACGGCCATTCTGGCGATTGACGGCTGACATCGTCCATCATACCCAAGCGACAGGTTCGTTGAAGCGGCTCCAGCACGAGAGCGTGTTATGTTTGAACAATCTCAAATGTAATACTGGTAATGGAGGACACGCATGCTGAGATCGCACCGATACTCTGCTGAATTATCATTCCCACATTTGGCAGTTATATTTTGACCTAATCTGAATAAAACTTCAGTAGTCACACTATCAGCGGTTTCTGTATCTAGCCCCTTTGGGATCCCCGCCAAGAAATACGGCATATCTCTTCAAGATGATTGCAATCTGGGATGATAATGATAATCATTGCAACTTATCCATTGAGGGGCGGTGACAAGATGCGGATCTTGATCGTTGAAGATGACCCTCTGGTCGCCCTGGCCTTGAGGCTGTACCTGACAGAGCTTGGGCACACCGTGGTCAGCACTGCCGCTGATACCAACCGGGTTCTGCAACTTGCAGACGATGGTCTCGAGGCTGATCTGGCCCTCGTTGATCTTCATCTCGCACGTGGGTCGTGTGGTATCGAGGCCGCGGTGCAGCTACGTTATCTGTCCGGCATTGCCTCGGTATTTCTGACGAGCGACGCTGAAGGAGCCCATACCGCCCGGCACGCAGCCATAGGGTGCTTGATCAAGCCGATCTGCGGCTCACGGCTTGCTGCCGCTCTGACTGCCCTCGATACCTTTGTACAGGGGCGGATCCCACACCACATCCCCGACGGGCTTGAAGTATTCCCGGCCGCTATGTCGGCCGCCTGTTCGACGCCGTTACATCGGGATGGCCAGTCGAACTGATCAGCCCTCGGCGATCACTCTACCCGGAATACTCCCGGTGGTCAGGTCGCAGTGCGTGGGTTTTCCCTGCTGCAAGGTTATGGTCCCGATTTGGCCGGCCGCCTTGCCGACGCAACCTCGATCCGAAACACCGACCCCTTGCCCGGACTGGATGAGACCTCCATCCGATGCCCGAGTAGAGCCGTCAGGCGGTTGACGACAGCCAAGCCGATACCAAAGCCCTCGCTGGCATTGCGGGTCTTGTCACCACATTGGTGGAACTCGCGGAAGATATTGCCGAACTGATCGGGTGGTATGCCGATGCCGGTGTCCCGCACCTCGATGCTCACCATCGCTCCGCGTCGCCGGCATCCAATCAGCACGCGGCCCTGCTCCGTATACCTGACCGCATTGGAGATCAGGTTCCGCAGGATCCGCTCCAGGAGCAGCGGATCGCTCCGCACTTCCAGGCCCGTGTTCACCACGATCAGGTCCAGGCCTTTCTCGGCTGCCTGGGCAGTGAACTCTCCGGCCAGCCTGTCGAGCAGGTCGCCCAGCACCACCGGCCCGATGTTCGGCTCAACCGCCCCGGCTTCTAGCTTCGACATGTGGATGATCGCATCCAGCAGGTCCGACAGCGACCTGACCGATTGCTGGATCAGCCCGACGAGGTTCGATGCGGAGGGTTCCGTCACCCGGCGGTCCAGCAACTTGGCGAACAGGGCGACGGCCTGAATGGGCTGACGGAGGTCGTGGCTCGCTGCGGCCAGGAAGCTCGTCTTCGCACGGCTCGCCTGCTCGGCGGTCAGCTTGTCCGTGAGCAGCTTGTCCTCGGCCCGCCTTTGGTCGGTAATGTCGCGTGCGACACAGAGAATACCGATGATCTCACCCCTTTCCGACTGCAGGGGCATCTTGAGCTTTTCTATCACTGTTCCGCCCACGTTCAGCCTGAGAGACTGCTCGACGGTCACCAGGGTCTCACCGGTCCGCAGCACCTGCTCATCCTCGCGGCGAACAGCCTCGGCATCGGATGGATCCATGATGTCATAGTCGGTAATGCCGGGAACGGCACGCGATGAGGCAAGCCCGACGACCTTGGCGAAAATCCGGTTCCCGCCGAGGTACCGGGACTGCCGGTCCTTCCAGTAGACAGCGTGAGGGATCTGATCGAGGACCAGCCAGAGAGGATCACTACCCTCTGCAACGGCATTCTCTTCCCGAGGCCGCGTAATCCTCTCGTTGGCGTGGATCACGGCTCCGGATACCGCCCCCGCCTCTGTGGTCAGTGGCACGACCACGACGTTGAACCAGCGTCCCTGGCCCTGAAGTTCAGTCGTGAGTGACCGGCCACAGGTGATAACGCTCACCACGGCGTCATGCAGCAGAGAACCGTTCGATCCAGCGACCTCGCCAATGCGTCTGCCGTGGATTGCTCCAGGCGGGACGGTGACGAGGTCAGCGGCCACATGACTGACCGCTTCAATTCTGCCCTCGCGGTCAACCAGGATCAGAGGATACTCGACCGTGCTCAAGATGGCCGACAGAAGGTGCCGCTCTTTCTGTATTGCCATCATCGCCTTCTTTATACAAAATCCAAGTGGAATATATGCATGTTCTCCGCACCAGCGATGGTGCAACCAAGAGTTCTCCAGTCAGCAACTTATTAGCTCCACCGAAACGGATGATAATTGCCCAGGATGAGAAGTTCAATTACCAATAATATGACGTATTCTGCATGGTGAAATATCCAGAGCATGAGCATGACCGAGGCACCTTCCGGTCAAATCGCTGGCGTTCAGCCTGACACTCTGACGAAATCAGGCTGACGGCGATCCCTGGAGCGGCACAGGTAGTCAGGCGGCCTTACGGACTGGCCGCAACCGCTGCTTCATCTCGTTGAGGAAACGCCGAACCTCTTCAACCGTCAAGCCATCGCGGGCCAGCACGGCGTGCAGGATCGGGTCGTCGAGAAGGTCATCAAGCGAGGGTTCAGGTCTTCTCTTGTCCATCGATAAACCTCCAAGATTGATCTGCTGATCTCCGGAAGCATGTTCCTTATCAGTGGATCATGACCAACACGTGATACCTGGGCGGCCACTCCGGCATAGCCCAGATGGACACATGTGCTTCGCGAAATAATACGGGGAACGGTATTGTCTGCTCAAGTCACCCGGGCTCAATCATCTCCAGCCCGGCGGCCGGACGACCACAAGGTCGATCAGCCCGTTGCTCCGGTCATCGTACCGTTGGATGCGAGTGGCCACCCGAGCCATCCACGAGCGTTCGGCGGCCTCGGCCGCAGCCAGCCACTCCGAAGCAAGAGTGCGGATGCCGTGCAGCCATGTCCGCTCGTCCGGTCGGATCGCGACGACAGTCCCATCGCCTCGCTCGGATTGCAAACGGCCGTAGGTCAAAGCCGTATCCCACGTAGCGAAGCAGGCGGTGTGGTAGCTGTGGACCCTGATCAGATCGCCCGTGGTGGAGAAAGCGACCTCCAGAATATCCCGGACTGGCCGCTCACGGCGGAGCGATGCCAGACAAGGCGGGGCGGCGGTCGGTAGGGTGACTCGGCAGGGCAGCAACATCGTTTCCCCCTCAGGATACTTGGCAATTTTTCATTGAAACTTTCTTTTGCCGAGAGCGTTGTAAACCAGTGGTTCTCCGCCTTCCAGGCATAAACCTGCCTACTCCGGGAATCTTTCGGCAGAGGGAGTAGGACGTTGCGGAAACCCCTATCCAGCTAGCCTGTGCTGTTGAGATACAGCGGTCGAGATCACTGTAACCCGCCCCTAGTCTTGTGCTACGGGTAGATCCTTGGGCATTGTTAAAACCTCTAAAGTCGCCATCCAGGCGGCCGAAGGCGGCGTTCCGGCAATCCATGCCGCGGGTCCTAAAAATACCTGCCCGTCGGACAACAACTACCGGGCCATGTCCGGAGATCGATACCTCACTCCATACAGGCAGGTGCCACTGAAAGCAGCAGAGACATGGGAGATCGACAATCTGAATTCCTGGGCAGTTTGCCAGAAGGCTTCATCAGACCTCCGGTGCCGCTCGATGAGCCGCAGCGGCTCATCGCGTTGAACCGGTATGACCTGCTCGACACGCCGCCGGAGCAAGCCTTCGACCATATCACGCGACTGGCGGCGAGCGTGCTCGGCACGCCGATTTCACTGATCACGCTGATCGATGAAACTCGGCAGTGGTTCAAGTCCCGACACGGTCTCGACGCTCCCTGGACCCGGCGGGAGGTGGCCTTCTGCTCCTACACGATCCTCGACACCGAAACCATGGTTGTTCCGGACGCCACTGCGGATGACCGCTTCACCGCCAATCCCCTGGTGACCGGGGACCCGAACATCCGGTTCTACGCCGGGGCTCCGCTGGTCACGCCGGAGGGGCATGTGCTGGGCACCCTGTGCGTGATCGACTGTTCGCCGCACCCGGAGTTCAGCGGCGAGCAGCGGCGGCTCCTGCGAGACTTCGCCGGTCTCGTGATGACCGAAATCGATGCCCGCTCAGCCACCCTGGCCTTGCGTCAAAAGGTTCGCGAGCACCAGGAGACCGAGCGGCAGCTACAGCGGTCCCTGGCTGAGACGGAAACCTTGCTGCGGGAGGTCTACCACCGGGTCAAAAACAATCTCCAGGTCGTGGACACGCTGCTTGCCCTTCAGATCCGTCACACTCCGGTAGATGCCGAGATCCTGCGGGATCTCCGGTATCGGGTGTACTGCCTCGGTCTGGTTCACCAGAAGCTGATGCAGTCAGGGCATCTGGAAACGATCAACCTGAGGGAGTTCCTCCGCGACTTGGCTCAGGCTGTTGTCTCCTATCACATCACCCCAAAAGACGAAGTGACATTGGATGTCACGGTCGAGCCCCAGGACGCCGCCATCAAGATCGACCTTGCGATTTCCTTGGGATTGCTGGTCACAGAACTGGTGTCCAATGCGTGCAGGCATGCCTTCCCGCCCGGTCAGCACGGTGTCATCGATGTTTCTCTGGCTGTCATGGACGGAGGAGTGGCTCGTCTGATCATCGCCGACAACGGTGCCGCCGTGCTGGAAACCCACTCACCCTCTGCTACAGGACAGCAGATCATCGCCGAACTGGTGGATCAGTTGGACGGCGACGTGACCATGGACGAGAACCATGGCACTCGGATTATCGTGACGTTCCCGAGCCCTCTGGAACTGCCATGTTGACCGGTGATGCTCCGATCCTGATCGTTGATGACGACAATCTGGTGCGGCTCGGGATCCGGATGACTTTGGAGGACGCAGGATTCCGGAACCTCCAGGTTGCCAAGTCGGGATCGGCAGCAGTAAGGATGGCATTGCGATACCACCCGGCGGTCATCCTGATGGATGTCCGGCTTGGGAGCGGCATCGATGGTATAGAGGCGGCCCAGCGGATTTGCCGGGAGCATCCCTGCAAGGTGATCTTCCTGACCGGATCGAACGAAATCGCGACCCAGCTTCGGATCAATGCCGCGAATGCCGCCGGTGTGCTGGTCAAGCCGATCCTGCCCCAGCACCTGATTGGAGCACTCGAAGCCCTGCCGAATTCCTGAGCAGCGACTTTGCGGCGGTTCGAATACCGGCCACCATTCAGGATCCTGAACCCCACTGATATCGCGGGTTATGGACCGGAATGAAGACGACGGTGTGTTGTTGACGGCCACCTTTAGAGTGCCCGAATAGAGTGCTCGAAGATGGATTAACGGCCCCCGGAGATGTGGGTGCCAGATCACGCCCCAAGTTCCTGCCCGTCTTGAACATGCCCATCGGATACGAGCGGCTGCTTCTGCTGTTATAGGCGTGGCACAGTGCTATTCGCCACCACTTCTGTATGCCTCTAACGGAAGACCTCCGGTCATGACTGTTATGGAACCAAGAACGCTGTCCCCCATGATGAGTGACCCAGGCGTCCAACAGCGACGTGAGGTCGTCATGCTGGCAGCGGCGATTTCGGTCCTCTCACTCTCTGTCCTGCCGTCAGCGAGCCGCCCCTTACCTGAACTGCCCCAGATCAACGGCGTTTATTCCACCGTCAGCACTGTCACCGATCTCACCATCGCATTCCTGTTCTTCCGGGGCTTCGTCCACATCCGCTCCTGGTCCCTCCTTATCTTGACCATGACCTTCATTGTCACAGGTATCTTGGCAGCCGTGTATCTGCTGTCATTCCCCGGCGGACTGGTTCCTGGCACCCTGGTGGTCGGCACAACTCAGACCAGCGGCTGGATCTGGCTGTTCCGGCACTTGGTCTATCCCCTGCTGATCCTGGTTGCAATGGCTGCCGAGTTTACCTTTCCCACTGGGCGGCACGAAGTGCGTCCCGTTGGGCCGGTTATAGCCGCGGGTCTGGCTGGAGCGGTGGTGATCGCGACGGGTCTTGTGCTGCTCGCCACGGTCACCATCGAGGCTTTGCCCGCAGTCATCGCCGCGGACGGACGGCAGTGGCTATGGCCAGTTGGCGTCTTGGGCTGGTCAGCCGCAAGCCTGATCCTGGTAGCTCTTGTCTCAGTCTGGGTAGTGTCGCGGGGCCGGCACGTCCTTTACCTATGGCTGGCCGCCTCGTTGGTCGCAGCGTTCTTCGAGGTCGTCCCGGCCCTACTCGGAATGTACCGGTTCAGCCTTGGCTGGTACCTAAGTCGTCTCAACGGTGTGGTCTCGTCCGGCTGCCTGCTCGTTATGTTCCTCACGGAGATCGATCGGCTCCAGAGCCGCCTGCGGGAGTCTCTGCGGGATCTTGGAGAAACCAACCGGACGCTGGAACAGCGGGTCATTGAACGAACCCGTGACCTGGAGGGCTTGAACCAACAACTTCGCAAAGCAGTGTCCGCCAAGGACCTGCTGCTGCGAGAGGTCTACCATCGAGTCAAGAACAACCTCCAGGTAGTGGACACCCTGCTCGCCCTCCAAATCCGCCAGACCCCGGCCATCGCCGGGGACCTGAGCGACCTGCGGCACCGGGTCCATGCCCTCGGTTTGATCCACCAGAAGCTTATGGAATCACAGGATCTGGAGACGATCAACCTGGAGGATTTCCTCCGCGACCTGTGCCAGACCCTGGCAGCCTCTTACGGCGTCGAGCACCACTACGTGATCCTGAAGGTCACCATCAAGCCCGACGGAGTATCCATTGGGATCGACTTTGCCATCTCACTGGGACTGCTGGTCACCGAACTGGTCTCAAATGCCTATAAGCATGCGTTTCCATCCGGCCGGGCCGGGATCGTCGAGGTCAGGCTGACGCTTGTGGGCGACGGCGAAGCTCGCCTCGTCGTCGCCGACAACGGCGTCGGCATGCCGGCAACTCGCGGGCCGGTCACCATCGGCCGGCAGATCATTGCCGAACTGGTCGATCAACTGGATGGCCAGATCGCGATTCATCAAGATCACGGGACCCAAGTCACCGTGACGTTTCCGTGCCCTCCGGGCTTGCCATGCTGACACGCGATGACCCCATTCTGATCGTGGATGACGACAATCTCGTTCGCCTCGGACTGCAAATGACCTTGGAAGACCAGGGTTACCGACACCTCCATACCGCCAAGACCGGGATGGCGGCCATTGACATGGCTGTTCGGTACCGCCCCAAGCTCATCCTGATGGATGTCCGCCTGAAGGGCGATCTGGATGGCGTGGAGGCGGCCCAGAGCATTCGCCAGAAGTACTCCTGCCAAATCATCTTTTTGACCGGATCAAACGAGGCCGCGACACGGCTGCGGATCGAGGCAGCGGCCCCGGATGGGGTGCTGGTGAAGCCGATCCTGCCCCAGCACCTGATTGGAGCACTCGAAGCCCTGCCGGGGTAGAGCCGCTCCTGAACCTGATCAGGGCACGCGGGACGCCGCGGCAGACCTCCTGTGGCCTCGGCTATCATGTTGAACATGATCTCGTGAGCAACCGCATAACGGCAGACAAGGACAGCATCCAGCAACTCCTTCTCTCTTCATCCAGCGATGGAACTGTCCCAATGACATATGATGGATCGTCCGTTTGTGCATTGCCAAAAAAGGCCCGAAGATATGGGAACCGGTTCGATCCTGTCCTGTTCTGACCGCAATTGTTACATCTCGCAGAACCGTGTTGGCAAGCCGGATTGGTCCCTATGTCATGCGTATTCTCATAGTCGAAGATGAGCCTATTATTGCCCTGAGCACCCAGGCTGATCTCGAGAGAGCCGGGCACACTGTGGTTGGTCTCGCAATGACCGACGCGGAAGCGGTCACTCTGGCTGACCGCTATCGCCCCGATCTGGTGCTGACGGACATCCGTCTCGCCAAGGGCAACGGAGTGGAGGCGGCCGAAGCAATTTATACCCGCTGGGGCATTCCCTCACTGTTCGCCACGAGCTATGCGGAGCATTCGGCAGGTACATGCCGTGCTGCTCTTGGCTGCCTGAGAAAGCCATACAACCATCGGAGCATTGTGCGAGCTATCCTAGTCGTCGAGCAGGTGATGAACGGGCTCGAGCCGACCATGCCGCTGCCACGGAACCTCGAGCTTTATCAACGTGATACTGCCCCCGTAGAACCAGTGGCTTGACAATGTCATTCAGGAGACCTGATCAGCCCTACCTCCTGTGGTGCTGGTCAGGCGGTCAACGCCAAAGCTGGTTGCGGGTGGAATTGCTCAGGTGTTCAGCCTGACGGGTTCCCCATGCTGCTTGTACATCGGCAACGGCAAGCTCTACGGGATTGTCTGGCCTGATTGATAATCGTCGGTGATGAAGCCAAGCCACTCGGGGCTATTGCCTGGAGAGCGGGAACCGCAGAATGTGTCGCGTTCCGGGCCGGTGCTCTGTGTCGAATTTCAGGACACCTTCAAGCTGGCGAGCCATGGCCGGTAACAAGCGGGATACCACTCCCGGCTTCGTCCGATCTCCTGCTGAAGCCCTTTGACCGTCATCCTCGACGGCTAGAAATCCTTCACCGCCCTTGACTTGGAGGGTAACCCTGATGACGCCGGCCTCCTGCTCTCCGAAAGCTTGTCTAACCGAGTTGGTCACCAACTCGTTGGCAATGAGGCCGAGGACCACTGCCTTGTCGAAATCAACCCGTACCGGATCGATTTTACTCTCCACCTGAACCGGCCGCGACCCGATCAGGCTTGATATGATCCGGCTGCACAGCTTACCGAGATATTCCTCCAAACTGACCTGCCTGATTTCCCAACTTCCCTGAAGTTGATCGTAAGCCAGGGAAATCGCCTGGACCGCCTCATTGGCCCGATCGAAGCCGCTTGGATCGCCCTTTCGCTGTTCTAGTCGCAATAGAGCACTCACCATCTGGAGGCTATTCTTGATCCGGTGCTGAAGCTCGCGGAACAGGACTTCCCGCTCCTGCTCCTGCTCCTGCTCCTGCTGCTTCCGCTGAATCGCCACGGCCAGTAGCTGGGCGAAGCCGTGGAGAAAGTGGATGGTATCATCCTGGAAGTCGGTGTAACTCCGGCTGTCGATCTCCAGCACCCCGTAGGTACAACCCTCCCAGGCAATCGGAACATTGACCAGGGAAGTCACGCCATGGTCTCGAAGAAGGTCTGAATAGTCAAATTCCCCGGTCAGTCGGATATCATGAATGCGGATTGGCTCCCTGGTCAGATAGGCTCGACCGGGTGGAGACCTCAAGTGAGCCGGAAACGTCTCATGGCCGACCGTGCCCTGTTTCCATCCAACCCCCGCCCGTACCAGGAGGTCGTCAGTAGCAGGACGGTATTCCAGGATCTTGACGTACTCGACCTCCAGAGCCATAGCCGCTTCCTCGACCGCGTGCTCGAGCAGGGTGTTCAGGTCACGTGCCGCGAGGGCACGGGTTCCGAACCGGGCAGTCGCTCGCTGTCGCTGAACGCTGCGACGTAGAGCCTCCTCCAGGCGTTCTGGGTCTGATGTCGATGGCATTGCCTATAAGGTCCTTCGGATGGATCACCTGGGCCTCTGTGATGTGGTCCAAGTCTGGCCCCATCCCGGCACGACTGCCAGTGCTTAAAAGTCGCACCTTTCGACGATGCCACGACCCGCTACGTCATCGCTGTGCCCCTCCAGAACTGGGACAACGGCGGGCCTCAGAGGTTGATGTAGACGGCGGCCCGGCAGGCTGATCTGCTGCGTAAGACTTTCGCCCGGCTCGCGGTCGGGTGGTCCGGTGGCTCCAAGAACAGATCCCCGGCAGTAACCTCCGGCTGGTTCCGGGATCGGGGCACATGCTCCCCCGACCTTCAGCAGCACCGCCCTAACCTCATCCTCATGGGTCGCCGGATCCTATGAGACAATCTGGAACAGTCAGGGTCAAAATTCCCGCAGTACCCGTGTCCCGCTCCTCCCTCCGGAACTCCCCACCGGCCATCTTGGTCAGCAGGGGGATCAACTCCAGCCCGGTCCCATGTCCCCGAAACTGTTCGGCCGGCATGCCAATGCCGTCGTCTGCCACGATGAGACAAGCTTTGCCCGGCTCGGTTCTCTCCAGCGACACTGTGACCGTTCCGCGTCGAAGCGGGAAAGCGTACTTGAGGCTGTTCGTCACCAATTCGTTGACAATGAGACCCACCGCGACGGCCCGGTCATGACTGACCTCCACGGGGACCAGATGGAGATGCAATCTGATGGGGCTATCGTCATCGGGCTCGTGGCCGTGCATGAGGAACCGCTGCTTGACGAGTTCAGCGAGGTAGCCGGCGAGGTCCACCGCGTGCGTGGCCCCGCTCTGGTAAAGGCGGCCATAGATAAGGGCGAGGGACTCTACACGTTGTCCGACGCTTTCCAGCCGCTGTCTGGTCTCGCTGCGTTTCGCCCTGCGGGCTTCCATCCTCAGGAAGGACGTCACGACGGCCATGTCGTTCTGAGCCCGGTGCTGTAGTTCACGAAGAAGAACGGCCCGCTCCGCCGCCGCCGCGGCAAGCTGGTAGTAAGCCCTGTGCCGGTCTATGGCCGCACCCAGCAGGTTGGCGTAGGTCTGGAGAAAGTTGATCCCGGTTGGGGTGAACTCCCGCTCATCCTGGCAGTCCACCTCCAAGGTTCCATACGCCCGGTCTTTGCAGAGGATCAGGACGTTCAGCGAGACGACCACGCTCGTTTGCCGCACCACCTCCGACGGCTCGAACCGCGTCTCTGTCGGGACGTGTGAGATCACAGGCTCGTCAGCCAGCATGGTATAGCCGGCAGCGGAGCCGTGACCTCCAGGGACGATGGTCTTGCCTGTGGTCGCAACCTCGGGCGGCACGCCGACGGCGGCTCGCAGCAGCAACTCGTCATTTCCCGGTAGAGCCTCGAGCACCTTGGCGATGGGAGCCCTGAAGCCGCGGGCAATCAATTCGCAGGCCCGCTGAAGGATGGCATCGAGATCCTCGCCCCGGAGAGCGACCAGTCCAAACTCGGCGAGTGCGGCCTGCTGCTCGGACCATGCACGCAGGCGGTCTTCCGAAGGATCCGGTGAGCGAAACATCTGGCAAACCTTTCGTTTAGGACGTAAGTCTCGAAGTCGCCGCCACTGAGACCGCAGCCACCCCGTGCGTCTGCTCAATACGCTGACCCACGGCCAGACGATCACGGTCGAAGTTGCTGGGCCGGCCGGAACACCTGCGGATCACCTGATTCTGCCCCGCGAGGGCGACCACCTGTGGATTGAACGACCCTGGCGGAAGCGGCATCCTGGCGGGGATCCTCACCGCCCTTCTGCGGTCGGTTCGGCGTAACGGGCAGTAGGTTCTGACCACCTCAACGATCATCCTGTTGTCCAGAACCGCACCAGACAACGGGCACGCCAAACCGGAGTGTTTGGTGTCTCTAAGGTCAATGGGGATATACTCTCCTGAGAGAGGCACAAACCCAAGCACAAACTTGCACACGCCCTCCGTTGGTGCGATGATCCTTCCACCGCCAGTTGCCAAAGCATCTATCGTTTCGTCTGAAACAGATGGAAGCAGACGCGTCCTGGTGACGTGACGGGAACGCTGCACAAGGAGGCAGCAAGATGATCCCGAGTGAAGTTCTGGCAGCGTGGATCGTGGCCGTGATGACCGGGGCTACGGCATTGGGCGGGCTCTCACTGCTTGGCAGCCCTCCTTCGGCCGGCGGCATGGAGGCTGAACCTCTGCCGTTCCATTACGCTGATGTAGGCACTGTTCGGCGGCCCCTTCCTCTAAACCCGGCCTGGAGATCCCGCCTGGAGGCTACCGGCAGCCTACCGGCTCGCCCAGTGGCGACCCCGGTAGAGTGGGCCGACGATGACGATCAGGGGGATGAGATCGATCAGCACGACAAGAGAGATGAACTACCTGAGGGACCGGTTGCGACAGCGTACAATGCCGCAGTGTTCCTGAGTCCATAGGTTCGAAGCGGTACCACGCCGTCTGGAAAACGCCGGGTGACTTCGGCTGTTGGTGACACGCTTGTTCCGTCGGCGAAGAATGCTGCTTAGTCCTGACTGAACTTTTCTTGCCGTGCCAACTGGATCGCAAATACTGCTTGGTTATAGGATAGATAGCCATTTAAAACTCGACCCCCGAGTCAGTACTCTACGGCAGTCTACCGAAGATCACCTTGATCCTTCTGCGACATAGCCACCCCTGGTTTGTGACATGGAAAATCCAATGACGCATCTATCCTTGCCTATGGTGGGATTTCCACCCGTTGACGAAGCATCATCTCTCCGTCCCACGAGTCTGGAAATTATCTACATCGTGGGAGAATGTCCGATCCAGCTTCGCAGTTGCGACATCAAGCCGCCGTGGAGCCATGCCAGAGCCGTCCTGGTAACTCTGACCGGAGACGAGGCGTACTGGGCGAGCCGCATCGCCGACATGATCGATGCCTGGGAAACCGCTCATCAGAGCCGTGATCCATTCTGGATCAGGGCCGTCGCCGAGCGGATCAAGCGGCTTGCCCAGACCAGTAACGGGCTGATGATCTTCACGCCTCCGGCGGTGTGACAGCCGACAGTCCAGTTGTGCCGAGTGTGATACGAGGCAACCAGGAGGCCGTCATGCGGAGCGGGATGTTCGTTGTTGCTATGGCCTTGATCCTTGCCAGCGGTACCGTCTCGGGCCAGGAGAAGGCGACGCCGCAGCAGGTGGTGCAGAAGGTCCGGCAAGCTGTCGGTTACCTGAGCCAGAAGGGAGAGGCCGGCCTCGCGACCTTCAAGGAACGGCGATCCGATTACGTATGGGCCGATACTTATGTCTTCGTGATCGACTGCGAACGCAAGAAGGTGGCGGCAAACCCGCTGTTCGGCTTCGTTGGCATGCCACTGTCCGACCTCAAGGATCCCACCGGCAAGGTGATCGGCCCGTTGTTCTGCCCGAGCGGCACAACCGAGGGTTATTGGGTCGAGTACCATTGGCCCAGGGCAGGCCAGAAGCAGCCGGCCCGCAAGCTGACCTACATCGAGCCCGTCCCGGACACGCCATTCACGGTGGGAGCCGGTATCTACGACAACAAGTTCACGACCACGGATCTTGAGACGGCAAGTGGACAATGACAGAAATCAGCCGCCTGGCCTATGTCCGACGAAGTCGAGGCATTAGCAACAAGTGATAGATCGGACTGTTTGGGCATCTGCGGCACTTCAAGTTCCAACAGCCTCAAACTGGTGATCCGATGTCCGACTCCCCTGCTGCAATGCCTCCGTTCCTCGATCTATGGCTGTATTCTGCCAACAGATATGCCATGAACTTGGGTCATGACTGGGCTCGGGATGCACATCGGCACCAACAGGAGTGCATCGGCAACTGGTTGGCAATCCTCCAGTTATGCACGCCGGACTTCCGCCCGTCCATTGAAGTCCTGCCGCCCCTGGCTTCAGCTTCCCATCAAGACCGTCAGACCCTGCCGTTCCTCAAACGGGTGTGAGGCAGTCATGCCCCGTCGGAATATCATACACGGGACATTGTGGTGACACTCTCACGGTGAGCCAAGACCCGTTTGCACCCTGGCGGGACAAGCGGCAGTGAATTCCCCCCGAATCTTACACAACAGAGTCGAGTTGCCGCCGCTGCTCAGGCGAGAGTTTCAGGCGACTGACGAGATAGGACAAGTACTGACGGTCCGTCTCCGTTCCGCCCTGCACAGCCAGTTCCGAGGCCAGATAGACCTGTTCGGCGGTCTCGGGATCGTTGACCTGCCGCAGGATCTCGTCGAGCGGTTTGGGTGACCGGAGTTCCTGCTCGACGATCCGCCGGTCATCCGGCCCGGCTCCGGCAGCATCAAGGCTTGATAAGATGCGTTGCTGCTCATCGGGCGTGATCTGGCCGTCCGCATTAGCCGCCGTGATCATCGCCCGGATCAAGAGCAGGGCTTTGGCGTCCCCGAGGTCGGGTTCGGGCGGTCGGCCCTTTAAGACGCCTGCCAAGCGGTTCCCGAGACCACCACCGAGCCCTTTTCCCGAGCTTACTCCGCCGATTATCCCACCGAGTCCCAGCTTGTCCAGGACGCCCCCAAGGGGACCGGCAGAGGAACCAGACGCGTGGGTGCTTGGGGAAGACGTCGCTATCGATTTGCCTTTCTGGCCGTCCTGGTAGGCTTTGTAGGCGAGATATGCCAAGGCCGCGAGACCCGCCTTCTCGGTCAGGCCCATACCGCCCGCCGAGACCGGTGGTTGGCCCTGATCGTAGTGGCCCTTCTTGAACTTCTTCTTGCCTTTTCCCAGGAACATCGGGGTAGCTGCTGCAAAGGCTGGGCCGCGGCCACTGCGGCCCGCAAGCCCGCTGGCCAGCATGACGCCGAGGACTTTGCTCAGGTTTCCTATGTCTTCCTCTGATCTGGTTACCATGGTGGAACACGTAGTTCCGGGTAGGGTCATCGCCAACTACCTGAACAGCATGAATTTTGCCCGCTCATCCGGTCGCGTGTGGCTGCCGCCGGTGATGCGAAGGGCCGCATTCACTCGGTGGCGATGACCCTCGGGTAGGACTCATCGATCATCGCCACCTCTTCGTCCGTCAGCTTGTCCGCTCTGGACAGATCCCGGACATCGCCTACACCTGTCGCAGCCAGCTTGTCCCGCCGGTACTTCGCTTTCGCCCGCTCTTTATTCGTCAGGATCCGTCCATGCACCGCCGGGCGTCCGACTTCCCCACCGCCCTGCCCCGGCAAGTCGAGGTCCACGTGTCGACGCTCGAACGCGTGCGGGATTGCGGCGTAGAGTTCGGCGATGGTGGTTGCCTGATCCAGCGAGAAGACGCGAAAAGTTACCTCCCGCTCGTCATCGGGATCCCAGATGGAGCCTTGGCCAAACATCTGGAGCAGGTCCTCATACTCTCTCGCCCGGATGAGCATGTTTTCGGTGAATTCCAATAGTTCGAAACTCCGGGCATCAGTCGGCCAGAGCTTGGCGGAGTAGATGAGCGAGCCTTGGCTGAAAGGATCGGCGACCAGCCGTTTTCGCTCAGGCCCACGCCTCGAAGCCCTCATCCATCACGGTAGACGTATCGATCACCTGCACGGTGTATGGGCCGCTCCTTTTCAGGCCCGGATAGCCGCGGGGATTGCTGATGAACCGCACGCCCTGGTCGGTGAAATCCTGATGAAGGCTGCATCGGCCGAAGCACCACGTGGTCAGCTTGCCGCCATCCAGGCAGTCCGACCAGATCGGGGCCAGGGCGGCCGTGCAGGCTACCTCTGGCTCCAGGTCCCAGATGTGGTCGCCTGTGAAAGTTATGGCGTCCGCGTGGGGAGCCGCGTAGGTGACAACCACGATCTCGTGTATGGACGGATCCGCCGCCGCACCCTTCACCTGCTGAGCCAAAAGCTCCACGTGATGTCCGGAAAGGCCATCAGGCAGAACGGGAGTGCTGAGTTCCAAATTGCCAACATCATGGTTGCCGCACGGTATATCGGACCGTTCCTGATCGGAAACACCGCCCCCGCCGCTTCGGCACGGAGGTGGCTCCAGCCGGTCATGCCGCAAACCAGCGTGCTCTCGATCATCACGCCGGAACCAGTGCCAAGATAGTAGATGCCGTCATGCTGCTCGGCGAACTGCCGGAACTTCTCTGTCGCTGCGGAAGTCCAGTAGCTGTTTGGGTGTTCGCACGACCCCTCGACAAAGATCACGCATCGAAACGCCTGCCGGGCCAGCAGGATCTCCTCCATGGTATGGTCGGGTGAGTCCGAAACATTACCAGTAATCACCAGAGTGTCGGTCCCGATCCATCTTCGCACGACATGCCAGTCGAACTGCTGGCTGTCCGGGTAGTGATCGACATGGAGGTCGGAAACCAGAGCGAACTTCAATGCAGGTGTCCTAACCTCTTGCGTTTCGCACAAGCCCGCCAAGGCCGAGGCCGCCGACGGCATAGAGGAGCATTTCCGCGGCCCTTCCAAACTGAACTTATCAACACGCTTTCACGAGCACCAAGGAAATAAAGTTCCTTTCCAAGAAAGTTCCACACCAAAAAGAATTATGTTTTTTGGCGTAGACTCGTTGGGCTTGCAACGAAAGTGTAACCTCGGTATAACCAATGCTGCACCGCACAACAACGCCGCATCGGCTTCTTGGGCTACACCTCACGTGCTGTCCTGCCCTCCGCAGGACAGCGTGAGCAACTGCATGGATCCTCTTGATATGAACAGCACCACTTCGTCTGATCCAGGAGAGGCATTCTCTGCCGGGCAGTTATACCAAGTTCAGGAAATTTTGACCGGAGCCGCCCAGGCATAGCCGCATGTGGATCGGATCCGTCCTGGCTGGTTAAGGAGAGCATTCCAGGTTGTGCAGCAGACCTCGATGATGTGGTTGAGATCGGTGAACAGGCGGTGTGAGAGCAGGGTGTCTCGCATGACCTGCCACAGACGCTCGATGGCATTGAGCTCTGGGCTGTAGGGCGGCAACGGGACGAGGGTGATGTTGGTCGGCACCATGAGATCGTTTGCGCTGTGCCAGCCGGCTCCGTCGATCAGCACGGCGGCGTGCGCCGTGTCGCCGACTGCCTGGCTGATTTCGGTGAGCATGAGGTTCATCGCCTCGGTGCTGGCTCGGCTAACCACCAGGGCCACACCGGTATCCCGCTCCGGGCACACCGCGCCGAAGATGTAGGCGGACTTGAAGCGATGGTCACGCACCGCCCTCGGCCGCGTGCCAGTTGGTGCCCACAGATGGGTCAGCGAGCCTTTTTGGCCAACCCTGGCCTCGTCCTGGAACCAGACCTCCACCCGCTCGGCGTTGGGATGCTGATCCTGGATGCTCGCCACCGTCTGGGCAAAGTTTTTTTAAACGCCTCCTGGGCAGCCAGGTCGGTCCTGGGGTGGATCGGCCGGGGCTTCAGCCAGGAAAAGCCCATCCGACGCAGCACAGCGTGCATGCCGCCCTGACTGTAGTCAGCGCCGAAATGACGCCGGGACAGCTCGCGGATATGCGACAGGCGATACTCCACCACACCATCGCGCTCAATCTGCGGACCGTCGGCGATCAAGGCTGCCAACTCCGGGAGCAACTCCTCGGCCAGTAGGCAAGGCCGACCGGGTCGGGTACGGTCGCGTAGGCCTTCCACACCCGCTTCGTTGAAGCGGTGAACCCAGTCCCGCAGGGTCTGCCGATCCATTCCGCCGAGGCGAGCGGCCTGCTCACGGCTGACGCCATCGAGCACCGCCGCCAGCGCCAGGAGCCGACTGGCAACCCGACCGTCCCGCTCCAGGCGAACCTGCCGTCGCAAGTCGCCCGCCGCAATGTCTCGCCGGATCGCAACAGCCACCATCCTGTTCCTCCGTAAATCACCGCAGTGAAACCGAATCACAAACTGCCTGCTCCTGCAAGCCCCGGTAGCAACCTTTCACCAGCCCTAGCCAGCCTCTTCAAGAGTCAGAATCTTCTGAATGCGGTATTAGACTACCGGCTGCTGGTGGCGACGATCCGGGATCCCTTGCTGGTAATCTCTCCCGACGGAGTGATCCTGGCGGCCAATCACCCCGCGGCAAGCATGCTGGAAACTCCACCAAGGGCGGGCGATCTCCTGTGGGACCACGTGCCCCTAGGCATGGTTTACGATTACACCGGTGTTGTTGACACTGTCGTCCTCTCTCGTCGGTCCATCCGCTTCGAGCAGCAGGTCGGAGACCGATGGTTCGAAATCTCTGTCGAACCGATGGTCGGGAAAGCAGATCAGGCGGTTGCCATTATGGTTCATGGCCGGGACATAACGGCCAGGAAGCAGGCCGAGGCTTGTCACCGGGCCAGCGAAGCCCTCCTGGCCGCGATCATCGACCACTTGCCCGAGTTTATTTACTGGAAGGACCAGCAGGGACGGTTTCTTGGATGCAATCGGGCCTTCGCCGAGGCGAATGGCCTAACCTCTCCAGAGGAGGTCCGCGGCAAGACCGACTGGGACTTCCTGTCTCCGGAACAAGCTACGTCTCTCCACCAGCAGGACTCCGCTGTGATGACAGAGCATCGCTGCCATCAGGCGGAACAGACGATCAACCTTGTGACTGGAGATCAAGCTGTAGAGAAGGTCAAGTTGCCGCTGTTCACCGAAAGCGGCGACGTAATAGGCGTTCTGGCTGTTGCACAGAGAGTGACCGACCCGGAAGACAAGCAAGAGAGGACCAACATAGAGCAAGCTTAGAGTGTGGCGTGGGCAGTCATTGCTCTATTCGTCACCAACTCCTCCGCTTCCGCTATTAGTAGGCGATAGGTTCCCTTGCCAACTGCGACATTGCGGAAGAGATGCCGAACAGAGATGAAGGAATCCACCGATGATCAAGCAGAGCGGTCAATGGAAGGTCGCGTTCTGTCTGCCGAGCGGCGAACCCGTGGATCTCTGGTATACGACGGACAACTACGACGATGCCAGGAGTTTTGCGACGGAAGTCCAGGCAGCAGACCAGAAGCTGATACCAAAGATCACCCGGACGGACGGGGAACCGCAGACTCCGAAAAACAGCACCTGATCGTCTTCGATACTATCATTAGCAAGTCAGGGTGGTGTAGGAAGTCATCATGGTCCCTATCCGTATTGAAGCATTATCTGGGCAGTGGTGGCAAAGCTGCTGCCCTCAATGATTACTTGCCCTGGATACTGACGTCAAACTGACGTAATTGGTCGGCCAGCAGAGTGGCCCGAGCCCTCCGGAGCCGGGCAATGAGTTCGTCAATCTGCTCAGGCGTGTCCAGGGCAATGGCTTCGCTGGCTGCAACTGTGCTGGTCAGTCGAACGGAGGGCCGGCCATCGAGCGTCTCGCCCATGGTCAAGGCATAGGGGACCGGTCGCTGGTAGCTGCCGCGGATCTGCCAGTCTTCAGCGGGATCGATAGCCCGCCTTTCGGCCGCCCGCACCGCATTGAAGATCATCGCGGCGGTTTGTTCACCGACATTTCGGGGCTGGCCGGTGGTTTTGTCCTTGCGGTAATCCAGGATGGAAACGCGTTGGATCGCGTCCAGGATCTGGTCGGTCCAGTCGCTCATGTCGGCCTCCGGTGATGGCATGCTTGGGATCCACAACACCTGAACCGTCATTGAATTCCGTCAGAAGCAGCATGATGCCGTCTATACGCGGATGTATGGCTCGCGACACCGGCAGCGGGATGATTGAGCCCCATTCAGGGGCCAGTCGTCCCCCATCTCAACGAATTCATCGCTCCTGTCCTGTCATCTCTGGAAGCTGGTGACCTGCTGTTCCGTCAGAGGCAAGGCCAGCTTGTCGCCTTGCATGGCGAACTGGGAAATCGACAGCAGGAACTTCTCTTCCTCATGCCCACCGGGTTTGTGTGAGCGGAAGACCGATGCACGTCATTGCCGCCTCGACAGACTCAAGGCCGCCCATTACCCTAGGTTGATTATAGGGCAACAAGCTGCTGCTTCACGTCCAGAATGGCGGCCTCTGCTGCCCTCATGGCCCTTCCTTCACCGGTGGCTTCACCGAGACCTACCACGGCTCTATCACCATTCCGCATCACACTGCTGATATCCGCGAAGTCGAGGCAGATCAACCCTTGGATCATCAGCAGGTCCGTGATGGAGCGGATGGTAAGGCAGGTCCGCTGCTGGGCGTCCATGGGATCCCTGATGCCGGCTTTCGTTGTCTTTTGACAGATATCAGTGCAGAGATGGCAGAACCTCATGGTTCACCTCATAGGGGCGACCTCATCAGACTGCCATGGATTGGCCGACTGGCAAATGCGTCCACATAGGGCCTCAGCCATTTCGGATGCATCGCCCACCGTAGGCCGCGGGAAAGCCGCCAGGGGCGGCATGAGTGAACACGCCGATCATGGCCAGCAAACGGAATGGAAACAAGGCAGGTGATCGATAAATCCGTCCGCGGCTTGCCGATCAGCGGACCGCCCCGTTACGATCGACCCTCGGCAAACATGGCAGGTCGCAGGCATGGCATTTCACGAAGATCCACTCCTGGTCCACTGGGCGATCGGGTACCTGCACGATACCGAGTTCGCTCGCCCGGACCCACGCAAGTTCATTGAGGAGACATTCCTCAGTCCATCAGCGGTCCGATATTATTTCGACACCTGGGAGCCGTATGACCTCAACGTGCTGATCGGTCTTGTCCCCGACCCAGTCCTCGCCGAGCACGCGGACCGGCTGGTCGAGATATGGCCGACGCTGCCCTATCGGGCTGCCATTGACGCCGCTGCCTTCCTGGCCCGCCACGATAACGTCCGTGCTGCCAGCTTGTTCGAGGCCTACCTGTCCGCACCGGATACCGTCCGCCCCCGGCAGGTCGTTGGTATTCTCCAATCGCTGAATCACCTCACCCCCGAGGCGACCCGCCGGATCATTGATCTCGCCCAGCCCGTGATCGAGACCCTCGCCGACACCGATGATGCCTATGCGGCAAACATCGCACGGATTACGGCGGCCCTGCGTTCCCGTCATCCGGCCCACATCGACCTGATCCGACGTTTCCTGTCCGAGTGGGCCAGCGAACGGGGAGAAGGAGCCTATGCCAACCATCTCGACACCATCTGTTCCGTCCTGTTCGGCGACCATTGCCAGTTCGGCATCATCCGCGACTACGTGCTCGGCTTCACCAAGCAGAGCGTCAGTCCGGTTGCGGCATTCATTTACCAGTCCGGGCTCGACATCACCGCGGTCGATAACATCCTGCGGCCTCTCCGCATCAATGACCGCAAGGCCGCCGACAGGGCCGTCACGCTGCTCGAGTCGGTGCCGCAGGGGTTAGTCGCCGCAACGGTCGGCGAGCCCGCCTGGGAGGATCTCATCGCCCTGGTCGAACAGGGCTTCTCGCAACCATCGTCTCCAAAGGCGAAGCGGATCTGGCACGGCGTCATGGCCTTAGCTGGTGTGCTCAGCGTCCACCGGCGGGATCGGCTTGATCTGAGCGAGATCCATAATCGAGACGTTTGGCCGCTGATCGCAGCGGACATGCGGCTTCCGCCGGGCCTGGACAAAGTGGGCGAACACCTTCGCACGCTGCCGCTGGGCGAGGTCACCGGTCACCTGACCCGGATTGCTCGCGAGCATGCCGATGACTATGGAGCCGTCCATGCCGCTGATTTGATGGCTCAACTCGGTGATCCGGCGTTCCTGCCCGTGCTGATCGACCTGATGAACGCTGAGTTCGAAGAGAGTCGTGATGCCGCCATCAGGGCGGTGGAGACGTTCGGCGACGCCGCCATCGAGTACCTTGATCAGCATTTCGACCGGCTCCCCGAATTCGTCCGCATCCTTACCCTGGGACTGGCCGTGAGGAATGGATCGCCAGGAGCGGTCGGCCTGATCGATCGCCACTGGGACGCGTTTCTCGACGAGAGCGACTATGAACTCGGCGAAGCCGTCCTGGCTCTGGATGAGCCGGTGCTGAACGAGCGGTTGAAGGGAATGGTCGGTCAGAACTTGCAAGGTATGGACCGGGCCTTTGTCATTCTCGGCTTGCTGTATGGCGGTCTGGCAGAGGAGCATCGGGAGATCGAGAAGTTGGTCCGATCGCAGTTCGACAAGGACAACCGCCGGCAGCATGCCTTCCTGGTGGAAACCCTCGATGGCGACCTTGGCGTACCCAGACTCGACGTTCCGCTGACATGCATCAAATGCGGACACACCGCGACCTACGCGGTGCATGAAGTCTGGGTATTGCCGGACGCCTCCAACCCCCAACCCTTCCTGGCCGAGGACATCGCCTGCACGGCCTGCGGGGCGGTGTCGCAGTTCGAGTTCACCCCTGAAGCCATCGAAGCCATCACGGCAAAGCTTGCCGATTTACCGCAGGAGGATTGGTTCTTCTCGCGGAGCGACCGGTTCTCACCAGTCAAGCGGCGGTCGTTCACCGGGGCGTTCGGGGAGAAGCTGTCGGCCCAGCAATTGCTCGCCCAGCTTGGGGAAGGGGCCGTGAAGGGCGAAGCGTACCGACTGCTTCGACTCGGACATGCCTATCATGCCGCGAATCGGTTTGTCGAAGCGGAGCGTCTCTACCGGCAGGCCATTGACACGGATCCCGCCTGGGTCGAGGCGTACTACGGGCTCGCCGACACCCTCGAACGCCGCGAACAGATCCAGGAGGCGATTGCAATGCTTGAAGCCGGGGCAAGGCACGGCAAAACATTGCCCTGTCGGCGACCGCTCGGCTGGCCCACTCTGGGTGATTTCATCCATGAATACCTGGGACTTCACACCAAGCTGGCCGCTATGGCGGGACAGCATGGGAAACTCGCCGCGTCAATGTTCGCGACCAAGGTTCACCGAAACGATCCCTGTCCGGTCGGTACGGGCAAGAAGGTCAAGAAGTGCTGCGGTGGAGAGGGATGAGCGGAAGACGGTCGCGACACCAGATGTGCCCTCAGCAGTGCCGGATCCCCCGCTCAAACGCCCGAGACGTTTCGCAACCTGAGGCCAGTGTGTCGCCGGTCAGTACGGTAGCCAATGGCACCACGCTCGGAAGTACCACAGGATACCGCACCGCTGAGGGAGCAGCCCCATACGTTCAAAATGGGAGCCCTTCAGATCACCTCGATCTCATCGGCCTCTGTACCCTTCTGTCCCGCCTTTTCGATGAAGCGAACACGCTGGCTGTCCCGCAGCGTGCTCAAGCCAGCCCGCTCGACCGCTCGGATGTGGACGAAAACGTCCTTGCCGCCCTGATCGGGGGTGATGAACCCGAAGCCTTTGTCCGGATTGAACCACTTTACGGTGCCTTCTACGGTTCCGCCGCCGCTGGACTTGGACCCGTATCCGTAATCATCGTAGTCGCTGACACTCTGGCGGGGATACCGGGATCCGGCTGCCGGGCGGTTGCCACGCTGGTTTGGTGCAGAACCAGCCTCCACGCTGTGGATCGTCGAGACCTGAGGACCTTTCTGTCCGTCGGCCAGATCACACACGAGGATCGCTCCTTCACTGGGGCTTTGGAGGCCGGCCTGCTCCACAACCGAGACATGGAGGAACACATCAGCCGAACCATCATCCGGCGTGACGAAGCCGAACCCTTTGGATGGATTGTACCACTTCACGGTGGCACGGACATGGGTGGCGAAGGGACGAGGAGTGCGGGGAGAACCGAAGGGCATGTGGTAGCTCAATCACGATGGTGTGGTAACTTGCTACACTGTACATGTTGGCTGTGAAAGGCACATGCTCCCTGACGGCGGTGACCTAATGGAACTGCAAGCGAATTTCCTGTCACGGCAAGGCTTCTCGGTAAGCTGCCCAGCATGAACAATCCGGCTTCCATTCCGGACCGCGAACCCTTGGCCGGGCTAGTCGAGCGGGTCACCTATCACAATCCCGACAACGGCTACTGCGTGCTCCGGGTCAAGGTTCGGGGGCATCGCGACCTCGTGACCGTGCTCGGCCATGCCGCCTCAATTTCGGCCGGTGAGTTCGTCCAAGCGTCCGGCAAGTGGGAAGTTCATCGCGAGCACGGCCAGCAGTTCCGGGCGGCATTCCTGAAGTCAGCACCTCCGTCATCGCTGGAGGGCATGGAGAAGTACCTGGGCTCGGGGCTGATCAAGGGCATCGGCCCGGTCTACGCGAAGAAGCTGGTCAGGGCGTTCGGCGAGGCCGTGTTCGATGTCATCGAGCAGCAGGGCGAACGCCTGATCGAGGTTGCCGGCATCGGTCCCAAGCGGGCCTCCAAGATCCGGCTGGCCTGGGCCGACCAGAAAGCCATCCGCGAGATCATGGTGTTCCTCCAAAGCCATGGCGTCGGTACGTCGCGGGCGGTCCGGATCTACAAGACCTATGGGGCCGATGCGATCCCGCTGGTGACCGAGAACCCGTACCGGCTGGCCCGTGACATCCGCGGCATCGGCTTCAAGACCGCCGACATGATTGCGGAGAAACTCGGCATTCCGAAGACGGCGATGATCCGGGCCAGAGCCGGCATCTCCTATGCCCTGCTGAACGCAGTCGATGATGGTCACTGCGGACTGCCCCGTGACGAGTTGCTGAAGCTGGCCGAGGAGTTGTTGGAGATCCCGACCGAAATCCTGGAAGACGCGATCAATCTCGAACTCGGCGACGGCATGGTGGTCGCCGACACCATCGGGGAACGCCAGTGCGTCTTCATGAGGAAGCTGTGGGAAGCCGAACGGACCATCGCCGAGCGGCTCCGGGCACTGCGGGATGGCAAACCACCCTGGCCGACCATCGAAGCCGACAAGGCTATCGAGTGGGTGCAGGCGAAACTCGGCGTCACGCTGGCGGAAAGTCAGCAGGCGGCGGTCCGGATGGCCCTAGCGTCCAAGGTCGTGGTCATCACGGGCGGGCCGGGGGTGGGTAAAACCACGCTGGTCAACGCCATCCTGAAAATCTTGGCAGCGAAGAAGGTTAAGGTCCTGCTGGCCGCCCCCACTGGTCGGGCGGCCAAGCGGATGACTGAAGCGACGGGCATGGAAGCCAAGACCATCCACCGGCTGCTGGAGTTCGACCCCGCCGGCGGTGGTTTCAAGCGGATGGAGGAGAACCCGCTGGACTGCAATCTGCTGGTCCTGGACGAGACCAGCATGGTCGATGTGCCGATCATGGCGGCAACCCTGAAGGCGGTTCGCAGCGGCTCCGCCGTGATCCTGGTCGGTGACGTGGACCAGCTTCCCTCGGTCGGTCCCGGACAGGTGCTGGCCGACATCATCGGCTCCGGCATGGTGCCCGTGGTGCGGCTGACCGAGGTGTTTCGGCAAGCCGCCGAGAGCCAGATCATCACCAGTGCCCACCGGATCAACGCCGGCCGGATGCCTGATCTCAAGACGCCGGCGGAAGGCCAGAACTCGGACTTCTACTTCATCGACGCCGCCGATTCCGAGGATGCGGCACGCAAGGTGGTCGAGGTGGTGCAGAACCGCATTCCCAGGCGGTTCGGCTTCGACGCCACCAGGGACATTCAGGTGCTGGCTCCGATGAACCGGGGCGGGCTGGGAGCCAGGACGCTGAATGTCGCCCTCCAGGCGGCCCTGAACCCCGCTGAAGGTCAGCCCCAGGTGGAGCGGTTCGGGTGGACCTACCGGCCGGGCGACAAGGTGATGCAAACCACCAACGACTACGACAAGGAGGTCTTCAACGGTGACCTGGGCTTCGTCTCGACCATTGACACTGATGCCCAGGAGGTGACGATCATTTTCGACGGCCGGGAGGTGGTGTACCAGTTCGGCGAACTTGATGAAGTCTCTCTGGCCTTCGCGACGACGATCCATAAATCGCAGGGTTCTGAGTACCCCGCCGTTGTGATCCCTGTGGGCATGACCCATTACATGATGTTGCGGCGAAACCTGATCTATACCGGCGTCACCCGTGGCAAGAAGCTGGTGGTGTTGGTCGGTCAGCGGAAAGCTGTCGGTATCGCTGTTCGGTCGGCCGAAGGTGGACGGAGGTGGTCGAAGCTCCGGGAATTGCTGGAGAGTGTCGTTGTCCGAAATTGAGTGGCACACATCACGTGATGCCTGCGGACCTTCAGTGGAGTGTTTCGCTCGTCCACCGGTCCCGCCCGGCCCGGTATGGACATTGCGGGCAGGTTTCGCCCTCGTAATCGATGCCTTCCTCATGTGGGCAGCCGATGATCTGGTCAACCATGGCGACAGTCTTGACGCCGGCTCCGTCGATGAACGTCAGGATCTCGGTAGCAATTTCCGCATCAGTCCGCACATCACGGTCGTCGGACAACCACCGCCGCAGTTCAGCAGGTTCCTGTTCGGCCGCCAGGACGATGGCGACCGCCACTTTGGTCGCCTTCTTGTTGTCTGGCCCATAGAAGGCAATGGTCGCCACAGGGTATCCGCGAAAGCTCTTCTTCGCCTTCTTGCCGAGCCGTTTGACGGCTTGCCCCTTGAGCATAGACGCCTTCCAAGTGTTATTGCTGGCCGCCCTATGAACCTGGACGACTATGAACAGGGTTCCGCAATCCCAGTGGAGTAGCAGCGGGGAGTGGCGACTAGACTGTCCATGGTTCTCGATCCCAGGAATAGCCGCTCCGACCACCTCCCGCTGCCGGGTCGGTGTTGCGACTCCCTCCGCTTCGGCTCGTTCCGTCGAGATCGGGCGTCTGCCATCGCTGAGTTCATCTGGTTCCGACCCTCCGGATTTTGGTCGGGGGGAAGTCTCCTTCAAGCCTACTCCAGAAACATCCTTCTTCAGTTTCCGTCGCTGTAACGAACGCGGTCGGCATAGCGATGGATGTCTGTACTACCGTCTCCCGGGCGAGGACGGCGGCGTAAGCCGCCATCCTTCCCTACCTCGATGAGTATTAGCTATGATTCATTAGTTACTCCCATTAGCGTACTAGACACTACTGCAGCATCCCAAACCGCCTGATCCGCTGAGCCAGCGTCAGCCAATAGCTGGGTCGCTACTACGTTAATGTCATTGGGATCGTGCTTGGCAGAATCAAAAACAACGTATACGAGCGTGTTACACTCGAACGGCAAAAGTTGGGCTTCTCCCTCACCGTTATCAGTTTCAATAGCATAAGGAAGAATGTAGAGGCGGCAGTCGTTTTCAGTCTCCCCGATAATGCTGGCGATACGATGGCCGTACAATTGACGGTACTCAGAAACGGTCATGTTCGCTTCGCTAGTACTATTATCTTGCGAGATAAGAGTGATCTTTACAGGCTCATCCATCACACTCTCGACCCGACGCCTAGCATTTGATATTAGTCGCTCTGCAGCCGTTGGTGGTTGCTTTTGGCCGAATAAAACATCCCAGGCGGTTGGGTTCTTAAGCTTCTTAGACATCTTTATCATTCCCGTTCATGACGATTTCTACCAGTTCGGGGGGTATTTCCAAAGACAAAGCATTGGGGTTCTCTCCATGCTCTGGTTTGCGTTGGCGAAATCATGCCAGGCATTCGGTTAAGACTTTCTTAACCATTATTAACCTACCCCATAAGAGTGATGTGGGGTCGTTAAGGGTGTCGTCGAGAACTGAAGGATCATTCGACCTGCGTCACACTTGATCATCGGATGTTGGGGTCTGATGATGAGCCAGCCCTTGACCGTTTCCTCGTGACCTTGCCCTGGCCGCGCGCAGCGCGGCCAGGGCGGTATGACGCCGTGTGCCGATCGTCGTCATGGTCGTGCTCATCACCCCGGCCCCCTTCCCGTCACTCCCTCCACCCAGACTCCGCACTCCACTCTCCCCATCCCCCCACGCTCCCGCCCGTCCCAGTAGCCTCTACCCGTGCGACACCGGCGGTGGCAGTCCCACACGGGTGGGCTTGACGGCTGTGGCACCTGTGTTCCACTGGCTTAAGCAGCCATGTGGAACCAAGGTCATCGGATGATTGTCGGATACGCCCGCACCTCAACCTCTGATCAGGTCGCCGGGTACGAAGACCAGATCGCTCACCTGACGCGGCTCGGCGTCGAGAAGGTTTTCGCCGAGCAGGCCTCGGCCGTCGGAGAGTGGTCCCAGCTTGCAGCGTGTTTGGACTTCCTGCGGGACGGCGACACGCTGATCGTCACTCGCCTCGACCGCCTGTGCCGCAGCACGGCTCACTTCTGTGAGGTGTTCGACCGCTTGGAGCGGAAGGGAGCCAAGATCCGCGTCCTCGACCTCGGGATCGACACCAGCAGCCCGACCGGCCGCATGATCGCCGAGATCGTGGTCGCCGTCGCCGGGTTCGAGCGTCGTCTGCTGCTGGAGCGACAGAAGGTCGGCGTCGCCGCGGCGAAGGCGGCGGGCAAGTACCGAGGTCGCGTGCCTACGGCCCGCAGGCGGTTCAATGAGGTACTCGATCTCCATCAGGCCGGTGCCCGGCCGGACGAGATCGCGGCCAAGTTGGCGATCAGCCGGTCGTCGGTGTTCCGGGCTCTGCGGGAGGCGAGAACGCCGGGGTGATCATGACCACCACGACGTTGATGGCGTTGACGCCGGCCACCTCCTTGTGTGGAGCACGGTTCCGCCATGGGCGTCCTGAAGCCGAACACGCCGGCCTTTCCTATGACCTCTGGGTCAGTCCTGGCCGACCTCTACCACGCCGTTGGCCCTCGGCGATACCGCGGCCTTGTCCTCCGGCGTCATGACATAGCCCCGCTTGAACCAGACCCACTTCAGGAGGCGATCCCGATCTGCGGTCTGGCCCGCCTTGTCCTGCCTGATCTGACGCTTGGTCTCACGCTCGACCAGAGACACCATTTCGAAGACGCCGGGATCGCCGGTTGCATCGTCATGCCAAGACGGAAGGGCACAGCCGACCTCCAGCGTGACGGGCTTCAGGTCATCGTTCGTGTGGACCACGACCCAGGTCATATCGCTGTCGCGATAACGCGGTCCCCGGCTGAACCCCGGATCGCCCGGCTTGTCTCGCCATAGCAAGCCAAGCCAGACTCGCCCTTCGTGCGGAGGCACGTTCGGGTCGGTCTGCCCGAGGTAAGCCTCGATGATCTGGCGGTAATGGGCGACCGGGCCGGCAATGCGGCTCCGCCGCTTGCCCACCGGAGCGTCATACTGGAGTGCCCAGATCTCCGGCGGGGCAAGGTTCACTTTCCAGTGCTCGCCGTTCAGCTTGAGCCGGGCGAAGAACCTGCTCCAGTCAGACGGAGCCGCTGACGGGTACTGCGTCCCGTCGCGGCCCCTGCGTGGTTTACCGGGGTGGAATCCCTTCCGGTTGAGGTGGAGCAGGACGAAGTCGAGGTCGAGCTTGAACTGACCGGACCGGACCCGGTCATAGTGAGCGACGAGCCTAGCCTGCTCGGCGAGCCGAGCCTCGGTTTCGGGAGAGACGAGCGACGGCCCAGGCCGGAGCGAGTTGTCTCCGCTCGTCTGTGGAGAGGAATCGTTGTCTCCTCCCGTACGACACGGCTCCGCCGTGTCTCCGCTCGTCTCGGAGCGAAGCGGTTGTCTCCTCCCGTACGGGACAAGGGAGGAGACAAGTTTCACCTCCGAGTCAAGGGCGGAGACAAGCCGGGCTTGGTCAGCAGGAGTCGGATCGGCACATGCCGCCTCTCGGGCAGGTTGGTCCACCTGCCATGGGGCAAGTTCTTCGTCCTCGTCGTATAGATCAGGGAGAGCACTGGGCGGTTGATAGGTAAAAGATCGGGACATCGGGATCAGTCTCATGCGGCATCAGATGCTGACACAAAAACTGATCCAGGATCGGAAACGCAAATCTCAGATACATACCTCAGTGATTTTTTGGGACTAGGGCCGACACGAGGTCAGGCCTTCCGTCTTTCTCATTCTTCATCACTGACAATTTGCTTTTCCCGTCCGTGTCTTCGCATTGTCGGCATAGACAGCAATACGAAGGAGCCAACAATGACCATATCCAACCCGCGTGCGGCCTGGGTCCTCCGGCAGGAGCAGATCCGCCATATCCGCAAGATCTTCAAGCTCTTCCCCGAGATGGACGACCGAACTGGCGATCTTCTCGCAAGCTGCCTCGCTGCCCTGATGCGGGGACATGATCTGTCGCCGGAGCAGGAGGATGCTTGCCGATGGTGGAACGCTTGGCTAAAGGCGAGCGACCAGGGGCGTTTTGCGAGCATCATTGGCTTTTCCCTCGCCGTGAGAAAGCTGCCTGTCGTTGTCCATGACGAATTGGTGGAGGCTTGTCAGCGGCTCCGCCGCGGAGAGGACATGACGCCGCGACAAGCCAATTATTGGGGCTCACACGTCGTCAAGCGGTGGAATGCCTGAAGCAGGCATGGGATCGGGGTCTGGCGACATTGTTCAGACCCTCGACCACCCGACTATCAACCATGGTGAACATGACGAATCAGCCCGTACCAGGTCGTCAGGAATCCAGCGACGACATTCATTGGCACAATGTGGCTGACGTTGGATAATACCGGAAGCCATCCCTTCCGACAGAGGCCGTCCCATGTCCCTCCTCGGCTCCACCAAACCGGACTCCGATTGGTATGTTCTAGAGCCGATCCAAAGCGGAACCAGTGGTCAGATTGACAGCGGCTCGGTCTATGGGACCGTCCTGCATGGACAACTGGATTTGCCGGTGCAGGAGGATCTACGTGGCAGCGGTTTACAAGCGGGGGCGGACATGGTGGGTCCGGTTCACATGGCACGGACAGGAGGTCCGAAGGTCAGCCCGAACCTCGTCGAAAGCTGTGGCTCAGCAGTATCTTGCTCAACTGGTTGAGGAACGCCGACGACTGGACCGAGGCGGCCGTCCCCGTCACACCTTTAATGAGGCTGTCGAGCGATTTATCGGCGAGCACCTTCCATCGCTCAAACCTCTAGCTGCCCGCCGATACCTCTTCAGCCTAAAGATGTTGAACCCGCACTTCGTCGGGGCCTATCTGGATGAGGTCACGAAGACGAAGATCCTAGCCTATGTCAGCTTCCGGAGAAAACAGGGCATATCGCCATCAACAATCAGACGCGACCTGGCTTGCCTCTCATCGATGCTGCAACTCGCTATCTCATGGGAGTGGGTTGATGCAAATCCGATCCGGACCCTGGACCGGCGACTCTTGAAGGAAGGAGACCCTCGAAGACGCTACCTCAGCCATGAGGAGCAGGAACGGCTTCTCGTTGCGGCAGGGTCTTATCTCAAGCCGATGGTCTGGTTCGCTATCGAAACCGGTCTTCGCCTGGAGGAGCAACTGTCTCTGGAGTGGTCACAGGTCAACCAGCGGCGTCACGAACTCACTCTCACCAAAACTAAGACCAGCAATCCAAGAGTGGTCCCCCTCACCGCTCAGGCCGCACAGATCTTGGCACAGCAGCCACGACATCTGACCTCGCCCTACGTGTTCTGCAAACCAGATGGATCACGGTACCTCAGGCTAACTCGTGGACTGGATGGGGCCGCTACGCGGGCTGGGATAAGCGATCTTCGATGGCATGATCTCCGCCGGACCTGTGGCTGCCGCCTCCTACAGGACTACGGTATGGACCTATACCGGGTCAGCAAGTGGTTGGGGCACAAGTCGGTTGCCATGACCGAAAGGGCCTACGCCTTCCTCAGAGTCGACGACCTGCATGCGGTGATCCGCCCCGGTACAAAGGTCGGCACAGGGAACGCGGATTGATCGCCGGACGAATGGCCCGCCAAACGAAAAACCCCTGCCAAGTGCTTGACTTGGCAGGGGTTTTAACTGGTAGCGGAGGAGGGATTTGAACCCCCGACACAAGGATTATGATGTCTCCGACTGATGCCGGGAACTTGGACGAACGCTTTGATTTTCCAAAATATTTTGGAAGATGGCGGCGGGTTGGTCAGTGGTTCTCGGCATTGTCAGCCAAGGTCAAGTCGGCACACTAGCAGCCTGTCGGACTTAACGCCTTGAGGCGGGTCTGATAGAATCAGGGCACGTTTCGACCGCTTCTCCAGGATCTTTCCCCCATGAGCAATTTCCGGCCGATCGACCGCCAGACCGGGTTCCTTCTGCCGCCGTCGGTTGACGAATGGCTGCCGGAGAAGCATCTGGCCCGCTTTGTGGTGGAGGTGATCGACGGGTTGGATTTGAGCGTGATGAGGGGGAGCTACCGCGGCTCGGGCTCGGCGTCGTACCCGCCGTCGCTGCTGCTGGGTATCCTGGTTTATGGCTATGCGACCGGCGTGTTCTCGAGCCGCAAGCTGGAGCGGGCGAGCTATGACTCGGTGGCCTTCCGTTTCATCGCGGCGAACCAGCATCCGGATCACGACACGATCGCGGCGTTCCGGCGACGGTTTCTCCAAGAGATCGAGGGATTGTTCGTCCAGGTGCTGGAGGTGGCGCGCGAGATGGGCGTGCTCAAGATGGGCACGATGGCGCTCGACGGCACCAAGATCCACGCCAATGCCAGCCGGCACAGCGCGCTGTCGTATGAGCATGCCGGCAAGATCGAGGCGCAGCTGAAGGCCGAGGTGGCCGAGTTGCTGGCCAAGGCCGAGGCGGCGGACCGCTCGGACCTGCCCGACGGCCTGTCGATCCCCGATGAACTGGCGCGCCGCGAGGAGCGGCTGGCAAAGCTCGCCGAGGCGCGGGCCAAGATTGAAGCACGGGCCAAGGAACGCTTCGAACGCGAGCAAGCCGACCATGAAGCCAGGCTTGCGGCGCGTGACGCCAAGGCTGCGGCGACTGGTCGGAAGCCCCGGGGCAAGCCGCCCCAGCCGCCGGTCGAAGGTCCCCTGCCGACCGACCAGATCAATCTGACGGACGAGCAATCGCGCATCATGCCGGTGGCGGGCGGCGGCTTCGAGCAGTGCTACAACGCCCAGGCCGTGGTGGCGGCGGGCAGCCTGCTGGTGGTCGCGGCTGACGTCGTCCAGGCTCCCAACGACAAGCGGCAGCTCGCGCCGATGCTGGACAAACTTGCCGCCCTGCCCGAGGATCTGGGCAAGCCCGAGACCCTGCTGGCTGACACCGGCTATTTCAGCGCGCCCAATGTGGAGACTTGCCAGACGGCCGGCATCGCGCCGCTGATCGCGCTGGGCCGCGAGGCCCACCATCCCTCCTTGAGCGAGCGCTTTGCCGAGGCGCCATCCGCACCGGACGATGCGACAGCGGTCGAGGCCATGGCCCACCGCCTGAAGACGCTGGAGGGCAGGAAGCTTTACGCCCAGCGCAAACACACCCCGGAACCGGTGTTCGGCATCATCAAGTCCGTGCTGGGATTCCGCCAGTTCCTGCTGCGCGGGCTCGATAAGGTTCGCGGCGAGTGGAACCTCGTGACCATGGCCTGGAACCTGAAGCGGATGTTTGTCCTGAGTCCGGCCGGATGACGGCGGGATAACCGGGCTAAGGGCCGCCCACGGTGCAGACGCGGACTGCGGCAGGTCGATGCCGACGGTTTCGAGGACAGCATCACCGTCCCGACGGCGTCTTCAGTACCTTCCGGCGGCGAACCTGCACTCAAGTGCTCGACCGAAAATCCCAGTCCGACAGGCTGCTAGGCAAGCAGGATAATAACCATGGATATCAGCGTCGTGGTGATCACGTATCTCTAGAGAATCTGCCGCGACCGGTCGATGCTGTGGCCGCTGACAGCAGCCATCTCGGTCTCGGTGACGCTGGCCTCGCCCATGCGGGTCATCGCTGTGCGGCGGAGATCCTGGAACCGCAATCCTGTCAGGCCCGCCTCCGCCATGGTGGCTGTCCACCGCTCCTCGAACCGACGTCGCTTGAAAGGGTGACCCCGGTGGTTCAGGAGGACATTGGGCATCTTCACGCGGGTGGGCATCCAGAACATCCTTGAGCGGGCTCATCACTAGAACGCTGACGGCCTGAGCAATCTTATCCTGGGTCAGGCTGATGCGGTGACCATCGTATGTGACCACCGGAGCCGGAGCAGGTCACCTTCCTGCTGGGCCGTATAGAGACCCAGCAGGAGGGCCAATCGGCGAAACAAAAGACTATGAGGAACATTGACAAACAAAAAGCTCTCTCTCTGTAATTTGATCGGAATTCCCGATTAGCATTGTTACTTTCCATTTTCCGGTTTTTCTATGATTAATGACTCATGGGCTATTGAAAGAAGAGTCGCTTGATAGATATTCCAGATAAAGGACTTGATCTCGATTATCAGAATAAGCATATATGTTCCTACTACGCCGAGAGCAAAGTAAATCAATAATCCTCTAATCACAGGAGTGTCTTTGAGCCACCACCCGAGTAGATTGGTAGCAACAGAATTCTCGGAAAAAATGAATGATATGATGTAACATATGAATATAAATATTAGAAAATGCCAAAAAGTCATCATAAACGTGAAGAATATATATTTGAGCCTGTTGATATTGGTTCCGGGTTGACGTAACACCGCTAACCTCTCAAACAAGGTCACCTTAGTAACGGTTGCAAAAATCGTGAATCCAGCAATTATAAACGCGAGCATTGCAGTCGAAAATGACAATCCCATAGATGACCAGTTCCGAAGAACAGTCACTGCTCCATCTGCCAGTCCTCTACTCTCGAGGACAAAAACGTCTCCGCAATATCCACCCAGTGACAAAAAGAAGAATGTCAATACAACAAGAGCGATCTCTCTCTTGTTGCTGGTTACCCTCCACGCTGCTAGAATTAGCTTGAGGAAGCTACGCTCTGCGAATAAATCCCCCGCCAATCTTCTGTGTTCTTACCCAAGATCAGCCTCTAATTCCTGGATCTTCGAGGTTACGTCTTCGGCAGGAGAGCCTATGCGGATTGCACCAGAAGTCAAAAGATTAGTGAAAGCTTGATACAATCTCGCAACTAAGCCATCTTGAGTGTCAGGCACCTCTGTGATTTTAGTCGAGACACGGAAGCTTTCATTGTTACCCTCCAAACGGTTCCTATCCGCATCGATGCCTTTCAGTCGTACTCTTTGGTTCCCTGAAGCTGCCGCATCGTTGATTTGTTTTATGGCCTCCTTATGATCAAATCCTTCTGCACGTTCAGTACGGACAAAAGTTTTGTCTGGCTCAAGCCTTTCGTTATATTGTTTAAGCTCCTGCCAAATTTCATGCCCATCAAACTCTTGATTGGGCTTAACAAGCTCGAATTCAATTTGTTGTAATTTAGAAAATTTTTGGATAAACTCTTCTATACTTGCTTCGTTGGTAAGTGGAATTATGTTCAGAGTTGGCGGAGCATGTTGCTTTCGTAGTTGTGTCTTCGTAATCTTCTGCAAGTTATGAGCTTGCTCTTTATACAATTTGTCGATGAACCCTCGATATTTTTCCGAAATAAATTTTTTGACTGTTGCCTCAAATGTCGGAATATCAGGAGCATGCGGAGTTTCTGGGAAGTAGACAAGTCGATGATTGTTGAGGATTAACGCAAAAAACGCAGACGGAGCAGACTCGAGTGTCTGACTGTCCGGCACCAAACCTCTTGATGGATCGTATATCTGAGTTCGCCTAAGGACAGTATTTTTGATAAATCTCCCGGATGCAATAAGCACTGGAGCGTCAGGCTCGCCCAATCGTGTAAGCTTGTAGTTTTTTATAAAATACGAGGTATGCGGCCCGAATGTTCGGACAAGACTTTCGTCAGATAAGGCAGGGAGAACAATCTCAGCAGCATAGTCAAGTAAAACCCCTTTGATCCCGAATCGACAAATGAAATTTGCGAATGTCGCGTGATATTTCCGCATCAGTACCCCGTGCTGCCTAACGAACCTCCCTGGTATGTCATGGAGGCTTACATTGAGTGTAGAGGTTGTACACTGGATCATTCGCCTTGATCAAGAAGGTGATGGTTCCCATGGCTTTCCATATCCAAACTCAGCGGGTATGTCCGCTGGTCATTGCTCAGGCGTAGCGGTGGCAAAGTTAAGTCTGCCTATAGCAGCATAGCCATTGAGTTTGCTATCGGATGACGGCCCACTTTGCTGACGAAATTCGGCCCCCCTTTTGTCGAGGCGTCCCATCCTTCTGCTGAACAAGCGGGAGAGGCGGGGTGGACAGGAGATCGAAGGTGGAGCTATTCGAGCAGTTGCGGCGCGAGTATGAATTCGGGATTGGAACGATCAAGGGTGTCGCCCGGAAGTTTGGTGTCCACCGCCGGCTTGTGCGCCAGGCGGTGAACAGCGCGCTTCCTCCGGTTCGCACATACCGCCAACGGCCCAGGCCGGTGCTGGGAGCGGTCGAAGGGTTCATCGACGGCATTCTGGAGGCGGACCGGCAGGCTCCGCGCAAGCAGCGCCATACGGCGCGTCGGATTTATCGCCGCATCCTGGCGGAGATGCCGGGCCACGCGGTCGCGGAATCGACGGTCCGCAATTACGTTCGCGACCGTAAACGGTCACTCGGGCTGCTGATCCGGGAAACCTACGTGGCGCAGTCCTACCAGTGGGGCGGCGAAGGCCAGGTGGATTGGTACGAAGCCTATGCCGAACTGGCCGGGGATCTCACAAAGCTTCAGGTTTTCTGCATGCGCTCGATGGCCGGTGGCGGCGTTTTCCACCGGGCTTACCGGAGCGCCACCCAGCAGGCCTTTCTGGAAGGCCACGAACTCGCCTTCCGGCACTTTGGCGGCGTCTTCAGGCTGCTGCGCTACGACAATCTGACCAGCGCGGTGCGCAAGGTGCTGCGCGGGAGGCTGCGCGAGGAAACCGAACGCTTCATCGCCCTGCGCTCGCACTGGCACTTCGAGGCGGACTTCTGCACGCCCGGTGCCGGTCACGAGAAAGGCGGCGTCGAGGGTGAGAACGGCTACTTCCGGCGCAATCACTGGGTTCCGGTTCCCAAGGCGGCCAGCCTCGAAGTGCTGAACGAGCTGCTGCTGATGCGCTGCCGGGAGGATGAAGGGCGGCTGATCGATGGGCGCAGCCAGCAGGTCGGGCAAGCCATGGCGGAAGAGCGCAATCATCTGCTGGCCCTGCCGGCAGAGGAGTTCGATCTGGCCGAGATCAGCTTTCCCATCGTTGATGGCGGCGGCTGCGTCAGGGTCAGGACCAACGCCTATTCGACGCCGGTGCGTCCCGGGACCACGGTGCAGGTGAAAGTCTATCCGGCCCATCTGGAAGTCTGGCATGACGGCCGGTGTGTCGCCCGTCATGAACGATGCTATTCAAGATGCCAGCAGATCCTGGATCTGGAGCACTATCTCGATGTACTCGAGCGCAAACCCGGTGCTTTGGCGGGATCCACGGCGTTGGAGCAGTGGCGGCGGGCGGGACGGTGGCCGGCGAGCTTCGATGTTCTGTGGCAGCGGCTGATTGACCGCCAGGGGCGCCAGCACGGCACGCGGGCCATGATAGCAGTCATCCAGCTCGCCAGGGAGTTCGGGCACGACGCGGTGCGTCAGGCCGTGGACACCGCCGTGAAGCTGGGATGTTCGGACGGTGCGGCGATCCGCTACCTGCTGACCTGTGCCGGACAGCAGCGTCCGGCGCCGGAGATGGCTGAAGTCGGCGAACTCACACGCTACGACCGTCCGATGCCGTGCCTGACGGGATACGACCGGCTGCTCGACCGGGATCAGGAGGTGGCGCCATGACCAGGGGGAAGACGCCATCGCCCGCCGCCTCCCTTCATGAGCAGACAGTTCGGCAACATTGTCGCGCCCTGAAGATGCCGACCGTTGCCGGGCAGTTCGAAACGCTGGCCCAGGCGGCGATCCGTGAGGGGCATGGCCACGTCCAGTATCTGGATGCGCTGCTGACGGCCGAGATCGAGGAGCGTGAGCGCAAGGGGGTAGTGCGTCGGATCCAGGAAGCCCATCTGCCGCGGGTCAAGACCCTGGCCGAGTTCGACTTCCGGCAATCCTCGGTGTCGGCAGCACGGCTCGCGGACCTTGCCGCGGGCGGCTACATCGAGCGGGCGGAGCCGGTGGTGCTGATCGGCGAAGCGGGCACCGGCAAAACCCACCTGGCGCTGGGATTGTGCGTAGCGGCGTGTCAGCAGCGGCGGCGCGTTCGGTTCACCAGTGCCTCGGCGCTGATCAACGAGCTTGTGGAAGCCCGCGCCGCCAGCCAGCTGAGCCGGGTGCTGGGCCGCTGGGAGCGCGTCGATCTGATCTGCATCGATGAAGTGGGCTACGTGCCTCTGATGGAAATGGGCGCGGAATTGATGTTCCAGATCATTGCCGACCGGGCGGAAAAGGCGGCCCTGATCGTGACGACGAACCTGCCCTTCTCGGAGTGGGGGCAGGTGTTCCCTAACCCCCGGCTCTGCGGTGCCGTGCTCGATCGGGTCACCGACCAAGCCCACATCATCGAAACCGGCGGTGAATCATACCGCTTCAAACGCAGCATGGCCAAGCGGGGTGCTGTCTCATGAACGAGGTATTCGCCACGCGACACGGCCTCCGCGCCGCCTTCTGCACGGCCCCAAAAGGCCGTGCGGGCTGGCTCGGCCGGGCGGCATCAGTCAAGAGCAGCCATTGAAGCCAGGGGGAGCCAACATTGGTCAGCAAAGTGGGCCGTAGTTCATTGACATAAGCAAGCCATAGAGTGGGTCATGGACCCGCTGCACACGTATCCGCCTGAAGGCCACCTTTCCTGGCCGTCGCTGACCAGACGATGCGATTGGCCCTCCTGCTGGGTCTCTATACGGCCCAGCAGGAAGGTGACCTGCTCCGGCTCCGGTGGTCACATACGATGGTCACCGCATCAGCCTGACCCAGGATAAGATTGCTCAGGCCGTCAGCGTTCTAGTGATGAGCCCGCTCAAGGATGTTCTGGATGCCCACCCGCGTGAAGATGCCCAATGTCCTCCTGAACCACCGGGGTCACCCTTTCAAGCGACGTCGGTTCGAGGAGCGGTGGACAGCCACCATGGCGGAGGCGGGCCTGACAGGATTGCGGTTCCAGGATCTCCGCCGCACAGCGATGACCCGCATGGGCGAGGCCAGCGTCACCGAGACCGAGATGGCTGCTGTCAGCGGCCACAGCATCGACCGGTCGCGGCAGATTCTCTAGAGATACGTGATCACCACGACGCTGATATCCATGGTTATTATCCTGCTTGCCTAGTGTGCCGACTTGACCTTGGCTGACAATGCCGAGAACCACTGACCAACCCGCCGCCATCTTCCAAAATATTTTGGAAAATCAAAGCGTTCGTCCAAGTTCCCGGCATCAGTCGGAGACATCATAATCCTTGTGTCGGGGGTTCAAATCCCTCCTCCGCTACCAGTTAAAAAGCCTGCTAAGTCAAAAGCTTAGCGGGCTTTTTCGTGCCTGGAACCCGGCCCGGAGTTGTCTCCCGCCGTCTCATTTCGTCCCAAGCAGAATCAATGGGTTAGCAAGGCGTCTCTGTGGGTTTCCAGAACGATTTCCAGAAAAAATGACCGTTGCAGGGCGCGGATTCACCCGTGCTGGCAAGGGGTTGGCGGGGAGACGAAGGGCGAGCGGCAGGCTCGGCGCGTGCATCCCGGGGCTCTCCGGACCCGTCTCGGCCGTCTATTCCCACGCTACCGATACGCCCTTCTGCGTCCCAGCCTTGACCAGCGGAGGCGCCGTTTGTTTGCCGCCACCCAAGCCTAGGCGCTTGGCTGTGGTGGCATCGCCGCCGTGGCACGGGCTACCGGGATCGCCCCCCAGCACGATCTGGCACGGGCTCAAGGAGATCGCCGACGGGGTGCCGCCGTCTGGGCCACGCCCGCGCTGACCGGGCGGGCGCAAGCGGCTGACGGAGACAGATGTGATGCTGGAGCGCGCTCTGCTGGAGTTGGTCGCGCCGATGACGCTGGGCGCCCGGAGCGCCCACTGCTGTGGGTATCGAAGAGCTTGGAGAAGCTGGCAGTGGCCTTGTGGGGCCAAGGCCATCGGGCGTCGGCGAAGATCCACGGCGCGCCAGAGATAATGGGTCTGGCCGGCGATCTTGAGAACAACCTCATCCATATGCCACGTGTCGTCCGGCCGGGGCAGCCGCCGGCGGATGATGTTGGCGAACGCTTGGCCAAACTTAAGGCTCCATTGCCGGATCGTCTCGTGGCTGACCACGATGCCCCGGAAGGCCAGCATCTCCTCCACCATATGAAGGCTCAGTGGAAACTTGAAGTACAGCCCGACCAAGTGGCTGATCAGCTTCGGAGAAAAGCGGTGGCCGACGTAGGGGGGCTTGGTCGAGGTCGTCATGGCCACCTCCTGACCAACTCGCACCGATTGCGCGATCCAACCCGCCGCCAATTTGACGGTGCCGTTCAGTCGCCACGCAACAGGCCAGACAGGGACAGCTTTTCCAAGTTCGACATGCCTAGCGCGAGTCGGGATCAAATCGGTCGTGGGTAAACTCCAGCGCCCCGCTCAGTGCCCGAACTTTGCCCCTGTGACACAATTACCGCTTAACAACCTGTCAGCGTAGATCTATTTTCCCGTTGTTAAGGTTCCATGCACTCGCGTTATGTAAACCCTGTCAGAAATCCGCATTCCGGACGAGAATGACTACACTGGGGATATTCGGCTTTGACGAGTAGTTTTGGGTTCCTACAAACCCGCTGGCCGGAATTGCATAAGCGTGCCGTTCAAGCCGAATTCGCACTCCATGTCGATGCGGATGTGACAGCCATTCGCCTTCGGTGCTTTGGGGAGCTTCTTATCTCCGCTTTTTTCCAATTGAAAAGCTTACCAGAACTCACGAACGGTCGGCAGATCGATCGCCTGCGATTCCTCGAAGACAACCGCCTTCTGAATGAGCGACTTCTCGGGAAGCTTCACACTCTCAGGCTTCTTGGGAACAAGGCGGCCCATGGCGGCACGGTCTCGGCGGCGCAGGCGGCAGGCCTTCTCGCGGATGCGTGGGCTCTGGCCCAGTGGTTCTGTCGCCTCATCGCACCCGAAGAGTTGTATGCCTCGGGGCCGTTTCGCCTCCCCGATCCTGGGGCGCAGCCCGCCGGCGCGTCCCGCGAGACCGTCGAGGAGGCGCTCGCCGAGACCGGCAGTGGGAGAGAGGAGGCGTCCGGCCCCGCCGCCAAACCTGCGCGCCTGCTCCAGGACAACAGCCGGCAGGAGAGGGAGGCCTCCGACAAGGCGTTCGATGCTGTCGATCCCACCACGAGGGAGCTCAGGACCCCCATCCGCCTGAGGGAAGCCTTCGCCGGCGCGACCCTCTCGAAGAGCCAAGAGGAAGCAGTCGAGGAACTCGAGTGTTTCTTCGCGGACCCCCGGGCGAAGGTCTTTCTGCTCAAGGGCCATGCGGGTACCGGAAAAACTTTTATTATTAGAGGTTTGGCAGACTACCTTTCGGCCCAAGGGCGTAGGTTCCGCCTCTGTGCTCCCACGGGACGCGCCGCCCGAGTGATCGAGGGGAAGACCGGGTACCAAGCCGGAACGATCCATCGTACGATCTATAACTTCAAGGAACTGATCGAATACACCGACGAGGGCCTCAAAGGGTCGGAAACCTTCAAGAACTACGCCCAGATCGCGATCAACGACGACGCGGCGAACGCCGTCTATATGGTCGATGAGGCGTCGCTCATCTCGGACATCTACCAGGAGGGCGAGTTCTTCCGCTCGGGTTCCGGGTATCTTCTGAAGGATTTCTTCGACTTCGTAGGGCTGGATCACAACGACCACGACAAAAAGATCATCCTGATCGGGGATGCGGCGCAGCTGCCCCCCATCGATATGTCATTCTCTCCCGCGCTCGATGTCGACTACCTCCGCAAGACCTACGGCGTAAGCTGCCGCAGCTACGAGCTCGAGGACGTCGTCCGGCAGAGGGCGGACAGCGGCGTTCTTCGAAACGTCATGCCGCTTCGCAACAGCCTGAGGAGCGGGAAGTTCTGCGAGCTGACCTTCGACTTCAGCGTGCCCGACATTGAGAAGGTCGAGGTCGATTTGGTCCTCTCCCGCTACCTCGAGTCCTGCGACAGCGCGATCAACGACAAGGCCATCATCGTGGCCCGCTCGAACGCGGAAGCCGCTGGCTACAACCGCATAATTCGCGAGCATTTCTTTCCGGGAAAGTCGGAGATCGTTCCTGGCGACAAGCTGATGGTGGTTGCGAACATCACCGTCGGTGGCCTCTCCATCGCGAATGGCGACTTCATCTTGGCTAAGGAGGTGGACGAACGGGTGGAGACCCGCCGCATATCCATCCGACGAAAGAACCCCGACACCAAGGCCGTGGAGACCGTCGAGGTGGCCCTTTCCTTCCGGGGGCCTTGCTGGGTGTCCGGGACACGGATGGACGCGCGCAGTTCATCCGGACGAAGATCCTCGAGAACCTGCTCTACGACAACAATCCGAACATCGGGTCCGACGAGCAGAAGGCCCTGTATATCGACTTCTGCATGCGGCACGAGCATTTGAGGAAGGACCGCAAACGCTTCCAAGAGGTTCTTCGGGCTGACCCATATTTCAATGCCTTGCGGGTCAAGTTCGGCTACGCAGTCACCTGTCACAAGGCCCAGGGCGGCGAATGGGAGCACGTCTTCGTCGTCTGCCCGCGCGGCCAAAAGGAACTCTCACCCGACTACTTCCGATGGCTCTACACAGCGATGACACGAGCGAAGGGTCGTCTTTACATGGTCAATCCCCCGCATCGGGAGCCGGGGCCTACCACGGTGGTGGATATGCCTCCTGTCGCCATTGCCCTCCTAGGGCAGGTGCAGGCCGTCCTTGAAGGGACCAACATCGAAATCGAGGACATTGCCCATAATCCGTATCAGGAAGCATTTTTCTTCCACCGTGACGGTGAATCCGCCCGAGTGAACATTTACTACAACGGCCGGGGAGTGATCGGAAAGGTCATACCGGTCCAGGCCAACGCGCTGAGCGACGAGCTGAATCAGCGCCTTGGTACCCTGTCGGGCCGCTTCCTGCCACCCGCCAATCCAGCGTCCTCCTCGGACGAATTGATCTATATCCCCAGCGAGGAGTTCCTCCGCACATTCCACACGCGGCTCCTTTCGCGGGCCAAGGAGTGGGGGATCCGGATCGTGGGCGTGGCCGAGATGCAATGGTGCCAGCGGTACACCTTCGCCCGCGACTCCGACGCGGTGGTTGTCGATATCTATTACGACGGAAGGGGCACCTTTGGTAAATGCCAGCCGGTTAACCCGTCGCGGGCGCCGCGTGCGTTCCTGTCTGAGGTGATCAACCTGCTGACTGTCAGGAAAGGCTGATGAGCTCGTCGAGCGAGGTCTTCAAGCTCCGCCGAGACGGCCAGATCGATGCCGCCTACGCGATGGCGCGGGAGCGCATGGCATCGCCCCACCGAGATGCCTGGGATATTCGAGCCTATGCTTGGTGCCTCATCGACCTTCTCAAGGAGAACGCCCGGAAGGGCTCCAGTGAAGCAGCCGAGGATTATGCCCGTCAGCTGCGCGCTCTGGAACCGCCCGAGAACGATGAGATCCTTACCAAGGAGCGTCGCCGTGCGCTCTCGCTCCTCGAGGAGGGAGCAGACGAAATTGCCCAGGCGCAGGAGCACAGCAAGGCAGAGCGCCTTCGCGACGCGATCACGATTTACGCCGACCTTGCCCGCCGCAAGCTGCTTGGCCCCGAGAACAGGACGAATTACGGCTGGGATCTCTACAAAGCGACAAAGGACCTCTTGGAGAAGAATCTCCCGGGGGAGTTGCCGCCGGCCGTCGTGGGCGAAGCTCGGCGCCATCTCAACGCCTATATGGGACTCGAGGTCGAGCGTCCCTCGCAGCTTCACAGCTGCATGCTGTACATGGCTTCGCGCCTCGCCTCTAGCGACCATCTCAAGATGTTGCCCTTCGCCCGTCTCTGGGGGCTCGAGCATCTCCGGCAGGAGGACTTCGAGCGTTTCGCCGCGAAGGACGGGAAGAGCATCCCCGCGCTCGCCGAGAAGGTGGTCATGAAGGCCGCAAAGGAAGCCGCCGAAAACGGCAACCGTGCCGATCTCGACTACATGCTGCTCTTCGTCGACCGCATGATGGTGCGCTTCCCGGACAACCACTGGTTGGAGCTGAACAAAGTGAAGCTCTTCCGGGCGCTTGGACGCCAGGACGAGGCCCGGAACCTTGCGCTCTCCTTCACCAAGACGAAATCCCAGGAGTATTGGGCATGGGAGCTTCTCGGAGATCTTCAGGCCGATCCTGGGACACGCCTGGCCTGCTACTGCAAGTCTCTGACCTGCTCGCAGGATGACAACTTCGTGAGTCCGCTTCGCCTGAAGCTCGCGCGCGAGTTCCTGGACGCCGGGCATGCGGCCGAGGCAAAGGGGGAGATCGAACGGATCCTCGAGCACAAGAAGCGCTCCGGCCATCGTGTGCCTGTCGACGTGCAGGACATGACCGCCATGGACTGGTATGCAGCCATCGATGCCACGCCCCCTAAGGTCGGCTTCTATGCGCGCTTCGCGGCCGCAGCCGACGACCTCCTGTTCTCTGACCTCCCTTGGATCGACGCCTGCGTGGGAGAAACATTCACTGTTGAAGGACAGGACGGGAAGCCGAGGCGGAAGCTTTATCTCAAGACCCCCTTTCTTCCCGCCGAAGTGTCTATCCCGGAAAACAGGCTGAAGCTGAAGTCGCCGCGGATTGGCCAGCCCATCCGGGTGAAGGCCGACTACGACCCTGAGGGCGAGCGGCGCTTCATTCTCCATGCGGTCTCCGACCGTCCGGACGGTGCGCCCTTTGACATCTTCCCTGAAACGGTTGGAATCGTCGACCAGGTCAACCCCAGCAAGGGATTGATGCACTTCACGGCCGGCCGGGAAGCACAGGGAACCTTCCCTCTCGCCCACTACAAGGGGATAGCCGCTGTCGGCGCATTCGTCTCCCTCAGGCTGGCCACGTTTCAGTCTCGCAAGGGAGGAGGCATGCGCGCCCTAACGGCGAATGCGACGGACAAAACGCCTGGCGCTCAGGTCTGCCGGTCCTTTCGGAGTATGGTCAAAGTAAGGAATGGCCTGGGCTTCACTGACGACAACATCTTCATTCCGCCTGATCTCGTGAGAGCCAGTGATATCAATGACGAGGATGTCGTGACTGGAGTCGCTGTCCAGAGCTTTGATAAGAGGAAGAGGAACTGGGGGTGGAAAGCGATCTTGATCAGTGAGGTGAACCGGCATCGTTAACTTGTTGGGCGGGAGTTTGAAAGCTGGACGAGCTTGACGGCGAACGGGACTGGTGCGGGCTATGCGGCGAGCATGATGCCGCAGACGGCGTGCCACGCCTGGAAGGCGCGGTCCCGATCGGCACGGTAGTCGGTTGCAGTCATACGGTGGCAGGGCAGGAAGAAGAGGTTGTTGATCTGGTCGAGAGTGGAAAGGAAGCGCTGGGCGTGTCGGGCCGACTTGAACCGCTTCATCTGTCGTTCTCGCGGTCGGGTTGGCTGGTGGGAGTTCTCCGCCCGGTTGTTGAGCCCCTTGTGCTGCCGGTGCTAGACGCCGGGCATGATCTCCTGCTTCGCCGCCCCGTAAGATTTCAGCTTATCCGTGATCATCACGCGAGGAGTCCGGTATTGTCGCTTGAGCAGCTTGCGCAGCAGCCGCTTGACCGCCTTCCTGTTGCGCCGGCTCTGGACGAGCACATTGAGCACGACACCGTGTTGATCCACAGCGCGCCAGAGATAATGGGTCTGGTCAGCGATCTTGAGAACAATGGGTTACCAGAGCGTCTCTGTGGGTTTCCAGAACGATTTCCAGAAAATCGGGGCCGTTGCCGGGCGCGGATTCACCCGCGCTGGCAAGGGGTTGGCGGGGATATGAAGGGCGAGCGGTAGGCTCGGCGCGCGCATCCCAGGGCTCTCCGGACCCGTCTCGGCCGGCTGTTCCCCGATATCCTGGCCGGTTCCGTGCCCCTGGGGCTCTGTCAGGTCTTGCAGCGAAAAACACGGCGCGCTGGAGCGACCGTGCAATTAACTTCACAGGCAGATCCGAGTGAGACCCAGCCGACGGCCGCGACGGCCTCAGCCCATGGTTGCCGATCCGCCGGACTGGAGGCTCAGCCCGCTTCAGCGTCCGTAGATCTCGTCGATGTCTATGGCGATGCCGGGCGGATCCAGTTCGATCTTTCCGCTCGAGAGGATGCGGGTGTCGATGCCGCCGTCGTGGGCACGCCGGTGGTGGATCACGCCACGCCTGGCCGTCAGCACGATGAGGTAGTGGACGATGCCGGGGACACGGAAGTAGCCGTCGAGCTTGGCTCCGGTATCGATGCCCCTGGTGCCGGGGGAAAGCACCTCAACGACGATTACGGGATTGGTGGCGGCAACCGCATCGTCCGGGATCGGCGGGCCACAGTTGACGACGACGTCGGGCTCGTAGTCGGTGTCCGCGTCGATCTCGACCGTCATGCCGTCGGGCAAAGCCTCGCAGTCGCCGCCATGGTCCCGGAGAGTGCGGTCGAGGGCCTGCCAGACGCGGGCCTTGATGCGAGCATGGATGGCGCGCTCGGGCGCCATGGCGACCGGCTCACCGTCCACGCGCTCGTAGCGCACACCCTCCTGCTGTTCCGCCCATTGCCGGAACTCGTCCCGCCCCATCCTCTGCCGCCGCGGGTTTTCCATCACCGCTCCCATATTGAGATGCTGCATGATAGTACACCGACGGCCTTCGCCCTGAGCCCTCCGATATTGATGCCGATTCAGCACCGATCGTCGCGGTGCGGCGTTTCCACTGTAACAGCAGGAGACGCGCCATGCCCAAAGCCACCGCCGCAACCGTCGAGATCGCCGGGATCACGCTCACCCATCCCGACCGGGTGCTCTGGCCGGACCAGGGCGTCTCCAAGTGCGCCTTGGCGGAGTACTATGCCGACATCGCCGACCGCATTCTGTCGCATGTGGCTAACCGACCGCTGACGCTGGTGCGCTGCCCGTCCGGCAACGACGGCGCCTGCTTTGTCCAGAAACACTCGTCGGCCGGGCTGCACAAGGCGGTTCGCAGGGTGCGCGACGGCGACGACGAATGGCTGGCGGTGGACGACATGAGCGGCTTGGCGGCGCTGGTCCAAGCGTGCGTGCTGGAGTTGCACCCGTGGGGAGCCACCACCGACGACCTAGAGCGGCCGGACCGCATCGTCTTCGACCTTGACCCGAACGAGGGCGTGCCGTGGGCGCATGTGGTGGAGGGTGCAAGGGCAATCCATGCGGCCTTGAAGGATCTGGGCCTGCGCGGCTTCGTCAAGGCGACCGGCGGCAAGGGCCTGCACGTGATGGTCCCGATCGAGCCGCACGCCGATTGGGAAACGGTCAAGGCGTTCGCGCGCGACGTGGCGGCGCGGCTTGCGGCGGCCCGTCCCGAGCGCTACACGACCAACCCGCTGAAGGAGGCAAGGAGTGGCCGTATTTTCCAGGACCACCTGCGCAACAGTCGCGGCGCCACTGCGGTAGCCGCCTACTCGACCCGCGCGCGGCCCGGCGCGCCGGTGGCGATGCCACTGGCCTGGGAGACGCTGGGCGACGCCGCCGCTGCGCCCCGCTACGGCATGGCCGACTTACCGGCCGGCGATCCGTGGAAGGGCTTCTTCGAGGTGCGGCAAAGGCTGCCGGGATGATACGGACACTCGGTGGCAGGTCCCTGTTTGGGAGCCACAAAGCATCTCATGGAATAGGCGCAAGAATGCAAAATTCCATGGAGCACACCGCCGGATAATGCGGTCTTATATAGCAACCGCCACCACGACTGCGCGTCGATCTCGTGAAGCTACGAGACACGCGAGATTACTTGTCCGTAGCACCAAACCGTCATACATTCCTGGATGCTGCCAGCGAAGGCATTTTGGAGGTTAAAGATGGGCTCTCCTGTATCTGTGCGCCTGGACGATGACGCCCAGGAGGTGCTTGAGGCCGCCGCCAGGGAGCGGGGCATCGGCCTATCCACCTATCTCCGCGAGATGGCTGAAAGAGAGGCCAGGAAGATACGCAAGGAAAGGATCCGGGCGGAAAGCCGGAGCGTGGCGGAGTATGTGGCCTCATCGCCCGAGGCGCAGGCTTTCTATGCTGACTGGGGCACGCCGACAGCTGAGGGCGGAAGGCAATGAACGTGACGGCGGGCGACATCGTGATCGTGGACTGGCGGGATGCGCTTCCCAAGGAGGCGAACAAGAGACGGCCTGCCATTGTGGTGGAGGACAGCGACCTGTTCGACCCAGCTTATCCGAATGCCATCCTCGTGCCGCTTACCGACGATCCAAAACTGGCTATGCCGTCCCTGTCCGTACCCATCGCCCCGACGCCGGAGAATGGGTGCCCCAAGGCTTCCTGGGCCATCGCCCACCATGTCACCGCAACGTCAAAGCAGCGGATACAGACAACCACATCCAGGATCACCGACGCTCAACTGGCCGAGATCCGGCGGCGAATCGCCTTGTCGATCGGCATTGACGGCGGCTAGGGAATGTGCCGCAACCAACCCCGCCTTGGTGGCTGTTGCTACATAAGACCGCTGTTTCGTCCTTGTTGGAAGTTTCATCGCCTGGCCTGTCTCGCTTTGTATCTTCTACCCCCTTATAGCAGAAGCAGGGCAGTCAGCCGCAGGCAAGATGAACGCGGATCCGGTTTCGGAATGACCTGATAGGGCGCGAAGCGGTTGCTGATGGCCATCCGTTGAGCTTCGTCTATGGGTTAGGAACGGCTGATCAGGACCTTGTCCGCTAAACGGAGGACTCCAGACAGGTCGCTCATCGGCACCGGATGTCCGCTTTTGGCGACAAGCGGCCATCGATCCCGGTGGCGAGCGGCGCGGGATATAAAGGGCAAGTTCCCGCGCGAACGGATGCCGGGCCAAGTGTCGGGCTCGTGCTCGGGACAGCGTTACGCTACGTTTGGGCTTATGGTCGTCTTGTGGAGCTTGATGGCATGCCATCCCTGACCCGACGCGAACAGGACCTGCTGCACCGATACCGGCGATTTTATCTCGATCTGGTCGAGGGCCGGCGGTTGCCCGAAACCGACGCTCAGCGGCATTTCCTGGAGGTTGCCGCGGGGCGCCTGCCGCCAGTGACGGAGCACGAGCGCCTGTGGGTGCGATGGCGGCGGATTATCCGGGAACGGGATGTCCGAGCCATCAAGCGGCAGATAGGCTCGGGCGAGCCCTCGAGCAGCCTAGCAATAACGGGCCGCGTAGATGCTCACCATCGTGGCTGATCCATGCGATATCCAGACTTCAGCCGCTTTGCGGTGTGGAGCGCCTGCCGGCGTGCCCGGCCATCTCTTTCCCGAATGTGGCCTGGCCCGAAGGCGGTATGCGGAGGATAGGAAATGACAAAGCGGCAGTCCGGCAAGGGCAGTTATGACCGCGAATACCTTGAGAAATTGATCGAGGAGGCAATTATCGACTGCTACAACGAACACGAGCAGGCTGTGGGGATGTTCACGAAAATCGAGGAGGGACTGAACCTACCCTTTAGGACCACGATCCTTGGCATGGACGTCACCGTGCTCGCTGTCGAACAGGAGAACGATGGCCTCGGCATTGCCGCCGTTTGTGAGCGCGCCGGCGAGCGACAGCACATCTCCCTGAGTGATCTGCCCTTGCCGGTACCGCCTCCAGAGGGCGCGGAATGGATTGCCGCCTACCGGCTCTGGGCGCGCCACCAGTAGTCGCCTGACGAGGACGAGGTATGAGCAAATCCAGCAGTCGACAGCTGGCGATCGCGGAAGCAGCCGACCCCCTGAGCCGTGACGGGCTCTCCACTTGCCCCCGCCGGGCGCCAGCAGCGCCAGATCGTAGCTCCCGGGGCGGATTCGCTCCGCAATTTCGAACGCCGTTGTGAGTCTGGGAGTATCCAACAGATGGACCCCGGGGAAGATCACGACGGCGATTGCACAGCACGACTAAACTCCGAAGATGAACCGCTACCACAATTTCCTTCAACCATCCGTTAAGCTCACCGCAGACGGCCCCAGTGTACGACGTAGAAACCAGGTTGAGGCCAGCGCCTAACGTGCGGTACTCGACCGCATTTGCTGGCCAGCGGCAAAGATCACGAAGTCCATGCTCCATGCCGGCAATCCCTGCCATGCAATTAATTTCACAAGCCGCTGCACTTACCGAAATCGGCCGTGAAGTTGATTGCACAAGGAATCGGGGAGCCGAAACCGGAGCCGTGCTGTCGCCATTAACGAGGCCCTGATCTGTTTAGCCCCTGGCTGGGCCAGCCCGTTCAAGGCTGCGCGGTAACGACGGTAACTGCTATCGGGACTGCGTCGACATGCCTGGCATGGGGCTACGGGTCAGCGGCCGGTCCTCGCTGAAAGGCGTCCTGCCCATTCCTGCCCATGACTCTTGTCGGCGGCGCCAAGTGCATAGAGGGAGACGAGATCATCCATTCCCTGCTGGGCTTTATGGTCGCCGTAGCGCTGTACACGGTGATCCAGCGCAGCGTGCATATCAATCCCACGGTCAGCGAGCTGATCCCGATACTGCCGGGCAAGCCGAAACGCCTGGAATAGGGTTAGATTGCGCGGCGATGTCCGCCCCAGTCCGCCGATCCGCTCCAAGTCCAGCGTGATGCCCGCGGCTCGGGCGGCGTCCAGGCCTCACCGGCGAGCGTCCAGCAGCGTAGCCATCGGCCGGGCCTCAGCGACGTTTCGGGAAGCCCCTGCAGCGAGATGGGTGCGTCACACCAGGGGCAATGCGCACGCATGCCGAGGGCGAGGCGGGCGGGCGGCGGACGCCGCAGCGGCGTGAGCGACCCGCACGCTCCGTGCAGCGCTGGAATGGCGTCCCGGTAAGCCGCCAGGATCCCCGGCAGCTTGCCGAGGTCGCGCGCCGGCAGGACACCGTGTGGAGCGAACATGGCATGCGCCGGGACGTTGACCAGCGCCACGGCCAAGTCGATGTCGCGGCGGCACTTCCAGCACACCGACGGCACCGTCGCCACCGAAGGCATGCTTGCCTGGGGCGGCGGCCCCTCGAACCGGACCCGCCCGGTCAGCAGTGCCTCAGCGAACGGCCCCAGGTAGGTCCGTGCTGGCGTGCCATCCGTCGCGGGGCCGATCACCGCCGGTTCGAGGCGCCCGGTCCGCTTCACCTCCAGACGGAAGAGCGGGAGGTCCCGCCGGGCCTCCAGTCGGGCGATGTCGTACCCGACCAGCCAGGCACCCCGAATGCCGGCTTCCCGGTAGCGCTCCTGGCGCTCTTCGATGGCGGCCAGTGGGATGCGGGAAAGCTGGGCCTCCAGGGCCACCGTCCAGTTCGGATGCCGCACGAGTACGTCGGCCACCCAGGTGCCGTCGTCCGCGCGGGCCTCGGTGGTGACCTCCAGGCCCAGGCGGGCGGCCGCGCGTGCCATGATCGACTTGCAGACGATGTGAGCGACGCTCTCGCGGAGGTCGCAACCGGTGTTCGGCCTGTGGCGGAAGAACTGCCAGCCGGTCGGCGAACGGACGGGAACGACCGGTGCCCCGCAGCAAGGGGCGGTCAGGCCCCGCTCCCGGTAGTCGGCCTTCAGGTCCTCCCAGGCGGCGGGCGACATCGCCCAGGCTTGGTAGACAGCCCCGTCAACTGCATGGGCAAGCAATGGCATGGCAATGGGCAGGCCAAGTATTCCGGCACGTCCCGGCGAAACGGGGTCGGCAAGGTCCGGCGCAGGGCCGGTTCAACGCTCGCTCTCAGGGAAGTCGGCGCCCAGGCTGGTCTCCCTCCAGGCATCGATCTCCTCGATCACGCCGGCAAGCTTGCCGCGCACCGCCTCCACGCCGAAGGCGCCGAGGACGAGGTGGCGCGGCGGGTCTGGGGACTCCACCGCCGTAACGATGGCGGCTGCGGCGCGCGCTGGGTCGCCGGGCTGCCTGCCGCTGATGCCGGATGTGGCTTGCATGCGGGCGGCGGCGGTCTCAGCGTAGTCCGCGATCCGGCTCGGCGTCTGCCTCAGGGAACGTCCGGCCCAGTCGGTGCGGAACGGCCCCGGCTCGACGCACAGGACCCGGATTCCGAGCGGCTCGACCTCCCGGGCCAGGGAGTCCGAAAGCCCCTCGACGGCGTGCTTGGTCGCTGCGTAGTAGCCGGAGCCTGGGAAGCCGACGAACCCGGCGACCGAGGAGACGTTGACAATGTGCCCGCGCCGGCGCGCCCGCATGCCCGGCAGCACGGCGCGGACCATGGCGGCGAGCCCGAACACGTTAGCCTCGAACATCGCACGGATCTCGGCGTCGTCCCCTTCCTCGACTGAGGACTGGTAGCCGTAGCCGGCGTTGTTGACCAGCACGTCGACGGCGCCGAAGCGCTCCTCCGCCGCCTTGACCGACGCCGCGACCTGGCCGGCGTCGGTCACGTCCAGCGACACTGCCAGGGCACGATCCCCGCGGCCCTGCGCCAGATCTTGCACCCGGCCAGCGTCGCGGGCCGTCACCACCGCCCGCCAGCCGCGGTCGAGCACGAGCTTGGCGAGCTCACGGCCGAAGCCTGTGGAGCAACCTGTGATGAACCAGACCGGGGAGCTGTCGGACGTCATGGGTGTATTCCTTGTTGCCGGACGGTTTGGCAGCACGCTCAGGGAACGCTCCATGGTCTCCCCGCTGGCGGTGCCGCAAGATCCAACAGGCAGCCAGGCCGGAGGGTTGCTTCCGCCTCCGCACCAAGGCTGGGCACATCGGTCGTCCGACAATCACGTTTTGCCTTTCGGGAGGGAAGCCGCGGGAAAGATGCGGCACCGGGTTCAATTATTTCTAAAACATATCAATAAGTTAGTCGATTTTCGAGAGCGAAGTTGCAGAATTTTGAATTTTCGCTACCCCTAAATTCGGCGATTTTATGAGGGCGAAGGTAATTCAAGTACGTGCTTGCCTCATGCCAAAAAGTTTTCCAATCATGTTAAGCAATAAATAGAATATTCTTGATCTTTCTGGGATAATTGTTTGCGCATCAGTAATATTTTAACTTACTATTCAAGATGGCGCTTCTATTTTTTTACTATTTCATTTGGCTGAAAATGCTTTAGTAATTAAAGAAACTGAATTAAAATTAATTTTGTGGATATTTACTACCGGAAGAACTTTATCCGCCAGCTTCCGTGCATCAGTTTTCCGTGCTCGTGTCGTCTGGCCCACAGGGAGGAAACAGTGGTGACCATCTTGAGCAATCATAAGCCCGTCTCCATAAAGGTGACCCTCGGCACGGGCGATACCCTGCAGATTCGCCGACTTAAGGGTGGGTACAAGCATTGGGCCCGGGTGCAGTCTATCGAGATCCACAACGAGCGGCTGTACGTTTGGTTCACCCGATCCTGCGACCGGAAAACCCACTTCCGGACCTTTGCCGGGATGGACACGGCTTTTGCCGAGGAAATCGCTCCTGGTGTCTGGGCCTGGATATCGGATCCCAACAATTTCAGCAAGCACGAGGCCAAACTGACGGTGAGCATACCTTCGGATTTGAAATATTGGGTCGAGAAAGCCTAACAATTTTCAGAACCTTCGGCTCAAGATTGCTTCGCAAGATCAAGATCCCTTGACGGATATAGTTGTTTCCTACACTGCGCCTTGTGTTGCCGATGCAGAAATCTTGATCGAAGTATGAGGTTTGTCTGAGCATTCCGTCGCGCTGCCGGCCCGGAACATCGCCGCGGTTGGTCGGCTTGCACTAAGGCCCGCTATCATCCAGGCGGATCTCGATTTTGGGAAGGACATGGGCGCGCCGAGCCTGGGATAGCCGAACGCAAGCGGCTTTCCCAGGGCCAGCGACCACCCAACAAGCAGCACTTAGTGGCGGCTGTCAGATCCTTTCAGCGACGGCCACCGCCGAACGGGCATTCGAGACCGCGTACACAACCCCGGTGGACAGTGCTGCGACCTGCTCCAGCAGAAGATATCCCTGCCCGATTCTGGAGTATTCATGAACCATCTCCCGTCGTTTCGGAACCGCCGCCCCAATGGCGGCCAACATACAATCGATCCGGGAACTTGCGGGCGCGAAGGTCGGATCCATCCTGGGATAGGGATCTTGTCGCCGGACTATCATGTCGGTGGCCGTTCTTTCCACAGCTCCCCAGCAGGACTCGAGATCGGTCGCCGCGTCGGGCTCGGGCGTGCAATTAACTTCACCAGCCAGTGCGCCCCGAAGGTGGTCCAAAGAGGTCCCAGCCTGTTTCACGCCGTTGTACCGGGATGCAAAATCGGGCACTTAGGGTTGTTCTGTCGCGCTAGTTTCATTCAAGGAGAATGCTGGAATGAGGAACCATACGACTGACCAAACCGAACAACATCAACTTGGCATTGCCATGTCTATGAGCATCCAACAGTTGGGAGCGCAACGGCGTTCGGCAACAGCACCCCTTTGGCTCAACTGCTTCCTCGCGTTACTAGCTCGCCTGCTTGGCCGATCCGCATCAACGCCGGAGCCCATTACACGACTCCTGGCCGATGTGCCGACTCTCCACTGCCCAATCGAACAGACCTCCTGCCCCTTCGACTTGGAAACCAATCAACGCCGGTACACAATCTTGATACATAATAGACATAAACCTGCACACTTCATCTCCGCCGAGCATCGCTCGGCTCGGTTCAATCCGGACCAATGGGGTTCGACCGGTATGCCGCCGTCGAGCATCGCTCAGCCCCGTCCCCTCACCTTTCCCCGGAGTCAAACTCCTCTGCCACCTACCTTCCATTGTTACGGGTTCCCGAAGCCTTTCCGATGGTATCGGCCGACCCGTAGTTATGGACGCAGACGGATCGCGCAGCGGGCCCGACTGCGTGGCAGCTTCCTGTCTTCAGTGATCCGCAGGCGTAATCCATCATGACAACGAAAATCATTAAAAGCTTCAAGCGGCCGTCCTTTGACGATCATCGTCGTCAGACTGCGGCCATTGAGGATTGTCTCCGCATCGGAGGTTCCCACGGTCGAGCCGACCTCGACAGGGAAGCCGACCGCCTGAAGAGTTGCGCCGAGAAGCGCAGGCTCGAAACGGTCGAGCGGCCGGATGGCAGCTGCTACGACCGGTACCAGGTTAGGTACTGCCGCTCCCGGGCCTGCGCGCTATGTATGCATCGGCGGCAAGCCAGGAAAGTCGCGCAGCTCTGGAATTTTGTCACCGACTCGGCCTGGTCGGAGCAGGGATTGAGATGGGTCGCGCTGACCCTGACCTTCGGCAAGGTCACGGCCGAGGCGCTCCCGTCCACCCTTCCCTTTCTCAAAAAGAGCTTTGCCAAGCTGTTGCGCCGCCGGCCATACCAACGATCCGTGAAGGGCGCGCTCTATTCCCTTGAAACCGGCTTCGGGCAGCGCGAGGACAAGAGCGAACCCATGCAGTTCAATCCGCACATCCATGCCCTTGTACTGCTGGACGACGCGGAGTTGAACTGGGCGTCGGACTGGACACAGGCCGTGGCCGCGAAGAGCATTCGGAACGTGACGGTCGAGACAGCGGACCCGAAAAAGATCGTGGGTTGGATCGGGTACATGACCAAGCCGGAACTTTCCATGGGCCAGAACCAAGTCCTGTACGACGACCAGATGGTGGTTGCCTACCTTGATGGGGTGAAGGGTGTTCGGCTCATCGAGACGACTGGCTTGTTGCGCGGCATCTCCGGCAAGCCTAGCTCAGGCAAGGTGATCAAGACCGGTCAGCTTGAAGTCTGGAACACTCTCCTCGACCAGTACATTCCGGATGCCCCCGGTGTTGTCCCTCCCTGGTTCATGCTCCCGTCCCTCGCCACCAGTGCCTGACAAGGGCGTCCGCACAGTACGACGTATCCGGGAGCGTCGGCCAAGGTGCCAGCCCCTTTGCGGGAGCACCCGGCCGACATCCCCTGGAAAAGGTCGGCGTCACAGGCCTGATCCGCCCAACAGGCGCGGCAGAGCGGAACCGGGTCAACTTGGAAGCGCGTGAAGTTAATTGCACGCTGGGAAGGCGATGCCCCGGAAACCAGCCCGCCGATCTGCCCAAGGATGGTCGGTTCTCGAAGGATCGATGAGTCAGCGGATACTGTGGCATTGAGGGCCGGCAACCGCGGATTCACTTTCAACGCTGGCCGGCACGGCCCTTGAACTTTATTCCACCAACGTCGTCTTGGGGATTCCATGAGCCAGAAACCCGTCCCCAGCAGCTGGCGTCCAGATACCGCCATTTGCTGACCGACGATCAGGTGGCCGGGTTCCTGGCTGTGTTGCTGAAAACCGTGCGGCGCATGATCAAGGATAGCCGCCTGCCGCACCACTGGGTCCTCGGCAGCATTTTCGTTTCCGCTGCGGACCTGGATGCTTTCATCGCAATGTCGGAGACCACCTGACCAGGATTTGTGAAATTAACTTCACAGGCAACTGGTACTGATCTGGGACCGTCTCGACTGAGACGCCGTTGCACCTCGATTTCCGAATAGATATGTTCTGAGAAGCTAAAGGGCACCAAGGTATTTATGGCTCCCGCTCCAACTTAGCGTAGGAGGTTCTTGATGATGATTGAGATATGTTGGCGCATGGTGGCTGAATATTTGACCCTTGCTAGGTCATTTGGTTTCCACCTGTTATCTAATCTGGAGGTTATTCATGGCAGCACCCGCTCCGCCGTTGGCTTCCGACGCCATGTACCTTACGCTGCCTCAGGTCGCCGACGCGTTGACCCGGGCAGGTATTCCAACCAGCCGCGCCTCCGCCTACCGCTTGGCGAAGATGCCCAGCTTTCCTGCGCTCGTCATCCGGGGCCGCCTGTTCTGCCGGCGAACCGACCTGTTTGCCTGGATCGACAACCAGAGCGCGGACTCTGGATTGCGAAGTTAATTGCACGAATGCCCGATCCCCTGGCATGTCCTGGACTGTGCCGGGGTTGCACCATCCGAGGACTTGAAATCTTCAGGGGGGTAATCGGTCAACGGCCTGAGAAGGCACAGCACTGCCACTCCACATCACCAGCCGGCCACGAAAACGTATGTCGGTGCTGCGATAATTGTCATACCGGCAAGAATCCTAGTTGCGGCTCACGGACTAACCTAGCTGCCGATGGAGAACAGGTGTTCGATCTCCGCCGAAACCATGGGCTTATCAGACGACGAGATGAGGTCGGACTGCCAAAGAAAGACGGGAGCCCCCAACATTGGCTGAACGACCAGAACATGATCGCACTCCGGAAGACTGACCGCAATAATTTCTGGCTACATAATGTCTATCAAAGTAATTTTCACTTACTTAAAACGAACTAGGAATCGATTATCATTATTGTGGTTTATTGATTTCTTAATCTAATTTCATTATCATTCAATTTGTTAAAATTATATTTTGCGGATTCCAATGAGCACCAACGCCATATATCAGCGCAAGAAGGATGGAAAATCGGTCCGCCGAAAAGACGGTTCCTATATTTGGTGTGTGGAATATCTTGACGCTCGAGGAAACCGTGTCACCAAGTCAATATTCCGCAACAAGAAGGAGGCCGTCGAGTGGCTTGCCGGTGCCAGGGTCGACCTGAAAAAGGGAACGCATACCCCCGACCGGGACAGCATCACGATCGCCGATGCATGTGACCTGTGGCTGGCGCTGTGCCAGGGCGAGGTCGAGCGCTCGACCATGAAGCAGTACCAGGAGCACGCCCGGCTTTACCTGAAGCCGCTGCTCGGCGACAGGAAGCTGTCCCAGCTCACGCAATCGGATGTCGTCGAGTTCCGCGACATGCTGCGCAAGGGTGGGTTCCCGGTGCCGGTCTTCAGGCGCGGCGAACCGACGGGGGAGGAGCGGCTGGCAAAGGGGTCGGACACGCTGGCCCGGAAGGTGCTTTCCTACCTGAAGACGGTGATCAACATCGCCATGGAGCGCGGCAAGGTTGCCCAGAACGTGGCGACAACGCTTCGCCGGACGCGGGCCAAGCGGCGCAGGGTCGGCGCCGTGAACGGTGATCCCTTCTGCGGGCGGGTGGAGATCCCGACCCCCATGGAAATGCAGAGCATGCTGGCGGTCACGAGCGAGCATTACCCGGCGTTCTACCCGATGCTGTGCATGGCCGCGTTCACCGGCATGCGTATCTCGGAACTGCGGGGGCTGGACTGGCGTTGCGTGAGCCTGAAGAAGGGGGTGATCAGAGTCGAGCAGCGTGCCGACGAGTGGGGCACGATAGGTGACACCAAAACCGGTACGAGCGGGATACGCGACATCGAGATCGGCCACGAACTGGTGCGCATCCTGAAGGAATGGCACATCGCGGGCGGACGCCGAACGTCCGGGCTGGTGTTTCCGAACGCCGCCGGCAGGCCCTATCAGGTGCAGAACCTTTACCGGCGCTTTCTCCACCCCATGCAGATCAGGGCGGGAGTGACCGGCGCGGACGGGACTCACAAGTACGCCTTCCACGCGTTCCGGCATTTCTACGCCTCGGGCCTCATTCACCTCGGCTATTCGGTCTCCGAGGTCCAGTACCGACTGGGGCATTCGGATCCGGCGATGACCCTGCGCACCTACACCCACCTGTGGCGGGACACGCAGCGGACGCGCAATTCCGGGCAGGACCTCGAGGACATCGTCCTGCGGGTGACCGGCCATCAATCGGAGCGGGATCCCGGCGCAGGCGGGAGGCCAGGGGATCCTGTGGATGAGGACATCGGGCGGGATACCGAATGAGCAGGGACATTGCATCTGCTTCCGTCCGTATGCCGGTTCCATTTCCCGGTTCCGCCAGGCATGGGTCTGCGCCGGTCGCCACGGCCCACAAAGTGTCATCCGGGTGGACCGAGAGTTCCCAATGGCACGCCAAGTGACTGGTTCCTTTCGAAAACACCGTTGTTCCGCCACCAGTTAGCAGCCAGACTCGAGGGGCATCAGATGGCACGGCCAAGGAAATCGGCCCAGGTCCGCTTCCAGGCGAAGGTCAGGGAAAGCGACTACCTCGCGCCGGGCATGGCGACGCCGTGTCAGGAGTGGCTCGGGGCGACCAACGCCAAGGACGACCCGGTTTTCTGGTTTGATCACAGAACCGTTCGCGCGCAGCGGGTTGCACTTATGCTCGGCGGAGCGCAGATCGGAAAGCGCAGTCAAGTCATCAATCTCTGCACCAACCGGAACTGCGTCAATCCCCTTCACCTGATCGTCTGCGGCAGCAAGGACGCGGCCGTGCTGAACCGCTCTGGCGGGAGCAGGCTCTACGTAGGCGACATATGCTTCATGAGCGACGTGGTTCTGCGGGGCGAGGCGACCGTGGACGATGTCGCGGCCCTGTATGGAATTTCCACTCAATTGATCGATGAGCTCGTAGTGCGGGCCCGGCATGCGGAGGGTACCGATCCAGCGCTCCCGGTCGAGCATGTCGATGTCGTGGGTTCAGGGACCGCAGGACCGAAACCGCAGCACGGTGACGCCTGCGTGAAATTAACTTCACGGCACAACAGTCCCGTGGCCGACCAATGAAGTTAATTGCACGGACCACGAGATGCATCCGACGAGAACCCCAACCGCCGCCTTATCGCTGCGGAAACGGGAGATCGAACAAGCCGGCCATCCGCAGCACCCACGCTGATGTTGCCAGGCGGCAAAACACTGCGCGTGCAATTAACTTCAATCCTGCCCAGGAGGCGACGCAAGTCGGGTCGGGATAGCCGGAATCCAGAATGCTTCTCGAAACGCCGTCCCATACCGATCAGCCAACATCCGCTGACTGCTCGACGGGTGGGTCAAGAACAGCATTACAACGGCCGCGCCCGACCCGCTTCCGCCGATCCGACAGCGCGTAGCGATCTACCGCACCCGGGTCGCGTCCCGGTTTGGGATCTGCAGGGCATGAGGCTTCTCGCGCACTGCCCCTCTCCACCCGGGCCGACCGCGATTTACTTCTTCGAGGGCGTCTGGTCCGTCTTCTTGTCCCGGCCGAAGGCAGCCAGAATACGGCTCTCGCGTGGGGTCAGCCTCTTATACAGCACGTGGCCGATAGGGGCCGGAACTTTGCTGGTGAACTGCTTCTTGGCCATGTGCAGCCTCATACGGATGGAATGCAGAACCACATAGGTTTCGCGCTTTGAATTTCAAACTGAAACACGCCCCATACCCGGGGAGGCTTGTCGCCCATGACCTGTATCCGAAGCCGGACCAGACCAGCGAACCGCAAGCTGGTTCCGTGACCAGCCTCAGGAACTTCGCTCAGTTGCTCGCTTGTTGGCGTGGTCCACAGGACAAACATCAGTTTCGGTGTCCAAGGGCGGGTCAGGTCTCGACGGAAGGTTCGTATGTGCCAAGTGTCCGGGCGAACGTCCATGCAACCGCCTCGTGAGCCGTAGCCATGTGGGGAGGCACGGCGCACCAATAGCGCTGCCGGATGCCGTCCTGCGAAACCGTCGCGTCCATCACCTCGACGAAGGCGCTCGGATCTTCCGGCCGTCCGACCAGGTACAGCCGGCCGAAACGATCCCCCTGCACGGGCCTTGCCCGCACGGCGGTCATGAAGCGTTGCGTGCCCATGGCCTGAATCGCCGCCGTGCGCCTTCCTGCATCCGGCACGCGGCGGATATAGCGGGCGAGCAGGACTTCGGCGGCACGGATCGGCAGGATTTCGATCAGCAGTGACAGGGGGCCGCGGTACCCCAGCCAGTCGAAAACGGCCGAGTAGCGAACGGTCCTCGATGCCGGGTCCGGCAGTGCCGTGACGATCGGGAAGGCAATCGGCGCGCCGGCAGACAGCACAACTGCCACTCCATCGAAGACGCTGATCGCGTCCGCCAGTCGGTCCACGGCGACTGCGGCCTTCACGACCTCCGGCAAGGCTGCCTCGTCCATTTCGGTGATCGCGAATCCGGCAATGGCCTGCGCCGGCGGCAGTATACTGGTCCGCCCAAGGACTGGCGAGAGTTCATGCCACTGGATGTCGATCCGACGCCCCTCATGCTGGATGACGCCGCCGGCATCCTCGCGACGGGACTGGAGGAATTCGGTCCATCCGATCTGGACAGGCATGGATTGCCGGACATCATCGATTGCCGACCGCAATCGCTGCTCCACGATCTCCCTGATCGGCCGGGCGCCCCATAGGGGGAGTCTTGTCCCGAGGCTTCGCCCGAGCTCGTTGCGCCACCACGCTGGCCACAACAGTCTGCCCACGAGCATTGTCAGCACAACGATCAAGCCAATCACCACGCCGACCAGAGCTGCCTGAATCGGCTGATCCGGCAGCGCTGCCCAGGCTACCCCAGTGCCGACCATGTGAACCACCGCAACCAGGCCAATGCACAGCAATATAGGCAGACGCGCTTCATGATTCTCCCGACCGACCGGTGTCCGGATGACCATGGCCCAGTAGGGGACGGCAGCACCGAAGAAAAGGGAGGCGAGATCCAGGGCATTCTGATCGTGGTCACTCGAACCGATGACGTGGAAGACGGCCAGCAGGAGCGCGCCGTAGATCAGCAGTGTGGGCACCAAAAGACATACGCCCAGAATGTTGAGATCGCGCCGGCTGCCGGTTCGGGGAGCCAAGGCGGCACAGACCCGGGCGAACTCAAGGGCATTGCGCGCTTCGACCACCATTGGCTCGGACAAGTGCAGGGACCTGTAAAGGCGGCGGACCGCAGCCTCGATACCAGTTGCGGACGACCGGCCTCCGTCAGTCAGGAAGGACATCCGAAGCCTCAATCACAAACGAGTCTCGTCCCGGCAGCAATGGGGTCATACTCCCGCTGCCTGATCACCCGGTACCGGCCGGGCGGTAGGTCGATCGGTGCATGCTCATCATGAAGCAGCCGGGCGCCAGCCGGTCCAATCACCAGGTAGTCGGGCATGCCGCTCCGGTTCTCCGGCAAGCAAAGCGCCAGAAGGTGCGGGCCAGGCATCAACGTATGGGAATGCCTTGCTCCACTCGCGAGCGCGATCGGCGACTCGGTGATTGAAGCCGCTGGCAGGCCCGCCAGCCCAGCCGGCAAGTCGTCAGTTTCCTCGAGGAGGATGTCACCCTGCCTGTACTGAGCCACACCAAACCTCCCTGCCATGATTGGGTCCGACTCCCAGAATGTGCCATGCCTGCGAACCAGAGGCGCGCATTCCAGCAGCACTAATACAGATGCCGCGGCCGAAATGTTTTCATGCGCGCGCCAACGCGTTGGCGCCTGGAGACGGCACGTAAACCGGTCCGGTGCCCAACGAATTAGTTCGGATCTTCCGAAATGCCCACGCCGTGCCCAGTGGCATCGGAGACCACAACAGGCCTTTATGCGGTGCTGGATCGGATTTCGGAAAGTGATGGTCGAAGCACGCCTTGCAGCACTTGCACAGCTAGCGCTGGCACCTGTGACAGGCATTGCCCCAGCCGTTCCGGACAGCGTGGCCTCTGTCGCAGAACGAGCACCGCACACTATCCGACAAGCGATGTCGAGAACCGCCGGATAGGTGGATCAGGTCGAAAGTGATCCAACTTTCATGTCGGCGGGAGGAGTATCTCCCTGATCACCTATTCACCACCACCTTCATCACACTCGAAACGGCGCCCCGCCACACTGGCCGCAATCCGCTAAACTCATCAACCTAAAGCCCGATATGAGCCAAGATCAACGCATCATAGGTCGGTCATCGCAACCGTATGCGTCAAAAGCCGCTCGGTGAAATGGCTTCGGTCGATCAATTTGACATTGTTGATGGCCCCCTGCTCGCGTGCGTCGGTGTTGAAGGTCTGGTTGGTTGCGGCAATAAGCTGGAAATGCACCGTCGGGTGTTTGGCGCGATAGGCTGCGGCACCGGCGACAACGTCGCGCACGGCCTCCCAGCCCAGCGCGCGACCGACATCCGATGTCGTCTTGCATTGAATCAGAACCCCAATCTCGCCTCGGAAGGCCACGACATCCACACCGCCGTCGCCGCTCGCCGGGGTGCGGTAGACAGTGTAGCCCTCGAGCGACCACAGGCGGGCGCAGAGGGCTTCGAAAGTGGTCGCCTCCATGCTAGTCAGATGTTCCACTGCGATCCGGGTGGCGACGGGAACGGCGGTGCCGCCGGGGGCAGACAGTCCTTCCCAATCCCCGGCTCCGATGTCGTCATATCCGTTCAACATGTCTCCGGCGAGACGGCGCTTGCTGTCCAGCAAGGTGTCGAGCTTTTTTTCGAACGTCTCGAAGCCCTCAAGGATCCCCTCATTTTCAGGCAGTGCATTCACCTGCGTGATATCGCAGTATTGCTCAACAGAGGCAGCTATGTAGAGCAAGATGATCGACGGATCGAAGCGCGGCTTAATGCAGGTGAAGGATGTTCGGAGCTTCCTCGACAGTGTTCTTGATGAAGATACTCATACCAAGCGGATCGCCTCTCTTGCCAACGCCACCCTTGGGGTAATGACGGGTGCCTCTCTGGGCGTCGCCGTGATCGGCAAGTCTTTGGCTCAGGCACGCGGCCTTCTGCCCAAGCATGCCGTCAAGCAGGTTGACCGGCTGCTGAGCAACCCTGGGATCGAGGCTTGGGATGTTTTTGCCAGCTGGGTTCCGGAAATGGTCGGCCCGCGCACCGACATCGTGGTGGCGATGGACTGGACCGACTTTGACGCCGACGGGCAGGCCACCCTGGCGCTCAAGCTGGTGACCCGCCATGGCCGGACGACGCCGCTGATCTGGCTCAGCGTTCACAAGGACGAACTGAGCGACGCGCGCAACGCCTACGAAGACGCCGCCGTGCGCCGGCTGGCCGAGGTGCTGCCCGACGACGTCAAAGTCACCCTCCTGGCCGACCGCGGCTTCGCCGACACCAAGCTGTTCGGTTTTCTCGCCGACCTGGGCTTCGACTACGTCATCCGGCTGAAAGGCAACACCAGGGTCAGGGCTGCCGACGGAACGATCCGTTCGGCGACCGAGTGGGTCGGCCAAGGCGGCCGGGCGCGCAAGCTGCGCGATGCCGTGGTTACCGAGGCGCAGTGCCCGGTTGGCGCCGTCGTGTGCACCCACGCCAAGGCCATGAAGGAGCCCTGGTGCCTGGCCGCCAGCGACGCTGGCGCGACCGCGCCGCAGATCATCGCGCTGTACTCGAAGCGGTGGCGAGTGGAGCCCAATTTCAGAGATACCAAAGACTTGCGCTTCGGCATGGGCCTCTCGGCGGTCCACATTGCCGACCCGCAACGGCGCGATAGGCTATTGCTGCTCAATGCGTTCGCTGTCGTTCTGCTCACCCTGCTCGGTGCCGCCGGCGAAAGCCTCGGCATGGACCGCCATCTCAAGTCCAACACCGTCAAAACCCGCACTCACTCCCTGTTCCGCCAGGGCTGTATGCTCTACGACCTCATCCCCAACATGCCTGAACACAGGCTGCGCGCCCTCGCCGAACGATACGCCGATCTCCTGGAGCAGTCACGTGTGGTCACCGAAACTTTCGCTATCGTGTAAAATGAGGGGATCCTTGAGGTCTGGTAGTGAATAAGATTGATCGGGAAAACAATTCCGAAGCCACAATCCTTGGCGAGGTATACAAAGTTCTGGGGCCTCACCAAGGCATTCCCATCTATCCATGCGCCGCGTCGAAGTATCTGCGTGCCTCCGGAGCAGGGGAAAATCGGCAGCGGTTCATTCAGCAGAGTCGCATGCGTGAACTGGTGGATGGGTTGGACGGTTTTGTCGCCGATGCCGGCATCGCTGGGCGTCTGACGACGCCTTTGACCATCGTATCCGACCTTCTCGATAGTTTGCAGGCCCGGCTCGCGGCTTCGGATGATGACCGGAAGCGGCTTGAGTTGCTTCGACGGAAATCGGCAGTGCTGGAGCGTTTGCAGCGCAAGCTTGTCGATGTCCGGAAAACCTGGAAGCAGCAGGCTTATTCGACGGTGATGTCCCAGACGGACGAGGCAGTGGAGCAAATCTCGGACACAACGACAGGCGAAGATTTGGACAGCCTGTTCACGACCGCCATGAGCCAGGTCATCGCACCGATCAATCAGGTCTATGACGATCTCGAAGCGGACCTGCGGGACGCCATTGCCCTGGCGAATTCCGAGTTGGAGGATCTCGGGCAAACCCCTTTGGCGCAGGATGTCGCCAGAATCGAAGCGGAGCATGCCGAGCGGTTAGGGATCGACCATAAGAACTCCGGTCCAAACCAAGGCACGGAGTATGTTCTCCGTTTCTTCAAGGCCACGGGCAAACCACTTCAGGAGGGTCTTCAGTTTGCCGCTGACAATGCTGCGGAACTACGCAACATAATCTATGAAGTCGGGAAGACGCTCGGAAAGAAGTTCCGGCCATGGGAAGCGGTAAAGATGGGGCAAGGTGCCGCAAAAGTGGCTGGGAAGCTTGGAAAGGCTATACCGTTTCTAGCCGCTGGACTTGACTTGTTCTTCCAGTATCGAGAAGAAAAGGCCAAAGAGGAGAAGGCGCGCTACTTGGCAAATCTTCGCCTGACGCTGCGCAACGCCTTTGCTGATCAGGCGAAGGTGGAAGCCGATACCCTGGAGGCAGTCGTCCTCAAGGTTTCGCGCGGGCCGCTCCAGGAAGCCCAGGAAGAACTGGACCGTGAGGCGGAGCGCATTACCGCCGGCGGCGACGCGCGGTCCCGCGCGCAGAGCGAGATCGGCGCCCTCAAGCGCCGCTGCTCAACCCTGCGCGACGAGATCTACAGCGGGCTGCGGACCTCCGTCGGAGTCGAAGGGGGGCTTGAGGCTTCTACTCCTCGAACCCCGTCGATTCAGCCTTGAACTTGAGCTGGCGGGCGTTGTCGCGGACGATGCCGACGTCCGCCTCCGCGAACCCTTCGGGCGCTTCGGCCTCGACTTCCAGGGTCAGTTTGACCTTGGCGCCGGGTGTCCGCTGGAGTTGGAGTGCGACCGCGTTTACGATATCTTCGAACACCCTGATCGGACGCACCAATTCGATCTCGACGGACCCGTAGAAGCGGCGGGGCTGCCGGGGGGCGGCGACAGGGTCGCCGGATGCGGGAGGAGCCTCCGGGTGGCGGGTGTCATCGTCTCCCGTCACCGTTCCGCCGACCGTGGACACGCCGCCGACGGTGGCGGGCATCGGCTTCTGACGGCGCTGGAGATGGTCACGGGCGACTTCCGCCCGGACGAGGACCGCAGTCGGAGGCATGAAGACCGGCGGCGCCTTCGCGTATATCAGGCCCTGGTATTCGCCGGTCGCCTCGTCATAGCCGTCGGCGAAGCCGAAGGCCGCGTCCAGCTTGGTTACGGCGTCACTGACGGCCTTGTCGAAGACGACGCGGTCCCTCAGCTTCGGCAGGTAGACATAGGTGGTGAACCAGTCCGCGACCTCGCCGACCGCCAAGTGCGGCCGGTCCTCCGGCCAGAGCGGCTTGAGGTGGTACACCAGCGCCTCCGCCCAAGCTGCTCCTTGGCGACGCTGTCGCCCTTGGCCTTTTCGTAGACGGCAGCCGGGACGGCGGCGCGGTCCTTGGCGGTGATCGACAGGTGTTCCAGGTCGAACGGAGTCCCCGGCGCCTCCGACTTGACCGGGTAGAGGATGTGGTTCCAGGCCTGCCGGACGGCGTTGACCGCGCCGTCACGGCCCGACCGGGCCTTGTTCCTGGCGTCGGTGATCTGGGCCTGGGTCAGTTGCTGCTGAAGGCGTTCGTCCTTGACGATCGATTCCCAGGCCAGCGCCCGCCGCATGGCCTCGCGCGCGGTATCGAGCAGAGCCACGTCGGCGGCCACGAACAGCAGCGTGTTGCGGAAGCGGCGCTGCCCCGAGCGGCAGCGCATCAGCGTGTCGGTCACCGTGTCGGTGGCCGCCGACTTACCCACGCCCTTGCCGGCATGCGGCGTCGCCGGTCCAAGGATGACCAGCGACAGGGCCTTCGCCTCGTCGATCGTGACGGGGTCGTCCGGTACCGCGAAAATCCCGTGGAAGGAACCTTTCTGCTTCGTATCGCCGCGCAGGACTTCCGAAATCTGCTCATCGACCTGATGGGCCGGCCAGGACTTCGCCTTGTCGTCGGCAAGGCGGTTCAGGGTCGGCTGGGTCGAGAACCAGTAGCGCCCGGCTTCCTCGTACAGATAGGTGGCGCGGTCCTTCACCTCGCGCAGCGCCTCGCCGAAGATGGCGAGCTGGTCGCCCGGTTCGGCGCAGGCCAGACGCAGGCCCTGCGCGGTCACCCCGGCATTGGGCTGGCCGACCAGCGGAGCCGAGCACAGGAAGACCGCCCGCGCCGCTCGCGTCGCCGCACGGGACTGCGAGATGCGCCGCGACGGATTGGCTTCCAGCCGGGACGGCAGCGAACTCTCGCCGTCCACCTCCTTGTCGACCACGGGTCCGAAGGCGGCGTCCAGGGAGTAGAGCGCGTTCACCCGCACGCGCTCATGCGCGATGGGGATGCGCGCCGGCATGATCAGCGGATCGCGGACCTGCTGCTGCCATAGCACGTCGATGACGTTCGCCATGAACCGGAGCACGCCTCGGGTGCGCTGGAACTTCTCAAGGCTGGCCCAGTCCCTGGACAGGCGGTCGAACAGTTCCGGATGAATCGGGTAGGAGATGCGGAGCAGTTCGAGATAGCGGGATTCCCTGGCTTCCGGCGGGAACTCGGCCGCGTTCTTGCGGTAAAGCTCGTGGAAGGCCTTCACCGTCTCGTCCCGGTCGCGCTCGCCGTCGCTGTCCAGCGCCTGGAACAGCCGGCGGCGGATGATCTCATAGGTCTCGTCGCCGGCGGCCGGCAGCCAGGCGGACTGGAGGCGGCCGAAGACTTTCTCCAGCCGGAGCAGCGCCATCTTGCCCTTGTCGGCCCCCGCTTCCGGAGCGCTTTCCGGCAGCGACCCGACGATCTGAGCGCCGGGCACCATCTTGACGGCCTCGGTCAGCGACTGGATGAAGGACAGGAACGCTTCGAACCGGTCGTCGGGAAGCTGCCGCACATAGGCCACCAGCTCGTCTAGCAGGATGACGCAGGGACCGGCCAGCCTCAGCACCTCCACCATCAGTTCGGAACCGGGGTTCGTGCGCGCGGCTTCCGACTCGGCGACGAGCTTCAATCCCTCCTCGCCCGCCAGTTGCCACGCGATGTAGCCCCATAGCGTATGGACCTTCGGTCCGTCCTTGAGGATCAGCGACACGTCCGTTCCCTTGGACGACCCGACGAAGACGGCGGTCTTCGCCTTCTTCCAGGCCGTCACGCCGGCTTTTTCCGCCAGCGGGCCGACGCCCGCCAGCACGGAAAGATCGGCTGACCGGGCAAGGTGGAGCACCGCCAGCATCGTGTGCGTCTTGCCGCCGCCGAACGCGGTCTGAAGGCCGATCACCGGATCGCCGCCGCTGCCGGCAAGCCGCTGAAGGGTCGAGGTCAGCACCCGGCGCAGGCCTTCGGTCAGGAAGGTGATGCGGAAGAAGCTTGCCGCGTCGGCGTAATCGTCGGTCGCCAAGCCGGCATCGACGGCGAACAGGTCGGCCGCGAACTCCGCCTCCTTGAAGCGGTTTTCCAGCACGTCGGGATGGGGCAGAGCCACCTGAATCCAGGGCTTCAAGGCCGAGGATGGAGCCTCTGCCGCGGAAAAGTCCAGCTTGGGCGCCGCCATTCCCGCCGGAGCCGGCTGTGGTGCTGGCGCCGGCGACGCGAAGCCGGAGCGGCGCTGTTCGTCGTACAGGCGCTTCAGCTCCGCTAGTTCGCTGGCCGGAGCCTTCGCCGCCCTCAGCAGTTGATGCATGGCGTCCAGGTAACGCAAGGCCTCGTCGTCCTGGAGCGGGACCGCCAGATGCGCCGTCGCATTGCGGGCCTCCAGCGCGGTGGAGGCGAAGTTCCGCACCTTCTGCTTTTCGTTACGGGCGAAGGATTCGTCGAACGCCTCGCGCCAACTGTCCAGCATCGTCTTGATGAGGCCATAGGCGTCGAGCGGCGCATTGGGCGGCGATCCGTTGGCGCGGCTGGCGTAATGCAGCCAGCGGTCGCCATGCACCGCGCGCATGCGGGCTTCGACAAAGGGCTTCACCCCCTTGGCGAGATGGAAAAGACCGTCCTGAACGCGGCGCAGCGTTTCCTTTTCGACCATCACGGCAGTCATTTCTTCTTTCCTCTCCGTCCGGTCAGAACAGCGAGCCCTGGGGCTTGCCGACGAAAACGGGCGTCTTTTCCAGTCCTTGCATCAGGTCTTCCAGCCTCGGCCATTCCTGCGCCAGTTCGTTATACACCAGCGCCTCGCTGGCCCAGCCCTTCTGGGTGGCGATCTCGAACAGGCGATACGCCAGGGCACGGGCCTCCGCCGCCTTCGGTCCCATCTGCGCCACCAAACGGGCGGCGGCCTCTCCGCCGCCGTCCTCCGCGTTCAGGACGCGCGCGGTGTGCTGGACGCATTCCCAGACCGTCAGCCACTTGTCGGTCGCCGGGTTCCAGTCCTCGGACAGGTCCTTTCGCTGGGTGAGCGCCGCCTTGCCCCGCAAGTCGGTGAAGACGCCACTGTCGAACAGGGCGTCGGAGGGGATGTTCTTGGCGTTCGCCAGCGTGATCAGATCGCCCGATGCCCGCGCGTCGAACCCGTAGCTGGCGAACCACGCCAGCGCCACCTGGGTTTCCGGGTCGAAGGCGGTATCCAGCTCGTTCTCGATCTCTTCCCAGACACGGTTGATCAGGGCGAGAGCAGTCTTCACAGTCATGGCGCTATCGTCGTCCTCCAGCACCTTGGCATAACGGGAGAAAAACCCCATGCCGGGACCGATCACAGATTGCTGCATGTCCACAGGGCCAACGCCTGCTTTGCGGATGTCATCAATGGCGGCGGGTAACTGGCGCTTTAGGGCGCGGATGAAGTCGGCACGAGTGGCGATGGAGGCGTCGGGTGCGCGTTTGCGGCAGACGAGAACGATAGAGGAGGCCAGTGCGTTAGCATCTCTGCCGATCATTCGATTCGCCAGTTCGGTTCGTACCGGCCAAGTTCCGTCTACGGAGAGATCGGCATCGACAACCGCCTGTAGGAACGATGCCCAGCCGGCCGAAGTGATCCCGTCCACGCCAACTTCGGACTGCTTGAAGGCATAGTAAATCGTTAGCGGATCTCCATTCGTGGCGGCTTTGCGCATTGCTGTCAGCGCTTCACCCATGCCTCTCATAAAGAAGGTTTCCGCTCGCTCTTTGCTGCCCATACGAAGCCAACGAGCGGCCAGCTCAGGGGACGCTTTTACCCAATCTGGAATTTCGGGATCGACAAAGCGATAGGGTGTTGCAACTAGCTCTTCAGCCTTGGGTGTGATGACACGACGAAAAAGATCTGGCCATACGGTGGAAAGAGAACGCTTAAGCCACACGTAGAAAAAATCAGATAAGTCTGCATAGCCTATATTATCGTAGTACGGGGGGTCGGTCGAAATAACTACTGGTCTAACGGGAAATGAATTCTTCGCTGCATCAATATTCCCTATACCTCCAGCCGCAAGCGCAGGAGTTCGCCCAAGCGCGTCTGAGACCCAATTTACATTAAAAAGAAAATTCCCGCTTGATGATGAAAAAGGGTTACCTTCAGCAAAATCCCAAGTCATTGGAATGGCTTGCCGTGCAAACGTATTGCGCAGTGCCTCCATCTTTGGACTGCTATCCCAAGAACAAATTGAAGATCCCGGTCCGCGCTGCGACTGATTGCAAACCCAATATAGGTAACCACTGCATCTGCATACGCAGAAGCGCCAGAACCACCATGATGAAGTGCGAGTCCGTTTTCTATTAAGCCCTCTATATAGGCATCAGCGAGCACCTTTTGCCGCGCTTCAGATACCAAATCAGAAAACGTTGTTAGGGCAATAATTTGGCGGGCAATGAATAAATGGCCATAAGTTCGTAAGCCATAGGCTGAACAAACGCCACCAGTGATCATTGCTCGGGTCGGTGTTGGCGGAGACAGGAATGTTGCCCGCGCCTCGCCGACACTTGGAACTTCCGAGGTGGAGTCGGCAATTGTCTGGTGCGGTCCATTTGGGGGAAGGTAAATGCGTCTGCGCCCGCCGTCCGCGACAATCGCCATAAGCCTCTGATTTAATCTGCCTGCCTTGCCCTCAGCCTGGATATAGTCCCTATCAATAATTGATGCTGTCAATATGCAGAAAAAAGCTTGCCCTTTACCAGATTTAGTGCCGAGCTTCAGTCGCTCTTCATCGGCTTTTGATAACGACCCTGTCTTCACCTCAAACCGATATCCATCCGGTGCAGACGGATCGATCACAGGCTCTACCCAGGTCTTCTTCCCCACCTTATTGGAGAGCATGAACGACGATACCAGCGGCACCATGGCACCGTGGGCCGACGGATCGGGCGATCGAACGGTGCGTGCCCAGAGCCACGTGATGACGGTAGCCTCCGACCCGTCCGCCAGCTTCGCCTTTGGATAGAGATGGCCGATGCGCCTCTCGGCCTCGTCCCGCATCCACTGGCCGTAATAGCGCACGTCCTCGGCCAAGCCTTGCGCGCCCTTGCCGTTCCAGACCCCGCCGCGTTTTAATTCCTCCTGCGACTTGGGGTTCACCGGCGGCATTCCGGCGAATTTCGGCGGGATCTCCACCAGCGCCTTGCCGATCAGCACCGCCACGGGGTTCAGGTCGGACCCATAGGCGCGCAGGCCCAGCCGTTGCGCCTCCAGCGGGATCGAACCGCCGCCGGAGAATGGGTCGTAGACCGGCGGCGCCTTGGTCTGAAGAAATTCCAGGATCGCGGCGGCATCGTCCTTCGCCGGAGGTTCCTCGCCCAGGCCCCAGGCTACCGAGCGGGCGATCTCCCAGCGGGCCTCGTTCAGGATCGTCTCGTCGTTGGACGCCTCCCAGGGTACAAGGCGCCGGATGACGTCGTGCAGCCGCTTGCGTTCGGCTTCCTGCTCCTCCTCGGTTGGGAAGCGGTCGGGCCAGGATGAGGGATCGTCCACCAACTGCGAAAACAGCACGGCCCGACACGCCGCCAGAGGACGCCGCGCCCACCACAGATGCAGGGTGGAGGGATGCCCATGCCGGATCGACTTCTCACGGGCGGAGGCGGCGTTGATGGCCTCGAGCGGGATGGATACTTCGATCAGTTTCTTGCGAGGCGCGGGCATTGGGTTCCTGGATTCTTTAGACAGGGCGGTCGAGCGAGATGGTGAGGGCATAAGGTCCGGTACGTTCGATCAGCACCGTATCGCCTTCCCGTGCGCCGGAGCGAGCAAAGAAGTCGCGGACGGCTCCACGGGCGCGCAGGATGTTCTTGCTCCCGTCCACGTCAGTATCGACTGTCGTGCCGGGTTCAAAACTGACCCGAAGCGTTCGATGGGCCGCCGTACTCTTGTTGGACCCCCCGATCGAGTCGGCTGGGATGAGATCGAGCATCGACGTGAGATAGATATGGTTGTTGCGGAGATTTCCGCCGGTCAAAAGGACTCTGCCAACCGGCCCGGCCAAGCGCATTTCCGGTTTCGGAGCCATCGGTTACGTTTCCCCATCGAGCCCATCGGGCGGCGCGCCCGCGACCTGCGACCTGATGCGGGCGACGACATCCGGCAGCAGGTTGACCCAGATCACCGCGCCCGACGGATGCCGGTATGCGACGGGTTGCGGCAGCGGCCTTGCGTCGGCCAGGACCCAGGGCACGCGCCAGCCGTCCGCGAACGCCTTTTGCTGGCGCTCGACCGGGATGCGGTGGAACGGCTCGGCTTCGGCATAAGCTTCGATGGTCGCCAGATGCGGGCGCGAATCGGTGACGCGGGCGATGCCGACGACATGTCCGCTTCCCTTGCGGATCAGGGCGATCTCGCCACGGTGCGAACAGCCCGTCTTCCGCATCTCCCAGGTCTTGTCACCCCGCAGGATCAAGCCGATCCAGGGTTCATCCACTATCAGCGCCTTCATTCTCGCCTATCCGAACGACTATCCAAGCCGCCTTCTTGTCCCAGCTAAGCGGGCTATTCGCAAGCCTCAAAAGGATACCTGCGCCATCCGCATCAGATCGGCGATGTTCAGCACGACCGCCACTTCGTGGAAACTCGGTTCGCGATCGAAGAAGCGCCTGACATAGACCGGCTGCCGGGTAAATCCGCCGTCGATCAGGACCAGGGCCAGGATGAAGGCATCGGGCGCGTTGAGCGACGCCAGGATCTCGTTCTTGGTCACGATCACGTCGCGAGCCTCGCCGTGGCGGCCCTTGACCTCGATCAGGCGCAGCCTGCCGGTGGCGGGGTCGCGGCTCTCGATGTCGTAGCCCTTCTTCTCGGCCGACACGTCGCGCGGCTGGTTGCCCAGGGCGCGTTCGGCCTCCATCACGGCTTCCATGGCCAGCGCCTCGATCTCGGCCCGGCTCTCCGGATCGTCGGAAAATCCCGACGGCGCGCGGGGCTGTTCCGGGGTGGACCGGGCGTCGAGCAGACCCTTGGGAACGATCAGGGCGGCGCCCTTCAGGACCGGCGGCAAGGCGGAGATCTGCCGCTCGCGGTCAAGCTCGGCCTGCCGCTTGTATAGCCGGTCGACAAGCCGCTGAGCGGTCGCCTCCGCGTTCTGGGCATTGACCCGCTGTTCCTTGCCGGCGCGTTCCTCCTCGCGCAGGCGGGCGGCGCGGCCGTCCCAGTAATTGATCTCACGGGTCAGGCGGGCGCGGACCTCGCGTTCGACCTTGTCGATCTCCGGCAGACGGCGGCGCTTGACCTCCCCAAGGTGCTGCGGCACCAGATGGGCTATGGCATGGCCGAGCGCCCGTCCTTCCACCCCAGCCGCCAGCCAGGGCGCCGCGAGGGTGTCCGCGATCAGCGCCCGTTCCTCCGCGCTGACCGGCCGGCAATCGAGATAGGGCGCCGGTCCGCCATCGACCGCCGTTCCGTCCTCGCCCAGGAAGATGAACTGGAGGCGCTGGGAGACGACGCGCGGCTCGCCGGTCCTGGCGGTCCTGCCGTCGCGCACGGCATGCTCCAGATAGACCAGCAGGCGCGGCACGGTGCTGGTGTCGGCATCGTCCACCAGCACGCCGCCCTGCTGAAGCAGGGGCTGGAAGCGTTCCAGCACCACATCGACGACGGTGTCGAGCACGGGATGGCCGGGGGCCAGCAGGACCGCCTGGGGCTGGCCCGCGATCAGCGTCTTCTCGAAGGTGACGCGGGCGTAGCGGTCGAGCACCGGATCGCTCCGGCCGATCAGGCGGTCGCGCTCCGTCAGGGCCGCCGGAACGCGCAGGATCTCGAAACGCCCCTTTTCGCGCTCCGCCATACGGCCACCCAGCAGGGCGAATGCCTCGCGGAAGAAGGCGCCGATGAAGTGGGGCTGGAGCCGGCGGGCATGGGCACGTTCCATCTCGTCGCGGATGGCGCCGACCGTGTTCGGGTCCATGCCTTCCGAGGTGAGCTTGCGTTCGGCGACCAGGGTTTCGATCGCGTCGACATCGACGGCGTCGTCCACCTTGCGGAACAGACGGGCCTTGGTTTCCGGCGCGTCGCCGTAGCGGATCGCATCCACCAGCAGCGTCCGCAGGGCCTGACCCTCGAACAGCTCGCCCAGCACGTCGTAGACCTTGCCGCCCAGGGCGGCGCGTGCTTCCTCCAGCTTTTCCAGGAGCCGGCGGTACACCTCGCCCTCGCGCGTGTTGGCGGCGCACAGGTTCCACAGGTGGCAGACTTCGGTCTGGCCGATGCGGTGGATGCGGCCGAACCGCTGTTCCAGCCGGTTGGGGTTCCACGGCAGGTCGTAGTTGACCATCAGATGGGCGCCGCGCTGGAGGTTGACGCCCTCGCCGGCGGCATCGTTGGCGATCATCACCCGCACCACCGGATCGCTGTTGAAGGCGGCGATCGCCGCCCGGCGGGCCTCGCGCGCGACGCCGCCATGCATGACCACGACGGCGGCCGGATCGCCCAGGCGCGCCACGATCTTGTGCGACAGGTAGTCCAGCGTGTCCTTCGGCTCCGTGAAGATCAGGATCTTGCGGCGCAGGCCGGTCACCGGATCGTGCATGATCGGATGGTCCAGGATAGAATCCAGCTCGCGCCACTTGGCGTCCGTGCCGGACAGCTTCAGCCGCAGCGCCCGCTCCTCCAGGTCCTTCAGGATCAGGATTTCGGCCTCCAGCTCGGCCAGGGTCTGGGCGGCGGTCGCCTGATCCAGGATCTGTTCCTCGGCGGCCTCGGCCTCCGCGCCGGGGGCTTCCTCCAGATCGTCGGGATCGTAGCTGGGCAGGGCGGGAGCGCGGGCGAAGGCGGCCTGATCGTCCCGGCGCGTCATCCGCTCCTCGCGCAGCCGGTCTTCCAGCCGCATGCGGCGGCGCTCCAGCGAGCGGTGGATGGCGGCCGGCGAGGACGCCAAACGGCGCTGAAGGATCTGCAAGGCGAAGCCGACATTCATCCGGCGCTTGTCGTCGCCGGTCCGGTCCGCCCGGTTCATTTCCTCGCGCACATAGGTCGTGACGGCTTGGTAGAGGTCGGCCTCGGAGGGCGACAGCTCGTAGCTGGCGGTGTAGGCGCGGCGCTCCGGGAACAGGGGCGTGCCGTCGAAGCGGTAAAGCTCCTCCTTGGTCAGCCGCCGCATCATGTCGGAAACGTCGGCCTTATGGACGCCCTCGCGGAACCGGCCCTCGAACCGGTCGGCGTCGAGCAGGCCCATGAAAAGCTGGAAATCCGCTTCCTTGCCGTTGTGCGGCGTCGCCGACATGAGCAGGAGGTTGCGGGTGCGCGTGCCCAGCAGCTTGCCGAGCTTGTGGCGCTGGGTTTCCTTGACCTCGCCGCCGAAATACGAGGCGGCCATGCGGTGCGCCTCGTCGCAGATGACCAGATCCCAGTCCGGCGCGGCATGGAGCTTTGCCTTCAACTCGTCGGATCGCGCGGCCATGTCGAGCCGCATGATGAGGCGGTTGCGCTCGACGAAGGGGTTGCCGGTGATCGACGCCTCGATCTGGTCGCGCGACAGGATCTCGAACGCGAGGCCGAACTTTTCGGCCAACTCCTCCTGCCACTGCTCCACGAGGCCGCCGGGCGCCACGATCAGGCAGCGTTCCAGATCGCCCCGGATCAGCAGTTCCTTGATGAGCAACCCTGCCATCACGGTCTTGCCGGCGCCCGGATCGTCCGCCAGCAGGAAACGCAACGGCTGGCGCGGCAGCATCTCCCCGTAAACAGCGGTAATCTGATGGGGCAGCGCTTCTATCTGTGATGCGCTGACGGCGAGGTAGGGATCAAACAGGTGGGCGAGCCTGATGCGGTAGGCTTCAGACGCAAGGCGCAGCAGCGCTCCGTCGGCATCGAACGCGTAGGCGCGTCCGGTTTCGATCAATTCGAAGGTGGCTTCCTCACCCCGGTAGACCAGACGTTCACCGACGCGACCGTTCACTCGGAACACAAGGTTTAGGGCATCGGCACCGAAACGCCCGACTTGGACGATCTCAGCCACGCCGGACGGATCGAGACCACGCAGCCGTGCACCCGGCTTGATGTCGTCAAATGATGGCATATAAAAGCACCCCCGGACGCGTTGATCGCCGATCCTCATACCAAATGCAACTCTTAGGGTAATGCAACGATTGGAACTGGCCGCCGCAAGGTGCCTGTGTGATGCCGATAAGCATGATCGATGATTGGCTCACCTCTGGCCGCGGAGGCATCGCGCAGAACTAATCATAACATTTTAGATGGATTCACATACTTGCCCTGGACATGTGCTCATGATGCATGCAGTGGTGTTCAGTACATTGTGAACTCGTCTTGGAAGCAAGGCCCCCAAGTCGCGCATGCACACAAACTGCCGCCGTGTCGCCTAGGGTCCTTCGGCCCAGGAGGCTTTCGACGGGCCTACATAGTCCTGCGTGGATCGGGCAGAGAGACCAGTCCGCCCCCGGCACTTCGAAGACGGCCGGGGGTTACGCGTCCAGTGTTGCACCAGCTAGGTGTCGTGGCCAAAGCCACTCACGCTTCCTCTGCCTGCTCCGCCGGATGACGGACCTGCAGGGCCTCCACTGCGATCCTGCGGATCTTTCCGTCCTCATCTGTAACGGTGACGTCGTATGGCGAACCGTCCAGTCGCTTATCCGCGTATCGACGCAGATGCTTCCATATCCGCATCACCTCGAACGCTTCGGGGTCCGATGGCGTGTAGCTGAGCAGGTCCTGGGACGCGATGACGATGAGGCGCTTCTTCGACCGGGACATCGCAACGTTGGCACGCCGCAGGTCGATCATGAACTCCTCAAAGCGCGTCAAGGCGGCAGCCGCTCCCGTCGCCGAATAAATGACCGTCGGCCGCTCGGAGCCCTGCATGGAATCGACCGTTCCGACCCGCTGTTTTGTAAAGTTTTTTATGAGTTCCTGCTCTTGCGCCTTGAACGGGGCGAGAATGGCGGTCTGGTCCAGGATCGCCTTGGAGCCATTCTGGAACAACCTCTCAATGATGGCCACTTCGATCGGGTTGACTTTTTGATCGCCCGGCCAGCGGATCGAATCGTAGGTCAACAGGCACACGCCCTCCCAGTCCACAGCGTCGCTCAGCAGTCCGGATGCTTTGGAGGGATGCGGCGCATCGCCCCGTGCACGCCCGAGAAGCCGCACCGCATCGTCCTTGTACACGGATGCGATCAGCCGCCATGCGTCCTCCTGAAGGCGAAACGTGTAGGACAGCGCCACCGGTTGGACGTGCTTGCTAACGAAGTCGTAGAAGCTGCCGTAGGGCTGGTGGCGGCGTACGAGGTAGCGAAGGTCGGCCTCGCCGACGCCCTTCTCCACAGGACCCAACTGCCGGTGATCGCCGATCACGAGCGCCTGTCCACGCTCATGGTCGAGCAGGGGTAGCGCGAGGAGGGCGTCTTGGAGCTTCGTCTGGCTCGCCTCGTCAAAGACCATGTAACGGAAGGGCTTTGCAAGGATAGGAGCGTCTGGGGCCAAGTTGGGCAGCTGCGCCGTGACGCATCCGACGATGCGCACGGCAAGCTGCTCCAGGATGTCCCCCCACTTACGCAGTTGCCCGTCGTCGTAACATTCTGCCTGAGCCCGGCCCTGAACGACGTCGATCCGAGAATCGACGATCGAGAGGCGCCGTTGTGGTCCGGCGAGCGGCGCCTCGAGCAATGTGTGTTTCGGATCGACGGACCACCGTTCAATTCGGATCGCCGCACCGGCGCGCCGCGTCGTCGCCCGCCAAGCTCCGGCCAGAAGCGGGGCAACCGCCGCGCAGCGGCGAAGAACGTTCGAAACCGATTGGTGGGAAACGCCTGTCACGAAGACGGCAGGAAGATCCTCCGGTGTGCGTTCGCCTTGAATCAGCGCCCAGACGAGAATGGCCAGGGCGGCGAATTCCGTCTTCCCCGTTCCGGGAGGCCCCTGCACAAGGCCCAGGCGGCGGGGCAGCAAGTCGATCACGATGCGTTGCGCGGCATCCGCGGCGGTCTGCTCGTATGTCGATTCCCTGGACGCCTTGGGACGATCCGGATCGTAGGTTACGAGGGTAGCCGCAATAGCCGCTTCCAGGTTCGCCAGGCTTTGGCCGACACCAACTGCATCTCGGGTCCGCTCCAGCGCCGTCCGGAAAGCGAGGAACTCGTCACTGCACGCTTCACGCAGGTGGGCGTAGGCCTTGAACGTCGTCTCAAGGCGCAGCCGTTCTGCGTCGGTCAGCGCAATGTCCTCCGGCAGTGTGTCGGATTTCCACCAGTCGAGCGCTCCCAACGTCGTGTCGCGGTCCACGTCTGCGAACTTGGCGAGCGCGGCACGGACCCTGGGGTCGACCGGCTCGAAGTCTTTGAAGACGACAAAACGGTTCACCGCCTGCCCATCGGCACGGCAAAGGGGTGCGCCCGGCTCGGTGTCCTGCCAAGCGCGTGCCCTGCTCTCCACGCCATTCTGCCGTGGCGTCTGGCGAGGAAGCGCCTTCGCCACGGCCCGCCCTCCCAGCCGCAGCTCTTCGATCTTCAGAATCGTCAGTTCGATGCCTTGGTCTACGATGTCCTCGGAGGTCAGTACGGTCTGGGTGTGCGTGATCGGAACGGCCCGAAGGTCCTTGCGCAGCTTCAGATTGCCGAGAGCATCGGTGGCTTGCCTGCCCAGTTCCTTGAGCCGTAGCGCCCGGGCTCCGTCAGTTCCGCCGGTGGCGTCTCCCAGCGCGACTAGCGCCTCCGCGTCGGTCTCGCCTTCCAGCCAGAGGCGGTCGTCGTTCTCGTCCTTGGCGTTGTATTCCGCCCAAACTGGATTGGTCAGTTCAATCGCCGTTCCCGAACTCACCAGTTCCTCAATGCTGTTGAGGTGCTTTGCGTACCACGCGCGGCGCACGTTGTCCTGCGAGCCCTCCAGATACTGCCGCGCCGCCTCGATGAGAGGACGCGCGGTATCCGCCAGCGGAACCCGCACAGGGTTCTCCCGGTGCACAGGGATCGCAGGCATGGTGTTGGTGCCGTGGAGCGCCGCCAGGGCCCTTTCGACGGACGTGAGCGCGTTAAACCAGACACCGATGAATGCCTTTCGGAAAGCGGCGTCGTCCTGGATGCGTTCGACCATCGTTGGGTCAAGGCGATCGAAGAAGTTCGGGCGCTGGCGTAGCCGCTGGCGCACGGTGCCGGCGTCCAGCGGCCAGTCCGTCTCGCCGTCTCCCAGGCAGCACGCCAGAACCGGCAATTCCGCCAGCCAAGCGGCGTCCGTGCGCCCAGCCCAGTCCAGGAAGGAAACCTCGAGGAGCGAGACGCCGATGCTGGCCAAATTCGTTCTTTGCTGGATATAATTCCGGAGATGGGTCACTCGCGGCAGGCGTGTGCCCAGATGCAGTTCCGGTGCATCCCGCTCGGTCAGACCGGCAGCCAGCATGAGGAGCGGGTCGTCGGAGCGTTCCTGCGCGCACGCATAAAGCCGGTCGATGAGGAAGATGAATTCGTCCTCAGACCAGAAATAGGCATGGAAGCAGACGTTGCCCGTTTGCGCATCCGGCGCCAGCACGTCGCCGATGTGCCGGGCCATCGTGAGCAGCGTCTGCCTCTCCGACTCGTCGTCCTTGGACATGCTCCAAGACGCGTCCATAAGGGTCTGCGCCGGCTCGTCGTACCGCTCGACTCGCACGCGGACACCCAGCGCGGCAATGCGCCGCCGTTGCGCATCGGGCACGACCCGCACGAACACCTTCTTGAGCGGATTGGGTCCAGCACAGGGGAGGCGGCCGATGCTTCGGGGAAGTACTTCATCGCGCCGCTGCTCCTGACCGGCAGCCGCACCGTAATAGGCGCTGCGCAGCCGATACAGGCGCTGAAGCTGCGACTTGTTTCGGCGCAGACCACGGCGGAAAGCGGCCTTGACTTTGGCGCGATCGACGTTGTCTTCGGCATAGGGAGCGCCCTCCCGCACCAAGGCGTCCCGCTCGGCAGGCGGCAGCCCCAGAACCGCCCAATCCAGTCGGCCGTCGATGGCTTCCGCAAAGCAGCGTTCGATATGGGGGCAGAATTGGCATCTTTCGGCAAAATACGGCGCTGGCAGTTCCGCTCCGGCCAGCTCAATCTGCTGGCGGATGATCGACATGGCGTCGGTGAGGCCGACCTCCAGGTCCAGCTCCGGCAAGCCGGCATCGAACACGCTCTCCTCCGACACCCGATCCGTGTCCGGATCGCGGGTCACGATGTTCGCCCGAACCTGCACCTCCGCCGGAAGGTCATCCCGTAGGAGCTTGACGTACAGCGCCGTCTGCAGCAAGGCGGCACTCCACATTCGGCCGGAACTCTTGCATTCGAGCACGGTCAGGCGGATGTGGCCCTTCGCTTCGTTGCGATCGACCATCAAGACGTCGATCGAGCCAGAAACGGTCACGTCCGCCGCATCCACCACGAGGCACCCGCGGACGGGACATTGTGTCGCGTAGCGCGGTCGGCCCGTTCCCTCCACGCTCTTGATCAGGTCGCGAAGCCCGCCGCCGTCCTGCTTTTCAAAGCCCCTCCCTTCGAGCAGTTCCGCGACCATTGCTTCGGTTTCCCGGCCCCGGAGCTCGGCGCGAGTTACCCCTTCGGCTGCCGGCTGCTCCGGGCTGCCGGCGGCCGCGCTGGTTTGCTCGACAGCCGTGAGGTGCAGGAAACGATCGCAATGTCCCAGGGACACATAGGCGCCAATTTTTGAAGGCTGAATAATCATCGCAGTCCCGCATGCTACCGTGATTCGGTATCGAAGGTCGCGGCGTTTAGCATTCTTGGTTGAAGGTTGCAAAAGAATTTCGTTACCTTTTGCGCGAGCCCATTAGCCTGGGCGCACAAGAGGAAGGGTCCGCGCTGCGCCGTTTCGTCAAACGACCTTACACCGTCGGATGAAGGCAAACCTCGCCTGGATTGTGCCTTCGTCTGATGCGTTTGACGGTGATCGCATCGACCGCAGCCTCGGTCTGCGCCCGTCGATGCGCTTCCATCAGGAGCGTGTGGTGCCGGTATCGGCGGTGCGCTGTTCGTGCAGCAGCTCAGCTGGGCAGTCGCCGGCATCGCCCTGGCCTGGAAGGCACCGCAACCGGCAGGGCATCGCCCATCCTGATCGCCAGCACCATGGAGGCGCTGGCATGCAAGATGCAGTATCACGCGTCCGAAGACGAGCGCACCTTTAAGGGAACCAGGCGCTTCGAACCAGAGCAGGTTCATCGGCCTGCTCCAACATTTATGGCATGACCAATGATTGATCCCCTAATACCAAGTTCAGGAAATTTTGACCGGAGCCGCCCAGGCATAGCCGCATGTGGATCGGATCCGTCCTGGCTGGTTAAGGAGAGCATTCCAGGTTGTGCAGCAGACCTCGATGATGTGGTTGAGATCGGTGAACAGGCGGTGTGAGAGCAGGGTGTCTCGCATGACCTGCCACAGACGCTCGATGGCATTGAGCTCTGGGCTGTAGGGCGGCAACGGGACGAGGGTGATGTTGGTCGGCACCATGAGATCGTTTGCGCTGTGCCAGCCGGCTCCGTCGATCAGCACGGCGGCGTGCGCCGTGTCGCCGACTGCCTGGCTGATTTCGGTGAGCATGAGGTTCATCGCCTCGGTGCTGGCTCGGCTAACCACCAGGGCCACACCGGTATCCCGCTCCGGGCACACCGCGCCGAAGATGTAGGCGGACTTGAAGCGATGGTCACGCACCGCCCTCGGCCGCGTGCCAGTTGGTGCCCACAGATGGGTCAGCGAGCCTTTTTGGCCAACCCTGGCCTCGTCCTGGAACCAGACCTCCACCCGCTCGGCGTTGGGATGCTGATCCTGGATGCTCGCCACCGTCTGGGCAAAGTTTTTTTAAACGCCTCCTGGGCAGCCAGGTCGGTCCTGGGGTGGATCGGCCGGGGCTTCAGCCAGGAAAAGCCCATCCGACGCAGCACAGCGTGCATGCCGCCCTGACTGTAGTCAGCGCCGAAATGACGCCGGGACAGCTCGCGGATATGCGACAGGCGATACTCCACCACACCATCGCGCTCAATCTGCGGACCGTCGGCGATCAAGGCTGCCAACTCCGGGAGCAACTCCTCGGCCAGTAGGCAAGGCCGACCGGGTCGGGTACGGTCGCGTAGGCCTTCCACACCCGCTTCGTTGAAGCGGTGAACCCAGTCCCGCAGGGTCTGCCGATCCATTCCGCCGAGGCGAGCGGCCTGCTCACGGCTGACGCCATCGAGCACCGCCGCCAGCGCCAGGAGCCGACTGGCAACCCGACCGTCCCGCTCCAGGCGAACCTGCCGTCGCAAGTCGCCCGCCGCAATGTCTCGCCGGATCGCAACAGCCACCATCCTGTTCCTCCGTAAATCACCGCAGTGAAACCGAATCACAAACTGCCTGCTCCTGCAAGCCCCGGTAGCAACCTTTCACCAGCCCTAGCCAGCCTCTTCAAGAGTCAGAATCTTCTGAATGCGGTATAACACCCCAACAAGTTCGCGCCGCCCGCGCACTGCTCGCATGGTCCCAGCAGGATCTGGCTGCGGCTGCGGGCATTGGCATCTCCACCGTGGCGGATTTCGAGCGCGGGCAGCGGACGCCGATGCCCAACAACGCTGAGGCGATCGCAAGGCGCTGGAGGCGAAGGGTCTCAGCTTCGTCGACGGCGGGGTGACCACAACCGCCAGACCTGCGCTCCCGCTTCCGGAACTGGGACCCGGCGCTCCGATGCAGTGGATCAACGCCACCAACCTGACCCAATGGGGCGAGCGCCGGGATGCGCAGAATGACCTTCCCGAACTCATCATTCGCCTGATCTATGCGTCCTGCGGGCTCTCCGTCCGATTGCGCTTCCAGCCGGTGACAGCATTCATCACCCTCACAGCCAAGCTCATGGTCTTCAAGCTCATCACGGCAGCTGGCAAGACTTGGCGGAAGCTGAAGGGCGAAAACCAGTTACCCAAAGTCATTCAGGGCGTCAGATTCTCTGACGGCATTGAGGTCAGCGTGTCGACATCATAAAGCACCGCCTGAACACCTCGTCACCCAAATGCCGCCATAGCTCACACGGGTTTGATAGAACCGTAATGCAGTAATACGCGGCGAGACATGCTGAGACTCCAGGAAAAACCCAGAAAAACGGTCCTAAGCCATAGAAACTATTAGTAACACACGCATCATCATAATCCTTGTGTCGGGGGTTCAAATCCCTCCTCCGCTACCAGAATTAAAACCCGCTAGGTCAATGACTTAGCGGGTTTTTTCTTGCCCTGGCCAAAATTGATCCTTGTGCCTGTGCCGAAATCTTGTGCCTACCACGAAGGAATGAAAAAAGCGGCAACTCCAGTGAATCTGCCGCTTTTTGCTTTGCCGAGTGTGCCGGGAAGTGTGCCGATTTACCCCGTTTTGGCATGCCCACCGGGGACTGCTAGCAAGACCGGGGGATCTCTGCGGATAGCGTCATGAAGGTTGTCAATCTCAAGGAATGCGTAGGCCCGCTGGGTCTGCGCGACAGTCTGGTGCCCGAGCCACCTACTAACCCCAGCGAGCGCCATCTGGTCGTCCTGCAGCAGCCGGCACCCGCACGTGCGGCGCAGGTCGTGCCACACGATAGGCTCTACCCCAGCGCGCTTCACAGCTCCCGCCAAGCCCCGTGTGAACCGTGTGTAGTGCTTCCCTGTCGCCGGATTGGTCCAAACGTATCCCGTCTTCCGTCCGGCTATCACTTCCCGCAGAATCTCGACAGATCGCTTCCGCAGTGGAACAGTGCGGGAAAGGTGGCTCTTTGCCTCGTCGGCGGGAACAGTGATGCGTTCGCGGACGAGATCGACGTTTTTGATGCGGAGCGCAAACTGCTCCATGCTCCGGAGCCCCGTGTCGATAGCGACGGCAATGTTCTGCCACAGCACCGGAATGTCCTTGACGGCTTCGAGTAGCGCGACCTCTTCATGCTTAGTCAGGTAGCGCTTGCCCGGCTCTCCTTCCCGGAGAGTTTTCCGGTGTCGTTTCAAATAAGCCGGCACCGGGTTGGCGACGACCAAGTCGTCATCCCCCCAGAGTTCCGGTGCCAGGCTCAGCATGCTCGACAGGCATGCGAGATCACGACGGATGGTCGCCGGCTGGACTCCCTGTGCTCTGCGGGCGGTCTCAAACTCGGCCAGTGCTGCCGCAGTGAACCTCATCGCGTCCCGGCCCTCATAGAGCGCGATCAGGCGGCGGATCGACTGCTCGTAACGCTTGATGCTGTTCGGCTTCAGCCGCGGCAGGTGCTTGTCGATGAACAGCATGGCCAATGACTCAAATGTTCGCTCCGGGAGTTCAATCGCGACCGGCTGAGGATTTTTCAAGTACTCGACCCACTGCTTCAGGCGGCTTTCGGCTTCAGGCCGAGACGCTGTTTCAAGAGACTTGCGGTGCTCGACCCCTGCGACGGTGGCACGACCCCAGTAGACTGAGCTGCGGAGATAGATGGACGCCATTCAATTTTCTCCTTAGGTTTCGGAGGCTTAGGCCTCTGGGTTTCTATCCACGCTTCCACCTCATCTTTCTTGAAGCGCCACGAGTCACCCAGGATGCGGTATCCCGGAAGCTTGCATGCCGCTGCCCAGCGACGAACGCACTGCGGCGTTACGCGAAGCATTTTAGCAACTTCATCGGCAGTCAAGTCCAGGCTCAAAACTACCTCCTAATTGAGAGATAGCGGATAAGGGTGCGTTCGGGGGCGAGCGGACAGGCACGGTCGAAAGAATCTCGGCATCGAAATTTTGTAATTGCTCACGGGGATGGTCAGGCAGCGAAGACTGTCTGACCTGAGAGGGAACGGGTGATCGCCTGATGGGCCGAGAATCCTAGTCCCCCAACCAACTTCTCTCCCAAAGCCTTGATTTTCCAGTACTTCCAGGCGGCATAAGCACCGGTTTCCGTGCTGTGCCGTCCGGGTGTGCCGCCGACGACGCTCCGGACCACGGAGCGGACCATGGCACTGGACACCCATCTCTACCGGCGCGGCGCGACCTACTACTGGCGCCGCACTCTTCCCGCCTGCCCGCGCTTTTCGAAAGCCGGCGGTGCCGACCTCCGCATCTCGCTTCGCACCCAGGTCCTGGCTCCCGCACGGCAACGCGCGCGGCGCCTCGGCGTCGCGACGGACGCCGTGCTCGATCTTCTGAGCGATGCCATGCAGGCCGGACTTGTCGATACCGAGAGATTGCGCGCCCTCCTCGCCCCGATCCTGCGCGCCGAGTTGGAGCGCGCCGAAGTCGCCCGTGCCCTCGGCGGCGAACGCGGCCCGGACGAGGTCGCACGCCGTGTCGAGGCTGAACACGCCGCCGTCTCTGGTATACAGGATGCGATCCGTCACAACCGCCTGGATCTCGCACGCGATGTCCTGGCGCGTGCGGCAGCGGACGGCCTGGACATTCCGGAGACTGGCACGGACGAGCACACCGTGCTGGCCCGCCTCGTACTGCGCGGCCTGCCGGCAGTCCATCGCATCAACGCCCAGCGTGAAGCCGGCGCCTACGACGACGATAGCGCGGACTGGCTGCCCGGGCCATCCGGGGGCACGATCGGCGGCACTCCCGCTGCGCGGAGCCTTGCCGTCACGGAAAATCCTGTCGCTTCGGCTCCACGGGCAACCGCTTCGGCCACGGTGTCCGACCGGACCGCCGCGAGCCGTCCGCATGCTCCCCAACCGCCTTTGTCTCCCCTGCCCTTGGCGGCGATGGACCTGCCGGCAGGCCCGCATCAGAGCCTGCAAGCCCCCTCACGAGACAGGGTCAGCGACGCCGTTCATCCCCGGCCGGGAAGCATCACCCGCCTCCTGCCGCGGTGGAATGGACGGTGACGCAGGCCATGGCATCGTGGATCCAACAGCGGCAAAGCCTCCAGGGCAGCAACAGGACGTCACTCCTGTGCGAGGAGGAGGTGCGGAACTACCGAGTCGCCGGCGACCTGTTCGCGGACCTTGTCGGTAACCGGAAGGTGGTCGATATCACCGAGGAGGATCTCGTAAACTTCAGGGCGATGCTGCATCGCGTGCCGTCGCTGTTCGGACGCGGTCCGTACCGCGCCATGACCGCGTCCGAGGCGATCCGCAAGGCGGATGGACGTTCCGACCGGGCGGTTTCCCTCGTCGAGGCGAAGGCAGCAGCGGGAGAGATCGACCCGGACAATCTCCGGCACGAGTTGCAGTCGGCGAAAGAGCGCCGGCTGGCCATGAAGACCATCAACAAGCACCTCGATAAAATCAAAGGCCTGCTCCGGTGGCTCGCAGAGACGAAGAAGGTACCGATCAACCGGGACCTGCTCGCCCTGAAGCTGCGATACGGCGTGAAGGAATTCGATCGATCCGCCAGGAACGACCGCGACGCGTTCCTGAACGCCGAACTGCGCGAATTGTTTGCCAGCCCGGCCTGGAGCGGGTGCGCCGGTGACCATCACCGGCACCGTCGCGGCAAGCACGTCGTCAAGGATGCGAAATACTGGCTTCCGCTCATGATGGCGCACCAGGGACTGCGTCTCGGCGAAGCCGCCCAGTTGCTTACCGAAGACATCGTCGCCGTGCAGTTCGACGAGGAGCATTTTGCAGAATGGGATATCGATGTCCGGTCGCAGACCGGGGTCTGGGCACGCCTGCGCCGCTTTCTGCCAGCCGGTCAGGATGGCTCGGCTACCTTTGCCATCTGGTGCATCAAGGTCATGCCGGACGAGGAAAAGGGAAAGCGGGTGAAGACCGGCACCTCGAAGCGGATCGTCCCGATCCATCCGCTTCTGTTGGAACTCGGCTTCCTGGACTATCACGCGGATCAGAAAGTTAAGGGGAAGATAGACCTGTTTCCCGGCCTGAAATCGGCCAAAGCCCTTCGATCCGGCGCAAAGCTGGGCGAGTGGTTCGGCCGCTACCTCGAATATGTCGGAATGGCGCGGGAGGGGCTTTGCCTGTACTCCCTGAGACACAGCTTCGACACCCATCTGCTCAATCGCCAGATTCCCGAGATCCAGGTCAGCGAACTGATGGGCCACGTGCAGCAAGGGCAGACGGGGAGCCGCTATTACAAGGGAGCTTCGCTGGCCCGACTGGTGGAGGCGATCGCATCGATTGACTACCGCCTGCACGTCGGGATTATCGATGACAGATTGACATTGTTGCCGAATGAATGACGGATAACTCCGGCCGGAAAGGCTCCGGCCCGCCTGTGCGGACCTCACAGAGGGACGCTTCGGCGGGCCGGTTTTCGGTAGCCCCTAGAAGACTTGAAAGGGCATTACTCCTTCAGGTGGAAAAAATACCCCTACTCGATCAACCCAACCGGTCGGCGAGTTCGATCATCAGATCCACCTGCTCGCGGAGGAAGGCGATCAGTTCGCACCTATCCAGGAAGGTCAGTTGTCCGCCGTTACGCGACAGCACCAGGACCTGGGCGGAGTACCGATCACACGTCATGGTCAGGTCATATCCCGCCAGATGAGCCAGATGAAGCAGTGCGGCGTTGTGCATATTCCGCTCCTCCCGACTTACGCGTGGTGCCGGCGCTGCCGGGCATAGACGCTGACGACCTGGCCGCCATCTGCGACCACCTCACGCTCCAGCACGTAGCCCAGCCGCCGCATGCTTCGCTCATTCAGAAGCGCCACTCGACGCAGGCCGCGCCGGCTCACGGGTTCAGCCAACTCGAGTTCGATCTCGCCCTCGGCGCATGGGCCGACACGCTTGATCCCGCTTACCGCAGAAATCGCCTCGAGCGTGGCCGCAGCGTCGTCCCGTACGATCGCCAACGCGCGCGCGACCACTCCCGTGTCACCGGCGCGAACTCGCGCGCGCAGCGCCGACCCGCCGCCAGTGATCAGTACCGACATCGTCCCAGTCATCGCAGAGCTCATCATCGCATGTCCTTCACAGTCAGGATCCTCGACGCCGGGGATCGTCCACGGCGCGGATCAAGACGCGCGAAGCCGCGCGGTGCTGTTCGGGATACGTGCGAGCCGTACAACTCTGGTCGAGGGCGGTCACCTCTGCCCTGGCGCGGCGCCGTCCTGAACAGGATATGGTACAGTGTGATTCAGCGCGGTCGACGACATCCAGCAATCCGCGAAAAAACTTCATACCATCATTGGCCGTTGATGGACGTGTCCGATCTCCGCTCAGTCAGCGTGCACCTTCCGCCGGCGGCTGCTCCGATCATATCCGGCGTCGCCCTGGCGCAGTTTCTCCGTCACATCCTGGAGTTGCCGAGCGGCCAGGCTGCTGGTCCCGAGGGCCAGATAATGCCGGAGTGTCTCCGGATCGCTGTGCCCCAGCATAGCCCGGATCGCTGGCGCTGCCTCCAGGCTCAGGCTCGCCATATCGGTGGCATAGAGCGTCCGGACATGATGAGGACTGAAGGCGCGACCGAGAGCGTTCCCGGTTCGCGTACGGAACACGTGCCCGATTGCCCGTGGCGTCATCGCACGGCCTTGTTCGGTGAGCAGCAGTTCCGGTCGCCCTTCGACATCGAGCAGCGGCCGGTATGTCCGCAGGTACACCAGAATAAAAGGGATCAGAGCGTCGACCGGACCGTGGGGCAGTTCGATGCCAATGCCGATGCGTTCCGGAGCGGCGCCCGTGGTCTCGATCAGCCAAGCCGCCAGACTGGCCAGTTGCTCGCCACTGTGGCGCACCGCGCGCTCCCCGCGTACCACGCCACGATCATCGACCAGGCAGACCTGATGAACCTCGCTCGCCCAGTCGATGCCGACATACCAGTCGAACATCTCACTCATCCAAGGGCTCCCATCCAAATGGGCCGCCGCAGCCTGGATCCACCCCTGTACTGGCGCTCGCTTGGCGCTGACTCCCCACTGGGCCTCAGCCTCGGCCTGCCGACGGGGCACGCGTCCCCCCAGGTGTTCGTGACACAGGGGGCAAAAGGTTGCTCCCGGCGGATCGGCCCGATCAGTCAACGGCGCTATGATACCGCCGACCGTTCGACCCGTGAAGGTTACAGGGGGCGGGGACGCCGCAACGGTTCAGCCCGTCAGCGTTCTAACGCATCGTCAGCCCTCATGGGCGTGATGAGGGAGCAGATCGGCCACCCGCTTGTCCGCCCTGCCCGCCTTCGCGATCTTTACGACATGGTCCAGCATCTGATGGCGGCCCAAGTCCGGGGTGCGCATCATCCATCTGCTGGGCTATGGTCAGCGCACCTGGCCGGCACGATCGAAGGAATTGCCGGTCCGGCGGCAGTGGATTTCGCTGACGATCCGCGATGACGGGTTGCGTTCGAGCCAACAGCCGTGTGGGATGATATCTGGAGCTCAGGCCAGTCCGAACACTGATGGTGAGATCAACGTCATGAGCGAGCAGACCCCCATCCTCGACCGCTTAGAGGACCAAATCAACTGGTACGACCGGAAAAGCCAATCGGCACAGAGGCGATATAAGGTTCTGAAGCTCGTGCAAGTCGTTGCTGCTGCCTTGCTCCCTCTACTTCCTGTTTTCAACATCCCACATCCAGAGAAAGTTGCGGCCGTCCTAGGCCTAGTCATCCTGATCGTGGAGACCGTTCAGCAGTTGAGCCAGGATCAGCAGAATTGGATCGCCTATCGTTCAACCTGCGAGACGCTGAAGCATGAAAAATATCTGTTCCTGTCCAGCGCCGGACCTTACATGGATGCTGAAAAACCTTTGGCACTCCTAGCCGACCGCATCGAGGGCCTGATCTCACAGGAACATGCAAAGTGGGTGTCGGTCCAAGAACAGGCCGCGAAAGCGGGATCGCGCCCGGTTTTACTGTCAGAAGGCACTAGAAGCAAAGATCTAAGCGCCGGGGCGGGGTCAGTTCGCGATGACTGAAGCGGACGATAAGCTCGATCGGCACTGCACTGATGAGGCACTTGCGCGATGTCGGCGCCGAAAGGTCTAATTCGCTCTAAGATGGTAAAGGCACAGGAATGCGTTATGCGCTGGAACCCTGGATACCTATGGTGTTGGCGGGGTGATCCTAAAGACCCGGATCGTATTCGGTAGCTGATGCTTCCTGCGAAGCCGGCGCCACAGCACCTGCGCGTCTTTCTCGCTTCGCCCGGCGATGTGGCCGACGAGCGCGCCTTGGTTCGCCGTCTGCTTAAAGAAGAACTGCCCTATGATCCGTTCCTGCGCAGTCGTGTGACGTTCGACATCGTGAGCTGGGATGATCCGGCGGCACCGACACCAATGCCAGCCCATCTCACACCCCACGAAGCGGTGATCCAGTTCGAGACCAAGCCCTCGGAATGCGACATCGTCATCGTTGTGCTTTGGTCCCGGCTCGGGACACATCTCGATCTGACCAGATTCCAGAAAGCCAACGGCGAGCCCTACCTATCCGGGACCGAATGGGAATACGAGGACGCCTGCAAGGGCAAGGCGGACATCCTCATCTATGCGCGGACAGAAGAGCCCAAGGTCGGTCTAAAGGCCTCGGACTTGACGGAGCAGCAGCGGCAATATCAATTGGTTGGGCAGTTCTGCGAGCGCATTTCCATGAAACCGGATGGTTCATTCCGAGGAAGCGTGACGCCCTACGACACACCGACAGCTTTCAAAGAACGGCTCGCCTCTGACCTGAAACGCATTCTCCGCAAGCGTCTTGATAAGAGCGATACGGGACCGACTGGGCCGGTGGAGCCGGACTGGCCTACTTCACCCTACCCTGGATTGCGGCCCTTCACGCTGGAGGAAGCCCCGATCTTCTTTGGACGCGGGCGCGAGGTCGATGCCCTAATCGCGCGTTTGCGCGATCCGGCCCAGCGGTTTCTGGCGGTGGTCGGCGCCTCCGGCACCGGCAAATCGTCCCTCGTCTACGCCGGCCTGATCCCGCGCCTTCAAGATGGTGCTATTGAAGGCAGTCAGGACTGGCGCGTGGTCACCTGCACACCGGGGGAGGCCGGCGACAATCCCTTCCTCGCATTGGCCTACGGACTGGTCCGTTTGCTGCCAGCGCTGGCCCATAAACCACCCATCAGGATTGCAACAGCCCTCAATGAGGAGCCACAACGCATTTCGGAATATGCCGTCGCTCCGGCCGGCGGTGCGGTCCTACTGTTCGTGGATCAGCTGGAAGAGCTGTTCACGCACGCCGCGATCCTGCAACGTGAGTCTTTCGGTGCGCTGCTGGCACATGCCGCCGCCCAGCCGCATCTGAGGGTTGTGGCTACGCTGCGGGCGGATTTTCTGCCTCAGTGCGCCGTCCTGCCAGATCTCGCCCAGCTGCTTCAAGCTCCCGCGGCACTTTACCTACTGGCGCCGCCCGGGCTAGTCGCGCTCGCCGACATGATCCGCAAGCCGGCTGAACGCGCGGGACTGGTTCTTGAGGATGGCTTGGCAGATGAGGTCCTCGAGGACGCTGGCACTGATCCAGGGACGCTTCCTTTGATGGCGTTCTGCCTGGATGAGCTATACCGGAAGACCTCCCCTGATCAGCGGCTAACCATAGACGCTTACAACGCCCTTGGCCGACTGCGCGGTGTGATCAGTCGCCGTGCTGCTGAACTCCTAGAAGATCTTAGCACAACCTGGGGTGTAGATCTTGATGCCGCATTGCCGGGAATATTCCAAGCTTTGGTCCACGTCGATGCTGCCGGCACACCGACACGCCAGCGGATGTTTTTGGGTGACCCGGACAAAGTAGACCAAGCACGAATGATCATCAATAAGTTGGTTGAGGGGCGCTTGCTGGTTGCTGAGGGTGCTGGCGTCACGCTGGCTCACGAAGCTCTTATCTCGGAGTGGCCGGCACTGCACGAGTGGCTGGACTACAATCGAAACGAATTGCAGCGAGTCCAAAGGTTGATCACCGCCCTCGGGGCTCTCGGAAATTCCGACACGGAAGTCCGCCGGAGCGCCGCTAAGGCCTTGGGACAGATGGGACCGGCGGCCGTCGGAGCGGTGCCAGCACTGATCACCGCGTTGGGTGATGCTGACATGGAAGTTCGCCGGAGCGCCGCCGAAGCCCTGGGGCGTATCGGGCCGGCAGCGGTCGAGGCGGTGCCGGCGCTGATCATCGCGTTGGGCGATGTCAACTTGGAAATCTGCCAGCGTGCCGCTGAAACCCTGGGGCAAATCGGATCGGCGGCAGCCGAGGCTGTACCGGCGCTGATCACCGCGCTGGGCAATGCCAATCTGGAAGTTCGCCGGAGCGCCACCGAAGCCTTGGGGCAGATCGGACCAGCGACAACCGAGGCGGTGCCAGCGCTGATTACCGCGCTGGGCCATGCCAACCTAGAAATACGCCAACGCGCCACCCAGGCCCTGCGGCAAATCGGGCTAACGGCAGTGCCGGCGCTGATCACCGCCCTTAGCAATGCCGCTCGACTGGTCTGCCACCGCGCTGCCGAGATCCTGGGGCAACTCGGACCGGCAGCGGTGCCGGCGCTGATCACCGCGTTGGGCAACGCCAACCTGGAAATCCGCCAGCACGCCGCCGAGGTCTTGGGGCGCATCGGGCCGGCGGCGGCCGAAGTGGTGCCAGCGCTGATCACCGCCCTCAGCGATGCCGACATAGAGGTCCGCCGGAGCGCCGCCGAGGCCTTGGGACGTATCGGGTCGGCGGCGGCCGAGGCGGTGCCAGCGCTGATCACCGCCCTCAGCGATTCCGACATAGAGGTCCGCCGGAGCGCCGCCGAGGCCCTGAGGCGGATCGGGTTGGCGGCGGTGCCGGCGCTGATCACCGCCCTCAGCGATGCCGACATAGAGGTCCGCCGGAGCGCCGCCGAGGTCTTGGGGCGCATCGGGCCGACGGCGGCCGAAGCGGTGCCGGCGCTGATCACCGCGCTGGGCAATGCCAACCTGGAAATCCACCGGAACGTCACCGAGGCCCTGGGACGTATCGGGCCGGCGACGGCCGAAGCGGTGCCAGCGCTGATCATCGCGCTGGGCAATGCCGACAAGGAGGTTTGTCGGAGCGCTGCTGAGGCCTTAGGGCGTATCGGGTCGGCGGCGGTCAAGGCGGTGCCGGCGCTGATCATCGCGTTGGGCAATGCCAACAAGGAGATTCGCTGGGGCGCCGCCTGGGCCCTCGGGCAAATTGGGCCGGCGACTACTGAGGCGGTGTCGGCGCTGATCATCGCCCTCGGCGATACCGATATGGAGGTGCGCCGGAGCGCCGCCGGGACCCTGAGGCGTATCGGGCCGGCGGCGGCTGAGGCAGTGCCGGCGCTGATCACCGCCCTCGGCGATACCGATATGGAGGTGCGCCGGAGCGCCGCTGGAGCCCTGGGGCAAATCGGGCCGGCGGCGCCCGAAGCGGTGCCGACGCTGATCACCGCCCTCGGCGATGCCGCTTGGCTGGTCCGCCACCGCGCCGCCGAGGCCTTGGGACGTATCGGGCTAGCGGCGGTACCTGCGCTGATCACCGCCCTCAGCGATGGCGACATAGAAGTCCGCCGGAGCGCCGCCGAGGCCTTGGGGTCGATTGGGTCGACGGCCGAAGCTGTACCTGCGCTGATCACCGCGCTGGGCGATGCCGACAAGGAAGTTCGCTGGAGCGCCGCCGAGGCCTTGGGGCTTATTGGGCCGGCGGCGGCCGAAGCGGTGCCAGCGCTGATCACCGCGCTGGGCGATGCCGACAAGGAAGTTCGCTGGAGCGCCGCCGAGGCCTTGGGACGTATCGGGCCGGCGGCTGTCGAGGCGGTGCCAGCGCTGATCATTGCATTGGGCGATGCCAACCTGGAAATCCGCCAGCACGCCGCTGAGGCCTTGGGACGTATCGGGCCGGCGACGGCCGAAGCGGTGCCGGCGCTGATCATCGCGCTGGGCAATGCCAATCTGGAAGTCCGCCGGAGCGCCACCGAGGCCTTGGGGCAAATCGGGTCGGCGGCGGTCAAGGCGATGCCGGCGCTGATCACCGCGCTGGGCGATGCCAACAAGGAGATTCGCTGGGGGGCCGCCTGGACCCTGGGGCAAATCGGGCCGGCGGCGGCCGAGGCTGTACCGGCACTGATCACCGCGCTGGGCGATGCCGACCTGACGGTCCGCGTGGCCGCCGCCTGGGCCCTGGCGCAGACCGAGCCGTGGGCCGAGATCCTGTCAAAAAAGGCCGTGTCAGTTTTAATCACTGCGTTCAGTGAAGCCAATGAGGAGGTTCGCCGGGGCGTCGCTTGGGCCCTAGGGGAGATCGGGCCGGTGGCGGTCGAGGCGGTGCCGACGCTCAAGATCGCTCTTCAGGACCCTAATCAAGAGGTTGTCAACGCGGCCCAGGAAGCTCTTAAGCGGATCCAATCGGCATCACGGGCGGTGAACTCCACCTAACCGGCCACCCAAGGCCGAAACCGTGGGGTTTACGCCGAGGCTACCGTTTGTCGCACCTGCCGGTCCAAGATCCGCTTGCCGGCAATAGCACTCCATTCCCCGCCGCGTGGGGCGGGAACGCCACATCGGTTCAACCCGTCAGCGATTTGGCGCAGCGACGCACCACCTGCTTTCATGGGCAGGATTAGGGGGAGCAGGTCGGCCGCCCGCTTGGCAGCATTGGCCGTCTTCGCGGCGTTGCCCTTGGCGCTGCCGTCGAGCTGATTGGAAAGGTTGGCCGGATTGCCCAGCTGGACGCCGCGTGAACCGCACCGGGTTTACCGGAGGCCCCGTTTCTTGAGAGACTGGGGTCATCATGACGAAACAGGCATCACCCAAATACGCCCCTGAAGTCAGCGAGCGCGCGGTTCGGATGGTGTTCGATCACGAAGGGGAGCACGCCTCGCAGTGGGCGGCGATCAGCTCGATCGCGGCGAAGATCGGCTGCACGGCGTAGACCTTGCGGGGCTGGGTCCGGCAGGCCGAGCGCGACCAGGGGAAACGGCCCGGCCCGACGACGGACGAGCAGGAGCGGATCAAGACGCTGGAGCGCGAGGTCCGGGAACTGCGCCAGGCGAATGAGATCCTTCGCAAGGCATCGGCGTATTTCGCCCAGGCGGAGCTCGACCGCCCGTTCAGGAAATGATCGCCTTCATCGACGAGCAGCGCGCCGTCCACGGGGTCGAGCCGATCTGCAAGGTTCTGCCGATCGCCCCGTCGACCTACCGCGCCCATGCCGCCCGGCGGACTGACCCGTCAAAGGCGCCGGCCAGCTCGCGCAGCGACGCGGAACTCAGCGTGGTTATCCGTCGGATCTGGGATGAGAACTTCCAGGTCTACGGGGTCCGGAAGGTCTGGCGGCAGTTGCGGCGGGAAGGCATTGACGTGGCGCGCTGCACGGTGGGGCGGCTGATGCGGCGCATGGGTCTGAAGGGAGTGGCACGCGGCAAGACGGTGCGGACGACGGTCAGCGACCGGGCGGCACCGTGCCCGGCGGACCGGGTAAACCGGCAGTTCCAGGCGCCCCGTCCGAACGCCCTATGGGTGGCGGATTTCACGTTTGTGGCGACTTGGCAGGGCTTCGTTTACGTCGCCTTCGTCATCGACGCCTTCACCCGGAGGATCGTCGGCTGGCGGGTTTCCATCACCGCCCACGCGGGCTTCGTGCCGGATGCCCTGGAGCAGGCGCTCCACGACCGCCGGCCTGCCAAAGGCAGCGGTCTCGTTCATCATTCCGACCGTGGATCGCAATATGTCGCCATCAAGTACACCGAGCGTCTCACCGATGCCGGCGTCGATCCCTCCGTGGGCAGCGTTGGCGACAGCTACGGAGCTTTTAGCTAACGCCGGAGGCGATACAACGCCTTGGCCGAGACGATCAACGGTCTCTACAAGACCGAGGTGATCCGGCGCCGCGGACCATGGCGCACCCTGGAAGCCGTCGAGTTCGCCACCCTGGAATGGGTGGACTGGTTCGACCATCGGCGCCTGCTTGAACCCATCGGCAATATCCCGCCCGCCGAAGCCGAAGCGCGTTACTATGCTCAAACCGAGGACGTCGCTATGGCGGCGTGACTCAACCAAATCGGCCTCCGGAAATCCCGGCGCGGTTCAATAGTACTAGCCGGCCAACCCGAGGAAAACGATCACCGCCCGGTTGAGCCGCACCATGTCGGCGTCGCTCAGGCGACCGACTCGCTGACCAAGTTTCGCCCGGGGCACCGTCATGATCTTATCGACCATGATCTCGCTGGGCTTCGCCAGTCCATTGGTCTCGCTGGGATCGACCGTGAGGCGGAATAGCGGGGCATCGGTGCCTGTGGAGGTGAAGCCGCAGACGGTGATGGATCGTAGGGTGTCGAAACGGTCGTCCTGGAGGATGACCGCCGGTCTCGGCTTCCTGGCGTAATCGGGGCCGCCGGACACCGTCCAGACCTCACCCCGTTTGGCCGCAGGGACGACGTTCACTCTTCCTCATCCCAGATCGGCAGCGACACGGCTTCGACCCATGCCATATCCTCGGCTTCTTGAGGGCTCTGGCTGACGAGGAGCGACTGCCGGTGTGCCTCGGCGGCGAACTCCGGCGACCGGACATCCGGAACCCATATCTGGATCGGCCGCAAACCCTGTGCTCGCAGCTTTTCCCGGTGGGTGCGGACCTTGGCCCTGGTCTTCTCCCTGGATGACTTTGGGGTTGCTGTCATCGTGATCTCCTTAGTTACATGTAACTATAACACAGGGGCGAAGGGACGCGAACTGGAATTTCGACATTCCAAGTCGGCTTCCATCAGGCATTGTCATGGTAACTTGGCCAGCGCGCGGCAATGTCACGGCAACAGTGGCGCTCTGAAAGCGGGACTGCCGCAAAATTGGGGGCCTTGCTGGGCAGGGTTATGACCGGCCGGTCATGTCGGCGGCTGGGGATTGAGGATGAGGTTGATTCTGCGTTTGGTGGAAACCGGGATCGAGGGCGTGGTCCGGAGCGTTGACGTGCTGGAAATCGTCCGCACGGGTGACCTAGTTGACCTCGAGGATCTTGGACTGAGCCTGGTGGATGGCAAGCGGCTTGTGGCCCAGGTCCAGCAGGCGCTGGTCGCGGCGCAGAGCCGCGACCATGCCGCCCAGAAACCGACCTGCCGATCTGCGCGACACCGTGTCAGGTCAAGGACTACAGGCTCCACCAGATCGCAACCGTGTTTGGCCAGGTCACGCTCCGGCTGCCCCGTTTCCGCTGTGCGAGGTGCGGTAGGGCGGAGGCCGGTGTCGACTGGCCGGCGCATTGCCGTTCGACACCCGAGCTCGATCAGGTCCGAGCGCATCTGTCGGCGCTCATGCCCTACCGGATCGCTGCCGGTCTGCTTGAACATCTTTTACCGGTCGATGCCGGGATCCATTCCGAGACCGTGCGCCGGCGCACCCTGGTAGTCGGCGACCAGCTGCGCGACACCGCTGCGGTCGAGCCGACGGCTCCAGCGGCAGCGATTACCCTGCGCTTGGACTCGACCTTCATTCGCAGCTGCGAGGAGGGTCAGCGGCACCTGGAAGTTCGCCTCGGCAACATCGAGACGTCGAACGGGGCGCGCCAAGTGTTCGCAGCGTATGGCCCGACAATCAGGATAGGAAGAGCGTCAAACAGGATAGGAAGAGCGTCAAACAGGGTCGGAATGGAATGTCGCGGTCGTGACGGAGGGCGGGCGTAGCCCGACCGTAGTCACGACCGCGACACCGACCTCCTTTCCTGGAAAAGGACGTCGCTGACGGAAGCGGTGAATGCGGCCAGGATCGAGGATCTTCACGCCAATGAGGACCGCGATCTTGCCGGGCACACACATCACCGACCGCCAAGTGAGCCTTTACATGAAAAACCGAGAAACCAACACTCCCGCCGTCGCTGCGGCCAAAGCCGGGTTCAGCACGTCAACCGCCTACCGCATCGAGCAGGACCCCCGACCACCCTCGCAGAAGATCCTACCCCGCGGCCGGCGCCGCCCGGATCCGCTGGCCGGGATCTGGGACAGCGAGGTGGTGCCGATGCTCAAAGCCGCTCCGGGCCTGCGCTCGATCGCCGTGTTCGCCGAGATGCGCCGGCGGCATCCGGACCTGAGCGAGAAGGTCCGCCGAACGCTGGAGCGCCGCATCCGGGCCTGGCGAGCTGTCAACGGTCCGGACCAGGACGTCATCTTCCGGCAGCACCATGAGCCGGGCAAGATGGGCTTGTCGGACTTCACGGACATGGGCGACGCCGCCGTGTCCGTTGCCGGGCAGTCGCTCGATCACCGTCTCTTCCACTTCCGCCTGGCCTATTCCGGCTGGCAGCACGCTCATGTCATCCTGGGCGGCGAGAGCTTCGTCGCCCTGGCCGAAGGGCTGCAGAACGCGCTCTGGTCGCTCGGCGGGGCGCCGGCGGACCATCGCAGCGACAGCCTGTCGGCGGCGTTCCGCAACCTGGACCGGAATGCCGCCGAGGACCTGACCCGCCGCTACGAGGATCTGTGCCGCCATTACGGCATGGTGCCGAGCCGCAACAACCGCGGCCTCGCCCACGAGAACGGCTCCATCGAGAGCCCGCACGGCCATCTCAAGCGCGCCATCGACGATGCGCTGCTGCTCCGCGCCAGCCGGGACTTCCCCGACCTGCCGGACTACCGCCGCTTCATCGACGAGGTGGTCGGCCAGCAGAACGCCCGCCGGGCCAAGGCGATCGAGGTGGAGCGCGGCACCCTCAAACCATTGCCGCCCGACAGGACCGCCGACTTCGAGCAGACCCTCGTCCACGTCACCTCCAGTGGCGGCTTCACCCTGTGCAAGGTGTTCTACACCGTGCCCTCCCGGCTGATCGGCCACCGCCTGCGGGTCCACCTGTTCGACGATCGCCTGGACTGCTTCCTGGGCGGCACGCGCGTCCTCACCCTGGCCCGTGGCCGTCCGCGCGGCAACGGCCGGCACGGCCATGTCGTCGATTACCGTCACGTCATCCATGCCCTGCGGCGCAAGCCGATGGCCCTGCTCAACCTCGTCTACCGGGACCAGCTGTTCCCCCGCCGGGCCTTCGAGCGCACCTTCGAGGCGCTGCTCGCCGCCGGCAGTGACCGCCAGGCCTGCACCACGGCCGTCGCCCTGCTGTCGCTGGCCCACGAGCGCGGCTGCGAGGCCGAACTGGCCGAGGTCCTCGATGCCGACCTGGAAGCGGGACGGCTGCCCGACCTTCCGGCCCTGCGCGAACGCTTCCAGCGCACCGGGGCGCCGGTCACCGATGTCGTCGTCGATCTCGTGCCGCTGAGCGTCTATGACGAACTCGTGCATGGAGCCGCGGCATGAGTGCGAGCGATGCCATCGACACCGCCCGCCTGTCGCTGGCCCTGGGCGACCTGCGCCTGCCGGCCATCAAGGTGATCTGGCCGGACTTCGCCGACCGGGCCGACAAGGAAGGCTGGCCCGCCGCCCGGTTCCTGGCCGCCCTGACCGAGCACGAGATCGCCGAGCGCTCCCGCCGCCGGATCGAGCGTCATCTCGACGAGGCCAGGCTGCCTCCGGGCAAGACCCTGGAGAGCTTCGAGTTCGAGGCGGTCCCCATGGTCGGCAAGGCCCAGGTGATGGCCCTCGTCGCCGGCGACAGCTGGCTGGAAAAAGGCGCCAACCTGATCCTGTTCGGTCCGGCCGGTGTCGCGTCATGATGCCCACCTCGCTATGTCATTGGAAGTCAAGGGTCCGCTGATCCGGATCTTGTGTTACTGGACGGCGTGACGGCACGCCCCGGACCTCCAGCCCCGTCAGTTGGGCCTCGGGGATGGCCCAGGGAGCCCCCTTGCAGACCTGCCGCGCCTGGAGGGTTCCGCTGCCGATCAGCCGGAGCACCGTCATCTTGCTGACCTTCAGGCGTTCCGCCGTCTGCTCCAGGGTCAGCTCGCCGCGCTCGGCCTGTTCGCCAGCCCGGTAGACGGCAATCCCGTGGGCGTTACGGAAGGTGCGGACCCGCGCCTCGGTCCACGTGTTGCCCTTGCCGGTGCGCCGGCCGGCCCGGTTCAGGATGGCGGCGATGCCCGCGTCGGGCTGCTGCCGGGCCAGGGCCCGGATGAGGTCACCCGTCTCGGCATCGGCTCCCCACCGATGCTGGCCCGTCCGGCTCTTCGCCACGCTCAGGCGGGTGTGATCGCCACCCTGCCAGTGGATCACCAGCTCGATGGTCTCGCCCACGACCTTGGCCACGATCTCGACGATGATCGTCCGCAGGATGCGCTTGCGCGTCTCCGCCGTGGCGCCGGGGTGATGCCACAGCGCTTCGACGTCGGCCCCGAGCGTCATCAGTCGGGCGCGCTCCTCCGCCGTGAGCGCCGCCGCCTGGCCGGAGTCGAGCGCCGCGAGCTGTTCCTCCAGGTGCATATTTTCATCGATTTCGGCCAGTTGTGTTCATGGAAACCGGACACCGATGTTCATTGAAACCGGACAGCCGTTTTCATGATTTCGGCCACCCGTTTTCAGCCCGGACAGCACCCGTGAAAGGCGAGTTGGGCGTCTGACCTCACAGGCGCGGTATGACTGTCCCCTTTGGTCCAGTCCAGGGGGCGAGGCGTGCCGCGGAAAGGTCAGACATGCGACGAGTGAAGGAACTTCTGAGGCTGGCCCACGAGCTGGGCTATTCGAAGCGGCAGATCGCGCAGTCGATCCGCATGCCGAAGACGACGGTGGGCGACTACCTGGCGCGAGCCGATGCTGCCGGGCTGCGCTACGCCGATGTCGCCGGGATGAGCGAGGAAGCGGTGGAGGCGCTGCTGTTTCAGCGGGCCGCTCCGCCCGAACAGCGGCCGATGCCGGACTGGGCGTGGGTCTCGGCCGAGCTTGGCAAGCGCGGCGTGACCCTGATGCTGGTCTGGGAAGAGTACCGCCAGCAGCACCGGGACGGCTACAGCTACAGCCAGTTCCGGCGCCACTTCCTGGACCACACCAGCGCCGGCGTCGAACCGCGGATGCGGCGGGAGCATGCCCCGGGGGCGGCGTGCGAGGTGGATTACGCCGGCATGACGCTGACCATCAGCACGGCCGAGGGGCCGCGCCAGGCCAGCGTCTTCGTCGGCTGCCTGCCGTTCTCCGGCTACCTCTACGCCGAGGTAACGTGGACCCAGACGGCCGAGGACTGGCTGGCCAGCCACGTCCGGATGTTCACCCACCTTGACGGCGTCGTGCCGAAACTCGTCCCGGACAATCTCAAGACCGGGATCACCCATGCCAGCTTCTACGATCCGGTGGTCAACCGCTCATATCACGAGCTGGCGCGCCATTACGGCACCGGTGTTGTTCCGACGCGGGTCCGTCGCCCAAGGGACAAGGCCAGCGCCGAGAAGGGCGTCCAGGTGGTCGAGACCAGGGTGCTGGCGGCGCTGCGCAATCGCGTATTCTTCACGCTGGACGAAGCCAACGCGGCGATCCGGGAGCTGGTCGCCGCAGTCAACGCGCGGCCGTTGACGACCGACAGGACGCTGACCCGGCGCAGGCTGTTCGAGGAGCGCGAGAAGCCGCTCCTGAAACCGCTGCCGGCCGAGCCCTTCGTGATCGGCCGCTGGTTCCGTTACAAACTGGCGCCCGATTATCACGTCAGCATCGAGGGAGTGGCGTACTCGGTGCCCTACCGGCTGATCGGCAAGCACGTCGATGTGTTCTGCACGGTCAGTCTGGTCAGCATCTTCCACAAGGGCGAGCGGGTTGCGGCCCATGCCCGGCAGGATGGCGAACCGGGGCGGGCGACGGTGACGCTCGACGAGCACCGGCCGCCCAATCACCGCGCCGCAGTGCTGCTGACGCCGGAGGCGGTCCGGGCGGAGGCTGCCGGCCTCGGCGGCGCGCTCGGGCTGCTGGCCGACAGGATCTTCGCCGATGCCGATCATCCCGACCAGGCCGCGCGTCAGGTCGCCGGCCTGCTGCGACTGGGCCGGCTGCACGGGACCGTGGCTCTGCAGGCCGCCGCAACGGCGGCACTGAGCGCCAACGTGCGCTCATACCGCTTCGTCCAGCACTTGCTGACCAGGGGCCGGATCGAGGCCGTGGAGGATGCCGCCGGCGGCCTTGGTGCCCATGCCAACCTGCGCGGCCCGGCCTACTACCACTGACTGCCCGGAGACAAACCATGCATCACGCCAATCTGGAAAAACTGAAGTCCCTGCGTCTGTTCGGCATGGTCCGGGCGCTGCAGGAGTTGACGGGACTGGACGACCGTGGCCGGCTCGACTTCGATGATCAGCTCGCCCTGCTGATCGAGCGGGAAACGGCCGATCGCACCAATGCCGCTCTGGAGATGCGGCTCAAGCGCGCTCGTCTGCGGCAGGCGGCCTGCTTCGAGAACCTGGATCTGAAGGCGACCCGCGGCTTGGACAAGGGACTGATCCGCACTCTGTTCACCTGCCGCTGGATCGGTGAACACCGCCACGTGATCCTGACCGGGGCGACCGGCACCGGCAAAACCTGGATCGCCTGCGCGCTTGGCAATCAGGCGGCACGGGAAGGCTTCAGCGTGCTCTACACCCGGCTGTCGCGCCTGCTGGACGACATCGCGACGGCGCGTCTTGGCTCAGGAGCCGGCGCTCTGATGCGGCGGCTTGCCAGGGTCGATCTCCTGATCCTCGACGACTGGATGATGAGTGAGCTGACCGCCCCCAGCGCCGGGACCTGATGGAGATCGTCGATGACCGCCATGACCGCGGCTCGATCATCCTGGCCTCCCAAATCCCCCTGACCAGCTGGCATCGGGCGATCGGGGATTCCACTTATTCCGAAGCGATACTGGATCGCATCGTTCACGCCGCTTATCGGGTTGGGAGAACTTGGTAACGTCCAGCGGAGTGGTGGAAATTGGCCCCTGAAGGGTTGAGGCGGCCCGGGTGGAGCTCGCAGAGCGGAACCCGGGCCGCCTCAACCCTCCGCCCCTGGGGCCGCAACGACGCGGAGGTGGTCATCACGCTCATCAGGTAAGGTCGAGTTGCGACACGAGACCAGACCCCGAGAGAGGCATGATGACCAAGGATACGATGACACTTCTGCTCGACCAGATCCAGGCCAGTACCGATGGCGACTTCCTGCGCGCCATCGCCGCTCACACGCTCCAGCGGCTGATGGAGTTCGAGGTCGACGGCCTGATCGGCGCCGGGCGCCATGAGCGCTCCGACGAGCGCACCACATACCGCAACGGCTATCGGGATCGTCAGCTGGAAACCCGGCTCGGCACGCTCGACCTGAAGATCCCGAAGCTGCGCCAGGGAACCTACTTTCCGGCCTTCCTGGAGCCCCGCAAGACCGCCGAGAAGGCGCTGACGGCCGTGATCCAGGAAGCGTGGATCCAGGGCGTGTCCACCCGCAAGGTCGATGACCTGGTCCAGGCGCTGGGCATGACCGGCATCTCCAAGTCGCAGGTCTCGGCGCTGTGCCAGGACATCGACACCCGCGTGCTGTCCTTCCTCGAGCGGCCGCTGGATGGCGAGTGGCCCTATCTCTGGCTCGATGCGACCTACATCAAGGTCCGCCAGAATGGCCGCATCGTGTCGATCGCGGCAATAATCGCCACCGGCGTCAACCAGGACGGCCGCCGCGAAATCCTCGGGCTCGGCCTGGGCCAGTCGGAAGCCGCCACCTTCTGGATCGAGTTTCTGCGTGGTCTGGTCCGTCGCGGCCTGAAGGGCGTGAAGCTGGTGATCTCCGACGCCCACGAAGGTCTCAAGGCGGCCATCACCCAGGTCCTGAGCGCCACCTGGCAGAGGTGCCGGGTGCATTTCATGAGATCGCTATTGGCCCATGTGCCGAAAAGCCAGCAGTCGGTCGTCTCGGCCGCTGTCCGGCAGGTCTTCGTCCAGCCCGATCGCGAGACTGCCGGACAGGCCTGGCGCCACGTCGCCGATCAGCTCCGCCCGCGCTTTCGCAAGGTCGCCGCCCTGCTCGACGATGCCGAACACGACGTGCTCGCCTACATGGACTATCCTGAACCCCATCGTAGCAAGTTGCACTCGACCAATCCGATCGAGCGCTTGAACAAGGAAGTCAAGCGCCGGACCAATGTCGTCGGCATCTTCCCGAACGAGGCCAGCGTTCGCAGGCTTGTTGGTGCTGTACTTCTCGAGCAGAATGACGAGTGGCAACTACAACATCGTTACCTGACGCTTGAGACCATGACCGGCATGGCCGCCAGTGATGAAGCGGCCCTCGCCGCGCTGACCAAGACCTGACCTACGATGCTGATGGCCTCCTCCCAATTTACACCAGCTTGACGGACGCAATCTCAGCGCCTCCTGGAACAGACGGCGCTTGCGGGTCAACAGAGCGTTCAGGTTACGATCGAAGGCCGAGCAATCCTTGCCCAGCACGGCCATGGGGACATGCACGTAAACGGGACGGGTCTGGCCGATTCGCAGGATGCGGCCGGTGCATTGGTCCTCCACGGCGGGATTCCACCAGCGAGTCAGATGGATGACATGGTTGGCGCGCGTCAGGGTCAAACCGACCCCGCCGGCGCGCGGCGAGAGGATCATGACGTCGAACCCTTCCGGTCCGGCCTGGAACCGGTCCACCCGCGCCTGACGCGCCGCGCCGCTGACTTGGCCGCTGATGACCATCGGCGGCAGGGAAAGCCGGTAGCGCCTCTGGATCAGGCCGGCGAGCCGGGCCTGCATTTCCAGATCGTCGAGGAAGACCAGCGCGCGTTCGCCCCGTTCCGCAATGGAGTCCAGTGCCGCGAAGGCTCCCTGAAGCCGGGCCGAGGCGGCGATGAAGGCATCGTCCGACATCTCGGCCTTCGGGTCGGGATGCAGCGAGATGCCGCGAAGCCGTTGCAGGGCGGCCAGGACGGCGCCGGGCTTGTCGGCGCCGCGCGCGCCGGCGACCACCTCCTCATAGACGGTCCGCTGTCCGGCCGGCATCGGCGTTTCCCGGACCCTCTCCTCGGGGATGGGAAGATCGCGCAGCCGGTCCTGCTTCAGGCGCCGCAGCAGCAAGGGCGGGCGCCCGCAGTGCCAGGCATCGAGCGACGACTTGAGCCGCTTCAGCCTCTCGGAATCGGGTGACCGCTCGTACTCCGCGCTGAACGCCTTGAGGTCGCCCAAGACGGCCGAATGCACGGCGTCGGTGATGCACCACAGGTCGGACAGGCGGTTCTCCACCGGCGTGCCCGTCATGGCGACGCGGAAATCGACATTCATGGCCTTGGCCGCGTCGGTCAGGCGGACGCCCGGCGTCTTGATCTTCTGCGCCTCGTCGAACAGCATGGCCGCGAACCGCACCTGCCCGAAGTCGCGGTCATAGTCGCGCAGCGTTTCGTAAGTGGTCAGCACCCAGTCGGCGCCACCCAGGGCTTCGACATCCAATCCGGGCCGACCATCGGCACCTAGGCGCTTCAACGCCGCCAGCCCGCGGCCGAATGCCTCGGTGCACGTGCCCAGCCCGTCGCCCGACAGGTGGCGCTCAGCCTCCGCCCGCCAATTCTGCAGCAGGCCCGTAGGGGCGACGACGGCGACGGGCGCACGGGGAATGGTCCCGCCGGCCATGCCCTGCCGCAGCCAGGCGAGGAAGGCGAGCCCCTGGAGCGTCTTGCCCAGCCCCATGTCGTCCGCCAGGAGAACGCCAGGGCGTCCCATGGTCCAGGCCTTGCGGAGCCAATCCAGCCCCTCGGCCTGATGCGGCTTCAAGGTCGTGGCGAGTACGCGCGGCAAGTCCTCCGCCGGAGCGGGCCGTGGCACGAACTCACCCTCGACCTCAATCTCCGCCTCGTTGGGGCGGATGAGAAGAACTTCGGGAATGGGCTTCGGCGGCCGTCCCGATGGGCCCTGACGGGCGGCGCTCAAGGCATTCAGGGCGGCCAGGGTTTCGGTCGTGGCCGGTACGGGCACCATCTCGCCCTCGACCGCCAGCGGAACCGTCGGAGATCCGGCGCCGATCGCCTGCTCGACCCGCGCCTGGAGGGCCTTCGCCTCTTCCTCGTCGAGGGAAACCAGACGCTCGCCGATCCTCAGCCCGGCCGGCGTCGGGCCCGCTTCCGATGCCTGCGGCCTGCCTGCCGGGACGGCGCCGCCGTCGCCGAACCAATCCGTGGACTCCAGCGCGATCCACGGAACGACCCGCGGCTGCCAGAGGCCGAGCCCGACGACGCGGTCGGCATAGGCCGGAGTCTCCCGGAACACCGTTTCCAGCACGGTGTCGTCCACATCCGCCCCCAAGGCGTCACGCAGGAACGCACGGGGAGAAGCCATCAGCGCCCGCTTGGTCGCGACCGGCCCCGACTGAACCCGGCGAACGACGTCCAGGGCGCGCCGGAGGACCGGAGTCATCACCGCGTACCAGTTGCCGCCGAGCGTGTAGACAGGACGCGCCGCGCCAAATCGGTTGAACTGGTCCTCGCCGAACGCCTTCTGCCGATCCTCGGGCAGCAGCGGTTCGTCGGAGGTGGCGCCCGACCGGTAAAGGATGGGTACCAGCTTGGCCGCCTGGCCCTCTCCCTTGAGGTCGAGGGAGAAGGCGTCCGCCAGGGCGATCGTCATCGACCCGATCAGACCGCCCGCCTCCGCCGTACCCGTCTCGACGGCGGCAGGCAGAGCCTCACGCAAGGCCGCCACCGCGGCGAAACGGGCTCCCTGATCGTCCGGCGGTGCCTGGTTGACGCGATCGACCGCCTCCGCGATGTGGTACAGGGCATCCGGAATACGCCACCACCTGTCACCGATCTTCAGGAAGGCGCCCGTCCGGACCGCGCCGGGAACCGGCTGCCCGGTCGGCCGGCGCCACTCCAGCTGGGCGGTGAAACCCGCACTGGCGATGGTTCCCGTCGTCCGGACATGCGCGACGACCTGAGCCTGGGCGGGAAGTCCCAGACTCGTCGCTTCGCGAGCCGAAAGACCGGCGGCGGCCCGATGCTCGACCAGCAGCAGATCACCGTCCGCGATTGCTATTTCCGCACCAACGAGGCGTTGCGCCACATCGACGCCGGCAAGCATCGCGTCGGGAACCGTGACGGGCCAGAGATCCGTGGCGACCGGCCCGCCCGGACCGATCAGGCGGATCTCGACTTCATTCGGCTGCGGATCGACCTGGAAGCGGAAGCTCATTTCGGCATCCAATCCTTGTGGGTGAGGTGGATGTTGGCGCGGTCGGCCAGCATCTTGGCGACGCTTCCCTGCCACCAACTACCTTCAGAATGCCAATGGAACAATCCTCCGAATCTTGGCGCCCTTTTGATCCATACTGTAGGTTCGGAGGGAAAGGCAACCCCGCTCCGATTACATCTTCTTTTGTATACTTGGCCAAATAAAGCTTCGGCGCAGTTTTCCAATCAACTGGCCAAGCACGAAGCTTCCCTTCATGGCTCCATTCGCAGAATATTGTATTACGAACCCTAAGCAATAGTATTGACTGGTTACTTTGAACCGCAGATCCCGTCAACCGGGCATAGGCGCCATTGAGATCCTTCACTGCACGCGCCGACGTATGGACAGCATTGCCCAGTGCGAGCCATGCGTCATCGATCGCACCCGCCTTGAGGCAAGCGGACCAGAACGCCTCTCGATAGCGCCAGTGCCGATCATAAGCGTATTCGCCGATAACCTCGAAGAAGGCGATGAGCGATGCCCGCGCCAGCCACTGGCGCATCAGGGCTATGGCATCATCTCCGGCCCGGCTCCACTGGCTGGCGCGAAGACGCGGGTCGCCGAGATGGGACAGCAGGAACGTCTGCACGGCCGCGCGAACCGGTTCGGCCGGAGCGGCCCGACCGGCCAGCCAAGGCGTCAGCAGGCTTCGGGCAACCAGACCACGCATCTCCGGATCGGGAAACCGGATCATTCCGCCGGGGACCAGGAACTGCGTCAGCCGCTCGATGGTCACCGGACCGGACGAGCCGCCGAGCCGATCCGGGACCAGACGCAGCGCCTCCTCCGCAACCGTCCGGACATAGCCGGACACCGCCCGCATCGGATCGTCAAGACAGGCTCTTCTAAGGATATCTTCCACCGGATCGGGTCCCTGCACGATCTGCCGGGCGAGCGTCCGGGGGCCTTCGCGGGCATCGAACAAACGACACCACCTATCCGCGTCGCGCCAGGAGGCGATGCGCGCATCGGAAGTCGAAGTGATCAGTCGGCGAATGGCGATACCTGCATCGACGATCCGGGGAGCCTCGTAGGAGAAATCCCGGATCCACCCCTCGATCAATGCCCGGCGTGCCCCCGCACTGCGTTCGCAACGTTTGAAAACGGCATCCAAAAGCCCCGGATCGTGGCAAGCGGCTCCCGCCTATCCCACATCAGCCAGGGCGCGTCGCGGAGATCCTGGGGCGACGCCGATGCGATCCCCCCCGGTGCCCGCGCCGCCTGGAGCAAGTTACGGCGAACCGCCTCCAGTATATCCGGACCCGGCCCGGCCGGGGCCGCGTCCCCCGCGGCCAACACCTCGACCATTCGGGCCGACGCCGAGACGGTGGGCAGCTTGATGCTTCGGGCTAGCAGCTCCGTGGAGGCCCGAAGCGTGACAAGGGCTTGGCGCGTATGGCTCATTGCGCCGCCCCCAGCACGTCCCGGATCTGATCTCGAAGCCGTTGCAGTTCCTCCGAAGTTCGTGCGGACAGAACGAAACGAAGATCGATGCGCCTGTTCTTCCGGTAGTCTTCCTCCACAGCAGCTTGGGCGTCCGGAAGCGGCCGTCGCTCTCCATATCCGGACACCCCGAGCAGGGGCAGGCCGTCGCTGTTCCGCAGGACGTCCAGGACCGACTGGGTCTGGCGCAGGCTCTGGAACACCGCAAGGGCGCGTTCCGTCGACAATCTGTCGTTCATTGCCTGGGATTGCGATTGAGGCAGGTTACGATAGGGCTGGCGATCCGTATGGCCTTCCACCAGGACGGTTTCCAGGATCGGCATTGTATCGGCCCCGCATCCCGGAGCCGCGCCACCCGTGTAGCAGGGCAGCACGCTGGCCAGGGCATCCGCCAGGATCTTCACCGTCTGGGTCGCTTCCTGACGATAGACTGCCTGCCCCGTCTCGAACAGCAAGTCGCCGGAGAGGCGAAGGATCCCGGAGGATGGGTCGAGCGTCACCCTGACCCCCTGGTCCTTGAGAGCCTGCTCAAGGGAACGGAGCATCTGGTAGCGCATCGTCTGGCGACTCTCGATGTCCCGTTCGAGCTGGGCCACGGCCTCCGCCAGCAGGCGTCGCAGCTCGTCATTCCGGACGCGCTGCCTGGCTGCCTCCTCGGACTGGCGCCGGGCTTCCTGGACAGCCAGTTCCGCCCGCTTCTCCTCCTCCCTCGCTTGTCGTTCGGCCGTCTCGGCGCGGCGCAGAGCATCTTCGTACCGCGCCCGCTCGATCATCTGTTCTTCCTCGGCATCCCGGAAGTTCAGGGCGAAGACGGTCAGCATGAGCAGAAAAATGAACAAGACCCCGATCATCAGGTCGCTGATCGAGGCGAAATAGCCTTCCCCGGCTTCCTCTTCGGTCCCGGCCGCAGACATGCATCCCTCCCTCAGCGGACCCGGGCCGGCTCAAAGTCTTCGAGAATCGCCTCAAGGCTCTTGATCAGGCTGGCAAGCTGGGTCGCGGCCTTGGAAAGGTTCTGGTCGGTCCCGCTGACGAACTCCGTGATGCCGCGGGTGAATCCTTGAAGGCCGGTCTGCAATGCGCCGAGCGTATTCGCCAGCTCGCGATCGACACCCTCGAAGCGCTGGGCCGCGCTGTTCAGGCTTTCGACCAGCCGCGATGCGGACGCCGCCGCGGTATCGAAGCGGGTGGAGGCGCCCGCTACCTGCTCGATCGCCCGCCCGACGCCGCTGGATGCCGCCGCCAGAGGGTCCACGGCGGACCGGATCGTCTGGCTCGCCGCATTGAGGTTCGCCGCGGACTGGGCGAGCGGACCGGCGGCTCCGGCGGCGGCGCGCTCGAACTCGGCTCCACGGGCGCCGAGATCCCGAACGGTTTCGCTCAACGCCGTGATCTGCTGGGCGAGACCGCCGGCGCGCTCGCCGAGAACGCCTCCGGCACCGCGCATGGACCCGGCAGCCGCTTCTCCCCCACGGCTGAGGGCATCGGAAGCCTCGCCGCCCGCACGGCTCAGGCGGTCGGCCGCTTGTCCGAGCGCCACGGCCACCGATTCTCCAGCCTCGCCAAGAGCATCCCTCAGGGTCGCGGCGCTCGCTGTTCCGCTGTCGCGCAGTTCCTGACCCGCCTTGCCAAGAGACGCCCTAAGCTCGGCCATCATGGCCTGCAGCTCGCTGCGCATGCCTTCCGTCGCGTCGGCGATGCGGGTGACGGCCTGTTCCGCACCGCGGCCCAGGGCGTTACCACCCTCCGCCGCTGAGCTTTCGAGATGGACGGCGATCCGCCCGATCGTCTGTTCGAGGGCAGCGCTCGACTCCGTGACGCGGGCGGCGAGTTGGCCAAATGCCTCCGTGCCCGCCGCCCGACTGCTCTCGGCAAGGGCGGCAAGCTCGGCGGTCATGGCTTCGACCTTTTCAGTCAGCCGGGCACCGGTCTCCTCCGCCTGACGCCCCATCGAGCTTTCCATGGTTTCGGCGGCTCGCTCCAAGGTCGCGGCGACGGCACGCGCGGAATCCTCGAAGCCGGCTGCGGCGGCCTCGATTCGCGAGGCCATCTGCTCACCGGCCTGCGAGCCGGCCGTCCTGCTCTGCTCGGCCATTACGCGCAGGGTTTCGGTCAGTCCACTCACCTGGTCGGTGATCCGGGACAGAGCGGCCTCGGCTCCCTCTCCCATCCGGACTGCCATAGCATCGGCGGATTGCGCCATCTTTACTGCCGCCTCTCCCAGTCCCTGCTGCAATCCCTCCAAGCGAGATCCCAGCCCGGCGAGGCTTTCCGCCACTTCCTGCATGCGATCTCCCGTTCCCCCTTGGAGACGTTGCAGGAACGTGTCGAGCATGGCCGTCATCGCCTGTTCGTTCCGCGACGCCATGCCGTCGGCCAGGGTGCGTATGGCCTCGGTCAGTGGGCCAACATGCTCCGCCAGCCGCTCGTTGAAGGTATTGTCGAACGCAGTTCCCAATTGAGGGCAAGTTCCGTCGAAAATGTTTCAAGCTGGGTGTTCTGACGCTCCAGCAACGCGTTCGCTTCTTGTTGAAGCGCGGCCGGCGTCATCAAGGGAATTCGCTCTTCGAGAGCGGTCCTGAACTTGTCGAGAGCTCGTTCGACACCGTTCAAAACCCGCTTTCGCAAAACCGCGTAGACGATGGACAGGAACATGCCCACCAACGACGTCACGAACTTGAACGAGGCAGTCTCCAACAACAGCTTCAACGCGTCGTTCCGCACCGAGGCGGTGCCCGTCACTACACCGCCCGCCGTTGCAAGTGCTGCCGAAAGGCCAATGAAGGTGAAGAGCAAGCCTGCTCCGACCAGCAGATTGGGCATCGCCGCATGGTAGCGCAGATCGATATCGATGCCTGGCACCCGCAACAAACCGAGATCGAACCAGACCTCCGGACGGGAGGTTGTCCGGATCGGCCGTCCGGATGTATGGGGAATCAGCAGGGACTCCCGGAACTCCCTCCAGCGCGAACCAAGCACTGAATTGCGTTCGAGGGCTGCGTCCGTCTCCGGGTAGCGGTTGGAGAACGCTGCGACATCGGACGCTTTCTCCAACTCTTCCCTGGCTAGATCCAACGCCCTGACAAGGTGTTTCGAACGTGATTGCAGTTTCCAACCCGACAGGCCAGCCCAGATGACGAGCACTCCGATAACGGCAGCTATCGTGATAGGGTTGGAGATGATGGGCGCGACTTGTTGCAGGATATTCATTGGTTGAATGATACCATCAAGAAACGCGAGATAGTGGATCCGTGCGGCTAATCGGGCGTTAACCATGCAATCGGACAACGATACGCCAACTATAAGTATCAAAGTTTTTGAAGGTGAGCAATTCTTGGAGGGGCGGGTATGCCGAAAGGTTCTTCTGCCGGATCAGGTTGCCGGAGTGATCTGGAGAGGGCTCGCCTACCCACTCCTCGAAGGATCCCGGATAGACATCGCCGGTCCGGCGATCATCCCCGGAAGCACCGCTTCCACCCCTCGCTCCCAGCCGGCAGAGGGCAGGTTCACAGTCATCGAAGGAGCGGACGAAGCCTATCTTCTGATCCAAGGTTCCGGACTGGAATGCGAACAGGCTGCGTCGCGTCTGGGCGCGGTCGGTTTCAAAGTAATCAGGACTGGGCGCTATCTGGGCGAGCCGGTCGATGACGTCATTCCCGACTGGTTCATTCGCTTTGAACATGGGCCGCAGCAATCCGGATCATTGCTGACGCGAGTCGCCAGTGTCCTTGCCGGTGTACTTGCGTGTAGCGGAAGCTCAAGCACAGAACTCAGGCTACGTTTGGTCGAATCCGAACTAGCTACCGCAAAAGCCAAAGAAGCGGCTCTCAGGGTCGAGCTTGCCCGATTGAAGTTGACCATTGCCGAACGGGAGAATGCCGAGGTCTGGAACGAAGCCAAGGCCCGCACTGAACTCGACGCACTGCAAAGCGCCCTTGTGGAGGAAGCCCGGAACCGGGCCGCAGCCGAGGCACTCGCTTTGGAAGCCGCTTCAACACCACGCAACTTAGTCCAGCCCAGGTTGCGAGACGAGGTGTCCGCCGTTTTCGAGAGTCTTCTGCCGCGCATCACTCTTCTGCGCAGCAGTCCCGAGGCGATCGCCGCGGAATTCTCCGACCGGCGCTTTCTCTACAGGGCTCTGGCTGAACTGTCCGCCGGAGATGAAGGATTGCCGGCCAATTGGAAGAAGTTGAGGGCATCCCTGATTGGATCGAGCGCCACATCTCAAACGGACAGGATGATTCCGGTCGAATTTACGCCCGCCTGGACGAGGATCGGCGCTCATGGAAGTGCTTGTATCACACAAAGGAGAACAATTGCGCGATATCTCATGGTTACGTAACTTTAACTGATTGATTTCTAATGTTAAAACGCTGGATTGGATTTTCTTACGAGGGTATTTTGTCCTGCGCGGGCGCAATTTTCACTGCGCGATGTGCAATCCCACCGCGATCTTCGCCCCTAAATACGCTTCGTACCGGTGAGTGTCGAACAAACGGTTCGATGAGCACGCCGAGGTTGTTTCTTATGGAAAATCATTCTCACTGTTGACTGTGCCATCTACCTGTGCCGTCATGTCCCCCATCAGCGTCGACGGCGGCGCGCGGAATGCGCCGGATTTCAAGGCTTTCGGGCTAACCCAGTTGGGGGTCCTAGTCCCCCAACCAAACCTCCTTGAGAATCCTGCTTCCTCCTAGGCTTTAAGCCGCGCGACTGGCACGCCGTCCCAACATCCGGCGCGGTCCGGCCAATCGCCTGTGCCAGTTTCCTGTGCCAGCGATCCCCGGCGCCGCGCCCGGCCAGGAGACCGGCATGGCTTCGCTTACCCATCTCGCCCGCCGCGGCGCCACCTATGTCTGGCGCCGCATCCTGCCCAAGGGGTTCGCGGGTTTTCGAAAGATCCCGGACTACCAGATTTCCACACGAAGCCCCCATTTCCGCGAGGCGGCGCGGCGGGCGCGTCGCCTGGACGTCGCGTTCGACGCGATCGTGGAGTCGGTCGGGAGGCATTGTCACGGGAACGGGGCAGGCTCGCAGAGGCCCTGAGTTTTGGGCGGCCCTCACGCAGCAGCGGCCGCAGCGTTCCAGTCGGCCCTGGCCTGCGCCCGGAAGGTGCTCAGAGTTCGGCGGGAAATCAGATGGTAATTGCTCACGGGGTTGGCGAAAGGGGTTGCCAGGGGGCTCAGAATATGAGTCAACGTATGGATGGAGAAGCCGCCATCGTATCGCCTGACCGAAGCCGCGAAGGACGCCCTGATCGCTGATCAGGCGGCGTTGATCCAGCGCTTGGTGGCGCGGGTGACGGAACTGGAATCGCTGGTTGGCAAGCCGAAGAAGACGTCGTCGAATTCGCACCAGCCGCCATCCTCGGACGGTCCCGGGCGCAAGAACCGGGAGGAGGCCTCGGCACGGCGCCGGAAAGCGCGTCCGTCCCGGCCCGGAACGTCGCGCCCGCTGGCCGAGGAGCCGGATCGCACTGAACGGCGGCTGGCGGACGCCTGCCCCCATTGCGGCGAGGCCGTTGGTGAAGCGGAACAGGGGTGCCGTCACCGTTACGACCATATCGACCTGCCGGTCATCCGGCCGGTGGTCACGCGGGTCGAGCTGTTCGGCGGGCGCTGCCGGTGCTGCGGCAAGCGGTATCGGGCCGCCCCTCCGGCGACCATGCCGCCGGGCACACCGTTCGGGCCTGGCATCCGGTCGCTTCTGGCCTACCTGCACCACAGCCATCATGTCGGTTTCGAGCGGTTGTCGCGGATGCTGAAGGAGGTGTTCGGACTGACGATCTCCGAAGGCGCCGTCGCCAACAGCTTCCGGCGGATGGGCGACGCCCTGGAGACGGCGTGCACGGCGATCAAGGCCAAGCTCCTGACTGCGCCGGTCATCGCCTCGGACGAAACGACGACCAGGGTCGACGGCGTGACCTGTTGGCAGTGGGTGTTCCATTCCGACACGGCGGTGCTGCACGAGATCGTCCCCAGCCGGGGGCGGGCGGTGGCGGAGCGGGTGCTGGGCGAGGTCCGGCCCGAGGTCTGGGTCTCCGACCGTTATGCCGGGCAACAGGAATTGGGCCAGGTCCACCAGGTCTGCCTCGCCCATGTGCTGCGCGACGTCCAGTATGCCATCGACTGCGGCGACACCGTCGTCGCCCCGAAAATCCGCGACCTCCTGCGCTGGGCGATCCGCGTCGGCAAGCGGCGTTCCAGCCTGAAGGACAGCACGCTGGCCGCTTACGCCGCCAAGGCCGACAACCGCCTCGATGCGCTCGTCGGCGTGCCGGCCGCCCATCCCGCCGGCCGGGAACTCCAGCGCCAGATCAAGGCATGGCGCTCCAAGTTCTTCGTCTTCCTCAAGGACCGGCGGGTTCCGCCGACCAACAACCGCTCCGAACAGGAAATCCGACCCTCCGTCGTGTTCCGCAAGGTCACAAACGGCTTCCGATCTCAATGGGGGCCGAAAATCCACGCCGGATACCGATCCGTGACCGGAACCGCAAGGCTGCAGGGGACGTCAGCCTGGAGCGCTGTCCGCAACCTCATCGACGGCGACTTCGCTATCGCTTGAACGACGGACGCCCACAACCCCGTGAGCAATTACATCAGATGGCGTTGGATGTTGAAGGTGTTGTAGGTGGCGGCATGCATAGAGACGAAGCGCTGGGCGGAACCCGGCGACTTGAACCTCTGCATCTTACGTTCTCGTCGGCGGAGCGGCTGGTGGGACACCTCGGCCCGGTTTTTCCTGCGAGCGCCTTGCTCATGGTCGGCGCTCAGGCCGATCTCCTTGAACGCGGCCCCGTACGAGCGCAGCTTATCGGTCGTTACCCGGGTCGGAGCAAAGCCGTGCTTTCGGAGCAGCTTGCGGATGAGCTTTCGGGCCGCAGCCTTGTTCCGCCGGCGCTGGATCAGGATCTTCAGCACCTCGCCCTCATCATCGACCGCCCGCCACAGGTACATCTGCCTGCCGTTGATCCGCACCACCATTTCATCGAGATGCCAGCGTGAACTGGGCCTGGGGCGCAGCCGCCGCTAGTTCCGCGCGATCACTGGCCCGAACTTGCCCACCCAGCGCCGGATCGTCTCGTAGGAGAAATCCAGCCCACGCTCCGCCAGCAGATCCTCGACGTCCCGGTAGCTCAGCGTGAACCGGAGATAGAGCCAAACCGCGTGCTGGATGACGGCGGGCGGAAACTGGTGGCGGGCGTACGAGATCGGTTGCATTCAAGCATAATATTGTCGTCGCCGACGGAGCGCCACCGTTCCCGTGACAATGCCCACTGGCCTGTTTCTCCGCCACAACTGGCACCGCGCTTGAGCGGGTGAGCGGTCCGCAACCCGGGATGACTATCCCGGATTATTCACCAGCGAAGCGGATAGGGTGATGCTCTCCTGGCGGTAGTTCAATTGTAGGTTTTCCGATGTCCGTGCGGCCGGGTCTTGATGGCGAGATGGGGCGGCGGGTTTGGGGTTGCGGGGACGGGTTCCTGGGTGCGGGCACATCGCCCGGCGCTCAGGTGACGAACCGGGCGAGGCGCGTCGAGACGACGGTGAGGATATCCTCGACCGGGAACACCGGGGCCAGGGCTATTCGAATGCGATCGGCCGTTTCGGTGACCTCGGTGACGAGCTTGATCAGCCTGTTCCGGAGGGTATCGAACTGAACCACGCGCCAGGGCGAGCGCTTCGGCATGAGGCTCTGGAACGTCCAGAGCAACCAATAGGCGGCCCCATGCAGAAAGAGCCGGACTTGGTTAGCGCAGGCTCTCGTACAGGAGGTCCGATCGGAGGCCAGGTGAAGCTTATGGGCCTTCAGCAGGTTCTCCATCCGGCCCCTTTGGCAGTATTTCCGCTCGTAGAGCCGCTGCGCCCGGCGGTCGGTCAGGTTGGTGACGATGTAGCGGGTGTCGACCCCGTCAGGTCCGGCTTCGACCCGGGCGACGATCCGGCGCTGGCATTTCCAGGACTTGGCCCCACCCTGGAAATCCATGTAGCGGCGCAGCTTGAACCCAGCTGGCTCGGCCGCGCGGCGCGTGGCATAGCGCGCGCCCATACGCGCTTCGATCGTCTGGACCCAGGCCGCCAGGGTGGCGTTTCCGGACAGGCCGAAGATGTACTCCAGGCCGTTGGCCTCACACCAGCTCATCACTTCCGGACAGGCATAGTGGCTGTCGCCGCGCAGACGGATCCGGACCCGCGGGAACCGCTCGCGCAGATGGCCGACCACCCGCTTCACCAGGGCCAGGATCTCGCGGCCGCTCGGCGTCGCCGCCTCCCGCAGCACGGACACGACCAGCCGGCCGCTGGTGTCGAAGATGTGGAGCGGCAGAAAGCCCCAGTCATCGTAATAGGCGTTGAACTTGCGCAGTTGCTGCTCGCCGTGGACCCGATCAAAGCTTTCATCGAGATCCAGGGTGAGGTGGTTAGGGACGATCGGGAAACTATCGCAGTACAGGTCGAGCATCGCCTGGGCCATGCGATAGAGTTCGGTGCGCCGCGGCATGTTTTCGATGCGGGAGACGGTCGGCTGGGAGCACAGGGCCGGTCCCGTAACCGGTGGCCGGTCGAGCGCCATTTTGAAGACGGGATCGCCGCGCAGCACGTCGCAGTCATTGCCGTCGGGATAGCCGGCGACAATCGCCAGCATGCGAAACCGCAGGATCTCATCGAGCCGATGGGTAATCTTCCCCGGCTGCCGCGGATCCCGCAGGCAAGCCGCCAAGCGGTCCGCAAGGTTCAGGCGTCGTTCGACCTCCTGGAACAGCAGGAGGCCGCCATCGGCGGAGGTGCACCGGTCGTCGATGACGGCTGAAATCGGCTTGTCACCAAGCGGTGACAGGCTGGGCAGGATAAGCGTATCTTCCGTCAAGGTGGGTGGGCGCTCCCGCGGGCTCGGATTGGCGTTGACAACCAAATCCTACGCCCGCTCAGGGGCTCGCGCCACACCCACCGCCTTCGTGAATAATCCGGGCTAGACACACCACAGCCATGGCGAGCCAAAGCCCTGATCTGGAGAGCATGTCAGGCTATTTCATCGCGTGTGTCTTGATGTATCCCAGGTTTGCATGCCCAAGGCGTCCAGCGCCGAAGAAGCCACTCCAGAGCAGCATTGCACGCAGCAGGAAGTCATTCCAGCCGCCTAGGCCAAATCAGACCAGCCATAACAAGCGTGTAGAGGATGCCTGAGAGAACAAAACCAATGCGGGTTGAAAACGCCTCGGCGCTGCTCCCGGGCAGTGGCGAGATGCCGAGCCCGAACAGGATCAGGAAGGTGATAAGTACACCCGCATAGACTTTGCCGGTCCTCACATCGGCCGCTGCCCGCCCTCCAAAAAGGAGGCTGACGACCAGAAGGATCAGGAACAGCCAGGGAAGTTCCGGCCGCAGTTCGACGATCGTGAAGGCTATCGAGGCGACGATCCCTCCAAGCAGATTGACAATCACCAGACCAAATGCCGTACGCAGGCTGGTCGCAAGGTCGATCTGGCCGAGGAGCGAGATGACCGTCAGCGGCAGGACAGCGGCAGTCGAGAGATCGTTGTTGACCAGGCAGAACGTGAGGACGACGAGAAGGATGACGGTGTTCGCGAAAGCCATCCGCGCCGCCTCCGGACGGACTGCCGCCGACAGGGTTGGTTCAGCGTCGGCGCCGCCCGGATCGGGCAAGGCCGCGTGGGCAAGCCATGCGAACAGGATGCCATTGGCCGCCGCTTTGCCGAGAATAACGACGATGGATGTGCCGAGATCCTGATCAAGAACCCCGAGCAGGGGTGCGATCACCCCGATGGTGAGGATCAGCGCAGGAGCCGGGCCGCCGCGGCCATTGAGTTGTGCTGCGAAACAGGCGAAGTAGATCAGGCCGAGCACCAGCAGAAAGGCGATCGGGCGCTCTCCGAGAAGGCCGGTAAGGGTCATGAAGCCCTGGCCCGCCAGCACCATCACCGCAACGAAACCAATTGCTTGGGCAATCCGCATGGGCCGTCGGCTCGCCATCAGAAACTGGACGGCGAAAATGGCTCCGAGGAACGGAATAACCTCGCCCTGGGCAACGGCGACGGTGAAGCTGGCAGCGACCGCCAGGGCGATCCGCAGCCCCTGCCGCCGGGCCGGCGCCACGTCATAAGTTTGGGCCAATCCATCCGCGTCAGCTGACATAGGTCAGCACCGAGATGATCCGGATCCACAGACCGCCGAGGGCGTTCATCACGGGGTTGCTCTCTCCCGTGTAGATCACGACATTGGCCTGCGAACCGTAGCGGACACCGACCGGATGTCCGCCGTCGAAGATCAGGCGAACGGGAAATCGCTGCGGCTCCCGAACCCAGCCGCTCTGATTGCGGATGGTCGGCAGTCCCGTCACCGGATCCACGCTGTTGCCGGATACGCCCCATCCAACGCTTTCGACTTGAGCCGCGAACACCTGGCCGGGCAGCGAGTCCAGGACGATCCGCGCCTGATCTCCGGGACTCATGAACTGGAGGCTGTTCTCCTTGAAGGCCGCAGCGATCCAGATCGTGGCCGCGTCGATGAAAGTCATGGCGGACTCGCCGGCAGAGACGGTTTCGCCGACCGCAAGCTGGAGGTTGGTGACGACGCCGGCGCTGGGAGCGGATACGGCCGTGCGGAAGAGATTGAGGCGAGCCCGCTCCAGTGCGGCGAGGGCTGCCTGGAGGTCTGGATTGTTCTCGCCCGCGGGGCCGAGCTCCTGCCGCGCTTTGGCGAGATCGGCTTCGGCGCGGGTCACCGTGGCGTCAGCGGCCTGAAGCGACGCTTTAGCCTCGTCTTCCTTGGCGCGCGCATAGACACCTCGTTTGACCAGTTCCACAGCCCGTTGCGCCTGATCGCGGATGTTGTTGCGGTTCGCCGTGACCTCGACAAGGCGTGCCTGGGCCGAATCCACCGCCGCCGTCGAGGCGCCGATGGTCTGACCGATACGTGCCAGGCCAGCCTCGGCTTCGCGAGTCGCGATGATGTAGGGCTCGGGGTCAATGCGGAACAGCACTTGATCAGCTGCGACGATAGCATTATCGACCACCCCGACCTCGATGATCCGCCCAGCGACTTCGGGGGCCATGCGGACCACGTAGGCTTGGACGACCGCCTGAGAGGTGGATGGCGTCAACCGCTCCATGAAGATCGACAGGACAAAGAGCAGGAACGCTATCGCGATCACCACCATCGCCGTGCGGCGCAGGGGATTGCCGCCCGTGGTTGGCTTCTCTCGCTTTGCCGGTTCAGCGCCGTCCTCTGGCGAGGAGGCATTCGATGGCGCAACGGGCAACTCCTTGGGGGTGGCGACCTTTGTCATGTTGATCTCTCCCGATGTCAGTTCTGTCAGGCCAAGTGCTGCCGAGCGCGACAGTCGGTCCGATTGCTTCCTCCGGTGCGTCGATCCGGACACGATCATCACCGCGCGATCGTGCCAGCTTCGGATGCTGAAGCCAGTCGATCAGTGCGCAGCCACTGCCGGTTCGATGATTTCCAGGAGCCGGAGGCCATAGACGAAGAGTTGCACTGCCACCGCCGTCAGGAGAACGCCGAAGACGATTTCCGAGACGACCAACGACGTCGGATTGATCCGCTTGGCGATCTTGTCGATGTTGCTGAAGATCAGGTAGTCGAACGCGCCCACCAGGAGCACCAGGCCCAGCACGAGCGCCGCTGCCGCGATGGAGTGCACGCTTTCGGACGCGATGATCAGGACCGTGATGCCGACCGGATTGAACAGGTACGGGATCGCCAGCGGATAGACCGCGAGCTTGTCGGGGTCAGCCGGCGCCTCGTGCTGTTCCACTACCTCCTCGTTGCCCAGCGCCATCTTCACGGCGATCAGCGCCAGGATGATGCCGCCGGCCACCGCGACGGCGCCGGTCGTGATGTGCAGCAGCCTCAGCAGCAGTCCGCCGGTGATGAAGACCGCCACCGCCGCCACTACGGCTGTGATCACCATACGTCGGCCTATGGCGACCTGCTGGTCCGGCGCAAACTTCTTCGTCTTCTCAAGGAACGGCACCAGCGCGATCTTCGGACCTATGCCGATCAGGAGCAGCAGAAGGAGCGTGGCGACAGTTTCGAGATCGATGACCGAGAAATCCATGGGGTCTCCAACGTCAGGTTCTGATGAAGGTCTTCAAGGTCAAGGCGTCCGTCGAGGGGAGAGAATGGAACGAGGCGCCGGCCGGCGGAAGTTGGCTACGGTAACCTGCTCCCCTGGTCGGTCCGGCTCCTCCGCACAGTTCAGGCCTGTGCCGTCTGTCGGTCCGCCGATACGGTTCAAGCAGGACGTCAGCAGCCATCGATTGACCGATGCAGGTCAAGCAGGATTTCACGCTCGAGATCCATGATGAGTTCTCGGCAGGCGCCGGCACGCTCCAAAGCCGCGGGGCCGCTCAACATTTCGCAGTCACGCTGGGCTTCAACCGCCTCTCCGTAGTCCTCGCATAGTCCTCGGAAAAAGCGATTGTCCGAACTGTACTGCTTGATGGCGAGCGCCAGGTCCGGAAACCGTGCGACGACGTACCGTACCCTGTCCGACATGGATGCTCCTGCCGGTTCTGGAGGAAAGCTCATTTAGGCTGGGGAGGTGCGAGACCCGGAGAGCCGCCAGCCACGTTTACGAGCCAGATTCTGCCGGAATGCCATTGCCCCCATTCCGGATCGTGACTGACGCGTGTTTTCCGACTGATGCGGTGTCCGTCGCTTTCCGCCCGAAGTTCATGAAGTTCTCATACACGGCCACCTCGCGGCCTCTCGAAGTGCCCCCCTGGAGCGACCGCCCTTTCAGGTACAGCGGGTCCCAAGGCATCTTGGATCTGGCAAGATTTGAAAGGAGGGCGGGCAAAAGTACTGCGATGGAGGTTGCATCAGGCAGCCCGGACCGGTAAAGCATGCAACCGTAAATTTGATACGGTAACATACTGCGTACGCAAGGCTCGGCACCCAAGCAATTGCCAAATTGAGACTGAAAGATACCGACGCATAATTCTTTTGCGGTCTGTCCAGTTTTTTTTGAAACAGGATAACATCAAATACGGTGTTTTTTTGCAGTAATCACAGGTGGAACGATCCAAGGTAATCGTGCGGCAGTGTAAGGCCACTCTATTTTTGCAGAACTCCGATAACCCCCAGGAGTCTGATTTTTGGGGAAGTTCCCATTTACCGCAGACAGAATATTCTATGTACCCTGAAGTTTTTGCCGACGCATGATCTAGCCCAGTGCGAGCGTGACCAACGGCCAGGCGAATCCCATGTCATACGATACCGACGAAGCGATCCCGCCCCAGGTCATTCAAGATGCGCTTCAGCGCGTGATCGGCAGTCACGAGTTCATCAATTCCGAACGGAAGCGACGGTTCCTGAAGTTCATCGTACAGAAAACTCTTGCCGGGCACGCCGACCAGATCAAAGCCTACACCATCGCGGTTGATGTCTTTGGACGCGATCCAAGCTTCGACCCCGGAATCGACCCGGTGGTTCGGATTGAGGCCGGCCGGCTCCGCCGCTGCCTGGAGCACTACTACTTGACCGAGGGAGCTGCGGACCCGGTCCGGATCACGATCCCAAAGGGCGGCTACGTACCACGGTTCACCACGACGAAAGACCCCGTACTCTCTGGTCCGCAAATCCTGGGGAACAACGACCAGACGGATGGGAGGCAGCCGGGCGAAATCAATTTGGCCAGAGAGAATTTGGCTAGAGAGAATTCGCCCAGAGAGGCTGAGGATCAGGCTCTGGCGGTGACGGTTTCCCCACATCCTCCGGTAACGACGCCACGCCTGCTGTCTCTTAGGCGACCACACCTCATGACCAGCATCCTGTCGCTGGCGGCCGTGCTGGTCGTTGCGCTGATGGGTGCGGCTGTTTATCTCCAAACCCGGACCTCGGAAGAGGGGCGGACAATCACCCAGCAGACTCCATCGCTTATGGTTCTGCCGTTTGAGAACGATGGTGGTGACCCAGCGCAGGACATCTTTGCCAAAGGCATCACCGAGGAGGTGATCGGCGGGCTGATCCGCTTCAAGAACGTGCTCGTCTTCGGTGCCGGAACCAGCTTCCGTTACCGCACCGAGCCGGCCCTGCGGGACGCCGTTCCGGACGTACACGTCGATTACGTGCTGAAGGGCAGCATCAGCAGGGTCGGGAGCCAGATCCAGATCAACGTGGCACTGCTTCAAGCCGCGGACAATCAGTATCTCTGGTCCGATCGCTTCCGCAGGGAATTCACCCCCGGCAACATGATCGACCTACGGCATGACATGGCCATGCAGGTCGCCCGCGTCCTGGCGCAACCACATGGCGTGATCTATAACAAGGAGGTTCTAAATAGCGCCGGGCTCCCTCCGGAGTCGCTGTCCTCCTACGAGTGCATGTTGCGGGCCCGTGACTATTGGCGCCTGCCGGGCGTGGATCTGCATGGGCGGATCCGAACCTGCCTGGAACGCGCGATCCAGAGCGATCCCCAGTACGCGGATGCCTGGGCCGCCCTCGCCATGATCTACATCGACGAGGCGCGCGTTGGCTTCAACCCGAACACCGCACGGCCCGATCCGCTCGACACGGCCCTGAAATTGGCAAACCACGCCAGGGAACTCGCGCCGGACAACCCCTTGCCACTCCAAGCTGCCGGGCTTGCCCATTGGCTTCGGCGCGAGCCGCTCCTGAGCATTGACGCGTACGAGCGGGCTCATGCTCTCAATCCCAACGACAGCGAAATCCTTGGCGATCTTGGCAGGTCCTACAGTCTCATCGGGAACTGGGACAAAGGCATTCCCCTCATTAGGGAGGCGTACGAGCGCAACCCGGCCCAGCCGGGCTGGTATCGTCTCATCCTCGTCCTGTTCCACTACATCCATGGCCGGTACGACGAGGCTCTGGCGGAGGCCCAGAGGATTGGAATGCCGGATCTCGTCTACACCCATGTCGTACTGGCGATGATCTATGGACAGACTGGACAAAACGCCGCCGCCAGGCACGAGGTCGATGAGATCCTGCGGATAGATCCGGGTTTCGCCGACAAAGCGGTGTCCGACTTTGAACGGCGGAACATACATCCGGCCATCATCGCCAAGATAACCGACGGGCTGAGGAAGGCCGGCCTTGCCATCCCCTCGAACTGGAATTCCTCCGACAGGAAAGGCTGAACGCTCCTCCGGTGGGCGCTTCAATCAAACCAAGTGTACTGCCAAGTGGCCCCAAACGTGGTTAAGCTGGTTCCGATCCGTTCCGTCTCGCCCTCCGACCAGTTCAACTTCAGGGAATATGGCTTCCAGTTCGGCTGCGCCCGGAATAACATCGATCATCGCCTTACCGAGCCGCGACGCTGTCTCAGAGACCTTATGAAAGGGCTGCTGATCCGACGCAGCTTGAGTGAGACAACTGAGCTGGCATTCTATCTCACCTCGGCCTCGCCAGAAAAAGAAACACTGAACCGCACCGGGTTTACCGGAGGCCCCATTTCTTGAGAGACTGGGGTCATCATGACGAAACAGGCATCACCCAAATACGCCCCTGAAGTCCGCGAGCGCGCGGTGCGGATGGTGTTCGAGCACGAAGGGGAGCACGCCTCGCAGTGGGCGGCGATCAGCTCGATTTCGGCGAAGATCGGCTGCACGGCGGAGACACTGCGGGGCTGGGTCCGGCAGGCTGAGCGCGATCAGGGCAAGCGGCTCGGCCCGACGACCGATGAACAGGAGCGGATCAAGGCGCTGGAACGTGAGGTTCGGGAACTTCGCCAAGCGAACTAGATCCTTCGCAAGGCCTCCGCGTATTTCGCCCAGGCGGAGCTCGACCGCCCGTTCAGAAAATGATTGCTTTCATCGACGAGCATCGCGCCGTCCACGGGGTCGAGCCGATCTGCAATGTGCTGCCGATCGCCCCGTCGACCTACCGCGCTCATGCCGCCCGGCGGACCGACCCGTCCAAGGCTCCGGCCCGCTGGCGAAGCGATGCGGAGCTGAGCGGGGCTATTCGGCGGATTTGGGATGAGAACTTCCAGGTCTATGGGGTCAGGAAGGTCTGGCGACAGTTACAGCGGGAGGGAATTGACGTGGCGCGTTGCACGGTGGCCCGGCTGATGAGGCTCATGGGTCTGAAGGGGGCAATGCGCGGCAAGGCGGTGCGCACCACGATCAGTGACCGATCGGCGCCGTGCCCGCTTGACCGCGTGAACCGTCAGTTCCAGACACCACGTCCAAATGCCTTGTGGGTGGCGGATTTCACGTTTGTGGCGACGTGGCAGGGCTTCGTCTACGTCGCCTTCGTCATCGACACGTTTGCGCGGCGGATTGTCGGCTGGCGGGTCTCGCGCACCGGACACGCCGGATTTGTCCTGGATGCCCTGGAGCAGGCGCTCCATGATCGCCGGCCAGCCAAAGGCAGCGGCCTCATCCACCATTCCGACCGCGGGTCGCAATATGTCAGCATTCGCTACACCGAGCACTTGGCCGAGGCCGGTGTCGAGCCCTCCGTGGGAAGCGTCGGCGACAGCTACGATAATGCCTTGGCCGAAACGATCAACGGCCTCTACAAGACCGAGGTGATCCGACGCCGCGGGCCATGGCGCAGCCTGGAAGCCGTCGAGTTCGCCACCCTGGAATGGGTGGATTGGTTCAACCACCGGCGCTTGCTCGAACCCATCGGCAACATTCCGCCTGCCGAGGCCGAAGCACGCTACTATGCTCAAACCGAGCACGTCGCTAAGGCGGCGTGACTCAACCAAATCGGCCTCCGATAAACCCGGCGCGGTTCAACCTGCCGATGCGGCCGTTGCGGGGGCCCGCGCCGCACGCGGTGGTGTGGCAGCCGGCCGACGGCAGCCGGATGCGCAGCATCCTGAAGAACCCGGGGTATGCTGGGGCCTACGTCTACGGCCGGCACTGGCAGGATCCCGGTCGCCGGCGCTCCGGATCGCCGCGTAGCGGGACCGTGACGCGGGCTCCGGAGGATTGGCCGGTATGCCTGATCGACGCACACCCCGGCTACATCAGTTGGGAGGAGTTCATGGCCAACCGCAAACGGCTGTCGGACAACATCAACCGCTATGAAGCCAACCACCGGGGGGTGCCCCGCAAGGGCATGGCCCTGCTCCAGGGCATTGCCGTCTGCGGACGCTGCGGACGCCGGATGACCCTGGGGTATTCCGGCCCGCACGGCGAATACCCGGTCTATCGCTGCTGCGCCGACAAGAGCCAGCGGGGCGATCCAACCTGCCAGGAAGTCCGCGCCCTGCCGCTCGATGCCGAGGTCGAGCGCCTGGTCCTGGCGGCGCTGGCGCCTGATCAGGTGGCGTTGGCTGTCGCCGCCCTGGGCGAGATCGAAGAGGAGGCCCGCCTGCTGGAGCGGCAATGGGCGCTCAAGCGCGAGCGCGCCCGGTATGAGGCGGAACGCGCCCGCCGCCAGTACGACACGGTCGAACCGGAGAACCGGTTGGTCGCCCGGTCGCTGGAGCGGGGCTGGGAGGAACGACTACGCGCCGTCGAACAGGTCGAGGAGGAATACGAACGCTGGCGCCGGGAACAGCCGCTGGCACTGGACGATGCCGGCCGGGCCGAGATCCTGGCGCTCGGCGAGTGCGTCGATGACGTTTGGCACGCGCCGACGACGACCGCGGCGGATCGCAAACGCATCGTGCGCCTGGTCCTGCAAGAAGCCATCCTGGACCAGAAGCGGTCGCCCGGTCGCGTCCTGGTCCGCCTGGTCTGGCAGACCGGAGCGGTCAGCGATCACGATTTTCGGCGCACGGTGCACGCCTATGACAATTATGCCCAGGTCGAGGAACTGGAGAGCCGCGTGCGCGCCCTCAACGCGGCGGGCCGGATGGACGCCGAAATCGCTGCCGTCCTCAATGCCGAGGGTTTTCTGACGCCGCGCGGCACGACATTCGAACACGGGCTGATTCACATGCTGCGCAAGCGGTGGAGTATCCCGACCGTCAAGATCAACGGGATGGCTCCCAATCCGATGCGCTGGCCGGATGGATCCTACTCGGTACAGGGGCCGCCGAGGCCCTCGGGATCACCGGCCAGACCATCTTCAAATGGTTGAAGAGGGGATGGCTTTCCGGCCATCAACTTGCCAAGGGCATGCCCTGGCAGATCACGCTCGATGACGAGCGGATCCCGGAACTTCGGGCCCTGGTTCGACACACCAGTCCATCACGGAGGAAGGCATCATGAAGTCGTTGGGTCTCCGATCGACCGGTGCCAGTTCGCCACGGGGATCTGGGTTGCCAGCACCGTGGCGGCACGGTCATGCCGGTCGTCGATCACTTCCATCAGGTCGAGCCGCTGAGCCGCGGTGAGCTCAGTCATGGCCCAGTCATCGATGATCAGCACCTCCAGGCGGGCCAGGCGGCGCAGGACACGGGCTAGCGAGCCATCGAGCCGGGCGGTCGCCAGATCATCGAGCAGGCGCGTCAGCCGGGTGTAGAAGACGCCGTAACCTTCCCGAGCCGCCTGGTTGCCCAGCGCACAGGCCAGGAACGTCTTGCCGATGCCGGTTGGGCCGGTCACCAGCAGCGGCTGGTGCTCGCGAACCCAGCGACAACTCGCCAGATCGCGGATCAGCGTGCGATCAAGGCCGCGCGGCGTGCGCCAGTCGAGATCCTCCAGGCAGGCGGTCTGGCGCAGCCGGGCCCGCTTCAGCCGGCTGGCCAGGGCGGTGTTGGCTCGCTCCGCCGTCTCGCGCTCGACCAGCAGGGCAAGCTGGTCGTCGAAGCTGAGCTGGTTGCGTTCGGGCTGGCGCTCGAGATCTTCCAGGCCGCGCGCCATGCCGTACAGCCGAAGCCGGCGCAGAGCCTCGTGGGTCGGATGCTTCATGCTCTCGGGTCTCCTTGTTCAGTTCCGGTAGTAAGAGGGGCCGTGCAGGTTGGCGTGCTCGCCCAAGCCGTCGGATGAGGCTGGCGGCGGACCGCCGGTGGTGAGCCAGCGCTGGACGTAGCGCCAGGATCGGACGTTGGCTTCCAGGGCGGCCTGACAGGCTTGTTCCAGCCGGTCGGCGCCATGAGCGCCGCCGAGCCGGAGCAGGCCGAGACCGGCACGCACCGCCTGCTCGCGATGTTCCGCCGCCGCCAAGATGCGCTCGAACAGCAGGGTTGCCGCCGAGCCGACCGCGGCGAACTCGCCCTGAAGGTGTTCCGGCGTGTAGCGGGCCACCGCGCGATGGGAGGCCGGCTGGTGAGCTTCCAGCGTCGTCCGGCTGCCGGCCGAAGCCCGGGGATGGCAGGCGATGCGCCGCCCACGTAGGAAGATGCTGATCAGGGCGGCGGTCGCGTGGACATCGACCGTCTTGCCGATCGCGGTGTAGGGCACCGAGTAGGCGGCGCCGTCGATCACGACATGGTAATCGGGCGCCAGCTTGTAGCGGCTCCAGGTTCCCGGAACGAAGCGGTCCGCCGGCAGCGGCCGCAGATGGGCACGCTCCCGCTCGGCCAGGATCCGCGCCCGGCAGCTGTCCTTGTCGCCGCTCAGCGGTGCTGCGTTCAGCATGGCCAGACGCTCCCGGATCGCGGCGTTGGCGGCGTCGAGGCTGACGAAGACGGTGTCGCGGATCGGCGCCAGCACGCGCCGCTCGACCTGCAGAACGGCATTCTCGACTGCTGCCTTGTCCCTCGGCTGACGCACCCGCGTCGGGACGACGGCGACCCGGTAGTGCTGGGCAAAGTCGTGGTAGCCGGGGTTGACGGTGGGATCGTAGAACGAGGCGTGGCTGACGCCGACCTTGAGATTGTCGGGCACCAGGCGGGCCGGAACACCGCCCAGGTGCTCCAGCAGCCGGACGTGGGAGGCCAGCCAGTCCTCCGACCGCTGCGTCCAGGTCGCTTCGGCGTAGATGTAGCCGGAGTACGGCAGGCAGGCGACGAAGATCTGCGCCGGGCGGAAATCGGCGCCGATCCCGATCATCAGGGTCATGCCGGCGTAATCGACTTCCAGCGCGTCGCCCGGCAGATGGTCGCGCCGCATCCGGGGAACCGCCCGGGCGGCCTGCCAGTCCCGGAACCGCTGGACGAACTGGGTGTAGCGGTAGCCGTCGGGATGGCAAACCAGATACTCCTGCCAGAGCAGTTGGAGCGTCACGCCCCGCCGGCCCAGGTCCCGCTCGACCGCTGCCCAGTCCGGCAGGGGACGTGACTGCGCCGGCGGTGGCGGGAACAGACGCCGTTCCAACTCCTCGTCGCTCCACTCCTTCACGTCGCCAAAGCGCAGGTCCGCGCTCTCGAGGCGGCGCAGGTAATCGCGCACCGTCGTGCGCGGTATCCGGCATGCCGCCGCGATCCGGCGCACGCTCGCCCCGAACTCATCGCGCAGCCGCAAGACTTCCCTGATGCGTCGCATGTCCGATCTCCCTCGCGGCATCCCACCCTCCCTGCCCATTGTCGCAAGGACCCCAGTGTAGATGCCGGTACAGGATCAGACGCCGCCCATCTCTACTCCCACGTGTGGGCGAAATCGCCGAAACGGCAGGGCGGTTTGAACCGAAACAGGGGGGCGCTTTCCCCCGAAATCAGAGGGCGGATTCAGCCGAAATATGCAATCCTTGTGTCGGGGGTTCAAATCCCTCCTCCGCTACCATCAGAAAAGCCCACTAAGTCAAAAGCTTAACGGGCTTTTTCGTGCCTGGAACCCGGCCCGGAGCAGTCTCCCGCCGTCTCAATCCGTCCCGAGCAGAATCAATGGGTTACCAGGGGATCTCTGTGGGTTTCCAGAACGATCTCCAGAAAAACGGGACCGTTGCAGGGCGCCGATTCACCCGTGCTGGCAAGAGGTTGGCGGGGAGACGAAGGGCGAGCGGCAGGCTCGGCGCGCGCATCCCGGGGCTCTCCGGACCCGTCTCGGCCGGCTGTTCCCCGGTGTCCTCGCCGGTTCCGTACCCCTGGGGCTTTGTCAAGTCTTGCAGCGAAGAACACGGCGCGCTGGAGCGGCCATGCAATTAAGGAAGCGTGCCAAAATGAATGAATCGAATGCGGTCGAGGGGTGTTGAGGGGATTCTCAGCGGGACTCGCAGTAGATAGCCTCGACTTCATGATTGATGAAGCCGCGCTACGCCACCAATACGCCCTTCTGCGTCCCAGCCTTGACCAGCGGAGGCGCCGTATGTTTGCCGCCACCCAAGCCCAGGCGCTTGGCTATGGTGGCATCGCCGCCGTGGCACGGGCTACCGAGATCGCCCCCAGCACGATCTGGCGCGGGCTCTAGGAGATCGCCGACGGGGTGCCGCCGTCCGGGCCACGCCCGCGCTGACCGGGCGGCGGGCGCAAGCGGCTGACGGAGACAGATGCGACGCTGGAGCGCGCTCTGCTGGAGTTGGTCGCGCCGATGACGGTGGGCTGCCCGGAGCGCCCACTGCTGTGGGTATCGAAGAGCTTGGAGAAGCTGGCAGTGGCCTTGCGGGGTCAAGGCTATCGGGCGTCGGTGAAGATCCACGGCGCGCCAGAGATAATGGGGCTGGCCTCCATGGATCGTTCGACATCCGCCGCTTACCGATGATCAGGGTGTTCCGAACGGCGGTGGGCCCTCAAGCCTGGCCCTGCGGGGCCCCGCCGCTAGCGCGGCGGCTGCGGGCTTGATCGCCCAACAGACCGGATCCCAACAACGTTCCGCCACTACACAGCGGATAGATTTCGAACTCCAGGAAACCGACCTCGGCGTCCGTGGCCCAGGTCTCGAACGTCCGCTGATGGGCGCCCAGTTCGGGGAGGACGTGAAGGAAGACATACGCGACCGCCACCCCGCCCACCATGGACAGCCAGCGGCTTCGGGGAACGCCGTCCAGGAAACGGAGGCGCCCGACGAAAACATGCACCAGGACGAAGACGACGACGGCCGTGAAGGTAGGGATCGCCATGTCAGCCCGCATCCTTTCCGTCAGCGGCCGGCTGCCGCGCCAGGGTACCCGCGATGGTCCTGGGCGCCCGGGATTTCGGGCTGGACGGCCAGCCCTCCCGCTGGCGAGTTCGGTCGCCATCGGTCTCCTCGGTCTGGTCATGGAACAGGACCACGCTGGTGGGAAACGGAAGATCGATGCCGCTGGCGCTCATCCTGTCCTTGATCGCCATGATCACTTCATGCTGCACCCGCAGCACCTCGTGCTGGCGCGCGTCGGTCCACCACATCGCACGGATGTTGACGCTGGAATCGGCGAGGGCCACGGCGATGGCTTCCGGCGCCGGCTCCTGCCGGACGCCTTCGACAGTCCGCAGGGTCTCGACGATCGCGGCGGCGGCCTGGCGCGCATCGTCTCCGTACCCGATCCCGATATCGCACTCGCTGCGCCGGATGCCGTAGGCGGTGTTCACGACGACGGCATTGGTGAAGATCTCGCCGTTCGGGACATAGGCGCGCCTCCCGTCATAGGTCTTGATGATGGTGGTGCGTGTCTCGATCTCCTCGACCGTGCCCTCGAATTCCTTGAACACGATCTGGTCGCCCAGGCGGAACGGCTGGCGCAGCAGGATCAGGATGCCGGCCAGGAAGTTCTGGAGGATGTCCTTGAACGCGAAGCCGATGGCCACGCTGCTGATGCCCAGCAGCGAGAACAGGTCGACCGGCCGGACCGAGGGAAACATGATGGTCACCGCGACCAGCAATCCCAGCAGCGTCAGCCCCCACTGCGCCAGCCGGCCGAGCACGAGGCCGACATTGCGTGCGGGTCCTCCGGCGGTTCCCCGCCGCGCGGCCATGCGCACGCCTTTGCCGATCAGCCAGAACAGGATGAAAACGATGACGCCGATGGCGAGCTTGGGCAGGAAGGAAATCGACCAGTCGATCATCTGGTCGATCGTCGCCCAGGCCGTCGAGATTTCCGCATCCACGGCGGCTTGCAGATCGGTATCCTGCACGGTTGTTCCTGCGGTTGGGATCAGGAGTGCTCGATGCCGTCACGCGGCATCGGACGAATGCGCCGCCGGGCCCGGCTTGGGGACGTTGGCCAGGGCGGAGGTGGAGCCGTCGGAAGACGGGCCGACGACGCTGAAGGTTCCATCGGTCTCCAGCACGACCGCCTCGACCTGTGCCAGGCTCGCGAACCCGCTCGAGCGGACGGCGGCCATCACCTCCTCGGGCGCTACCCGCGCATCGAGCAGGGCTTTGTCGAGGATGTTTCCCTTGTGCAGAAGCAACGTCGGTTCGGCCTTCACGAGGTCCCGGACTCCCTGCCATCGGGCCGACGCCCAGGCGACGATCATCTGGAGGAAGATCAGGACGGCGAAGCCGAGGATACCCTCCGCCAAGGCCACGCTCTGGGACAGCAGAACCGTCGCCAGCGTCGAGCCCAGGGCCACCGTCACGATCATGTCGAACGCGTTCATCTTCGACAGGGTGCGTTTCCCCGTGATGCGCAACAGGATGATGATGGCGATGTAGGCCAGCACGCCGACAACGAGGGTCCGCAGCAGGCCTGTCCAATCATCAAAAAACATGAGGCTTCCTTAGCGTTTTGAATTCCGGCTCCAGCGTCGGCCAGACATGGCCGATGCGGCGACGTTCCCAGTGCAACAACTTCGACCGAAAAAGCTCTCACGTCGTTGGGTTGCCCGCTTGAATCAGGCGTCAGGGGCAAGTCTGGATGCATCTGCAAAGATGTGCCGGCGGAGCGAAATGTAGCCTGACAGGAAAAACCTTGCGGGAGTCAGGAATTTCCTGACATCACACTTTCCCGCAAAGTCTGTTGCCGTAGTCAAAGCAATCAATTCCAGCTTTGGCGCTAGCAGTAATGCTGGTGTGTCCCGAATAGACATCAAACGCGATCTTTGACCCGGTGAGGCAATCATCAGGCCGACGTCGCGACGTGGAACTATTGCCTTCTCTGCAGGAGAGCCACATGAGATCACATATACTGGTCACTGCCGCTACGCTGCTCGTCATGACGAGTCCTGCGGCCTGGGCCCAGCAGAACCAAGGACAGGCCGGTCAAGGGCAGCAGGCCCGGGACCAGGCCCCCCAGCAGCGGCTGCGCCAAGCTCAGGGCGAACTGCGGCAAGCCTATCAGGATCTCGAACGCGCCCGGAACCAGGGCGGCGAGCAAGGTATCCAGCAGGCCCGCGACCGTGTCCAGCAGGTGCTGGAGAACATGAAGGGAGCGCTGGTCGCGGTGGCGGAATTGCCGCGTGTGCAGCAGAACGCCCAGGCCAGCCAAGCCTTCCAGGAAGCCAGGAAACAGGTCGACGCCTCCCTCGCCGCGATCCGCGAGCGCGGCGAGGCCGGCGAGCAGGAAAGCCGCACCGCCGCCGCGCGTGCCGATGAACAGGTCCGCCGCGGTGCCGAGCAGGCCCGGATGCAGGTCCTGGTCCAGGCGGCACAGCCGCGTGTCGCCGTCCAGCAGCCGGCACCCCAGGTCGAGGTGCAGCAGAGGCCGTCCCAGGTGGGCATCGAACAGCAGGCGCCGCAGGTCATCGTGCGCCAGGAGCCGCCGACGGTCACGCTGGAGCAGCCTGCGCCGCGTATCACGGTTCGCCAGCAGCCGCCCGAGATCATCGTCCGCCTGTTCGAACCCGAGGTGATCGTCAACCAGCGCCGCCCCGAGGTTTCGATCGACATGGGCGATCCCAACGTGAACGTGGATCAGCCCAAGCCGCAGGTCTCCATCCAGGTGCCCCGCCCCGACATCAATGTCGACCAGCCCCGGCCGCAGGTCGCCGTGAGGATGCCCGAGCCCGAGATCCAGGTGCAGCAGGCCCAGCCCCAGGTCCGGGTGGAGCGGTTCGCACCGCACGTCGATGTGAACCAGGCGGCCCCGGAGGTCGACGTGCGGGTGCCGGAACCGCGGGTGGCGGTCGACCAGCCGCATCCCCAGGTCAACGTCGATCAGGCGCGGCCGGACGTCAACGTCCAGGTCCCCCGTCCCCAGGTCCAGGTCGACCGGGCCGAGCCGGAAGTGACCCTGCAGATGCCCGATCCCCGGGTCCGCGTCCAGCAGCCGCGACCTGACGTTGACGTCAACATGGCCCAGCCCGAGGTCCAGGTCGAGCAGGCACAGCCGCAGGTCCGCGTCCAGCAGGCCGAGCCGCGGGTGACTGTGGAGCGGCAGGGAACCGCCGACGTCCGGACGACGGAACGCCAGGCTTTGGACGAAAGCTCGGCACGGCTCCAGGCCTTCATCGGCCGCGATGTCGTCGCGCGTTCCGGCGATCACGTCGGGCAGATGTCCGACCTTCTCGTGGCGCCCGGTGGGGAACTCGACGCGGTGATCATCACCCTGGTGGACGAGATGGGCGGACAGCAGGTCCAGATCCCCGCCGACAACGTCATGGTCAACAGCCAGGACGGCACCGTGCTCGTCGTGATGGACCCGCCTCAGATCGCGGCGGCTCCGGTTTTCGACACCGAGGCAGCCGAGGGAAACCTCGTCAGCCGCGGCACACGCTGACGCAACGGGAGATCGGAGCACACCATGACCAAGCAGTTCACCGGCGATCTGCTACGCCGCCTTTTACGCCCGGCACTGGCCGCGGTTCTGGCGCTGCCGCTGCTCGCCGCCTGCGGCGAGGATGAGGCCGCGGAACAGGAAACCACCGCCCCCGCGGCTTCGACCGCCGACAGGCAGGAATCACCGGCTGGCGTGCCGAGCACGCTCGAAAGCACCGAACGCGCCATCGAGGCGGTGCCTCCCAAGTCCGACGGCCAGTAAGGCGTCCCCTTGAGGGACAAGCCACACCCGAACAAGCAAATCACAAGGAAGGATTCAATCCATGCGTAGCAAGCTCCTGCTGACGACGGCCCTGACCATCGGCCTCGCTGTCCCGGCGGCGATGGCCCAGCAGAACCAGAAGCACCAGCCCAATCCGCAGAACCAGCAGCAGGCTGGCCAGGCCCAGCAGCAGAATCCGCAGATGCGGCAGGCACTGCAGCAGCTCCGGGATGCCGAGAAGCAGATGCACCAAGCCATGAACCAGCAGGGTCAGCGGAGCCAGCAGGCCATGCAGCAGGCCATGCAGCAGGCCCGCCAGGCGATACAGCAGATCCGTCAGGCGATGCCCCAGGGGCAGAACCAGCAGCTGACGAAGAACATCCAGTCCGCCGAGCAGGCACTGGGCAAGCAAGGTGCCGAGGGCGCCCGCGAAGCGCGCGAGGCGATCGCGCTGATCCTCGTCGACGTCGAACGGATGGCCGCCGCCTCGACCGGTTCCGACGACCGTACGCAGGTCGCGGTCCAGCAGTCCTCGCCCGAGGTGGTCGTGCAACAGCCTGCCCCGCAGGTCCAGGTGGAACAGCACCGGCCCCAGGTCACCGTTCAGCAGCCCCAGCCGACGGTCACGGTGGAGCAGCCGAGGCCGCAGGTCAACGTCCAGCAGGCGCAGCCGCAGATCACGGTCGAGCAGGCCAAGCCCCAGGTGAACGTCGAACGCGCGGGCGAGCCCCAGGTCACCGTCCAGCGTGCCGGCGAGCCGCAGGTCAACGTCAAGCGGACCGGCGAGGCGCAGGTCGATGTCCAGCAGGGCGGCAAGCCGCAGGTGAAGGTCGAGCAGGCCGGTAACCAGCAGAAGGGCCAGCAGGCCGGACAGGCCGGCGGCCAGCAGGCACAGATGGCGAGCCCGCCGCCCCGGTCCGACGCGCCGGACGGCATCCGTGCCGAGACCCTGATCGGGAAGCAGCTGGTCGGTATCCAGGGCGAGGAGTTCGGCGAGATCGAGGACGTCCTGATCGACCCGCAGTCCGGGAAGGCCCAGCGGGTGATCGTCGCAGTCGGCGGGTTCCTCGGCATCGGCGAGAAGCAGGTCGCCATCGACGCGTCCCGGCTCAAGATGGGCCAGGGACAGGAGGATGTGCAGATCTCGGGCCTCACCAAGGAGCAGGTCCAGGACATGCCCTCCTTCGAGATGGACGAAAGCATGACCTCCTTCAACCAGACGCCGGGCGACACAGCTCCCGCGGCGCGCTGACTACACTCAACACCGACCTGACGGAACGCTGAACCGGGCAGGCGGCGCGAGGTTGGGCGGATTAGCGGCGGTCGCCGGGATCCGCCCCTCCCCGCCCGAACCGGCTCCCGCCTTCAACTGACAACCGAGCAAGGACCGATGGAGTAGGAATGATGTTGAAACGCACTTCAGCCTGCATCGCCGCGCTGGTCATCGCAACGACAGTGCCGGCCCTGGCCCAGCAGCAGGGCAGCCCGCCGAAAGGCGATCCCTCGACCCGCACCAACCTGGAGCAGTACATCCAGAAACGCTCCGGTCCGGAACAGCGCAAGCTCGAACTGCTTCAGACGACGCTCCTCAATCAGTTCGGCGTGCTCGGCTTCGCTAGGCTGGTGAATTTCGGCAAGGTCGGAGCGAGCTACGTAGCCGAGGTCGAGACCATTCGCGGCGACAACGTGTTCGTCACGATAGACCCCATCACCGGCGAGATCATCGGGATAGAACCGATCACGGCCGCCGTCGTCGTTCCGGCCCCCTCGTCCGCATCGGGCTCATCCGCAACCGGCTCGTCCGGGTCGGGAGCGTCCGGGTCGGTGCAGAGGACCGCGCAGCAGAAATCCTCGGGCGGCGGTTCCTCCGAGTACAGCGCCATGGGAACCTGCCAGCCCGCCGGCTGGCAGCAGATCACCGACGGGATCGACGAGCTGCCTCTGGACAAGGAACTGGTCGCCCGCCGCAAGATGATGCAGGTCTGGGAAAACTATGCCGACGGCGACAGTGTCGCCTGCCGCGAGAAGCTGGAGGACATCCAGCGGTATCTGAAAACCGCGTCGGCCCGGTAGATGAAATCGCGGTACTTCCTGCCGGGTTTCCGCCCCTGCCCGATCCGCACGGCTATTCCGCAGACACCGATGGGGAGAATTCGATGATACGCATGTCCTTGACGGTCGGAGCGGTGCTCGCCGGCCTGACGGCAGGGGCCTTCCCAAGGAGGAAAAGCTCGACGAGCCCCTCGACACCGGGCGGATGGGAGCCGGGCGCGAAGCGGAAGGCCCGGCCGGAAACCTGCTTGGCGACCGAGTCCCGCCCAATGCCGACGCCCCGCAGGCGGGCCGGCCGCATCAGCCCGCCATCGCCGGCGGCAGCGGAACCTTCATCAGGACGCATTTCGCATCACAGGAGCGGGACATGAGCAATGCGTTTCACCGCATCGCCGGCATCGCAACCGTATTGACCATGATCGGCGCGGGAACGGTGCAGGCACAGATTTTTTCCGACGACGGCGAGGAGCCGTCCGTCGGCCTGACGGAGGATCGCGGCGTGATCCCCGAGCGGGAAGGCCGCGGACTGTCGGATCAGGTCGATATCGGAACCGGCGAGGACGAGCAGATGCTGGCCGGCGAGGACGAAGGCCAGCCGCGTGGCGCCGGCCTGGGGCTGCGGGAGAACGAAAGCGATATCGGCGAGGTACCGCGGGGACCGGCACCAGGTCTGGAGCGGGACGACTGATCCCCCTGGGGACGGCCTGCGGCGACATCGCCATCATCGTCGTGACGTCGGCGACCTGCACCTATGGAGACGCCACGGCGACGTCCTGCATCGACCAGGTGGTCATCGAGGACGAAAGCCGGGCCGTGGCCTACGAAGTCGACGCCGACTGAAACATGCCGCCGTAGAAAGCCGGTTCGGAAAAAGCCGGTTGTCGCAGGACCGCGCCTCGGCGAGGCCCGCAGAAAGATGGCCGGATCAAGTCCGGCCACGACTAAAGAGGGGCTTTGGCTTGTCCGGCCCGCTTCCGATCAGAGCGCCATCGCCAGACGGACATTCTCAACGGACATTGTCGTCCACTGTCTCCGACGGTCCGGGCAAGCCCTGGCCGTCGAGTTCCGTGGTATAGGGAGCCCTGTCCACCGGGCCGCTGCTGTACCCCAGCGGGTCGCGCAGGGTCGGCTCGCGGAACAGGGAGGCGTCGTCGGAAGACACCGGACTGGCCGGAGGCAAGTCCGTCGGAGCACAGGCTGTCACGATCAGCGCTCCCAGGACAGCGAAGACGAATGCAGGCGCTTTGCCGAGCATGCGCGAACTCCTGTCGTCACTCGATGGCCGACCGAAGCTGCTCGCGGCCGGCCATCGAACCCTTGTCGCGGAGGAACCGCTGGCGGAAGAGCCAGGGTTGCTACCGGTCATGCGGCGGTTCCGGGGCGTGCCTCAGAACAGTCCGTCCTCTTCCCAGTCGCCCCACTCGTTCTCGGCAAGCATGCCGTCGTCACCGTTCAGGTCCCAGTCGCCGAACGAGAGCTGCTCGTCTCCGCCCCAGTCCTAGGAGCCTGCGGCGAACTCCGTATCGTTGATGATCCCGTTCCCGTCATCGTCCCACTCGCCGAAAATGCCGGCGTCGCCGAGATTGATATCGAAGGTTCCGCGGTCGATCAGGCCGTCGTCCTGCGCGAATGCGGTACCGGCGGCGAACAGGGCGGCGACGAACACGGCTGAAAGCTTGCGCATGGCTTCACTCCTCGGTTGATTGCAAGACCTCCCAATTGAGATTTCTCGGGCAACCCTCGGGCGCGCTCCTCGTCGCAAAATCAATTCAGGCAAAAGTGGGGCATTTCATCGGGTCACGCCAATGGCGAAGCCGATTGTCGATGAAAGGGCCAGGCTTTGTATTGGATGCGCCAGTCGCCTCCAAAGAGACCTCCAGTCCAAGGGAACTTTCGCGCTTCGATCCGCTTCGATGAAGTAGAAATAGATTGATTGATGATGTGCTCGTGAAAGACGTCGATCTATCCATCGGAACGAGTTCCCCGACCGCCAGGACGCTGCGGTGGATCGCGCTGACGGCGCTGGCGCTGCTGGCGGTGTGGATCGCCGGCGGCTTCCTGCTGATCGGATTCACCGGCATCCTGGTCGCGATCATGCTCAGGGCTCTCGGCGACCAGCTCGCCCGGGCAACGGGCCTGAGCTGCGGCAGGACCGTCCTCATCGTGACCTTGGCCCTGATCCTTCTGATCGGGCTGACCTGCTGGCTTCTCGCTCCGCGCCTGGCGTCCCAGGTCGACGAGCTCTGGCAGGCGATCCCGCAATCCATCGACCAGCTACGGGCAGGGCTGTCGAATTATTCCTGGAGCGGGACGCTGTTCCGCCAGCTCGATCCGGACCGCCTCGACCTGGACAGCGGATCGATCCTGGGGAGGCTTTCCGGCGCCGCATCCTCGGTCATGAGCTTCCTGGGAACGCTGGTGGTCGTCTGTTTCATCGGGCTTTACCTCGCGCTCGACACCAAACTTTACAGGAGCGGCCTGATCCGGCTGTTTCCGCCAAGCTACCGGCCCCGCGTCGACCGGATCCTGGACGAACTCGGACGCCTGCTGAAATGGTGGCTCATAGGCCGGGGGATCTCCATGATCGCGACCGGCGTCCTGACCGGCCTGGGCCTCTGGCTGCTCGGCATTCCGCTGGCGTTGACGCTGGCGCTGCTGGCCGCCGTGCTGACCTTCGTGCCCTATGTCGGCGCGATCCTGTCGGCCATCCCTGCCCTGCTTCTGGGGCTTGTGCAGAGCCCGACCATGGTGCTCTACGTCTCGCTTCTCTACGTCGTCGTGCAGCTGGTCGAGGGCTACCTGCTGACACCGTTGATCCAGCAGGAAACGGTCGCCTTGCCGCCCGCCCTCACGATCGCCTCCCTCGTCCTGTTCGGCGCCCTGCTCGGCCCGCTCGGGCTGATGCTTGGAACGCCCCTCGCGGCGGCCGGCATCGTTCTGATCCGCATGGCCTATGTGGAGGATGTCCTGGAACGGGATGAAACCTGAACGCTCCGACGAACGACCGGAACCGCGCCGGCACTGCCGGCGCGGTTCACACGCTTTCCAACGATCGTACCGCCGTCCTCGGACGGTATCGGCCCGGACCGGAATCAGCCTGTCTGGCCGTTGATCGGCAGCGGCACGAAGATGGAATTCCCGTCCCGCTGACGCAGCAGCAGCACATGGTCCTGATCGGCATCGCGCGCCCGCTTGACCGCGTTCGCCACGTCACTCGGTCCATCGACGTTATGACGGCCCGCCTGGGTGATCAGGTCGCCTGGACGCAGGCCCCGCATCGCCGCCGGGCTGTTGGGCTTGACCTGTACGACCACCGCCCCGCTGGCGTCGGAACCCAGGTCGAAGCGCTTGCGCATTTCCGGCGACACCGGGGCCAGCGTCAGCCCGAGCGGGCCTTCCTGACCGCTGCCGCTCTCGCCCTGCGGCTGCGCCTCGGCCGACAGGGTCTCCTCCAGCTGCGTGATGGTCGTGTCCAGGGTCCGGCTCTTTCCGTCACGAAGCACGGTGATGCTGATCTGCTTGCCGACATCGGTCTGGGCAACCGTCCTGCTGAGTTCGCGGGGGCCTTCCAGCTGCCGGCCGTCGAACTGGGTGATGACGTCCCCCTGCTCGATCCCGGCCTTGGCCGCCGGGCTGTCCGGCGTCACCTGCGCGACCAGGGCGCCACGCTGCTGATCGAGGCCAAGCGCCTCGGCGATCTCCGGCGTGACCGGCTGGATCGCGACGCCGAGCCAGCCGCGCGTCACCTTGCCGGTCTCCCGCAGTTCCGCGATGATCGGCCGGGCGACCTCCGCCGGGACGGCGAAGCCGATGCCAATGTTGCCGCCCGACTGCAAGAAGATCGCGGTGTTCACCCCGATCACTTCGCCCGCCATGTTGAACATGGGGCCGCCGGAATTACCCCGGTTGATCGCCGCGTCGGTCTGGAGGAAGTCGTCGTAAGGCCCGGCCCCGATGTCGCGCGCGCGGGCCGAGATGATGCCGGCGGTGACGGTGCCGCCAAGCCCGAAGGGATTGCCGATCGCCAGCACCCAGTCGCCGATCCGCATCCGCTCCGAGTTTCCCCAAGCCACGGCCGGCAGCGAGCCCACGCCGTCGATCTTCAGGAGCGCCAGGTCGGTCTTGGGATCGGTACCGACGATCCTGGCGTTGAACTCCCGCTCGTCCTGCAGCACGACCTTCACCTCGTCGGCCTTGCTGACGACATGGTTGTTCGTCACGACGTAACCGGACGGGTCGATGATGAAACCGGATCCCAGCGCCGTGGCCGGCCGGGAAGGTTGCTGCGGCCCCTCGCCGTTCCCGCCCGGACCGAAGCGCCGGAAAAAATCCTCGAACGGAATGCCGGGCGGAAGATCGAACTGCGGGAAGCCCGGCGGCAGGCCGAACCCGGGTCCTCTCCCGCCTTCTTCCTCGCCTGACCGTTCATTGGAGGTGGCGGTGATGGTGACAACGCTGGGAAGCTTGGCCTGTGCCAGGTCGGCGAAGCTTGCCGGGGCATTGGCCTGCTGGGCGGATACCGTGCCGGCACCGGCCAGGGTCAGGGACAAGGCGAGCACGCAGTGCCGCGAGGCTCGCATGAGGGATGGAGAGACGAACATCAAATGTTCCTCGATCGGTGTTTTCGGATGAGTTTCGATACTGCTCCGAACACCGGCGACTCGGGTCGAGCGAGGAACCCAAGTAATCGCGTGTTCGATCCAGGAGGCCGGGTACCGGCTCCTCACGTGGTATCCGGCTAACTCCGCGGGTGCCGCCCCGTTCCAGCCTTTTTCGACCCCAGATACCCTTGTCGCATCCTTCGGGACGGCGACGGATACTCAATCCGGAAGGGCTTCGGTCATTTTGGCGTAGTCGAAAGCCGGAAGGCCGGCGATCACCTGTTCCGTCAGCGGAACCGTCAGGATCCTGCCCCCGGGCTCCACCACGACGGAGCGCCAGGGTACGGCGCGGAGGGTGCCGACCTTGGCATCCCGGAACACCACGGCCTTCAAGGCGGCGTCGCTGCCGGCGATGTGATCTTCCACCGTGCCGACCGGCACGTCGCCGTCGATCTCGAGGGCCGAGCCCACGAGTTCGGAAACATGCCACTGCCGGGCGACGCTCTCGGGACGCTCCACCGGTCCGATCGGCTGGCCGGGAGCGGTTTCCTGCAGGTTCTTCGCATTCAGGGGTATTTCGGCCGTTCGAAACTCCTCGTTCACCTCGACCATGTTCCAGCCGAGGCTGAACCGGCCACCCTCCATCGGCGGTGCGGCGGCGCCGGGCTGGATCACGACCCATTCGAGGTCGCCGGGAAAACCGATCGTGACGTCCGCGATGGTGCCGACGGGTTTTTCCCCGCCTCCGACGACGGGAAGGCCGATCAGCCGGCTGAGTCTGAATCCGGTGTAGAAGTCGTCATAACTGTAGTCACCGATCGCCACCGGTTCCTCGCGCGGCGGGGAAACGGGATCCTGCGCGGCGGCGCTCTGCGCTGCGCCGAGCATGGCGACCATCAAAAGGGAAAGCATCGGGCGGGCCATGGAGGACCCCCTGCTATGGCGTCATTCCGCTGCGGAGTTATTTCATTCCGGGAGTCACGGCAGCGAGCGCCTGGATTTCTTTCATGTTCTTCAATTCGGACAGTCCGACGGGAAGGGCGAGGCCGAGCTTGCCGGCGGTACGGGAGACCTTCACCATCGAGAACGGCACGGGGATGCGGCCCATGTCGGCCGCATCGGTCGCGATGATGGCCGCCACGATCCGGCCCCCCGGGATGGCGACCAGGTCGTCCACGGTTCCGACCGTCTTGCCGCCCGGCCCCGACACGCCGGCGCCCAGCATGTCCCTTACGAGAAGCTTGTCCTGGGCGGCGGAACCGAGCATCCCGGCAGCGCTTTTAGCGGCGGAAGCGACGTCGGTCATGGTTTGCCCGCCCGTCGCCTGCGCCATGACAGGCGCCGTCTGCAACGAAGCCGCGACAAGAATCAGCGCCGGTAGAAAGATGGCTCGCATGGTTTCCTCGAAACAAATTGCTTTCGTTGGCGTAACTCCGGTCCGTGGTCCGGGTTCCAATCTTCGCGGATTCGCCTCGACCGCCACTCCCGGGATCCGGGTGATCCCCGGACTGTTGCCGCAGGGCGACGCCAGAAAGAGGATTGGATGCCCGCGATTGCCCGTACCCTCGCCATCATCGGCTATGCTGCGGTCGGCGCGGCTTGGTCACCGCGACCGGGCTGGCGCTCTCGCTGGACGGCTGGACAGCGGTCGGCGCCGCTCTGCTGAGCGGATTCGCCGGCATCTACGCAGGCGCCATGGCTCTCGGATTCGCGGCCAACCTGCGGATCCTGTCGGCCATGCTCGACCGGCAGACGGAAACCCCACCGCACGCCGCCAACGCTGAAGAGCGTGCCCGTTCCGCGGGCAGCGGAAACCCGTGAGCCGCATCGGGCGGCTCCCGCCCGTCCATCCCACGGAAGGTCGAACTCGCTTAAAAAGCGGGGGACCGTCCAGGCACATGGCCGGTTTTCCAAAGAGTTGCTCAGAGAAGTAGAAGAAACACGAGGAGGAAACGATGCTCACCAGGTTCGCGTCGCTGGCCGTCGGAGTGGCCATGTCGCTGGCTGCGTAACCTGCGTTCGCGCAGTTCGGGGCGCCCGGCCAGGGATCGGGCAAATCCGCCCAGGCGCCGGCCGCGCCGGAACTCTCGCCGCCGCCCGAGATCACCGGCGACGTGGTCACCGGAGACCTTCCGTCGCAGACCCTGAAGTTCGGCATCGGCCTGGCCGAGACGTCGCCCCAGTACCGGTCGGTCAAGTATTTCTCCGACATCCTGGACAAGCGCACCGGCAGCAAGCTCAAGGTCCAGATCTTCCCCAACAGCCAGGTCGGCGACGACGCGCAGATGATGCAGGCGCTTCAGAGCGGCACGCTGGAAATGACCTATCCATCCACGTCCCCGGCAGCCTCCCTCGTGCCCGAACTGCAGGTGTTCGACCTGCCGTTCCTGTTCGGGGACCGCAAGGCGGCCTACGCGGTGATGGACAGCGACCTGGGCCAGGACCAGTTGGACAAGTTCGAGGGAACCGGGATCAAGGCGCTGGCGTTCGCCGAGAACGGCTTCCGCGAGCTTACCAACAAGGTGCGGCCGGTGACCAAGCCGGCGGACGTCGGCGGCCTGAACGTCGGCGGGCTGAAGATCCGGACCATGCAGAACCCGGTGCAGGTCGACATCTGCAAGACGCTTGGCGCCAACCCGACGCCGATGGCGTTCGGCGAGGTGTTCAGCGCCATGGAGCAGGGGGTCATCGACGGCCAGGAGAACCCGTGGAGCACGATCCTGACCTCCAACTTCTTCGAGGTCCAGCCCTACGGCACCGAGACCAGGCACGTCTACACGCCCTTCATCATCATGTTCTCCCAGCGGGTCTGGGACATTCTGCCCGAGCCCTACAGGAAGGTCGTCAGGAAGCGGCGGACAAGAGCGCCCAGTACGAGCGGAAGATCAGCGCCGAGTACGACGACTGGTCCAAGGCCCAGCTGAAGCAGCGCGGCATGCAGATCGCCGAACTGTCGCCCGAGCAGCGCGCCGCTTTCCGGGAGGCGACGAAGCCGGTCTATGACCAGTGGGCGCCGCGCATCGGCACCGATCTCGTCGATCGCGTCCAGAAGATCGCCGAGGGAGCGGAGGAAAGCGCCGCGACCAAGTGAGGCGAATGCCGGCCGACGACGCTCGGCCGGCACGTTCCCGGCGCGTGACATCCCGCTGCGTACATCAAGGTGAACCATGGAAAAAGACCTGGACGAGGGCGGCGGCGCCGAACCGTTGCCCCTGCTCTTCCGCATCATCGATATGCTGTTCGCCAGCATCCTGGCGCTGTTGTTCATCGCGGGACTGATCCCCGGCCTGGTGATCGGGCTGGCCCTGATGATCACCACGTTCCTGACTGCGCGGACCAGCCATGCGGGCAAGACCACCCGGTTCTCCCTCGGCCGGCTCTGGCAGACCTTCAAGGAGGCTTCCCTCGGATTGATCCTGCCCGTCATCATCGTCGGCGGGATCCTCGGCGGCGTCTTCACCGCGACCGAGGCCGCGGTGGCGGCCCTGTTCTATTCGCTGGTGATCTCCCTTTTCGTCTACCGGGAGGTCAAGGTGCGCGACCTCTGGGGCATGCTGATCAACACCGGGCGCCTGACCGGCATGGTGCTCTTCCTGCTGGCGACCGCCACGGTGGTGGCCTGGTTCCTGACCACCTCGATGGTGCCGCAGACGCTTGTGCAGAGCATGACCGGCATCACCACGAACCCCTACTGGATTCTGCTGATGCTCAGCGCCCTGCTGCTGCTGGTGGGCGTGGTGATGGACCTTACCCCGGCCATGGTCATCCTGGCGCCGATCATGCTGCCGATCATCCAGGCGGGCGGCATCGACTCGGTCTATTTCGGGGTTCTGATGTCGTACCTGCTGGGCATCGGGCTGCTGACCCCGCCGGTGGGCACCGTCCTGTATGTCGGGTGCGGGATCGGGAAGGTCAGGATGGAGCAGCTGGTCCGCGCGCTGCTGCCGTTCTACGGAACGCTGCTCGTGGTGCTGGCCCTGCTGATCATGTTCCCGATGCTGATCCTGTGGCTGCCCTACGCGTCCGGTTTCGCGATCAAGTGACGGGCCGGCGCCGGAGCGTCGCTCCCTATCGGCCGGCCAGCGCCATCAGGGCCGCCTTGCCGCCGTTGCCGTCCGCGGCCATCGCGAAGCCGCCATGGGTGTAGGCGGAATCCAGGAGCGTCCGGCGATAGTCCGCCTGGTCCAGCCACTGGCCGACGAAGAACCGGACGTCCGCGTCCGTCGGCTCGGTCCCGCAGCCGCCGCACCGTCCGGCCACGCTGGAGAAGTCGCGCCAGCGCGCCCGGGCGTCCCGCGTCAGATGGCGGAACGGGGAGACGTCCAGCGGCTGGCCGCCTCCCCCCTCGTCCAGGGCTTCGCGTCCGGCCTCGGCCAGCGCCGGAGCGCCCGAGAGCGGCTCGACGCCGCCCTCCCTCCGGGCGCGGTTGATCAGGTCGAGCGCCAGGGCCTGCCTTTCCTCCGGCCCGATGCGGCGCGCCGGCGCGTCGCCTTTTCCGCCTGCGGCCTCCCCGCCCGCGCGGCGCGGGGTACCGGCACCGGCGAAGTTCTGGACGGCGTAGAGGCCCTGCCCGGTATCGCCGGCGATGCCGAAGCCGAAGCGCTCCAGGCCGTGAGCCAGGATGTTGCGGCGGTGATCCGGGCTGTTCATCCAGCCCCGCTGCAATTGCTCGACGGTCGAGCGGTCGGGCGGCAGCGGACAGCCTTCGCACCGCGCGATGTTCTCCGCGACCACCCTAGAGGAACTGCCGCCGGCGGCGCGATAGCGGTCCATGACGGTTTCCCCTTCCGGCGACGTGTGGCTGTAGTAGTCCCGGCGTAGCATGTCCTCCGCATGGTTCTGCGCAGCCTCGTTCAGCGTGTCGTCCAGTTCGAGAAGCGGCAGGTCGTGCTCGCGGCGATCCTGGTTGAGCAGGTCGAGGGCCGCGGTCCGAAGCGTGGCCAAGTCGCCCATTTCCATGCCGGAGGCGGCGCGGACGGCGATCAGGCATGCCAGCAATCCCGCCGCTGCGATCGCCGCAAGCCGATGGGTCGCGGGCAGTCGCGGGGTTCTTGCGCACTTGGTCATCTGGGAATCCTTCGCAATCGGGTCAAGTCTTGAACTGACGGGAGGACCATGGGTTCCGCGCCGTCGGCGTCCGGGCGGGGCCGGCGTGACCACCGGGAGGTGGACTGATGGACAGTCGCCGCCCTATTCTCCCGGCCGGGTTTCAAGGGGTTACATCGATTTGAAGCAAGGACCGCCGGCCGGCGACAATCGGAAAACCATCCCGGGAGGTCTGCACCCCGTCATCGACGCGGCCCGCCGGGCTCCCGTCCGTCTCCTGGTCCGCCTGCGCCGGCTGATGCGGCACGACCAGCTGCTTCTCGCCGTCCTGGCCGTGCTGGTCGGCGGGGTGGCCGCGGGCGCAGCCATCGTGTTCCGGACCGCCATATCGATTTTCCAAAGCCTCGCCTACGGCACCGGGGGCCTTCAGATCCTGGACAGGCTGGAACAGCTGGCGTGGTGGCACATCCTGCTGGCGCCCTGCGCGGGCGGGCTGCTGCTGGGCCTGTTCCAGCATCGGTTCCTGCCGGGAGGACGACCCATGGGAGTTCCCGACGTCATCGCTCAGGCCGGCAGGGCCAAGGGCCGCCTGCCCTTCCGGAGCGGACTGGCCGCCGCCCTGGCATCCGCCGGGGCGCTCGGGGTCGGCGCCTCCGTCGGGCGCGAGGGACCGGTCGTTCACCTGGGAGCCGTTCTCGCGTCCTGGTTCGGCGAAACGCTCCGACTGTCATCGGGGCTGAGGCGCACGCTGCTCGGCTGCGGCGTGGCATCCGCCGTCGCGACCTCCTTCAACGCGCCGATCGCGGGCGTGTTCTTCGCCATCGAGGTCGTGGTCGCCCAGTACGGCGTGGCGGCCTTCGCCCCCGTGGTGCTGGCCTCGGTCACCGGCACCGCCATCGGCAGGGCGTGGTACGGCGACTTCCCGGCCTTCATGCTGCCCGCGACCCCGGTCGGTACCCTGTGGGAGCTGCCTGTCTTCGCCCTGCTCGGTTTCGCGTCGGCCGCCCTCGCCCTGGCGTTCGTCCGGTCGATCTTCCTGGTGGACGGCCTGTTCGATGCCTGGTCTCCCAAAGTCGGGCTGCCGCGCTGGGCCCGCCCCGCCGTGGGCGGGCTGGGCGTCGGGCTCCTGGCGCTGGAGTTCCCGGAAGTGCTGGGCGTCGGCTACGAGGTGACCGACCGGGCGCTCCAGGGCGCCCTGCCCTTCGGCCTGCTGGCGGCGCTTCTGCTGGCCAAGCTCGTGGCGACGGCGCTGTCGCTGGGCAGCGGCTTCTCCGGCGGGGTGTTCAGTCCGTCGCTGGCCGTGGGCGCGCTCGGCGGCGGTGCGTTCGGGCTGGCCGTGGCGGCGGTGTCGCCGGACCTGGCTTCCGGATCGGGAACCTATGCCACGGTCGGAATGGGCGCCGTGGCCGGCGCGGTGCTCGGCGCGCCCATATCGACCATCCTGATCGTGTTCGAGATGACCGCGGACTATGGCGTCACCACGGCCGTCATGGTCGGCACCGTGACCGCCGCGATGACCATGGGGCGGCTCAACGGGCGCTCCATCTTCCAACTCCAGCTGGAGCGGCGCGGGCTGGTCCCCGTCACCCCCAGCCGCGGGACGGGAGGATCCAGGGCCGTCCGCGTGGGGGACATCCTGCAGCCGTCCGACCATGCCATTTCCCCGGACGCCGGGGTCGGCGACATCCTGTCGGCCTGCCGGGCCGCTCCCGGCGGGCGGGTGCTGGTCGTGTCCGGCGACGGCCGGCTCGCGGGGATGGTGGCGCCGATCGACCTGGCGGCGGCGCTGGCCCGGAATTCCGGAAGCCTCACGGCCGACGCCCTGGTTCGGTCCGACGTCCCCGTGCTGGAGCCCGACGACGAGGCGCGCGCGGCCCTGGCCCTGATGGCGGAGCGGGACCTGCCCTGGCTGCCGGTGGTGGACGGGCGGGAGACCCGCCGCCTGGTCGGAATCATCCACGAGCGCGACATTCACCGATCAGGCACGCGCGTCACCGCAGCGGGACAGGGCTGAACGGAGGCGTCAGCGCCCCAGCGGCTGCTCCGCATATCAGGTGGCGACGGCGTCGATCTGCCCGTCCGTCAGGCCTTCCGCCACTTCGGTCATCAGGTGCTTAAAGCGCGTGCCGCCCCGCTCCTTTGTCCTTCCAGAGATGCAGATGCGTCTTCAGGTACCATTCGGGCTGGCCGGCGAGATAGGGATAATGGTCGTTCTTCCGGCGTCCCTCGGCGCCGTGGCAACTGGTGCAGGACGAGATCTTGCAAGGCGATCCTCTCCACGGCGGCGAGGAAGGACACCTGTTCCAGGACGAGGAACGTGGGTTCCACCCGGGCCGCATCGTGCAGCGCCGGGGCGCGCCACGTCCAGACCGCGACGAACTCCACCGCCGGGGCCATGATCGCCAGCGCAAGCGGAAACGAGGAGACAAGGCGCGGAACCGTGCACGCAATGCCAACGGCCAGGAGCGGCGCCGCGACTGCGAGGACGCCCATGTGCATCACCATGTGCATCACCATGTGCGCCGCGAAGGAGCCCCGCGCCCGGTCGGGAAGCGGCCGGAACCAGAAGAGGGCGAGCAGCAGCAGCCCGGCGGCCAGGGGCCAGAGCTCCGCCGGACCGGACCGGCCGGCTTCCACGCGTCCCGGGGCCGTGCGGACCCTTCGTTGTTCAGGTCGTCCGGTTGAAGGCGGATCGGTCCGCCCGGGCGGGCGGGCGGGAAAGAACGGCATCCGCCGGCGGACCGTACGATGGTCGAGAAACAACACCTGGCCGAACCGAAGAAGCGCACCGGGCCGAAGGGTTTCGTTTATGGCACCGCGGCAGCGGAGCCTACTTGTTCTTTGCGGCGTCTTTCGCGCCACCCTGAACGACCGGTTCCGGGGGCGTTCCGATCGCTTCCCTCCTCTTCCCGGCCAGGCTTCCGTCCGGAAGATCGGCGGTGGTCGAAGTCTCGCTGCCGGGCTGGTCCCCGCGCGCACCCTTCTGCGTCACCGGTTCCGGGTTCTCGCCCAGGGCGCCGCGACGTTCCTTGGCGAGGCTGTCCTGCGGAAGATCACCCGACATGTTCGGGTTCTGATCGGGCGCGTTGCCAGTGGATTGCGCGGCCACGGCGGTAAACGGGCCGAGAGCGATGGCTGCAGCGGCAAAGCAGGTTACTGCTTTCATGACTGGTCTCCTTGTGCGGGGTAGGAGGCAAGGCAACCCGCAGGATCAAAAACCTAAAGGGTGCCGCCATATGCTTCAAACAACGCAGGCGCCCCCTGGTCTCATGATTTCGCGGCCATGAACCCAGCCGTCGCCGGGTGGGCTCCTCACAAACCCAGGGGAATGGTCCCCGAAGGCTTTGGGATGGGACGGTCGCGCGGCGGTGCCGTGCTCCTCCCAGAGAGGGAAGATCCCCACGCCTTCGTCAGGGTTTTCCCGACAGGCGTGCCGAAATGCCCGACTGTCAATCAGGCCCAAGGAATTCAATATAGGATGTCATCGGTGACAAACCTAAAAAAATCCAAATATCGATGACGGTATCCAATTACACCAATACAAAATCGACCCAGGGCAGAAGTAAAAACCTTTCCAATTCCGGGATAATCATGCGGTGTGTTCAGTTTTATCCAAGAAAAATGCAACCAGAATACTGAATCAAACTGGAATCGAAAATAGAGACCGGGTCTTTTCGCAGGTCCACCGCAAAGCTGGAGCAACCGGGAGTCCAAAACATGGATCAAGTTCTGACCGTGGATGTCGTTCCGCATATTCCCATGCTGAAACGCTATGCCATGAAGCTGGCCCGAAACCCACCGGATGCCGACGACCTGGTGCAGGACTGTCTCCTCCGTGCCCTGGCCCGGGCACACCAGTTCGAACCCGGGACCAATCTTCCGGCCTGGCTGATGACGATCCTGCGCAACCTTTTCATAAACCGGTACCAGCGTGGCCGGCGCATCGTGGAAGTGGAACTGGAGCCGGAAATCGCCGAGGTTTCCATAGACGCTCCCCAGGTCCATAGCGTCGCACTGCAGGATGCCGCGATGGCGATCCAGGATCTGAAGCCCGATCAGCGGCAGCTGATCGAGAAATGCGGTGTCGAGGGCATTTCCTACGAGGATGCCGCCGCGGAGCTGGGCGTGTCCGTCGGCACGATCCGCTCGCGCCTGTCCCGGGCGCGCAGCCAGCTGCGTGAACAGGTCACCGGCCGCATACGCCCCGCGCATCTCAGGACCGCGACCGTGAATGATCGCCCTGGAACGATGCGGCACCAGGCTCCCGTTCACCAGACCTCGGAGCGCCCGGACCGGGAAGAGCAGGACGCCGAGGCATCGGCCTCCTTCGGCGTCGAGCCTAAACGGATCGTGGAAACGGGCAAGGACAGGATGATCGCGCCGCCCGACGGGGCCGGAGCGCCTGCGAAGCTCCCGTGCCAGCCTGCCGACGGGATCGCCCCCTTGGAGACAGGAGCCGACCCCGCGGAACCGCCTGCGATGCCGACCGGCGGCGCCCTGCCGTCCGCCGGGCCTGCCGCACCGTCCCTTGGAAAACACCGAAATTCATGGACCGTGCTCCACTCGGCGATGCCCTGGTGCGGAGTCCAAAGCCGGCACGCGCACTGGAACTCCGCACCCCCCGGGTCCCCGTCGGGCGCGCCGCCACCCCGCCAGGAATTTCTGCTCGCCCGAATGCGGGATTCGGAGGTCGTGGTCAAGAGAGGCGGCAGCCGAGGGGGCGGTCCCCCCTCTCCCGTAACGCCGCCCCGGTGAGAGGCCTGCCGGATTGCAGGGCTTGCACCATTCCGCGTCCATCGCAATCCCCTTACGCCTGTCAGGAATTTTCCGACACCGTGATTCTCACTCCGCCTTGTTACCCCGACAGACCTGATGGCTGGGCCGCCGTCACCGCGGGAAAGGGCACCGGTCCCGTATACAGAAGCGCATCGCGGCGACGGCGTCGCAGCATCAGGCGGAAGAGCGGCCAGAATGAACGCTCGTCATCACATAAATCAGATGGAGGGAAAGAACCCATGCGTACACTCATAATTCCCGTCGTGGCAATGGCCCTTTCGGTCTCGCCGGTCGCCCTCGCCCAGAGCCAGAAGAGCGGCGGCCAGCAGGACATGACCAGGAGCTACAAGGAGGTCGAGAACAGCCTGAAGCAGGCAGGCATCCAGGACGTCCAGGTGCTCAATGCCTCCTACCTCGTCAGCGCCGTCACCAAGCAGGGTGAGCAGGTCACCTTCGTGGTCGATCCGGCGGCGGCCATGGGAGCATCCGGTTCCGGCGGCGGCAGCCAAGGCGGTTCTTCCGGCCAGCAGCAGTCGGGCAATCAGCAGCCGGGTAACCAACAGGGTGCATCCGCGCAGGCGGGCGGCGGCCAGCAGGCGCCGCTGGCGAGCCAGCAGCAGGTCCGCACGGCGCTGACCAAGGCCGGCTTCCAGAACGTCCAGATCCTGGATGCGACCTATCTCGCCCGCGGCACGACGCAGAACGGCGATCAGATCACCATGATGATCGATCCGTCCGCCACGACCGGCTCGTCGGAGGCGAGCAGCGGCAACTCCTCGCCCCAGCAGTCCGGTGGGCAGAAGCAGTAACCTTGAAGTCGCGTGCCATCCGGGTCCATTCCGGGTGGCACCGTCGTCAGATACCTACTCCTCCCAGGATGTGACGGGAGACTGAACATGGCCCGCATGCTCGGGACGATAACCGCCGTGATCCTCGGCTTGGCCGCTCTATGCGCAGGGCTGGTCGTGATGGCCGGCAGCGCCATCACCTTTCTGGAAGGTGAGAGGCTTGCCGGCGTCGCGGGATGGGCCGCAACCAAGGTTGCCGGCCGGGAAGTCGTCGTCGGCGGGCCGGTCACCATCGACTGGGGGCGCCCAACGGTCGTGACCGCATACGGGATCTCGGTGAACAATCCCGACTGGGCCCGCCATCCCGACCTGCTCGATATCGCGACGCTGCGCATCGGACTGGATCCGGCAAGCCTGCTGGCACTGGATCCGGCCATTCCGCTGTTGGATGTCGAGCAGCCCGAGGCGTTCCTGGAACGCGACGCGTCCGGCAGGACCACCTGGCAGGGTCTCCTCGGTTCCGGTGGGAAGACATTCGAACCGGGTCTCGATCTCTATGGTCTCAATCAGGTGCTCGTCGTCGACGGAACCGTCACCTACCGTGACGCGGGTTCCGGGACCATCCCTTCCGGGCGGCTGTCGCAGCTGAGGATCGAGGCGAAGGACGCGGCCAGCCCGATCGCCATCCAGGCCACCGCGGAAGCGAGCGATCCGCCAACGCCGGATGCACCGCCGCTCCAGGTCAGCGGCTCCGCGATGTCGCTGAACGACTTGCGCGCGGAAGGTGCCGCCGCCGGCCACGGGGCGCCCGTGCGGATCGACCTCGCGGCGGCGGGGTCCAAGCTCACGGCCGAAGGGCAGTTGGTCGATCCCTTGGGTACCCTTAGGCTGGATCTGCGGCTGACCGGTTCCGGCCCGGATGCCGGAACCATCCTCCAGTACCTGAACATGCGGATGGCGCCCCTGCCGGGTTGGCGCGTCGAAGCGGAGGTGAGCGGAACCCACCCTCGGTGGCAGGTCGGAAAACTGACGATGGATCTGGGCGATACCACCGTCCAGGGAACCGCCGATCTGGACCTGTCCGGCCAGCGCCCCTCCGTTTCGGCCAACCTGTGGGCCACGCCCCTGGCCCTGGACCAGCTACGGGAGATCGCCGCCGGACTGGATACCGGGAATGCGTCGGACGGGCAGGACCCGGATGGCGGCGCCGGGCTGCCGCTGGACATGCTGACCCGTTTCGACGGCGACATCCGACTGGTCGCCGACCCGATCCGATCGTCCGAACTGCCGGTCTCGTCCCTGACCGCCGAGGCCCGCGTGACGGAGGGCACCTTGACCGTGGATCCCCTCCAGCTTTCGGGAGCCGGCGGATCGGCGACCGGACGCCTCGTGGTCAATGCGGCGGCACAGCCGGCATCGCACAGCGCCCACGCGGAACTCGATGATCTGGCGCTGGATGCGCTTCTCGATCTGGTCGGGACCGCGGTGCCGGCCCGGGGAACGGTCGGAGGCAGCCTGGATCTCCGTGCCAGCGGGAGCACGATCGACCGTATCCTGTCAACCCTGGCGGTGGCGGCCGACTTGGCGATGGACGGCCGCGTTCGCGACGTCCCGCTCGATCTCGGCATACACATCGGGAAGGATGACCAGCCCTCTGACGGCGCGGTGCCGATCAGGATCGAGGGAACCGTCGCCGAAACCGATCTGTCGGTGACCGGCACCGCCACCCTGGACAACCCGCCCGCGTCGGACCTGCAGGTGCGCGCACATGGCGCCAGCTTGGCTCCGATCCTGGAGATGATGGGCGTCCAGGCCGGCACGCCGGGCCTCGACCACCGGCTGGAGGCGAATGTCCATCACGAGGGGAGCACGGCGAGGGTCGCCGATCTCCTGGCGGTGGTCGGCGCGAGCCGGGCCACGGGTTCGGGCAGCCTCGACCTGTCCGGCGACCGGCCGATGGTTCGCGCCGACCTCTCCGTCGACCGTCTCGCCCTGGACGAACTTCGCGGGCTGGCGCCGTCCTCGCCCGACGGTTCCGGCGGCGAGTCCGCGGGCGACCGCTCCGGTGATGGGGGGCTCATTCCCGCCACATCCCTGCCCTTCGACCGCCTGAAGTCGGTGGATGCCCGTCTCTCCGTCCAGGTGGCGGAGTTCAACGGCACCGACCTGCCGCTCTCCGGCATGAACATGGAGGCGACGCTGGACAAGGGGGTGCTGAAGGTCCAGCCGCTGGCCGTCGACTTCGCCGAGGGGCGGACCCGCACGACGGCCACCCTGGACGCAAACGCGCGGCCGCCGGCGCTTCACGGGCAGGTGTCGGTGGAGCGGATCAGCAGCGATGCCCTGCTGACGTCGCTCGGCGTAACGCAGAAGGTCCAGGGCCTCGTCTCGGGATCGATGACGCTCGACAGCGCCGGCAATTCGCCGGACGCGCTCGCCGCCGGGCTTGATGGACAGGTACGGTTTTACATAACTGACGGCCGGATCAATACAAAGCTGGTCAATGCCCTCGCCCTGTCGTTCACCCAGGTGCTCGACCTGTTGTTCTCGTCCGACGATTCGACACCGGTGGATTGCATGATCGGATCGTTCAACGTGACGGACGGCATCGTGAATCCGGAAACCCTCATCTTCGCCACGCAGGAGGTCGCCATCAGGGGCAAGGGACGGATCGATCTGGCCGAGGAGACCCTCGACCTGCGCTTCACGCCCCATCCCAGGGAACGCCAATTCTTCAGCATTGCCGTCCCGATCGAGCTGGGCGGGACGCTGTCCGATCCGACCATAGACCTGGGCGCCTCGCTGGGGGCGGAACTCGCACGGAACCGGGCATGCCGGACGGCCCTGGACCACGTGTCGGAAAACCTGGATATACCGTCCGCGCAGGACGACGCGACGGCCGGGGACCCCTGACGCCGGAACATCCCGCGGTTACGGCTCCGTGTACGACTTCGCTTCAAGGGTCACGTCGTTAGTGCCGGGGTCGTGGTCGAACAGCATTCCGCCCCGCGTCTGGGAATGCGCCGGAACATAATCGAAGGTGACCGAAGCGGTTTCCAACGTCGTCCCTGCCCTGCCGAGAGTGCCTTCCACTGTGACCCTGGCGGCGGTGGCGCCGCCGTCGTTGGTGACCACGAACTCCACCAGATGGCGGCCATGGATCCTCGAATGCCGCTCCGCATGGGCTTGCAGCTTCGGCGGCGTATCCTGATCGAAGGCATCGTAGAGGATGAGGCCGATCGAACCGACCGTCATGACGAGGCCCAGCAGCGCCGTCGCCCATTGCAGCGGCGGCACCGGTTGCCGACCCCGTCCATGCCGGCGATCGGTGTTCCCCCGGGATACTGGCTCGTTCCGCATGATTCCTCCTACAGTATGAGCCGGGCGAGTGCCGCGCCAAGCGCGCCGGGGAAGCCGATCACCACCATCATCTTGGCGGTCTCGAAGATGCCGACGGCGTCGGTCCGCCCGAAGGTCCAGAGCACATAGAGGCTGACCAGCAGGGCGATCGCGTATCCCGTGATGGTAAACCGCAGAAAGACGTCGAGGAACGCGCCCTCCCGGCGCTCCTGCCCGCCGAATCCGACCGTATAGACGAAGACATGCAGGAGCAGGACGGAGGTAAACGCCAGCGCCAGCGCGTGCCACTCCGTCATTTTGTAGGCGATCAGGATCATTTCCTCGGTGGGAGCGACGTTGAACGCCATGAAGAGCGCGCCCGCCATCATCAGGAACAGCTCCCCCTGTAGGAGGCGTCTTCCTTGCGCTGCTCCGTCTCGTCCCCGTATCTTTCGTCGCCGCCGAGTTGCTGGCGCGCCAGGATGGCACCAATGCTGGCCGGGACCGCCTGGAGGGAAATCTTGCCGAGGATCTCCTGCCAGTGCTGGTCGGGCATGATGATACCCATCATGACCAGCATGACGGCCGAGGAAACGAATCCGACCATGTAGGCCGTGAGCGCGTCCACGACATCGTCGCGCCAGTCGAAGGTGTCCTTGATGCCGGAATAGTAGGAAAGACCGATCAGCACAGGGAAATTGACCACCAGGAAGAGTGCCAGGCGCAGCCGATCGAGATAGAAGCCCAGCCACCACATCTCCATCGTCATCAATAACGGAAAGGCGAAGACGATCGCGCCCCCGAACGCACGAGCAAGCCCCCGGACATCGGTCCGATCCGTCTGTTCCATTTGTTCCCCGACGGCATCGCACGCCATTGCTGTTTCTAGAACGCGGCATGCGCAGGATCGTGCCGGACGGCGGGCCTGTCAGGAAAATCCTGACGGACGTGAGGGTATCTCCTTTCAGCATAGGGATGTCGGTTATGCCATCATGGACGATCTGCGGAAAACCGTGCGGATTGAACATGTCAAGGTCGATCGAGGTGGAGCACATCCCCCGTGGCAGCACCCGGCGGCCGTCGCCGAGGGATCTGCCATGACCTGGCGGCCCCCCGGAACCGTCGCGGACGACATCCCACCCGGGCACCTCGCAAAGAGGTGGCGCTCGATGCTGGCAAGCGTTTCCAAGCGTTTTCCGACCGGTTTCGGAATCGGCATCGACAACGCCAGCCAGCCGCTGTTGCTGCTGGTCCTGACCGCCGCGATACCCATCCTCCTGTTCGGCCTCTGGGCGTCCCATCTCTCCGCGGAAAAGAAGCGGTCCGACAGCCGCCGGGACATACTGGAAAGGGTCGAGGACGTCACCGAACGGGTTTCGTCCGAACTGCAGAACCATCTGGGGAAACTGCAGGGGCTGGCCGCCTCCACCGCGCTCGACGGCGACGATCTTCGGAACTTCTATACCGAGGCAAGCCGCCTGGAAGCCGACAATCCGCTCTGGCACACCGTCGAACTTGCCGATCCTTCAGGCGCCCAGGTGCTCAACCTGCTGCGTCCCCTGGGGCGCGACCTGGGACCTTCCGCCGAGCGTTCCAGCTTCGACAAGGTCGTCCAGACCCGGCAGCCTGCCGTCAGCGGAATCGGCCCGATCGGTCCGGTTTCCGGCCTGCAACTGGTTGCTTTGCGCGTTCCCGTCATCCGGGACAACCAACTCCGGTTCGTCCTCTCCGTGGCGTTCGAACCCAAGTCAATCAGCGCGATCCTGCGGGACGCCGGCGTACCGGCGGGCTGGATCGGCGGCGTGGTCGACGCGCGCGGCAACCTCGTGGCCCGCACCCTCGACGAGGGCTTCACGATAGGCAGTCCCGCGAGCGAGACGTCGCGGGAGGCCGTCACCCGCGCGCCGGGAGGTTTCTACCGCGGCAAGACTCTGGAGGGGGTCGACGTGGAGGTGGCATATCAGCTGCTGCCCCATACCGACGGCTGGTCGGTGCATTTCGGCATATCCAGCGAACTGCTCGACGCACCGGTGGAGAAGTCGCAATACCTCCTGGCCGGCGGCGGCATCCTCAGCCTGGTGCTGGCCGGGGTCCTCTCCATCGTGGTGGCGCGCGACATGGCGCAGCGGCGGCATTTCGAGCGGACCAGGGCCACCCTGATGCTGCAGGCAAGCGAGGAGCATCGCGCCATGGCGCTCGAGGCCGCGGCCCTGGGAACATGGCGCTGGAACGCCGAGAACGACAGGCTGGAGGTCTGCGCCCGGGCGGCCGAGCTGCTCGGCCTTCCAAGGCTGTCCCCATCCGGTGAGATCAGTGCCTGGCAGCGCCGGCACATGCAGGATGCCGTGCATCCGGACGACCGGCTCCGGGTGGACGAGGCGATCCAGCAGTGCCTGCAGGGAGACCGACCGATCGAAATCGAGTTCAGGACGGTTCGCCGGGACGAAAGCGTGCATTGGGTTCGCCTCATCGGGAGATGCCAGCGTATCGAGGAGGACGGACCTGACCTTCTTCAGGGCGTCATCGCCGACATAGACCATCGCAAGCAGGCCGATGCCCGCCACAACGCGCTGCTTCGGCAACTGGCGCAGGCCCAGGAGGACGAGCGGAGACACATCGCGCGCGAGCTGCACGACCAGGTCGGCCAGACCGTCACCGGCTTGGCGTTCGGGCTGAAAGGGCTCGAACAGGGGCTTGAACAGGCTCCGGGGGCAAAGCCGCTGATCGAACGGGTTCATTGGCTGCGCAACCTGACCGCCGAAATCGGCCGCGACCTGCATCGTGTCGCAGCCAACCTTCGCCCGACGGCACTCGACGACCTGGGGCTGGAAAAGGCCCTGCGGACCTATGCGGCGGACTGGAGCGAGCGGTACGCAGTTCCCGTCGATATCCAGTTGATCGGAAGCGACGGTCGTCTCCCGGCGGAAACGGAAACCGTCGTCTACCGCGTCGTGCAGGAGGCGCTGACCAACGTGCTGAAGCACGCGTCCGCTTCCTTCGTCAGCATATTGCTCGAGCGCAAGACCAATCATCTCCGCATCATCATCGAGGACAACGGCCGGGGTTTCGATACGGCAGGCATCCTGGGGGACAATGCCGCCGCAGGCGCGAACGGGATCCCCCAGCTGGGCCTGTCCGGCATCCGCGAGCGCCTGCTCCTGATCGGCGGATCGGTGATGATCGAGTCCTCGCCCGGCGCGGGGACGTCGCTCTACGTACAGGTCCCGGTTCTACAGAAGCAGCAGAGGTCGGACTCATGACAGACATCCGCGTTGCAGTGGTGGACGATCATCCCGTGGTCCTGGCCGGCATCAAGGCGCTGCTTCAGGCGGCGCCCGAGATCACGCTCGTCGGCGACGCCGCCACGGGCAGGGCCGCCATCGAGTTGATCCGGCAGGCCGCTCCGGATATCGCGGTCATCGACATTTCCCTCCCCGATCTCAGCGGGCTGGACATCGCCCGCCATGTCGCGGAGACCTGCCCCAAAGTCAAGCTGCTGGCACTGACGGTCCACGAGGACCGGGGTTACGTCCAACTGCTGCTGCAAGCCGGCGTCAGGGGATATATCCTGAAGCGGTCCGCGGCCGAGGATCTCGTCCGGGCCATCCGCGCCGTCGCGGCCGGAGGCGTTTTCCTCGATCCGGAAATAGCGGACAAGGCGCTTCCGGAGACGGCGCACAACGGTTCGGCGTCATCGGAAAAGGAACATCTCAGCCAGCGCGAGACGGAGGTCCTCAGGCTGACGGCGCAGGGCTTCAGCAACAAGGAGATCGCGGCCCGGCTCGATGTGAGCATCAAGACCGTCGAGACCTACAAGGCGCGGGCGTCCGAGAAACTGAACCTGCGCACCCGGGTGGACATAGTCCGCTACGGCGTCGCCCACGGCTGGCTGGAAAGCATCTGACGCGGTCCGCTTTTCCGCGTCTAGGCCGGCATCGGGCGACGGGACGGACGGATTGCCCTCCGGATCCTGCGGGGGAATCCGGCAGGAACCCGCCTCATCAGGCACTGTTCCCCCGGAAGCACCCGAATCCCGAGAGGGCATCCCGGTTTCCTTACGCACGCGGCCGACCGGAAGAAGGAGACCGGGCATCCTGAAGGTCCAACGGCGCAGCCGCAGGGGGCGCCGCATGAGTGCCGCGAGCACGATATAGGCCGCCGCCAGGCGGAGACAGCCGGCGCCCAACCCGATCACGGTTCCTCGAGCGAGCCCGGACGTCTGCTCCGCGAGCCCGGATGGAGCAGCAGCGCGGTGCCGCCAAGGATCAGGAGGCCCAGGAGAACGGTGGCGCCGCAGAAAACGATGATCTGCGCGACCTCGATCGGTGCCAATCCCCAGCGGCTATGGAAGCGGTAGCGCACCGCCCCGCTGCTCAGGGCCGCGAAACCGAGATTGTGCCCGATCGACAAGGCGGTGAAGGAGGCGAGCGCCACCTTCCGGTAGGGAAGCGACCGCCCGGCATACCGCACGCCCAGGGCGTCGAACCCGGTCAGGCAGGCATAGCTGGCTGCGGCGAAGCCGCCCGCCATCAGAAGGCGGGTCCAGGGGACCATGGCGACCGAGGAAACCACCTCATCAAAACTGTACCGGCCCAGCGCCCGATAGAGCAGGAAACCCGCGATCCCTATGGCGATCACGGTCATGGCGGGAGCGTATTCCTTCAAGTGCCGGGACTCCTCACCTTCAGGAACGGGCCTTCAGGAACGGGAACGTCATCCTCCCATGGCTGCCGGCCACGTCGGTCGCGCGGTCCGGGAACTCCCGCGGCTTCCTTCATTGCGACGCGAACGGCAGTCTGGATCAGGAAGGATTCCCTCGATCAGACCGGATGGCCGGGATTGGGCGCTTTCTCGGCGCCATAGTTTTCCGGCGTCGTGTGGTCAGCCCCCAATGTCCGATCGCGCATCGCCAAGGTTCTCCGTCTTGACGCGGGTGCCTTGTCGCTGCGCGTAGCCCGGCTATTCCGGCTTGTCTTTGCCGTCTTTGTCGTTCGTCATCATGTTTCTCCTCGTTTCGAATCGCCGATGGGTCGGCTTGCCGGATCGCCGGGAAGCCGACCCTCCAGGATGCGGCCCGATCAAGCCTTCATGCTCTGGAGCGCGGCCTGGCACGCCTGCTCGCACCGGCGGCACGACTCCGCGCAGATCCGGCAATGCTCGTGTTTCGACGCATGGCCGTCGCATTCCGCGCCGCACAGGCGGCAGGCGGTCGCGCAGGCTTGGAGCGTCAGGCGGATCAGTTCTTCATTCGACCCGGTCTGGCGCGACGCGATTGAACCGGTCGCCACGCAGATATCCGCGCAGTCGAGATTCAGCCGAATGCACTGGCGGAGCCCCTTCACCATATCCTCTGCCAGACAGGCGTCCGCGCAGGCGGTGCAGATCTGGGCACAGGAATAGCACTCCTCGATGTATTGGATCAGGGCATCGTTGATATTTCCCTTTACATCGGGATGCGCCCCGATCATTTCACGAATCATCATCTTACCGTCTCCTCATGTTTGATGAGACTCCTGCTCCAACTGTGGCGCCTCGTGCTGCAAACAGTCCCCAACGCACCGGATCACATGCAAAATGCGTTGGCCGTCGAAAAAGGACCTGCCTCCGACCGACGACCGGAAAACGGGCGGGACCGCCGGCCGTGGTGGAGCGGACGGTGGAGCCGCGTTGGTGCTTCCGAGGAGCGGGGAAACGGTCGCCCCGGAGGCCGTTGTCATTGAAGAAACAACCCGGAGCGGGTCGACCGGGTGCCGTCTGCCGCCATGGCCGTGAGTTCCGCCAGCACCTCGTCCACGAAGGCGTCCACGTCGGCAAAAGCATCCCACGGGGCCGGAGAGGTTTTGGCGGTTCTGGCGGCGGTGCCCATATGCGGCTGGCCCGATGGCTATTGAAGACGGCTGCGGACATGGCCCGCTGCCCTCCGCGCGCCGGCCTTCATTTGCCTCGAAGTAGCATCCCGGTCGGCACCAGCCGGCACATACCGTCTGCGAACAGATTCTTAGCTGTGCAGGCTGTCGATCCGGAATGGCAGGCCCTTTGCGGCAAAACATAATGCAGCATTGGTCCGTGAAACCCTCGCTTGACAATCAGAAGCAGATCACGGTTTAGTGGTCTGACCAGTGTAAGGCCAGTTTGAGGAGGGCCGCCTGTGTCGACCATTCTTGCCAAAGGCGACGATCTTTCGGGCGCGGAGCAGGTGTTCGCCTTCTTCCGCGACGCGCTGCTCGACGGCTCGCTGAGGCCCGGCGAACGCCTGCTGGGCGAGCGCGAGCTTGCGCTCAAGCTGGGCGTCTCCCGACCGCTGCTGCGCGAGGCGCTGCGCTCGCTGGCCATGCTCGGCTTTCTCGATATCCGCCACGGCAAAGGCGCCTACGTCCGGCAGGCCGATATCAACGTGCTGTCCGACTTCTTCACCTTCAGCCTCGCCCAGCAGCCCGACATCCTCGATGACGTCATGCAGGCGCGCATAGCCATCGAGTGCCAGGCGATCCGGCTCGCCTGCGAGCGCGCGACGGAAACCGACCTGAATCGCATCGGCTCCAGCCTGACCCGCCTGATGGACACGCTGCACGATCCCGTCGAGGGGGGTGCCGCGGACTTCGCTTTCCATCGGGCCATCGTCGAGGCCGGGCACAGCGACGCGCTTGCCACGCTCTACGGCGCGATCGGCGAACTGCTGCGCCGAAGCCATGTCCAGAGGCGCGCGGTGACGGTTTCGGAGCCCGGGATCGTCGAGTACCTCGTCGAGGCACACCGCGAGGTGTTCCTGTCGATCATGGACCGCGACGCGGATGCTGCCGATCGCAAGCTGCGCGACCATTTCGCGATCGGCGACGAGTTCCGCCGGCGCAGCCTGATCTCGGTCTTCGCACAGAGGCCGCAGAGCTGACCACCTGGCCTGACCAACAAACATAAACAAACGGGGAGGATCTTCACGTGCTGCACAGGACGATCATCGGTGCCATGACCAGCGCAGTCGTCGCGCTCGCCATGACCGGAGCGGCAGTCTCAGCCGAGCTGCGCTACGCGCATGTCGGCGCCGAGGGCGACATCCAGACGATCTACGCGGCCGAAGCCGCGAAGGGCATTGCCGCGGCGACCGGCGACGGTGTCACAATTACCGTCTATCCGGCGAGCCAGCTCGGCGGCGTCGCCGAGATGGTCGACGGGGTCAGGATGGGGTCCATCCAGATGGGCCATCACGACTTCGCCTCGCTCGCGCGCCTCGTGCCGGAAGTGGCGGTGTTCAACGCCCCCTTCATCTACCGGGACGGCGAACACGCGTTGAGGGCGACCGACCCGGCAACCTCGCCGGCGCTCCAGGCGATCAACGAGAAGCTTGTCGCCCAGGGCGTGCGCATCATCGGCCGCATCTACCGGGGCGACCGCCAGATCTCGTCCAACTTCCCGGTCAAGAGCCCGGCCGACCTTGCCGGCAAGCCGTTCCGCGCCGTGCCGCTCGAACTCTGGGTATCGATGGTGAAGGGCTTCGGCGCGATCCCCACCCCGGTCGAGGTGGCCGAGCTGCCGACCGCCCTGATGACCGGTGTGGTCGTCGGCCAGGAGAACCCGCTGACGATGATCGCGTCGAACAACCTCAACGAGGTGCAGTCGCACATCGCGATGACCGGCCACATGCGCGCCGTCCTCGCCGTTTTCGTCAACGAGGAGGTCTGGCAGGACCTGACCGAGGAGCAGCGCACGGCGATCACCAAGGTGCTCGACGACGAGGCGAAGCGATCGCTCCAGATGGCCCAGGAGGGCGAAACCAAGCTCGTCAAGGAACTGGAGGGCCGCGGCATGACCGTCATCACCGAGGCGGACGGGCTGGACATCGCCGCCTTCCGCGAGAAGGTCGGCGCCCAGATCGCGCGGGACTTCCCGAACTTCACGCCCCTGATCGAACAGATCCAGGCCGTCAAGTAGCGGCCACGGCCGGCGGGACCCCTCCCCAGGCCATCCCGCGCGGCCTTGATTGCCTCGCCGGGAGACGAGGCTCCAGCTGACAGGAGACAGACATGCGCATTGCCGAACGTGTTCTCACGGCGTTCGTCGTCGTTGTGATGGCCGGGCTCGTGCTGGTACCGACGGCGCAGGTGATCATGCGCGGCGTCTTCGTGCTGCCGTTCATCGGGGCCGAGGAGTTCACGCGCTTCCTTTTGATCTGCCTGATCTTCGGCGCGTACCCGCTGGTGGTCGGGAACGGCGAGAACATCGTCATGGGCGAGTTCAAGGCGATGATGCCCGCGCTTCCCCGCCGTATCGTGAACCTCGCCATCTCGATCCTGGCGATCGCCGCCACCGGCTTCATCGCCTACGTCACCGCGACGAACATCTCGCGAAACCTCAGCAACGCGACGCCGACGCTCGGCATCCCGTTCTGGATCTTCCTCGGGGCGACGCTGTTCGGCTTTGCCGGCGCGGCACTCGTCCATCTCCTCCACCTGCGCAAGCCGCCGCAGGCCGACACCAACATCGCGGTCTGAATTACCATGGGTTTCGCCGTCGTCGTCGCCTTCCTGGCGCTCTTCATGCTGGGCTTCCCGGTCGTCTACGCCATCCTGCTGCCCTCGATCGCCTATGTGCTGATCGAGGGCCTGCCGCTCGGCCTCCTGGCCCAGCGCATCACCTACGCGCTCGATTCCTTCCCGCTGGTCGCGGTGCCGCTGTTCATCTTCGTCGGCAACCTGATGAACCTGTCGGGAATCACCGACCGCATCTTCCGCTTCGCCTATACCCTGGTCGGCCGCATCCCGGGCGGGCTGGCGCAAGTCAACGTCTTCGGCAGCCTGATCTTCTCCGGCATGTCGGGCGCCGCGCTCGCCGACATCGGCGGCCTCGGACGCATCGAGATCGACGCCATGAAGAAGCGCGGCTTCGATGCTTCCTTCGCCGGGGCGGTCACCGCGGCGTCGGCGACGCTCGGGCCGATCTTTCCACCGTCGATCCCCCTGATCGTGTACGGGTCGGTCACGAGCGTGTCGATCGTGCAGCTGCTGGTGGCCGGCATCATGCCGGCGCTGGTCTGCACGCTCATGCTGATGGTGACCGTGCTCATCGTCGCGGTCCGCCACAAGCACCCGCGTGCCGACCGCTGGCCGACGGCCTGGGAGGTCATGCGCGACTTCCTGCCCGCGCTGCCGGCCATCGTCGCTCCTGCGCTCATGATCGCCGGCATGACTTTCGGCGCCTTCACGCCGACGGAAGCCGCGGCGATCACGGCGGTCTATGTCATCATCATCAGCGCCGTCTTCTACCGCGAGCTCAGCGTCGAACACCTGTGGAACTCGGCCGTGCTGACGGCCCGCAGCTCGTCGGCGATCCTGATCATCGTCGCCGCCGCGGCGCTGTTCGGCTGGATCCTGGCGGTGGAGCAGGTGCCCCAGACCTTCGCCGCCGCGCTGCTGACGCTCTCCAAGGACCCGCTGGCACTGCTCATCATCGCCAACTTCATCTTCTTCATCGCCGGCATGTTCCTCGACTCGACGACGGCGACCCTGCTGCTGGTTCCGATCATCGCGCCGCCGCTCGTGCTCGCCGGGGTCGACCCGGTGCAGCTCGGCATCGTCACCATCTTCAACCTGATGTTCGGCCTGGTGACGCCGCCGATGGGACTGTCGCTGTTCCTCGTGTCCGACATCGCCAAGGTTTCGATAAGACAGCTCCTCAGGGCGTTGCTGCCCTTCTACATCCCGCTCCTGTCCACGCTTGCGATCCTCACCTTCGCGAAGGATTTCACGCTGTGGCTGCCCCGCCTGATCGCCCAATAGACTCCGGAGAACTTCCAGCATGCGCATCGTCATCGGTTCCGACCACGCCGGCTTTCCCCTTAAGGCGACCATTATCGAGCACATCAAATCGCTCGGCCACGAGATCCACGACGCCGGCTCCTACGATCCCGACCCGGTTGACTTCCCCGACATCGCCAGGACGGTGACTTCGTCGATCATTGAGGGCAAGGCGGATCGGGGGCTGATGGTGTGCGGCACGGGCGTGGGCGCGTCGATCGCCGCCAACAAGGTAAAGGGGATCCGCGCCGCCGTCTGCCACGACGTTCACTCGGCGCACCAGTCGGTCGAGCACGACGACGTCAACGTGATGTGCATCGGGGCGCAGATCGTCGGCGCGTGGCTCGCCAAGGATCTGGTCACTTCCTTTCTCCAGGCCGAGTTCTCGACCGACGAGGATTTCCGCCGCCGCGTGCGCAAGCTGGCCGAGATGGACGGCGAGCGGTAACGCGGCCGAGCAGCCGGCACGGCTCGTTCGCCGCTGTCCGTGCAGCGTTCCTCGGGGCCGCTTGCCAGGCAAGCTGACGGATGGGTTCGGCAAGGCAGGTTGACGGACCTTGCCAGGACCCGTCCATGCAGTGTGCTCGATTTGAGCATGGTAGCGTGCTTCGGCCTCGACTTGCCGGTGCCGAACTTCTCCACCGAATGAGTCTTCCTTGCCTCTTCCTCTTCCGGGCAACACGCTGAATCAGATCATGAACTATGGGCTTTTGCAGGGTTGTACATGCCTGGAAGGGGGAAATAAGCATGTATCAACTCAAAGTCACTCTGATTGAAGCTGACAATCGTTGCATGGTGGGTTATCGCCGTTGCTGCAATGATGAGGTCTGCTCCACTTTTGGGCCTTTTGCTGTTCGGGTCTGGATATAGGAAATTCTTGAGGCCCGGGGTTGTGAACATGTCTGCGTAAAGCCGGACCACCTGGGTGTCCATCGGCAGGATGGACATGCCGCCTGCCAGCATGAAGCCGTGCAGCCATCGATCTATCTCGTCAGCTTTGGCCGGCGCGGACTCACGAGCGTAGTTTATCCCGGCCTGTATCTCGAAAACGGTGATCGCGGATACCGCGATGTCGTCGGGATCGGTGGATTTGATCCACTCGACGAGTTTGGGATGAGGTCTGTTCCGGAAGTTGCTGATCACATCTGTGTCGAGAAGGTACACGCTACTTTTCCTCGACCTGCGCCCGCACGGTGAGACCCAGGGTGCCGGTCGACCTTGCCTGACGGATGCCTTCGTCGAGCACTTGGTCGCTGTCCAAACCTGCGCTTTGGAGCAGGTAGTCTCTCAGGGTCGGCTTCAAGCGCTTGTAATCTTCGCGGGCGATAACAACAACTTCTTCGCCCGTGCGCTTCTTGATGACCTGGGGCGTGCCGGAAAGAGCCCCCTCCATGACGTTGGACAGGTTGGCCCGAGCTTCGGAAATCTGCCAGAGTCGTTCTTGCGTCATCAGCCGTGCCTTTCTGGTTGCGTGGTTCTGGCCAAAGTCCGAGGGTATCATGAGATGCCGGGTTGTACACTTGGATAGTACAACTGGTCTTTCGATATCGGGGCGACACGAACGACAGGCTGCAGGATCTCCGGCCTCGACAACAACATCCCGTATTTCGCAGGATGCGGTCCAAACACCGCAGTCCGTGCGTCGCTCCACGTTGTAGCCCGGGGCGATATCCTCGATGTCGCGGCCTGTCAGGTCCCTGATTTCGGCCTCTTTCGATCCGGTGTCGGAGCAGCCGAGGAGATCCAGGACAAGGGGTTCCGTTGCATAGTTTTGATGGAGACAAAGCTACCGCAGGTATGGATCATCCTCAGGCGGCAACGTCGAACAGCGCGTCCACGAAGGCTGGGATGGCCTGAAAGGGGCGCGTAGCGCCAGGGCGGCGCCGTCTGCTATCCGTCTTTGGCTGAGCGGCTTTTCCCGTCGGTAGCAGGTCGGGGCGTTGCGTCGCCGCAGAGCGGTGTGAGAGTTGCCGGGGTAGGAGCGAGGAAGCCGGGAGTTGAGCACGGATTTCAAAGCAATCCTGGATCTGCACGAGGCGTGGATGTGTGCTGAGCTTGAGGGCCGGACGGACGACCTCGTGGCCATGTGCAGCGAGGACGTTGTGATTGCTCCTCCGGGGCGTCAGCCGATCCTAGGCCTGGAGGCCGCCGGCGCGTTCCTAAAGGAAGCGGCGGCCCCTATCGATTCGCTCGTTATCGATGAGCTCGCGATCGACTTGGTGCCAGGAATGGCTGTGAAGCAGGCAAGGTTTGCGACCCGAGTGGCCGGAGCGGTTGAGGACGTTCAAAGTTGGCACCTATGGGTGCTTCGTCCATCCTGGAAGGTGACCTGTCTCACTTGGAGCATTCAATCCGCGAATGAGTCGTGAGGCTGGCATGCCGGAAAGTGTCAACGATAATAAGACAGCCGGAGTGGTGAATTAGACTTGGTTGTTCTGCCCTTTCAAGGGCGGATTGATCCAGACGGCGGATGGTCTGGCAGGCGGTTCAGGTGCTTTTCGAACGAAGCGCTCAGGGTTTGAGCGGAAGGCGCGGTCCAGTGTGCTCTGGCGGGCGGCCTGGACAACTTCGGCCTGGCCGTAATGGACCTGATCGGGCGTCATCAGGCCGAGGCCAGCATCAAAGCCGTCGCCTTGGCCTTCATGGGGCCGCCGCGGTCGGCGTGGAGGGTCAGTTGACCGGGCGGGATGGCGTGCTTTTCGATGGTGTCATCGAACAGCACCTTGAACAGGCTGGCGCTCTCGGCGTCGGCGACGCACCAGCCGACGACCCGGCGGCTGAAGATGTCGAGAATGACGTACAGGTAGAAGTACGATCCCACTTCTTGATACCCCTATCCGGCAGCTGAATGCTCAGCCTGAACTGATCACGATCACCGATCCGGCTCATCCGCTCCACGGACGCAGCTTTCCGCTGATTTCGGTGAGCGGCTTGCGGTACGGAACCGGGCACGCCCATGTCGATGATCGTGGCCGCGCCGTGTTGAGGATTCCAATCGTCGCGACGAGCCTCCATCCGACCGCGTTGAGCCTGCCGTCGAGCAAGCTCTCGCTCGACGCCATCCGGGATCTGGTTCGGTTCGCCTCCTGCGAGGAGGGGACCGGGCGGCTGATCCCGTGGGCCTCGGCCTATCCACAAGCCGACGCCGAGCCCTTCTCGACGATCACATCGCGCCATCATCGGGAGGGTGAGCCATGATCTCCGAACTCGTGACGACCCGGCACCTGAGCTGCAAGGCCGTGGTTTACATCCGCCAGTCCCACCCGCACCAGGTCCTGAGCAACCAGGAAAGCCTGCGCCTGCAATATGCACTGTGCCAGCGTGCCTGCGATCTCGGCTGGCGGGAGGCCGACGTCGAGGTCGTCGATGTCGATCTCGGCCTGAGCGGGGCCGCCGCCGAGCACCGCCGCGGCTTCAAGGACCTGATCGCCCGCGTCACCCTGGGCGAGGTCGGCATCATCCTGTCCTACGACGTCACCCGGCTCGCCCGCAACTGCTCGGACTGGTATCCACTACTCGACCTGTGCGGCTATCGCCAGTGCTTGATCGCGGATCGCGATGGCGTCTACGATCCCGGGTCGGCCAACGGCCGCCTCCTGTTAGGCCTCAAGGGCACGATCTCCGAGGTCGAGCTGCACACCATGCGGGGCCGCCTGACTGCCGGCCTGCTGAACAAGGCCGAACGCGGCGAGTTGGCGCTGGCTCTGCCCGCCGGCCTGACGCGTGACGCCAGCGGCGGCGTGATCAAGGATCCCGACCGTGAGGTGCGCGATCGGATCGCCCTGGTCTTCACCAGCTTCCTGGAGCAGGGCTCGGTCGGCAAGGTGATGCGAAGCTTCGCCCGCCGGGACCTCGGCGTGCCGCAGTGCGATCGGTTCGGTGAGGCGGTGTGGCGGCCGGCGACGCTCGATCGGATCACCCGGATCCTGAGGAATCCCGCGTATGCCGGAGCCTTCGTCTATGGCCGGACCCGCTCCCGCCCCACGCCGTATCGCAACGGCAAGCGGGGCAGCGTCTGGCGCCCGATGGCGGAGTGGAAGATCGTTGTGAAGGACAAGTACCCGGCTTATATCGACTGGGAGAGCTTCGAGCGGATCCAGGCGATGCTGTGCGACAACCACGCGGAGTATGACCGGAACAAGACGCGCGGCGCTCCCCGCGATGGGGCCGTGCTGCTTCAGGGCCTTGTCTGGTGCGGGCACTGCGGCCGCAAGATGGTCGTGCAATACAAGAGCAAAAACAGCTATCTTTGCAGCCACTTGAATCGCCTCCAGGGCGACCCGGTCTGCCAGCGTCTTCCTGCCGACCCAATCGACGCGCGGGTGGTGGCTGCGTTCTTCGCCGCGGTGACGCCGGCTGAACTGGCGGCCTGGAGGCGTGCCCATGATGCCCGTTGCCAGGCGGAAGAGGCTCTCGATCGTGCCGAGGCCCAGCAGGTCGAACGTCTGCGCTATCAGGCGATGCTGGCCGAGCGACAGTTCAACAAGGTTGATCCAGACAATCGCCTGGTCGCCAGCGAGTTGGAACACCGCTGGGAAGTAGCACTACGCGAGTTGCGTCAGGCCGAGGACCTGCTGGCCCGGCACCGGGGAGCCCGCGCCGCGCCGGAGATGCTGTCGGCTGAAGACCGGGAGAGTTTTCTGGCGCTCGCCCCGCAGTTGCCAGCCCTTTGGCAGCACCCCGACATGACGCGCGAGCGCAAGAAGTTGCTGCTCCGCAGTCTGATCGACAAAGTCGTTCTGCGGCGTCTGGCCGCCGACCAGATCAGCGTTCGCATCGTCTGGCGCGGCGGCGAAATCTCCGATCTCGAGGTCGAGGCCGCGGTGCATACCCATCGATCCCTGACCCGTGGTGCTGAGATGGAGGCCCGGCTCCTTGACCTGGCGCGCCAGGGACTTGATGACGAGACCATCGCCGCCCGGTTGACCAGTGAGGGTTATCGCTCAGCTCGATGCACTCATGTCCCCGTGGAAACGGTTCGCCACATCCGGCAGCGCCACCGCGTGCTGCGAAATGAGAGACAGACCCACCCCCGCCACATCCCGGGCTGGTTGACCATGGCCGAACTGGCCAGGCGGCTGCAGGTCTCACGCGATTGGATTGAACGGCGCATACGCAACGGGACAATCTCCATTGTCCGCGACGCGGCCACCCACCGCCTCCTGTTCCCGGATACCGACGACACCCTCGCCAGTTTCACGGAACTGAAGGCTGGCGCGGTTGATCGCATCGACTGCACCCCGCAAACAAACCAATGAGGGCATCAACATGACCGATCGTAGGTCCATTTCGCCGGCCCCATCAGCTTTGTAATATCCTACTACACAGCAGGTCTCATCGACGTGCCAGCAGCGGCGCCAGCTTGGCTTCCCAGTCCCGCACCGCCTCGTGGGTGAACACGATGCCGCGGATCAGGAACATCTCCGCCAGATCCCGCAGGCTCAGCTTGTAGCGCAGCCGCCACAAGACGACCACGAACACGATGTCGGTCGGGACCTGAACCCGGTTCAGCACCATGCCGGTTCGCTCTTTGTACCGCCGCCCGCACTCCCGACACCGGAAGCGCCGGAAGCCATGAACCATTCGCCCCGCCCGCTCGGTGGTCGACGACGGGTGGCAATGCGGGCAGTTCATGGCGGCTCTCTTGATTTCTCAAAAAAGGCCCGAGAACCTATCCGCCAACCCCTTTCCCGGCAAGCTGCCCCGAGATCCGACAGAACCGAACGGGGCACGGAAAGCCTGTCTTGCAAAAGGATCATTGTCCAGTAGCGTTGACACCATGATTGCGCGGGAGCGATGCCAAGATACCGCTTAGCAGAGTCCAATCCCCCAACGTTATCAACTAGTACATTCCTAAAGAAAATGCTTTCCATGGAAGCATGATACCGCTACCATAAAAACCTGACAACGCTATCATATCGGCGAGAGAGGTCGTGACCGATCCGCTGTGGTCCAAGCCCTGGCATGCAGGCATGATTTCAGAGAAGCCGGCAATTCCGGCGCGGGAGGGGAACAAACAATGTCTGGCAAGAAACCCGAAGAGCTTCGCAGTCATCGCTGGTACGGGGTCAAGGACCTGCGCTCGTTCGGGCACCGGTCGCGCACGGCCCAGATGGGCTACGACCGCTCCGATTATGCCGGGAAGCCGGTGATCGCCATCATCAACACCTGGAGCGACATCAATCCCTGCCACACCCATTTCAAGCAGCGGGTCGAGGAGGTCAAGCGCGGCGTCTGGCAGGCGGGGGGTTCCCCGTCGAGATGCCGGCCATGTCCCTGTCGGAGCCGTTCCAGAAGCCGACCACGATGCTCTACCGCAACTTCCTGGCGATGGAGACCGAGGAGCTGCTGCGCTCGTACCCGGCGGACGGCTGCGTGCTGATGGGCGGCTGCGACAAGACCACGCCGGCATTGCTGATGGGGGCGTTCTCCATGGACCTGCCGACCATCTTCATGCCGGCCGGGCCGATGCTGCGCGGCGACTGGGGCGGTGCCGTGCTGGGCTCGGGCAGCGACAGCTGGAAATACTGGGCCGAGCTGCGCGCCGGCAACATCACCGAGGATGACTGGCAGGGCGTCGAGCAGGGCATCGCCCGCTCCGCCGGCCACTGCATGACCATGGGGACGGCGTCCACCCTGACCGGGGCGGTCGAGGCGCTCGGCTTCACGCTGCCGGGCGCCTCCAGCATTCCGGCGCCGGATTCGCGCCACGCCGCGATGGCGACGCTGACCGGCAGGCGCATCGTCGACATGGTCTGGAACGACCTGAAGCCGTCGGACATCGTCACGCCGCAGTCCGTCGACAACGCGGTCACAACGGTGCTGGCGCTGGGCGGCTCGACCAACGCCGTGGTGCACCTGATCGCCATGGCCCGCCGGGCCGGGGTGGAGCTGACGCTGGAGCGGTTCGACGAACTGGCGCGGAAGACGCCGCTGCTGGCCGACATCCGCCCGTCGGGCAAATACCTGATGGAGGACTTCTACTACGCCGGCGGCCTGCGCGCGATGCTGGCGCGGCTGGGCGGCCTGATCGACCGGGACTGCCCGACCGTCAACGGCCTGGCGCTCGGCGCCAACATCGAGGGCTTCAAGGTCTTCAACGACGACGTGATCCGGCCGCTCGACAATCCGGTGGTCGCGTCGGACAGCTTGGCCGTGCTGCGCGGCAACCTGGCGCCCAAGGGCGCGGTGATCAAGCCGCCGTCGGCCGAGCCCCACCTGCACCGCCATGCCGGCAAGGCGGTGGTGTTCGAGGACTACAACGACATGGCGGCGCGAATCGACGATCCCGACCTGGACGTGGAGGCGACCTCGGTGCTGGTGCTGCGCAACGCCGGCCCGCTGGGAGCGCCCGGCATGCCGGAATGGGGTCAGCTGCCGATCCCGAGGAAGCTTCTCCAGCAGGGCGTGCGCGACATGCTTCGGATCTCCGACGCCCGCATGAGCGGCACCAGCTACGGCGCCTGCGTGCTGCACGTGGCGCCGGAAGCCTTCGTCGGCGGCCCGCTGGCGCTGGTCAGGGACGGCGACGTGATCGAGCTGGACATTCCCGCCCGCCGGCTGGAGCTGCGGGTCGGCGAGGACGAGCTTGCCCGCCGGCGCGCCGCGTGGAAGGCTCCGGCACCCCGGTTCGAGCGCGGCTACGGCGCCATGTTCTCGCAGTTCGTGAGCCAGGCCGACGAAGGCTGCGACTTCAAGTTCCTGGAGACCGGAGCCGCATCGGCCCCCGCCGGGGAACCGGAGATCCACTGATCTCATAACCGTTGAAACGCTTTCGCTATCACCCGTTCAAGCGCGGCCCACGGATCAGTCTGTCGGTTTTCCGCTCTCCGGATATCACGCCGACCATTGGAAAGTGGATGACCGGAGAGCATACCGGGGCCATCAAACAGCAACGCGAGGAGGAAACGTCATGGACATGCCCATCAACAGCTTCAAGAAAGCGATCAAGGAAGGGCGCCAGCAGATCGGCCTGTGGTCGAGCCTGTCCAGCCACATCTCGGTCGAGATCCTGGCCAATTCGGGTTTCGACTGGCTGCTGATCGACACCGAGCACTCCCCCAACGACCTGCCCATGGTCCACACCCAGTTGCTGGCGGCCGTGGGAGGCACCGCACATCCGGTCGTCCGGCCGCCGTGGAACGACATGGTGACGATCAAGCGCTACCTGGACGTCGGGGTCCAGACCTTCCTGATCCCCTATGTCCAGAACGCCGAGGAGGCCCGGCAGGCGGTCGCCTCGACCCGCTATCCGCCGGACGGGGTGCGGGGGTTCGCCTCGGCCTCGCGGGCGTCGCGCTTCGGCCGGGTCAAGGACTACTACGCCCGGGCCGCGGAGGAGACCTGCGTGCTGGTGCAGATCGAGACCCGTGAAGCCCTGGGCCGCCTGGAGGAGATCGCCGCCGTGCCCGGCGTGGACGGCGTGTTCATCGGCCCCGGCGATCTGTCCTCGGACATGGGCTACCTGGGCCAGCCGGGTCATCCCGACGTGACCGCGGCCATCGAGGATGCGATCGATAGGATCAAGGCGTGCGGCAACGTCGCCGGCATCCTGACCGGCGACGAGACCCTGGCCCGCCGCTTCATCGATCGCGGCTGCGTGTTCACCGCCGTCGGCTCCGACGTGGGCCTGCTCGTCAAATCGTCGGAAGCGCTTGTCGCCAAGTTCAAGAAGCCTGCATGACCCGAGTTCGGCGCTGGCCAGCTAGGCTGGCGCGTCGGGCATAGCGGCACCTGAACGTAATCAGCGGCAGTCCTGCCGAGAGGGAGAAACCATGCCCAAATTCGCCGCCAATCTCTCGATGCTTTTTACCGAATTGCCTTTCCTCGACCGATTCAAGGCGGCCGCCGAGGCCGGGTTCGTCGGGGTGGAGTATCTGTTTCCTTATGACTTCCAGAAGGAGCAGGTCGCAGAAAGCCTCCAGGTCGCCGGCCTGACCCAGGTACTGCACAATCTGCCGGCCGGTGATTGGAACAACGGCCAACGCGGCATCGCCTGTCTTCCGGAGCGCGTACAGGAGTTCCGCGACGGCGTCGGCAAGGCGATCGATTATGCCGGCGCCCTGGGTTGTAAACAGGTCAACTGCCTGGCCGGGATAGCCCCCGCCGGGGTCGATCCGGATCAGTTGCGCGAAACTTTTGTGGAGAACGTCAGGTTCGCGGCGGACCGGCTGAAGGAAGCCGGGATCACGCTGCTGATCGAGCCCGTCAACACGCTGGACATCCCGGGTTTCTACCTGAACCGCACGACGCAGGCGTTGTCGATCATCGAAGAGACCGGTTCAGACAACGTCTTCCTGCAGTACGACATCTACCACATGCAGATCATGGAAGGGGATCTCGCCCGGACCATCGAGCGGAACCTGTCGAAGATCCGGCACATCCAGCTCGCCGATAATCCCGGCCGCAACGAACCGGGTTCGGGCGAGATCAATTACGGGTTCCTGTTCGAACACTTCGATCGGATCAGCTATGACGGCTGGATCGGCTGCGAATACAAGCCTCTCACCACTTCCAGCGAGGGGCTCGGCTGGTTCGCTCCATACCGGTCCCGCTGACACGCCGCGTGATCCGGCAACCCGGCAGACATCACACAGACGGAAGGAAAAATCATGAAAATCGGATTCATCGGTCTTGGCATCATGGGCACGCCCATGGCCGGGCACTTGGCCGCCGGCGGGCATGAGTTGTATGTTCACGATCTGCGTCCAGCGCCGCAGGAACTGCTCGATAAGGGCGCCATCCAGTGCGGTTCCGGTCGCGAGGTTGCGGAGCAGGCGGAAGTGATCATCACGATGGTCCCCGACACGCCCCATGTCGAAGCGGTCCTGTTCAGCCCCGGCGGCGTCGCCGAGGGCCTGAGTCCGGGCAAGCTGGTCATCGACATGAGCTCGATAGCACCGCTGGAAACCAAAACATTCGCTGCCCGGATCAATGAACTCGGGTGCGACTATCTCGACGCGCCGGTCTCGGGGGGCGAGGTCGGTGCCAAGGCCGCCAGCCTGACCATCATGGTTGGCGGTCCGGAGGCGGCGTTCGGCCGAGCCAAGCCGCTTTTCGATCTGGTGGGCAAGAACGTCACGCTGGTCGGAGGCAATGGCGACGGTCAAACGACAAAGGTGGCCAACCAGATCATCGTCGCCTTGACCATCGAGGCGGTCGCCGAGGCGCTGCTGTTCGCCGCCAAGGCGGGTGCCGACCCGGCCAAGGTCCGGCAGGCGCTGATGGGCGGCTTCGCCTCCTCGCGCATCCTCGAACTGCACGGGGAACGGATGATCAGCCGCAACTTCAATCCCGGATTCCGCATCGAGCTGCACCAGAAGGATCTCAACCTCGCCCTGTCCGGCGCCCGCGCGCTGGGCTTATCCCTGCCCAACACCGCCACCTGCCAGGAGCTGTTCAATGCCTGCACGGCGCATGGCGGCAAGGCCTGGGACCATTCGGGTATGCTCCGGGCACTGGAGATCGCGGCCAACTTCGAAATCGGCCGGAAGCCGGAGTAAGCCGGCGGCGGATCGCGCGATCGTGACCCGTGTCGCCCCCGCTGACGAGACCAATCTCACAGGCCAGGACTCTCATCAGCTCGGCATGGTGCCACGCTGAGCTGAGACGTTCTGGCGGCCGACCTGAAGATCACCCAGCATGGCCGGTGATCTGACTACCGACACCGGTCCGTCCCGATACTCCGACATTTTTCAAACATAGAAGATCTAGGATCCAGAACATGGCTACCCTGAATCCCCAAACCCGCGAGAAGCTGAAGACCGTCAGCACCGCGACCCTGGCCACCGCCCTCTTCAAGCGGGGGCTGCGCAACCAGATGATCCAGGACGTCCGGCCGCTCAACCCCGCCAATACCCCGATGGTGGGCGAAGCCTATACGCTGCGCTACATCCCCGCCCGCGAGGACCTGAACCCGATCAGCGTGTTCCAGGACCGCGGGCATCCCCAGCGCAAGGCGGTGGAGGAATGTCCGGAAGGCGCCGTCCTGGTGATCGACAGCCGCAAGGATCCCCGGGCGGCGTCGGCCGGATCGATCCTGGTCTCCCGGCTGATGAAGCGCGGCGTCGCCGGCATCGTCACCGACGGCGGTTTCCGGGACTCGGGGGATATCGCGGCACTCGATTTTCCCGCCTTTCACAAGCGGCCGTCGGCCCCGACCAACCTGACCCTGCACCAGGCCATCGACATCGGCGTGCCGATCGGCTGCGGCGACGCGCCGGTCTTTCCAGGCGACGTGATCGTCGGCGATGCCGACGGCGTCATCGTGATCCCGGCCCATATCGCCGAGGAGATCGCCGACGAGGCCGTGGAGATGACCGCGTTCGAGGACTTCGCGACCGAGCAGGTCATGGCGGGACGCTCGATCCTCGGCCTCTACCCGGCCACCGAGGAGCGGACGCGCACGGACTTCGCGGCATGGCGGAAGACTAACAATCGTTGAAAATCATTGCGGGAGAGACCTGCGCTCCTGTCAAACCTGCAAGGAAGCACAGGCAGCGGCGATCAGCATAATGCAGAGCGTTTTTAGCTTGGCGTCGCGGTGTCGAGTTGGTGGATGGGCAGGAGGTGGCAGCCCGCGACGGTGAGCTAAAAACGGATTGGACTGAACCGCGGCCAGGGCGTCGGCCTATGGGGATTGGATTGCGTCCGAGTGGATCAAGATGACGGCGGCGCCTTCAAGGCCGCCCTGGTCCGGGGCGGCCGAGCGGCACGGCGGATGACAACGCAGGTTGCACTGGGTTCGGATGGCATCGGCGTGGGGATCGGCACCGTCAGGCAAGGGTCCGCAGCGCGGGCCGGCAACAGCCCACCCGTGGCCGGGTCGTGGCAAGCCTGTCCGCACGGATTGCTGGGGCGACGGTGGGCCGGTATCATGAGGAGTCCTGGATGGGTGGACGCGGGGCATCGGGCTGCAGAACCTCGACCTGGACCATGCGGCCGTGGCGACAGACCGGGCACTCCCACAGGGACATGCCGGTGAGCTCTTCACAGCGGTCGCGATAGTCCTTCACCATGTCGTCAGGCCGGGGCTCAGGTTCCGGCATGCCCAGCAGGGCGCGGCAGCGGGCCAGTTTCTCCCCGCGGTGGCGGTTACCAAGCAGGCCGTAGTAGCGGATCCGCTGGAACCGGTCGGGCTGGATATGGAGCAGGAAGCGGCGAATGAACTCGTCGGCGTTGAGCGTCATCGTCTTCTGGAGGCTGCCATGACGGTAGTCCTTCCAGCGGAAGCGCACCTTGCCGTCCTCGATGTCGAGCAGGCGGTCGTTGGACAGCGCGACGCGGTGCGTGTAGCGCCCGACGTAGTCCAGGACCTGGTCCGGCCCGGCGAACGGCGGCTTGGCGTACACCACCCAGTCCGCCTTCCGCACCGGAGCCAGGTGGCGCCGGAAGGCGTCCCGCTCCCGCAGGGGCTCCAGCGCGCCGAAGAACCCCAGCTCGCCAGCATCGAAGGCCTTCTCCAGAGCCTCCAGGAACAGCCGGCGGAACAGGCGCGACAGCACCTTGACCGGCAGGAAGAACCCGGCCCGGCAGGCGATCCATCGGCTGCCGTCCGGTGATAATCCACCACCAGTTACGACGCAGTGCAGGTGGGGATGGTGCAGCAGGTTCTGGCCCCAGGTGTGGAGCACCGCGAAGAAGCCGATCTCGGCGCCCAGGTGCCTGGGGTCGGCCGCGATCGTGCGCAGGGTCTTGGCCGCCGTGCGGAACAGGATGCCGTAGACCACCGCCTTGTTCTGATAGGCGATCGCGGCGATTTCCTCCGGCACGGTGAAGACGACGTGGAAGTACGGGGTGTCGAGGATCTCGGCGCGGCGGTCCTCCAGCCACTCGGCGCGGGCCAGCGACTGGCATTTCGGGCAGTGCCGGTTGCGGCAGCTGTTGTAGGAGATGCGCTGATGTCCGCACTGATCGCACTGGTCGACATGGCCGCCCAGCGCCGCCGTGCGGCAGCGCTCGATCGCGATCATGACGCGGCGCTGCGCGGTGGGCAGGGCCGCGTCATGCCGCTGACGGTAGGCGTCACCGTAGCGGCGGAACACATCCGCCACTTCCGGCCCCGACCGGGCCATTGCCCGGCGCTCAGAAGGGCGCGGGCGCGGCGGGCTTCGGCTCGATCGGGGCCGGGCGGGGCAGCAGGTCGAGCGGGCTGGCCGTCGCGCAGACCGTGCTGGTGGCGATGCGCAGGTACTGGGCCGTGGTCGCCAGGCTGCGGTGGCCGAGCAGCAGCTGGATGGTGCGGACATCGGTGCCGGCCTCCAGCAGGTGGACCGCGAAGGCGTGACGCAGCGAATGCGGGGTGACCGGCTTGGCCAGCCCGGACAGCCGGTGCGCCTTGCGGCAGGCGTTGCCGACGGCGTCCCGGGTGATCGGCTGGCCGGGGAGGTCTCCCGGGAACAGCCACTCTCGGGCATGTACGGCCGGCCAGTAGGCGCGCAGCGTCTCCAGCAGGGCGGGCGAGAGCATGACGTAGCGGTCCTTGCGGCCCTTGCCCTGGTCGACGCGGATGACCATGCGCCGGCTGTCGATGGCAGCGACCTTGAGGTGAACGGCTTCGGAAACGCGCAGGCCGGCGGCGTAGCAGGTGGTCAGGATGGCGTGGTGCTTGATGTCGTCGACACAGCCGAGGAACCGCACGACTTCCAAGGGGCTGAGGACGACGGGCAGCTTGTGCGGCGGCTTGGGCGCCGGGAGAACCTCCTCGAAGGTCCACGCTTTCCTGAGCGTTACCTTGTAGAGGAAGCGCAGCGCCGAGACGGCGACAGCGATCGAGGCCGGCGACAGCTTCCGGTCGTCGGTCAGGTGAACCTGCCAGGCGCGGATCTCCTCCGGCCCCAGCTTTTCCGGCGATCGGCCGAAGTGGCGGGCGAACAGGGAGACCTGCAGGACATAGGAGGACTGGGTGTTCGGTGAGAGGTTGCGCACCCGCATATCCTCGAGCATGCGTTGCCGAAGGGCTGTCATGGGAAAGCTCCTGAGCCGGATGGACGGTGCTGCAAGCAGCCACGCCATGCTGGCGCACTCGGAACCTCCAGGGGTGCCGGAACTCAGCCGATCGACGGATTCACCTCGGGACGCTCAGCGACCTCTCGGGCCGGAGAGCCAATACCGCGTAGCGGTTTAGTCCAACCGCTGACATGCTCATCGCCGCTGCCATTCTTGCCGACCCAGACCTGCAGGGATCATCATCAGATCGTCCGGGTCGGCGGCCCCGCCGTCCCGATCCTGGAACCTCGGGCGGCATCGCCGGGCACCTGCGATACGGCTCAAAACAACCGTCGGCATGGAAGTCACGGCCTCAATCAAGTGCTGCTGCGTTCGACGATCTTGAAGCCCACATCAATCATCTTTTCCATGGCGACCTGTCCTTCAAATCTCGCCAGCATGGCCTCGGCGGCAAGGCGGCCGATGGCATGCCGGTCGATCCGTACCGTCGAGAGCGCCGGGAAGGTATGGGCCGCGAAGTCGAAATCGCCGAAGGCCATGATGGCCACGTCGCCGGGCGTGGACAGGCCCCGCGACTGGAGTTCAGCCAGCGCTCCTTGCGCCATGACGTCGGAGCTGCAGAAAACGACCTCCGGCCGCGAGCTGTTGTCAAGAAGCCGGATCATCCCTTCGCGCCCCAGCCGCAGGGTGCCCGGAGCCGGGACGATGCTGATGGCCACGTCGTGCAGGTCCTGCTCGGCGAGAGCCGACAGGAAACCGCGCTGGCGCTCCGCCGCGCGCTCGTCATCGGCTCCGACATAGCCAAAGCGCCGGTAGCCCTTGGCAAGGAGATGTGCAGCGACGGCCCGGCCCACCTTATCGTGCGAGAAGCCGACCAGCACGTCGATCGGCGTCGGGGTGTAATCCCAGGTCTCGACCACCGGGATCTTGGCGGCCAGCAGGCGTTGGCGGGTTTCGGTCGAATGCCGGATGCCGGTCAGAAAGATGCCATCCGGGCGTCTGCTGAGAATGGCGGAAAGCAGATCGTCCTCCCGTGCCGCCGGGTAACCCGACAGCCCCAGCAATACCTGGTATCCGGCTTCACCCAACCGGTCGGTCAGCGCCTCCACGGTCTCGGCAAACATTGAGGTGGCGATGGTCGGAACGATTGCCGCCACGAGCCGGCTCCTGCGCGAGGCCAGCCCGCCGGCAAGCAGGTTCGGCACATAGCCCGTCCGGGCAATCACCTCCCGGACCAGCTTGATCGTATCCGGCGTCACGAGTTCCGGCCGGTTAAGCACCCGCGACACCGTGATGGGCGACACGCCCGCCAGCTTGGCGACGTCGTGCAGAGTGACGCTTCCGGACGAGCGGCTCGAGCCGGGAGCGTTGTTCAAGTGCTTGGCCGAGGGGGAATCCTCGGTGATTTGGCGGCGGGTGGATGCGGATCGGGGCACGGCGAAACCTACATGACTGTGCGCCTGGCTAGGCGTCGGTAGCGCTTACATTAACAGCATTTACATGAAACTTCAACGAAGCTGGTGGCCAGCAGAAGCATGAACTGGCCTTGGAACCTGATTATTCTCCCTCAAACCGTCCAGCGATCTCATCGGGGAAAAAAGACTTTCCATATTAAAATGATAACGCTATCATAGCTCCAAGAAAGCCGCTTAAGCCCAAAATTTCTCATGGAGGAAATGCGATGTCGAAGTGGACACTCCCTCGGAGCATGCCCGCCGCTATGGCCGGCCTGCTGCTTACCGCCGTCGGCGCCTCGGTTCTTCTGGTGCAGCCCTACGAGGCTGCCGCACAGGAGCTGCCGCGCAACGTGCGCCTGGTCATCGGCTCGAGTTCGACCGGTGGCGACACCTACCAGAGTGCTGCCATCGTCGCAGATGCGCTTTCCAAGCAACTCGGGATCAATATCAAGGTCGATGCCGTCGGCCCGACCGAGGCGTTCAAGGCGGTCAGCCGCGACAGGCGCGGCACGACCCTGATGATCCACCACGACCAGTCCTATCTTGGCCATCTTTACGGCCAGCGCGGTTACGAGGACATCTTCGCCAATTACAAGATCGGACCGACCGTCGCGGTGAACCCGGGCAACGCCTACCTCGTGCCCAAGGACTCGTCGTACAAGACGATGGAGGACATCCTCGATGCCGCCAAGAGCGGTGAGCGCGTTCGCGTCGCGATCCAGCCCGGCGGCGTGTCCGAGATCGGCTTCTCCGCGATGAGGAACGCCGCGCGCTTGCGGGCACCCGGATCCGAGAAGAACCTCGTGCCGGTAAACACCGGCAGCCAGTCGGACAAGGACCAGGCGCTGTTCGACAACCTTGCCGATGTCATCAACGGCTCCATCCAATCGAACGAGCAGTACACCCAGTTGCCGGAGAGCGACCAGAAGGCGATGCGCTTTGTCTGGATCACCGCGGAGCCCGAGACGCTTAACCAGGCTCCGGAGCAGGGCATGGGCGCCCTGACGCGCGAGGAGATGCTCAAATATGCCGCTCCCGAGGTCAGCGTCCCGCTGAACGAAGAGGGAGAGAACTTCACCTTCGACAAGGAGTTCTTCTTCATTTTCAACAAGGACGTGGATCCGGCGATCGTCAAGCAGATCGACACGGCGCTGTCCGAGATCTACGCCAAGGGCGAGATCCAGGAGCGCCAGAAGGAGGTCTTCCTCACTCCCGAGTTCCGGACCGCGGAAGAGGCCAGCGCGCATCTGCAAAAGAAGAGCGACACCTACGCCAAGATGATCGAGCAGATCGGTGCGGCACCGAACAACTGAGGCTCTGCGGAAGAAAGCCGGTGCCGACCGCTGAGCGCGGCCGGCACCGGCCCATACGATAAGAAGCAGGCAATAAGAAACGGGAGGAAACCATGGAAGATTTCACCCGCGTGACGGTGAACTTCGAGACCTCGCATTTGATCTTTCCGACAATGGTCGCGGTGATCCTGACGATTCTCGGGGTCGCCATCCTCATTACCAATCGCCGGCAGATCGCGGGCGCAGGCGCCTACTGGCGTGACGTCCTCGGCTCGATGGACAAGGTCCGGTTCTTCGGGACCATAGTACTAACCGTCGTATATTTCTCGCTGATGGTCCCGGTGGGTGATATCTGGCCGAACACCGGATTGGGCTTCCTGATCTGCTCGATCCCCTACGTCTTCCTCACCGGCGTCCTTTTCCTGCACCATCGGTCACTGCGCGATCTGCTACCGGTCGCTGTCACGGCGGTGGTCGCGCCGACGCTGGTCTGGTGGCTGTTCACCGACCTCTTCTCCCTGACCCTGCCCTGAGCGGCCCGGAGACAATCGATGGAACTTTTCGAAGTCATCACGCCACTTTTCCTGGCGCTGATCGTCGGCGGCACCTTCGTCGGCATCGTCTTCGGCGCGATCCCCGGCATGACCGCGACCATGGCGGTCGCCGTCTGCCTACCGCTGACCTACTCCCTCGGGCTCGAGAACGGGCTTGCGCTTCTGCTCGGCCTCTATGTCGGCGGCATCTCGGGCGGTCTCGTCCCCGCGATCCTGCTCGGCATTCCAGGAACGCCCTCATCGATCACGACATGCTTCGACGGCTACCCGATGACGCAGCAGGGCGACGGCGAGAAAGCGCTCAGGCTCGGCATCTGCGCGTCGCTGGTGGGTGGCCTGATCAGCCTGGCTGTGCTCTACTTCTTCGCACCGCCGCTGGCGGATTTCGCGATCCAGTTCTCCTATGTAGAGAAGTTCCTGATCATCCTGTTCGCGCTGACGGTCATGGCCGCACTCAGCTCGAACATGCTGATCGGCATCTTTTCAGGTATCCTCGGCGTTTTCGTCAGCCTCGTCGGCACCTATAAGGTCGAGGCGGGCGGCAATGGCGAACTCAGGCTGGTCCCTCCCGGAACGGAGTACTGGCTCGAGAGCGGCTTCTCGCTCCTCCCGGTGCTGATCGGGCTGTTCGGCCTGGCGGCGATCCTCGAACAGGCCGAACTCGGGGTGCCCGAGGGGCAGTCGGCCAAGGACATCAAGGTCGGCGCGAGGTCGAGCTTCTCGCTCGCGGACTTCCGCGGCCAAATCGGCAACCTGATCCGCTCCTCCGGGATCGGCACCTTCGTCGGAATCCTTCCCGGCGTCGGCGGATCGGCGGCCTCGATCCTGTCCTACACCGCGACCAAGACGCTCTCGCGCCATCCCGAGCGGTTCGGCAAGGGCGAGCCGGCCGGCATCATCGCCTCGGAGTCCGGCAACAACGGCCTGACCGGCGGTGCGCTCGTGCCGCTGCTGTCGCTGGGCATCCCCGGCGACGCCACCACGGCACTCCTCATCGGGGCGTTCACGCTGCAAGGCATCCAGGTGGGGCCTCTTTTCATCGGCCAGAACCCAGTGACCTGGGAGGTGATAATCATCGCTATGCTGATCGCGAACTGCGCCATGTTCGCGATGATGTACTTCGCGATCCGCCACGTCGCGCGGATCGTGACAGTCCCGAAGCACATCCTGTTCCCCATTATCCTGATGATGTGCGTGATCGGCGCCTACACGATCAACTACGGCATCATGTTCGATGTCTGGACGCTGCTGATCTTCGGCCTGTTCGGTTGGCTTGCGGTCAAACTGCGGCTCGAGATCGCGCCGTTCGTCATCGGCTTCATCCTGGGCCCGTCGGCGGAGATCTATTTCGTCAAGACCCTCGAGTCTTTCGGGGACCTCACCATCTTTTTCACCAAGAGCTGGATCGCCATGATCCTGTGGGTTCTCATCGCGGGATCGGTCGCCGGATCGATAATGCTCGCGCGGCGGAACTCGGCAATACAAGGCGCTGCATAAAGGTCATTGATGACTGGCAGGAAGCCGAGAGGACGCAGACGAAGCCGGAATGAAGATTAAGTGAAAACAGCGCGCTCCTGCCCGAGGCGTGCTGTTTTCATAATGGCCATGCTGCATTGGTCAACATGCTGCAGGTGACGGTATCGCAATCGTGGCGCGACCTCACAAATGCTCTGCCAAAAAACGATTGATAATATCCGAGAGATAATCATGAGAACGCTGCACGGTCGCTGCCGGTCATTCAGCACTTCTGATCGAGAATATCACGCTACATCCCGGCCGTGACGAAATCCCCGATCCGCTCAAGGATCCCCTCATTTTCAGGCAGTGCATTCACCTGCGTGATATCGCAGTATTGCTCAACAGAGGCAGCTATGTAGAGCAAGATGATCGACGGATCGAAGCGCGGCTTAATGCAGGTGAAGGATGTTCGGAGCTTCCTCGACAGTGTTCTTGATGAAGATACTCATACCAAGCGGATCGCCTCTCTTGCCAACGCCACCCTTGGGGTAATGACGGGTGCCTCTCTGGGCGTCGCCGTGATCGGCAAGTCTTTGGCTCAGGCACGCGGCCTTCTGCCCAAGCATGCCGTCAAGCAGGTTGACCGGCTGCTGAGCAACCCTGGGATCGAGGCTTGGGATGTTTTTGCCAGCTGGGTTCCGGAAATGGTCGGCCCGCGCACCGACATCGTGGTGGCGATGGACTGGACCGACTTTGACGCCGACGGGCAGGCCACCCTGGCGCTCAAGCTGGTGACCCGCCATGGCCGGACGACGCCGCTGATCTGGCTCAGCGTTCACAAGGACGAACTGAGCGACGCGCGCAACGCCTACGAAGACGCCGCCGTGCGCCGGCTGGCCGAGGTGCTGCCCGACGACGTCAAAGTCACCCTCCTGGCCGACCGCGGCTTCGCCGACACCAAGCTGTTCGGTTTTCTCGCCGACCTGGGCTTCGACTACGTCATCCGGCTGAAAGGCAACACCAGGGTCAGGGCTGCCGACGGAACGATCCGTTCGGCGACCGAGTGGGTCGGCCAAGGCGGCCGGGCGCGCAAGCTGCGCGATGCCGTGGTTACCGAGGCGCAGTGCCCGGTTGGCGCCGTCGTGTGCACCCACGCCAAGGCCATGAAGGAGCCCTGGTGCCTGGCCGCCAGCGACGCTGGCGCGACCGCGCCGCAGATCATCGCGCTGTACTCGAAGCGGTGGCGAGTGGAGCCCAATTTCAGAGATACCAAAGACTTGCGCTTCGGCATGGGCCTCTCGGCGGTCCACATTGCCGACCCGCAACGGCGCGATAGGCTATTGCTGCTCAATGCGTTCGCTGTCGTTCTGCTCACCCTGCTCGGTGCCGCCGGCGAAAGCCTCGGCATGGACCGCCATCTCAAGTCCAACACCGTCAAAACCCGCACTCACTCCCTGTTCCGCCAGGGCTGTATGCTCTACGACCTCATCCCCAACATGCCTGAACACAGGCTGCGCGCCCTCGCCGAACGATACGCCGATCTCCTGGAGCAGTCACGTGTGGTCACCGAAACTTTCGCTATCGTGTAAAATGAGGGGATCCTTGAGCCCGATCCGAAGGTTGTGCAGCTGACATATTGGCCCGAACTATCGAAACGCGCGGATTTGACACATAAGCGGACAGATCGAGAACGACTACGCTCAAGGTCGCTGGAAAATCTACAGCTTGCCTTGCATTACTCCACCACCCTCGGCGGTGCTGCCATGTCGGGAATCATTTGTTTTCCGTGGGTGTTCTATCGACCCATGATGGTGGTCGAGTAGCTCAGCCATTCGGCTTTCGCCCTCACAGATCCGGGCGTGCGGCTTTCCCGCACCCGGCTCTTCCCGAAGGTAACCCGCATCATGTCCGACGTGGCGTCCATGGGCGCGTGATCCGAGGAGGCGGAAGGGGGAAGCGTGTCGTCAGGGCCTCGAACTCGTCCCACCCCATCCGCCGGCTCTTCTGGCTGCGCCGCCGGAGGCAGCAGAACCAGATGCGGCGGATTTGTTGGCGGAAACCGCTGAGCGCCGGATAGTTGTGCGGCCGGCCGTAGTAGCCGTAGTGGCCCAGCAGCACGCTGGCGTACCAGCGGTGTTGCTCGGCCAGCGGGGCGTGCATCAGCCGCCATGCCTCCTGGCGCAGCGCCTTCAGCTTGCGCGTCAGGCGCCGGCTCTGCGTCTTGTGCTTCACCATGAACCGGCCGTCCCGCGTCCACCCGCAGTAGTGGGTGAAGCCCAGGAAGGCGAAGGTCTCCGGGTGCCGCTCGCCGCGCCGACGTCGAGCCAAGGCCGGCAACCGGCCGAACTCGATCAGGCGCGTCTTGTCCGCATGGAGCGTCAGGCCGAAGCTGGCCAGGCGCTCCTTGAGGGCTGACAGCATCTCCCGTGCATCCGCCTCGACCTCGAAGCCCATCACGAAATCGTCGGCATAGCGTACGATCACAACGCGACCGCGTGCGTGGCGCCGACGCCACTGGTGGACCCAGAGGTCGAGGACGTAGTGCAGGAAGACGTTGGCGAGGAGGGGCGAGATTCCCGCCCCCTGCGGCGTCCCCCGGTCCGTCTCGTGCCACTCGTCGCTCTCCAGGACCCCGGCCCGCAGCCACAGCTCGATGAGCCGCAGAATGCGGGGATCGGCAATCCTATGCGCCAGCATTCGCAGCAGCCATTCGTGGTCAACCGAGTCGAAGAAGCTGCGGATGTCGGCATCGAGCACCCAGGTCACGCGCTGGCTCATGAGCGCTGTATGCAAGGCATCGAGCGCCATGTGGGGATTGCGCCCCGGCCGGAAGCCGTAGGAAAACCCCAGGAAGTCGGTCTCGTAGATGGCGCTCAGCACCTCGGCAACCGCGCCCTGGACGATCTTGTCCTCCAGGGTCGGCACGCCCAGGGGCCGCTGGCCACCATCGGCTTTCGGGATGAAGACCCGCCGAACCGGCTGAGGCCGGTAGCGGCCGGTGTGGATGCGCGTGCAGAGGTCCTGGAGTTTGGCCTCCAGATCCTGCTCGTACGCGGCCACGGTCACCCCGTCGACTCCCGCACTGGCCTGCCGCCTTTGTCGCCGGAACGCCCGCTCCAGGGCGGCCCGGTCGACATGATGCAGCAGGGCGGTGAACCGGGTCTGGACGGCTCGTCGAGCCGCTGCGTTCACCCGGGCAAGGTTGGGCGGCAAGGCGACCCGGCTCTGTGTCCGGACCCCGGCCTCCTCGCGCGGGCTCCCTTCGGGCTGGCTCCTTCCCTCGGCGCGCCTCGTTTCCTTCGACGGCGTCATCGGTACTATGAACCAGTCCGACTCCCGACCTCAGCTCGGGCGCCCGCTCCGGCAGTGCCTTGCGTGCGCCCCCCGTCGGAGACCAATCCGACGGACCCGGTCGGGCCTCTCATGTTCCGACGCTTGCCTTCCATGCATGACCCGGCCTTCGACCCCGGCGGAGCAGCACCGTCTCGCGTAACGACGGCGCACATACTGCCTTCGCTGCTAGGGAAACAGCTCGGCCTCCGCGACCTTCCACCTTTCGAGGCTCTATCCCGCACCCTGCATGGCTCCTCTCTACACTTCAGACCCCGCGTTACCGCGACGCCCGCAAGACTCGGTCCCGGCCTGCCCGCTACGGCTTTGGCCAGATTGGACTCTCACCAACAAGCAAACGTCAGCTTTGCATGACGTACTCCCCAGGCGTGGTGTAGGAGCGCCCGTTCCGGGTCAGGTCCGCAGGGAGGCGTAGCCGACCGGAGGGCCTGCCCCGGAACGGGCGGTCATCGTGGTTCTCGGGTAAAGTCTGGTCACCACAACACATACCTGATCCAAGGTTACCACGATGACCAATGAGATGATGGCGCTTCGCTCGATGCTTGAAAAGGGCACGGATGCCGACGTGCTGCGTGAGATGATCGGCTCCGCCTCCGAACGGCTGATGGAGATGGAGGTTCAAGCGGTGACCGGCGCTGGTCACGGTGAGCGCTCGGCCGACCGCCTCGCCCAGCGGAACGGCTATCGGGATCGCGACTGGGAGACCCGGGCCGGGACTGTGGAATTGCGTATCCCGAAGCTGCGCAAAGGCAGCTATTTTCCGGGCTTTCTGGAGCCGCGCCGGATGGCGGAGAAGGCGTTGACGGCGGTGATCCAGGAGGTCTACGCGACTTGGCAGCGTTGCCGGGTGCACACGATCCGAACGCGATCGACGCCTTGCGCTTCAGTTCCAGAGTGGCGTTCCGATGTGCGGCGGTCAGCAGGATGCGCCGCCGCCGCTCGCCGGCTCACTCGGCGTGGCAGTGCTCGGGTGCGAAGGGTACATCCGAACGAGGTGTGCCCATGCCGCGAACTGATCGACATCGCGGACGGGGGCAGTCGCGCGTTCCCCCGGATCAACGATCAGGAGCGCGGTGGAATGCGATCGACATCCCGGTTGGACGTCGCCTGATCCCGAGCATCGGGAGCGCGCGCGGCGTCGTGCTGCTGAAGAACGGCATCGACAGCTCCGGGGTCAATCGAAAGCGCTTGCGACAAGAGCCGGTCAGCCTCGGCATCGTGGCCCTGAGCCTGTTCATGGAGCCCCTGTTCCGCCAGTCTCCGGGCGTGCGACGATACGGCCTCGGGATCGCTGGCCCGCATATCGTCATCCTGCAAGTTGTTGTTCATATGGACCTCCCTCATCGGGATAACAGCCCGCCGCATCGGCTGTTGCGCGACCCCCTCCACAAAGCAGCGCGGAACTGGAGCGCTTCTCCGGAAGCGGACCAAGGAATTCTTGGCACGGGAGGACGAAGCGTCATTGCCACGAGATTCGCTCAGGAGACCTTGCCCGCGTGCAGCGCCTCCCATAGCGGATCCTTTCAGGATGAGGATCAACCCCTGTTGCGCGTTTCGGCGAACTTGAACCGGTCCCCCGGGTCGTTTTATTCACTCTGACCCCTTTACCCACTTTCTCCCTGACTCCTTTCCTCTGTAACGCGGGTTCCGAACATGGCGAATGTGAAGTTGGTTGCGCAACAGGTCGGTCCATTGGTCCCGGGGTGATAGCCTGCCGCACCGGTGATCTGACGCGCCAGCACCAGCCCATCGGACGGTACGGAACTCAGCAGAAAACCAAACGGCCGCGGATTCCTGTGGTAGACTTACCGTGAGGCAGCAGACTTCATCGAAGTTTCTGGACCGCTCTGCAGATACCCTACGTACGGATCCTGCAACGAGGAAGAAGCGCCCCATGGCCCGTCACTCCGCAGCCGAAGCACCGAACGAAGCGCGAAGCTACCGGGATATTCCCAAACCTCCCGTCTGGCCGGTGCTCGGTGCGGCTCCGGCGCTGCGGCGCGATGCGTTGTCCTTCATGCTGGAAGCGCGCCGGGCACATGGCGATGTCGTCGCGATGCCCTTGGGGCTCAAGCCGGCGGTCCAGATCACCCATCCCGACCTGGTCAGGCACGTTCTGATCGACAACAGCGCCAATTACGGGCGCAGCCCCATGACCGATCGGCTGAAGTTCATGCTCGGCGAAGGGCTCGTCACGGCGGACGGCGAACGTTGGGCGCGGCAACGGCGGATGATGCAGCCGATCTTCCAGCGCGACAGGCTGGATGGTCTCATCCCGATCATGACCGCCGCCGTGGAAGACATGCTGGAGCGCTGGAACGTCCTGGCACGATCCGGCACCCCGGTCGACATCGGTGCGCAGATGGGACACCTGGCGCTCGATATCATCACCCGTGCCCTGTTCGGCACGAGCGGCGGACCGCTTGCGGAAGACGTGATCCGGTGCATTCCCATCCTCCAGGAATACACGGCCTCGCTGTTCTGGACCTTCAATCCCCTTGCCGGCAAGCTCCCCACTCCCCATCGCCGCCGTTTCCGCGCAGCACTGGCCACGATCGACACCATCATCCTGCGCTTCATCCGGGAGCGCATGGCGGCCGGTGCGGGAGATGCCGACATGCTCGATGCCCTGCTCAAGGCGCGGGACCCGGAGACCGGCGCGGTCATGGACGAAAAGGCGCTACGCGACGAGGTGATCACCCTTTTCCTGGCGGGACACGAGACCACGGCCAACGCCTTGACGTGGACATGGTATCTGCTCGACCGGCATCCGGAAGCGCTCGACCGGCTTGAGGTGGAAGCGGCGACCGTCGGCAGCGCGCCCAAGACCGCCGAGGATCTCAACGGGCTTGGGTACGCCAGGCGGGTGGCCCAGGAAGCGATGCGGATCTACCCGCCGGTCTGGAGTTTCAATCGCCTCGCGCTCGACACGGATACTCTGGGTGGTTACGCCATTCCACGGCGAGCGACCGTCTTCATTCCGCCCTGGGTACTGCACCGCCATCCCTCCTTCTGGGAAGATCCCGAACGCTTCGACCCGGACCGGTTCACGTCAGCGCGTTCGGCCGGCCGGCCCCGGTACGCCTACCTGCCGTTCGGCGCCGGACCACGCACCTGCATCGGCAGCCATCTGGCGCTGATGGAGATGCAGGTGGTTTTGCCGCTGGTGGCGTCGCGGTACCGGTTGCGGCTGGCCTCCGATCATCCAGTATCGGCCCAAGCCCTCATCACCACGCGCCCGAGCAAACCCATAATGATGAGGTTGGAACCGCAGGCGAAGGCCGGTCGATCTCCAGGCGGCACTCACTCGATTCCGGACCACCAGGTGCTGGGAGGCGGACCCGAAGGCGGAAGATAGTCTTCGTAAAGGAGGTTTGATGCCGGCGAGTCCACTTGTCCCGCTGTCCAGATTTCCTGAGCCAGCTCTCTCGGCGCGGCGCATGTCAGCTCGCCTCCCGGACCATGTTGCGGGCGATGACGATTTGCTGGATCTGGCTGGTGCCCTCGTACAGGCGGAACAGACGGACGTCGCGGTAGAAGCGCTCGACGCCGTAATCCGCGATGTAGCCGGCGCCGCCGTGGATCTGCACCGCGCGGTCGGCGACCCGGCCGACCATCTCGCTGGCGAACAGCTTGCAGCACGACGCCTCCGTGCTGACGGTCTCCCCGGCGTCCTTGCGGCGGGCGGCGTCGAGGACCATGCAGCGGGCGGCGTAGGACTCCGCCTTGCTGTCCGCCAGCATCGCCTGGATCAGCTGGAAGTCGGAGATCGGCTTGCCGAACTGCCGGCGCTCCATGGCGTAGCGCAGGCTGTCGCGGATCAGCCGTTCGGAGACGCCGACGCAGACCGCGGCGATGTGCAGGCGCCCCCGGTCCAGCACCTTCATGGCGGTTTTGAAGCCCTGCCCCTCGCGCCCGCCGATGATCGCCGAGGCTGGGACGCGGCAGTCATCGAAGATCACGTCGGCGGTGTGGCTGCCCTTCTGGCCCATCTTTTTATCGTGCGGGCCGATATGGAGACCCTGGGTCCCGGCCTCGACCAGGAAGGCGGTGATGCCCCCGGCTCCCTTGTCCTGCGGGTCGGTCCGGGCCATGACGGTGAAGAGACCGGCTTCCGGCGCGTTGGTGATGTAGCGCTTGGTGCCGTTCAGGACGTAGTCGTCGCCGTCGCGCCGCGCCGAGGCGCGCAGGCTGGCCGCGTCGGAGCCGGAGCCCGGCTCGGTCAGGGCGAAGGAGCCGATGATCTCGCCCGACGCCAGGCGCGGCAGGTACTTCCTCTTCTGCTCGTCGGTGCCGTCGATCACGATGCCCTGGGAGCCGATGCCGTTGTTGGTGCCGATCAGCGAGCGGAAGGCCGGCGAGGTCTGGCCCAGCTCGAAGGCGACCTGGACTTCCTCGGCCATGTTGAGGCCGAGGCCGCCGTACTCCTCCGGGACGGACAGGCCGAACAGGCCCAGCTCGCGCATCTCGGTGACGATGTCGGCCGGGATCGAGTCCTCCTCGGCGATGCGCTCCTCGTTCGGGACGAGGCGTTCGCGCACGAAGCGGCCGACGGTGTCGATCAACTGGCTGAGGGTATCCTGGTCCAGTGCCATTCTGAGCTGTTTCCCCTTGGCATATTTCTTGGTTCAGCGGCGCGGCAGGGCCGCCAGCAGGGCGCGGCCCATGGCCGTCGTCTCCACCGGGATGCGGGAGCCCAGGTCGCGGCGCAGCGTCACCGTCGCGTCGGACCGGCAATGCTCCACATAGACCATGCCGAGGCGGTCGCGGCCGCCGAGCGAGACGGACGCGGCGGCATGGTTCGCCAGTTCCTGCATGAATGGACGGGCGATCTGGCGGACGCCCACATTGGCCAGCGCCGCGTAGCCCAGCGACAGGACGGCGGTGCCGAGCTGGTACTTGCCGAGCCGGTCCGAGTAGGACAGATAGCCAAGACGAGTCAGCGTATCGGTCAGCCTGGAGACGGTCGGCTTCGGCAACCCGGTAATGGCCGCGATATTCTGTTTGCCTAAAACATTATCTTTTTGTGTAAAAGCTCGGAGAACCTCAAGACCCCGCGCAAGGGCGACGACGAACTGGCGATCCTTTATCTCGTCGGATGCCAGCCGATCGGCGGCTTCGACATCGGCAACGGGCACCGATACCGGGATTTCCATACCATCCACATCGCCGGTCATGATTTTCATCTCCCTTGCGCGCTTTACAGGGACCATACGCTCGTATTATGGTCAGGTCAATAATGCAAAATTCAGTTCCGCAGTGCGAAACTTCTTGGGTGCGCGGCGGGACGAAAACAGCTGAGGGGGAGTGAGCCGATGCTCGAAGCCTATATCTACGACGGCCTGCGGACGCCGTTCGGCCGTCATGCGGGATCGCTGGCGGGCGTGCGTCCCGACGACCTGCTGGCCGGCGTCGTCAAGGCCGTCGTCGAGCGCGGGCCGTTCAAGCCGGAGGATATCGAGGACGTCATCGCCGGCTGCACCAACCAGGCGGGCGAGGACAGCCGCAACGTGGCGCGGCACGCCGGGCTGCTGGCGGGGCTGCCGTTCCAGGTGCCGGGGCTGACGGTCAACCGCCTGTGCGGCAGCGGCCTGTCGGCCGTCCTGGACGCGTCGCGCGCGGTGACGGTCGGCCAGGGCGACCTGATCGTGGCCGGCGGCGTGGAGAGCATGAGCCGCGCGCCCTTCGTGATCGGCAAGTCGGAATCGGCCTATTCCCGCGAGATCAAGGCGTTCGACACCACCATGGGCGCCCGCTTCACCAACCCGCGGATCATCGAGGGGCACGGCAACCATTCCATGCCGGAGACGGCCGACAATATCGGCCACGACCTCCGGATCACCCGCGAGGCGAGCGACCGCTTCGCCCTGGAGTCCCAGCGCAAATACGCGGCGGCGCTGGCCGACGGCTATTTCGACGGCGAGCTGGTGCCGGTCGAGGTCCCCGGCAGGCGGGGCGCCGTCGAGACGGTCGCGGCCGACGAGCATCCCAGGCCCGAGACCACCCTGGAGCGGCTCGCCAAGCTGAAGCCGCTGTTCCGGGACGGCGTGGTGACGGCCGGCAACGCGTCGGGCATCAACGACGGGGCCGCGGCGCTGCTGATCGGCACGCGCGAGGCCGGCGAGCGCGCCGGCGCGAAGCCGCTGTCCCGCGTCGTGTCGGGCGCCGTCGCCGGGGTCGAGCCGCGCGTCATGGGCCTCGGGCCGGTGCCGGCGATCAAAAAGGCGCTGGACCGCGCCGGGCTGAGCCTCGGCGAGGTCGACGTGATCGAGATCAACGAGGCTTTCGCGACCCAGGTATTGGGCTGCCTGCACGGGCTGGGACTGTCGGTCGACGACAGCCGGCTCAATGTCAATGGCGGCGCCATCGCGGTCGGGCATCCGCTCGGCGCCTCGGGCGCGCGGCTCGCCTTGACCGCGACCCGGCAACTCCACCGCGGCGGCGGCCGTTATGCCGTCGTATCCATGTGCATCGGCGTCGGCCAGGGAATCGCCGCCGTCCTAGAACGGGTGTAACCGACATGACCGGAGATACCATCACCATCGCCGAAACCAAGTCCAAGGCTTCCGGCCCCGCCCGCTTCCAGTGGGAAGACCCCTTGCTGCTGGAGGACGAGCTTTCGGAAGAGGAGCGGATGATCCGCGACAGCGCGCGGGGCTATTGCCAGGACAAGCTGATGACGCGCGTGCTTGAGGCGAACCGGCACGAGCATTTCCACCGCGAGATCATGACCGAGATGGGCGAGCTGGGCCTGCTCGGGCCGACCATCGACGGCTACGGCTGCGCCGGGGTCGGCTATGTCAGCTACGGCCTGATCGCCCGCGAGGTCGAGCGGGTGGACTCGGGCTACCGCTCCGCCATGTCGGTCCAGTCCTCGCTGGTCATGCACCCGATCCACGCCTACGGCACCGAGGAGCAGCGCCTGAAGTACCTGCCCAAGCTGGCCAGCGGCGAATGGGTGGGCTGCTTCGGCCTGACCGAGCCGGACGCCGGGTCGGATCCGGGCTCCATGAAGACGCGGGCGCGCAAGGTCGAGGGCGGCTACTCGGTCAGCGGCTCCAAGCAGTGGATCACCAACTCGCCGATCGCCGACGTGTTCGTGGTGTGGGCCAAGGACGATGCCGGCGAGATCCGCGGCTTCGTGCTGGAGAAGGGCATGAAGGGGCTGAGCGCGCCCAAGATCGAGGGCAAGTTCAGCCTGCGCGCCTCGATCACCGGCGGCATCGCGATGGACGAGGTGTTCGTCCCGGAGGAGAACCTGCTGCCCAACGTCAAGGGGCTGAAGGGGCCGTTCGGCTGCCTGAACAACGCGCGCTACGGCATATCCTGGGGCGCCATGGGGGCGGCGGAGTTCTGCTGGCACCAGGCGCGCGACTACGTGCTGGAGCGCAAGATGTTCGGCCGGCCGCTGGCGGCCAACCAGCTGATCCAGAAGAAGCTGGCCGACATGCAGACCGAGATCACGCTCGGCCTGCACGCCGCGCTGCGGCTGGGCCGGCTGAAGGACGGGCACCGCGCCCCGCCGGAGGCGATCAGCCTGATGAAGCGCAACAACTGCGGCAAGGCGCTCGACATCGCCCGGGTCGCCCGCGACATGCTGGGCGGCAACGGCATCTCGGACGAGTACCACGTGATCCGCCACGTCATGAACCTGGAGGCGGTCAACACCTACGAGGGCACACACGACATCCACGCCCTCATCCTGGGCCGCGCCCAGACCGGCATCCAGGCCTTCAGCTGAGAGGCGTGACGGGACCGCGGGTCGGCGCCGGCCAAAGGCCGGCGCCGACCCGCGGCGAGCCGATCATTGCTGGAGAAACGCCACGCGGACGTGCCGGGCAGCCCGCGTCAGGCAGCCGACGTGACCAGATAGCCGTGGACATGCCCCGCGAATTAAGGAAAGTGGGTGCCATGCAGCCGCGCATCACTACCGCAATCCCTGGGAATGACTCGGGAACCGGGCGCGAGACGCGCCCGGTTCCCGATGCCGACAAGGTTACGCCTGAGCGGCGGCCTTGCGGGCGGCTTCTTCCCGCTCGATCCAGCGCTCGAGGATGGCGACGTGCTCGCTCTCCTCCTTGACGAACTCGTTGGCGAGTTCGGCGATGTCGGCGTCCTTGGTGTGGCCGGCGACGGTCAGGTAGAACTCGAAGCCGAGCTTCTCGCCCTGGAGCGCCGCCTTCAGCGCGTCCAGCCGCGACAGCGACGGGTCGCCCGCCCAGAGAGCGGTGCGCTCCGGGGTTTCCAGGGTCGGCCACACGTGGTCGCCCGGGATGTAGCAGGTGACGTCGGTCGAGCCGGCCCGCTTCTTGGCTTCCGCCAGGTGCAGGCGCGAGTACTCGCCCAGCTGGCTGAACAGGTCGGCGATTTCCTTGTTGCCGACCTTGTTCATCTCCACCGCCAGCTCTTCGAAATGGATGGCGGCATCCTCCTCCACCTTGATGGCGTAGCCGAGGAACTCCTCCACCGAGGCGATCTCAAGACCACCCTTGTAGGTCTTCACCGCCGTGGACAGGGCGGGCCTCGCCTTGGGCAGGGTCTCGTCGCCCGGGAAGATCACCGCGATGTCCTCGTTCCGCACGAAGTACTGGCAGGCCAGCCGGTGGCGCGGAGGCATGTCGTTGGTTTCGGCGTCCTCGATCTCCGCCGGGGTGATCTTGCCGAGCTGGCGCAGCATCTCCTTTTCCTTCTCGGTCAGGGCGATGCCGTAGGGCTTGTTGGTGCTCAGGAGTTCGACCTCCACCAGGCACGAACCGCACTCGCCGTCACCGCAATCGAAAGGGATCGGGATCTTGTGATCCCTGGCGAGGGTGAGCAGGGTTCCGCGGTCCCCCGCGACGGCGTACAAGGTGATGTCCTTGGCCATCGCCGGAGACCGGAAGGTCACGTTTGCCAAATCCTTGTTCCTTTTTCTGGAGCTGGGTGAAATCACCCATTGAATAAATACCGACCGTTCGGTCAAAATCTCCGGATGACATCCCAAGTATTCTGACAGTTGGATGACGGAAGGGCAGCTTTAGCCCGATGCCGACAATTTCGAAGGCCGGCATCGGGCACTTTGCAAATTTCATGCCGCGCAGATAATTATTATATACTTCAGCGGCTTCGTGTATTCAGGATGAGCGACCGCAACGTCGCCAGGGATGTCCTTTGCGATAAACCCGACAAATAGTGGCGTTCACGACAGGCCCGGTTCAGGACCGGGGAGGTTCAAGGCTGGGGAGGTTCAAGGCTGGGGAGCGTGCGGCGTCCTGGGCCAGGCGTTCAGGACCGCATGGACCAGGGACGCCAGCGGGATCGCGAAGAAGATGCCCCAGAAGCCCCAGATGCTGCCGAACACCAGCAGGGCCACGATGACGGCGGTGGGGTGCAGGTTGACGACTTCGGACAGCAGCAGCGGGGCGAGGATGTTGCCGTCGATCAGCTGGATCACCGCGTAGGCGCCCATCACCCACAGGAACTCGGGTCCGGTGCCCCACTGGGCATAGGCGATCACGGCGATCGGAACGGAGGCTAGCACGACGCCGATATAAGGGATCAGGGTGGACAGGCCGGTGGTGATCGCCAACAGGGCGCTGAACTGAAGGTCCAGCATCAGGAACGCCCCATAGGTGACCACGGCGACGATCAGGAATTCGTAGATCTTGCCGCGCACATAGCCGCCGATCTCGGCGTCCACTTCCCGCCAGACCTGCTCGGCCAGCCGCCGTTCCGGCGGCAGGAAGCTGAGCAACCAGGCCAGGATGCGCTCCTTGTCCTTCAGGAAGAAGAACACCAGCATCGGCATCAGGACGAGATAGACGACCAGGTTGACCAGGGCCGGCAGCCAGGCGACCGAGGCGCTGAGGATCCGCTGCCCGATCAGGATCAGGTCGTTGCGCAGGCTCGCCAGGAAATCGAGGATCTGCTGGTCCTCGAAGATCTCGGGATAGCGCTGGGGCAGCTCCAGGATCAGGTCCTGGGTCCGCGACAGGATCGCCGGAAGCTGCTGGATGAGCTGGGCGATCTGGCTGAGCAGAAGCGGCAGCAGGATCAGGAAGATTCCCAACAGGATGGCGAGGAAGAGGCTGAATACCAGTCCCATCGCCATGCCCCGCGGGATCCGGCGGCGCTCCAGCATGGTGATCAGGCCGTCCAGCAGATAGGCTATCACGATGCTGGCGATCAGCGGCGCCAGGACGTCCGCCGCCAACGCCAGAATGCCGAAGCCCGCGATCAGCAGGCCGGCGAGAAGCACCACCTGGGGGTTGGCGAAGGTCCTGTGGAACCAGGCGGTGAAGATGTTCATGTCGGTCAAACAGCCAAACCCTGGACTCAGCTACAGGTCGATCCCGCGGTGAGTATCGGTAGCCCGGTCCAGATGGTCGCCACCAGCGCGCAGAAGGTCAAGGCCAGCCCCGCCCGGTCGATGAAGGCGTCTCCCCGATCGGCGGAACGCCGGCGCGCCTGGATAGCGGCCATGACCCCGATCAATCCCACATGGAGGACCCACGCTGCCAGCAGGGCGCCGCGGTTCAGGGAGACCGGGCCGAGGTCCATGTCCTCCCAGCCCAGGCGGCAGCCGAGTCCCTGTAGTCCGTAGAGCACGACGAAGGCCGAACTCCAGAGCAGGAACCCGGCGACGAGGAGCAGCAGCTTGCCGGACCTGGCCGTCTCGCTCATAGCGTCACCAGCCGGGGCAGTGCCGCGACCAGGAGCACCGCGGCTATGCCGGTCGCCGCGGTATAGCCGTGCCACAGGGCGCCGATGCGAAGGTCCAGGCTTCGGGCGGCCGAGATATAGCCGGCGCGGGACCGCCACAGGCCGAACAGGGCGAACACGCAGCCCAGGGCGGCGTGGAAACCGGCATAGGCCAGCAGCGCCACCGTGGCGGCACCATAGGCGTGCAGCGTCGGGCCGGGTGTCGCCAGAGCGAGCAGGACCAGCCAGGCCAGGGCGAAGGCATGGCCCGCGGCGGCAAGGAGGAGCCAGCGGTCCCGGCCGGCGGACCGGGAGGCATCGGCATTTCCGTTCACCGCGACCGCGCGCCGGCCCGCCAAGGCCGCGGCGACCAGCCCGGCCCCGGCCAGCGCGGGTTGCCACCACTGGACATCGATGACCTGGGGCGGCGGCCAGCCGGGAGCCGATACCCAGAGGAACAGCGCGCCGAACGCCAGGGAGGAGAACAGGACGCCGTCGGCGACCAGCGTGAAGACCATGGCCCACCAGGACGGCGCCCCGGCGGCTTCCCAATGGGCCGGGGCGGAAACTCCCAGGCCGATCGGCAGGGGGCCGCGGTCGCGGAGCTGGCCGGTTCCCCGGGTCCACAGCATGAACATCGCCAGCATCAGCACAGCACCCACCGGGACCAGCCAGTAGACCTTGAACAGCAGGCCCAGGAAGACGACGCCGGTGGCGAACGCCGTGTAGAGCGGCAGATATGTCGGCCCCGGCAGGACGATGACCTGGTCCGGCGTCGCCGCCGTCATGTGGATGCCCAGCGTCTCCTGCCGCCCCTCGCGGGGGAAGCCCAGGTATCCCCTGCCCCCGGCCAGATCGCTGGGCAGTTCCGGCGTGTCCCGCAGGGGATGGCGGCCCGACACCGTGGGGAGGGAGGCGAAGTTGTATGTCGCCGGCGGAGTGGCCGTGGCCCATTCCAGGGTGCTCGCTCCCCACGGGTTGCGCGGCGCGGTCCGGCCGAAGCGGACATGAAGCATCATGTCCACGACGAACAGGGCGAAACCGATCGTCATCAGGAAACCGCCGAAGGAGGAGACCAGGTTCGGCAGGTCCCAGCCCCATCCCGGCTCGTAGCTGAAGACGCGGCGCGGCATTCCCAGCAGCCCGGTCAGGTGCATGATGAAGAAAGTGACGTTGAAGCCGATGAAGATCAGCCAGAAAGCCGCGTGGCCCAGGGGGTAGCGCGCGACCTTGCCGCTGACATGCGGCAGCCAGTAGTAGGCCGCGGCCAGCAGCGGGAAGACGAAGCCGCCGACCAGCACGTAATGCATGTGCGCCACGACGAAATGGGTGTCGTGGACCTGCCAGTCGAACGGCACCACCGCGACCATCACGCCGGTCAGCCCGCCGGCGACGAAAACGACGAAGAAGCCGAACAGGTACAGCATGGGCAGCTTCAGCTGGGGCCGCCCGTCGATCAGCGTGGCCAGCCAGGAGAATATCTGCACGCCGGTCGGAATCGCGACCAGCGTGCTGGCGGCGGAGAAGAAGCCCAGCGCCAGGTGCGGGATGCCCGTCGTGAACATGTGGTGGACCCACAGGCCGAAGCTGAGGAAACCCACCGCCACGACCGACACCACGATCCAGGTGTAGCCGACGATCTCCCGCCGGGCCATGACGGGCAGGATGGTCGAGACCATGCCTGCCCCGGGAAGGAAGATGATGTAGACCTCGGGATGGCCGAACAGCCAGAACAGGTGCTGCCACAGCAGCGGATCGCCGCCCCGCGCCGGGTCGAAGAACGGCAGGTCGAAGGCGCGCTCGACCTCCAGCAGGATCGAGCCCAGGATCAGCGGCGGGAACCCGGCCAGCATCATGCCGGCGGTCACCAGGATGTACCAGGCGAACAGCGGCATCCGGTCGATGGTCATGCCGGGCGCGCGCATCTTCAGGATCGTGACGGTGATCTCGACTGCCGCGCAGACCGCGGAGATCTCGACGAAGGTGATGCCGAGCAGCCAGACGTCGGCATTGATCCCGGGGGAATAGGTATTCGACGACAGCGGCGTGTACATGAACCAGCCGCTGTCGGGCGCCACGCCCAGCAGCATCGCCACGACCAGGATCGAACCGCCGAACACGTAGCACCAGAAGCCGTAGGCGGTCAGCCGGGGAAAGGCCAGGTCGCGCGCGCCCAGCAGCTTCGGCAGCATGTAGATCGCGACCCCTTCGAACATCGGGATCGCGAACAGGAACATCATCACCGAGCCGTGCATGGTGAAGATCTGGTTGTACAGCTCCGGCCCGACGAAAGCGCCGTGCGGCGTCGCCAGCTGGGCGCGGATCAGCATCGCCAGCAGCCCGCCGATGATGAAGAAGACGAAGGCCGCGACGATGAAGCGCCGGCCGACGATGGTGTGGTTGACCGCCGACAGCCGGCCGACGCCGGGCGGCGTGCTCCAGATCCGGTCCAGGTCCCGATGCAGGCGCATCGCCAGATCGGAGGACGGAGCCCCTGCCGCGGACATGTCGGGGGAACGTTCCGGGCTTGCCGGAAAGCCCCGGGATTCTCGGATTTCAGTCACTGGCCGTATCCTGTGGGGCGGTCCTGCGGGTCTGGCCCTGCGGGTCTGCGAGGCGGGCGGAATAGGCGGCGGCGTCGTGCGCCTCCACGGTGAAGCCCATCACGGTGTGGCCGGTGCCGCAGAACTCGGAGCACTTGCCGTGGTAGGTGCCCGGCCGGTCGGCGACGAGGCGGATCACGTTCGTGTGGCCCGGGATGGCGTCGATCTTGCCGCCGAGCCGGGGCGCCCAGAAGCTGTGGATCACGTCGGCGCTGGTGACGTGGATGTCGACCGGGCGCCCGGCCGGGATATGCAGGATATCGATCGTTCCCAGGGCGCCCGGCGTGTCGGGATAGGCGAACTCCCACTGCCACTGGCGGGCATGGGCCTCGACGCGGAGCACGCCGTCGTCCGGACGCGGGACCAGCCGCTCGCCCATGAACAGCGCGTAGCCGAGCAGAGCGGAGAGGACGGCGACGGGCATCACGAGCCCGCCCCACAGGACCAAAGCCTGCCCGACCGGCCGGTCGGAATTCCATGAGGGATGCCGGCGCAGGAAGGCGAAGCCGAACAGGACCATCACCAGGGCGAACAGCACGACGGAGCCGGCCAGCATCACCCACCACAGCGTCGCGATGGACTGGGCGGCGGGTCCGGCGGGGTCGAGGGTCGAGAACGGCCCGCCGCAGCCGGCGAGCGCCGTGACGGCGGCAAGTCCCTTGAACGGCCGGAACGCCGGGTTAACTGACGGAAACAAGGCTTCCATGACGGAAACGGAACTCGATGCATGGCGAACCCGGTCGAAGAGAACAACCCCGTGCTCAGTCAGGTCGCGGAGAAGGGCACGGAGTCCCTGGTGGCCGTGGCTGGGCACCCGATCCATGCCATGATGGTGGCCTTCCCGATCGCCATGACCATGGCGACGCTGGGCAGCGATGTCTTCTATTGGTGGAGCGGCGACGTCTTTTGGGCAAGGGCCGGCCTCTGGGCCTGCGGGGCGGCGTTCTGGCTCGGCATCGCTGCGGGGATCGCCGGAACGGCTGAACTGTTGTTCGTGCCCGGCATCCGCAACCGGGCGGCAAGCTGGACCCATGCCATCGCGGCGATGATGCTGCTGTCCATCCTGGGGATGAACTGGGGCCTTCGCTTGTATGCCGACGAGACGGCCATCCTGCCGCTCGGCCTGGCCCTGTCGGGCCTGGGCGCCATCTTTGTCGGAATCGCCGGCTGGCACGGCGGCAAGCTGGTGTTCGATCATGGCATCGGCCTCATGATATCCACTGATAGATGAGGTCTTCGACCACGCGGCGCAGGCCGCCGGGCTGGTGCAGCCAGTCCGGCAGCAACGCCATGTCGACCACCGGCTTGTCCAGGACCAGCCACAGGATCGCCGCGATCAGTCCGAGCGTCAGCCCGGTCGCGGCGAGCTTGCGCCATGTCCGGTAGGTACCGGAGGGTTCGAAGACGCGCAGGACCACGAAGCCGTGGCGGACATGCATCGCCACCAGTCCGCCGACCACCAGCAGCTTCAGGGCGAACCAGGCGGTGAAGACCTCGCGGGCAAAAATCAGCGCGATTCCCGTCCCGATCGCCACGAACGCCGCGGGGGACGCGATGGTGACGAACAGGAAACGGGTCAGCCGCTGGAGGTCGAAGCGCGTCGGATCGTGGGATACGCCCTGGCGCTGGGCGAACAGGCCCGGGATGACGAGCAGGCAGCCGCACCAGACGACCAGGGAGGCGATATGGGCGGTCTTGAGCCAGACGACCGTCATGAGGCCGGCTGGACAGGTTCGGTACTCACGGGAGGCCCCCTGTAGGTTCGTTTACGCACTGTTTGAATGCGTACGAACGGCCTCCCGTTCTCATCCCTGGAAAATAAAGAAAGATGACCGGTCAGAGAATGCCGTGGTAGGCGCCTCCGTCGATCAGCAGGCTCTGGCCGGTGATGTAGCCGGCATGGGCGGAGCACAGGAAGGCGCAGGCCTTGCCGAACTCCGACGGATCGCCGAACCGGCGGGCCGGGATCTCGGCGCGGCGCAGGTCGGCAAACTCCTCCAACGCGACCCCCTGGGCCTTCGCCCCGCCCTCCAGCCCGGTGCGCAGCCGGCGGGTGTCGAAGGATCCCGGCAGGACGAAGTTGATCGTCACGTTGGCATGGGCGACCGATCGGGCGACGCCGGCGAGGAAGCCGGTCAAGCCGGCGCGGGCGCCGCTCGACAGGTCCAGCCCGGTCAGCGGCATCTTGACGGAGGCCGAGGTGATGTTGACGATCCGGCCGAACTTCCGCTCGACCATGCCATCGATCACGCGCTGAACCAGCTCGATCGGGGTCACCATGTTGCCGACGACCCCGCTGACCATGGCGTCGCGGTCGATCTCGCGGAAGTCGCGGCGCGGAGGGCCGCCGTTGTTGTTGACCAGGATATCGACGGTCGGCACCGCGGCGAGCAGGGCGTCCTGCCCCTCGCGGGTGCTGACGTCGGCGGCGACGGCGATGACGGTGGCGCCGGTTTCCTTCCGGATCTCCTCGGCGGTCCTGTCCAGGACCGCTTGGTCGCGGCCGTTCACCACGACGGTGCATCCGGCACGCGCCAGTTCCAGGGCGCAGGCGCGGCCCAGCCCCTGGCTGGACGCGCAAACGACGGCGTTCCGCCCGCTCAGTCCGAGATCCATGGCAAGTCTCCTCCTTTTTTGAATGCTCGGGCTCCGGCCCGAGGCGACGAGGGTGTTGGACCCGGAGAGGAATTTCAAGCCATGGTTCGGTATCGCAGGATCAGGCCGGCTGGAAAGCCTGCCGTGGGCGCCGGCAACCCGGCGATCCCACGATCTTGCGCCGTGCCGAACCGATCTTGCGGGCGACGAGGGTCGAGCTGGCCCGTTCGCCGACGCGGAACAGCTTGCTGACGGTGGACGATCGCGTGGGTCGCGGCCCAGGGCCGGGACATCGTCCCGCTGGTCGGCGCCCGGCGGCGCGACCGGCTGAAGGAAGCGCTGGGCGCCACGGGATTGGCGCTGTCGGCGGAGGACCTGAAGTCCTTGGCGGAAGCCCTGCCGCCCGGCTCCGCGGCAGGTGAGCACTATCCGAGCGAGCAGCTCGCCCACTTGGACAGCGAGAAGGGCTGAGGGGATTCGATCCCGACGCACTGTAACTTGAATGTAGGTCGGGTACAGCGGCTGAGCCGGTCATCTGCCGTTCGCCGCGCGGTCGATCACTCCCCGCTTTCCAGATCACCCAGCCCGTAGCGGCGCAGCTTGACGTACAGGCTCTGGCGGCTGAGGCCGAGGATCTCGGCGGCGGACGCGCGGTTGTCGCCGGTCAGTTCCAGGGCGGCCTCGATGCACAGACGCTCGATCACGTCGGTGGTCTCGCGGACCAGATCCTTGAGCGGCACGCGGCCGACAAGCTCGGTCAGCTGCTCGACCGCGCGGGGCAGCTCCTTCTTGCGGGTCTCGGTCGCCAGCCGGCGGCCGACATCGCGGATGGCGAAGCCGAAGCGGGGCTGCCCGGCGCTGGGCACGGTGCCGGCCGAGACTTCGATCTGGGTTCCGGCGCCGTACTCGCCGTGGAAGGTGGTGGCGTACAGGCGGACGGAGCCGTGCTGACGCAAGTTCGCCATCAGCACGCCGAGATCGACGCCGGGCCGGCCCAGCCAGCGCTCCAGCGACTGGCCGCGCGCCTGCTCCTCCGCGGCGAGCTGGGCCAGGTCGAGGAAGGCGGCGTTCGCGTCGATGATCCGGCCTTCGGCGTCGGTCACGACGAAGCCGTCGGGCATGCTGTCGACGATCTGCAGATGATGCGGCAGGATCACCGGCGACTCCGCCCGCTCCGCCGTCAGGGGGATCAGGCGCACGAGGAAAAGCGATGCGGCATCCTGGCGAAACAGCGAGCAGGTCACCTGCAAATCCCGGCCGAAGCCGGATCGGGCCTGCCCTTCGTCCGCCCTGCCGGTCGCCCGCACGCCGGCCAGCAGCAACTGGAGCGCCGGGGTGTCGGCGGTATCGAGGGTTTCGGTCAGCGTCCGTCCGGCGACGCCTCCGACGGCATGGCCCAGCAGGGCGTCGGCGGCGGGGTTCGCCTCGAGGATCTTGTAGGTATTGGCGTCGACGATGACGATCGCCTCGTGCGTCATCTGGAACAGCAGGCGATAGCGCATCTCGACGTGGCGCAGGCGGGAATAGTCCCGCTCCATCGACTGCTGCGCCTCGACCAGGCGCTGCTGGAGGGCGGCGGACGGGCGGAGGTCGCGGCCGACCGCCACCATCTTGCCCTCGCCGCCGATCCGCACGACGGAATACTGGACCGGGATGTCGGCGTTGCGCGGCAGCGGATGGTTGACATGGCGCCAGCGCGGCGGCGTGCCGGCCTGGGCGTCGCGCAGCATGGCTTCGACCTTGATACGGCTTTCGGCGGTTACCGTATCGAGCCAGGAACGGCCGATCCACTGGTCCGCCCAGTCGCGCGGCAGGTCGTCGTTGTCGTAGGTCAGGTCGCGGATGACGCCTTTGGAGTCAAGGACCAGCGCGATGTCCCCGGCGGATGCCACGAGAGCCGCGACGGCCTCGGCATCCAGCTTATCGAAGGACTCCTTTGGAGCTTTGAAGTGCTTCACGGGAGGCGAGACCTTCGGGCCCGAAGGATTGAAGTCAGCGCCTGCGGGCTTGAGGCCGACTTGACTGTCAACTTGACTGACAAGCGGTCCGGCGAGTTCGGCTGACGCCTTTGATCTCACCATTTAGGCCATCCCGACGAAACTTGTCAAGTAAGGTTGACGTAAAAATTTGTTGACAGTGGAAAACACAATCATGCCCCGCACTTCATAGAAATCTGGTTCAGCTCCATCTTGTTAACGGTCTGACCATCAAGACAGTTTCAGCTTTGTTTTGCGATAAGCGCAAGAAGATTTTCGGCCTGTATGGGCGCCTGCCGGGCATCCATGGCGGTCGCATCGGCACCGACCAGGGTCACCATCTCGGGATGTGTGACAAAAACGGGTCCCCCCACCAGGATGCCGACCGCGGGATTGCGCGACGCCCGGCGGATCAGCCGGATTGTGGAGACCAGGAGTTCGACCTGGATCTCGCAGCTCACCGACAGCCCGACGACGGAGAACCATTGGCTCCGGACGGTCCTGATCAGTTCGTCGCGCGCCACGGGGGCTCCCGTCGTGACGTCCCACCGCGCCCGCCGGAAGAACTCGGCGACCATGGAGATGCCGAAGGTATGCTGACCGCCCGGAACGCTCATCAGCAGCGCCCGTCGCCCGTCGTCGCGCGTGGAGGCCTCGTTCATGAATGCCGGGCTGAAGTCGCGCAGCACCTGCTGGAGCCGGCATAGACCGATGGTGACATCGCCGAAATGGCAGATGTCGTTGGTCCAGAGATCGCCCAGGTGCCGGGCAGTCGGCGCCAGCAGATCCAGATAGACCGTTTCGAGGGGAACGCCGCGGGACTGTACCGATCGCACGAACGACGACGCGGTCCGGAACTGGTCCTTGAGCAGGAGCGAAGAGAGCTCCAGCACGTCGTCGACGCACGGTACCTGCTCCGGAGCGGCTGCAAGCGGCGCCGGAACCATGAGCGGTTCCGGGGACGATCGGCGTGCCAGGATCAGGCGCGGAACAATTTCCGCCTCAACAGTGTCAATCAAACCGGCCATAAGCTGGCCGGACCGGCCGTGCCCCGTGGCGACCCGAGAGTCGATTGCTGTGCTCTCGGTGACCGGAACACACTCGACCTCTTCCCAGGCCCTCCCTGAAACGACCCGTTCGAGCGAGTCATTCATTTTTTGCTCCCTGAGGATTGGGACGAGCCTACGCTCATGATTAATAGCCCTCAACCACAATTCCGGTAAGGTTATTATCCTCGATATAGGCGACATGTTGACAGGTCGCCTCCCTGGCCAAGCCGCTGGTCGCATATGTCAACTATGATTGACGTATATCTATGTTGACGCTGTCAACGATTAGAGTTAGCGTTTCAATCCAAGCAAGGGAGCAGGTCGAGGGCGGGCGAAAACCCGCTCCAGGCGTCAGCCGGCCGGTCCCAATGGGAGAAACGCCATGCACCACCCCGGGCACCATCCTGGGCCTGCCTCTCAAACCCGGCACGGTCGGGGGCAGCCTCTCTACACCGCCGAAGAACGGCTGAAACGGGACGCGTCCCCCTGGACCCTGGTCCAAGGCATCCTGGCTCCGGTGCAGTTCGTGGTCTTCCTGGTCAGCCTGGCCCTGGTGCTTCGCTATCTCTCCACCGGCGAGGGCGAGGGGGCGGCTTCCGCCTCCATCGTCGTCAAGACGCTGACGCTCTACGCGATCATGATCACCGGCTCGATCTGGGAACGGGAAGTGTTCGGGCGCTACCTGTTCGCACCGGCCTTCTACTGGGAGGACGTGTTCAGCATCCTGGTGCTGGCGCTCCACACCGCCTACCTCGCGGCCCTTGTGACCGGGGCTCTCGACGTCCGCGGACAGATGTTCCTGGCGCTGGCCGCCTATGCGACATACGTGATCAACGCTGGCCAGTTCCTGCTGAAGCTCCGCGCCGCCCGGCGCGACGAGGCGGCGGGCGCCGGGCTCGGGCATGCGGGAGCCGCCTCGTGACGGCGGCCGTGGCCGACTCCGTCCCGGTGCTGCGCGAACGCGGACAGCGGGAAGTGTTCTGCGGGCTGACCGGGATCGTCTGGCTGCACCGCAAGATCCAGGACGCCTTCTTCCTGGTGGTCGGGTCCCGGACCTGCGCGCACCTGATCCAGTCCGCCGCCGGGGTGATGATCTTCGCCGAGCCGCGGTTCGCGACCGCCATCATCGAGGAGCGCGACCTCGCCGGCCTGGCCGACATGAACACGGAGCTGGACCAGGTGGTGGGGCAGCTCCTGGCGCGTCGGCCCGACATCCGGCTGCTGTTCCTGGTCGGGTCCTGCCCGTCGGAAGTGATCAAGCTGGACCTCGGCCGGGCGGCGGCCCGCCTGTCGCTCCTGCATCGGCCGGCGGTCCGGATCCTGAGCTACTCCGGCAGCGGGATCGAGACGACCTTCACCCAGGGCGAGGACGCCTGCCTGGCGGCCCTCGTCCCCGAGCTTCCCCGGGACGACGGACGGTCGCTGCTGGTGGTGGGCGCGCTGGCCGAGGTCGTCGAGGACCAGTTCAAGCGGATCTTCGAGGATCTGGGGATCGGTCCGGTCCGCTTCCTGCCGCCCCGCCGGGCCGAGGACCTGCCGCCGGTCGGTCAGGGCACCTCGTTCCTTCTGGCACAGCCTTTTCTCGGAGAAACCGCGCGGACCCTGGAGGAGCGCGGTGCGACCAGGCTCGAAGCGCCCTTCCCGCTCGGTGCGGAGGGCACCACGGGGTGGCTCGCCGCGGCCGCCGCCGCGTGGCAGGTCGAGCCCAGCCGTTTCCGGGACGTCATCTCCCCCTGCCGCGAAAGATCGCGGAACGCGCTTGCCCGCTATCGTGCCGAACTGGCGGGCAAGCGCGTTTTCTTTTTTCCCGACAGCCAGCTCGAAGTGCCGCTCGCCCGCTTCCTCGCGACCGAGCTGGGCATGGAGCTGGTCGAGGTCGGCACCCCCTATCTGCACCGCCGCCACCTGGCGGAGGAACTGGCGCTGCTGCCCCCCGGCACCATGCTGAGCGAGGGCCAGCATGTGGAACGCCAGCTCGACCGCTGCCGGGTGGCCAGGCCGGACATCACCGTCTGCGGCCTCGGCCTCGCCAACCCGCTGGAAGCGGAGGGGCTGACCACGAAGTGGTCGATCGAACTGGTCTTCACCCCGATCCACGGTTACGAGCAGGCCGCCGACCTGGCCGGACTGTTCGCCCGGCCGCTGCGCCGCAGGGCCGCCCTCGCAGCCGGAGGAGTCGCGGCATGCAACTGACGCTCTGGACCTACGAGGCGCCGCCCCATGTGGGCGCGATGCGGATCGCCACCGCGATGGAGGGCGTCCACTACGTGCTCCACGCGCCGCAGGGCGACACCTATGCCGACCTGCTGTTCACCATGATCGAGCGGCAGGCCAAGCGCCCGCCGGTGACCTACACGACATTCCAGGCGCGCGACCTGGGCGGCGACACCGCCGAGCTGTTCAAGACGGCGGTCGCCGACGCCTACGAGCGGTTCCGGCCGCAGGCGCTGATCGTCGGCGCCTCCTGCACGGCCGAGCTGATCCAGGACGATCCGGGCGGCCTCGCCCGTGCGCTGGACCTGCCGGTGCCGGTGGTCCCGCTGGAACTGCCGGCCTACCAGAAGAAGGAGAACTGGGGTGCCGCGGAGACCTTCTACCGGCTGGTCCGGGCGCTGGCCGATCCGGCGTGCCCCCGCCACGCCGGAGGGCGTCCGCGCTGCAACCTGCTGGGGCCGGCGGCGCTGGGTTTCCGGCACCGCGACGACGTCACCGAGATTGCCGCCCTGCTCGACCGGATCGGCGTCGAGGTCGGGGTGGTGGCGCCGTTGGGCGCCTCCCCGGCCGACCTGGCGCGGCTGGGCGAGGCGGACTTCAACGTCGTCCTGTATCCCGAGATCGCGTCCACCGCCGCCCGGTGGCTTCAGAAGACCTTCGGCCAGCCGATCGTGGCGACGGTGCCGATCGGCGTCGGCGCCACCCGCGACTTCATCGCCGAAGTGGCGCGGGTGGCCGGCATCGAGGTCCCGGCGGACGTGGCCGCGGGAGCGTCGCGGCTGCCCTGGTACTCGCACTCGGTGGACAGCACCTACCTGACCGGCAAGCGGGTCTTCGTCTTCGGCGACGCGACCCACGTGGTGGCGGCCGCCCGGATCGCCCGCGACGAGCTGGGCTTCACCGTCGCCGGGCTCGGTACCTACAGCCGCGAGTTCGCCCGCGAGGTGCGCGAGGCGGCGGAGCGGTACGGCGTCGAGGCGCTGGTGACCGACGACTACCTGGAGGTCGAGGCCAGGGTTTCGGAGCTTCAACCCGACCTGGTGCTGGGCACCCAGATGGAGCGGCATATCGCCAAGCGGCTGGGCATCCCCTGCGCCGTGATCTCCGCCCCCGTCCATGTCCAGGACTTCCCGGCCCGCCACTCCCCCCAGATGGGGTTCGAGGGCGCCAACGTGATCTTCGACACCTGGGTCCATCCCCTGATGATGGGCCTGGAGGAGCATCTGCTGACGATGTTCCGCGAGGACTTCGAGTTCCATGGCGAGGCGGCTCCGTCGCATCTCGGCACCGCCGCGACGCCGGAGCCGGAGCCCGCCCCGCAAACCTCCGGCTGGGCTCCCGACGCCGAGCGGGAGCTTCGAAAGGTGCCGTTCTTCGTCCGCGGCAAGGCCCGCCGCAACACCGAACGCTTCGCCCGCGAGCAGGGCATAGCGCTCATCACCGTCGAGACGCTGTACCATGCCAAAGCCCATTTCAGCTCCTGATACCGTTCCAGTCCGCATCGTGATCGTCACGCTGGACAACCACCTGGCGGGAGCGACCGAGCGAGCGCGGCGGAACGTGGCGCGGGAAGTCCCCGGCCTGGAGGTCACCCTGCACGCCGCGGCGGAATGGGGCACCGATCCGGGATCGGTCGAGCGGTGCCGGGCGGACATCGCCGAAGCCGACATCGTGATCGCCAACATGCTGTTCATGGAGGACCATATCCAGGCGGTCCTCCCCGCCCTTCAGGCCCGCCGCGACCAGTGCGACGCCATGGTGGTCTGCATGTCGGCGGGAGAGGTGATCCGGCTGACCCGGATCGGCCGCTTCACCATGACCGGCAACGAGCGCGGCCCGCTGGCCTTCCTGAAGCGCCTGCGCGGCGCCAAGAAGGAGGGCGGCAGCTCGGGCGCCAAGCAGATGGCGATGCTCCGGCGGATCCCGAAGATCCTGCGGTTCATCCCCGGCGCCGCGCAGGACGTGCGGGCCTATTTCCTGACGCTGCAGTACTGGCTGTGCGGGTCGGACGAGAACGTGGCTCAGATGCTGCGCTTCCTGGTGGACCGCTACGCCGACGGCGAACGCCGGCACCTGCGCGGCACGCTGAAGGCGGCCCCGCCGGTCGAGTATCCGGACGTCGGCGTCTATCACCCCGCCATGAGGCCGCAGATGGCTGACAGCGTCGCCAAGCTGCCCGCCTCGGCCGCCGACTGCCGGGGCACCGTCGGGCTGCTGGTGATGCGCTCCTACCTGCTGCCGGGCAACACCGCCCACTATGACGGCGTGATCGCGGCCCTGGAATCGCGGGGGCTGCGGGTCATCCCGGCCTTCGCCAGCGGGCTCGACGCCCGGCCGGCGGTCGAGCAGTTCTTCCTGAAGGACGGCAAGCCGGTGGTCGACGCGGTCGTGTCGATGACCGGGTTCTCGCTGGTCGGCGGTCCCGCCTACAACGACGCCAAGGCGGCGGAGGTCATGCTGGCGGGGCTGGACGTGCCCTATGTCGCGGCCCACGCGGTGGAGTTCCAGACCCTGGAGCAGTGGGAGACGTCGGACCGGGGGCTGATGCCGGTCGAGGCGACGATGATGGTCGCGATCCCGGAACTGGACGGCGGCACCGGCGCCATGCTGTTCGGCGGGCGGTCGGCCTCCGCGCCGCTGGAGAAGGCGCGCGACATGCAGGTCCACGCCGAGCGCGCCGCGGCGCTTGCGGCCCGGGTCGAGCGGCTGGTGACCCTGCGCCGGACGCCGGCGGCCGAGCGCCGCGTCGCGGTGGTGCTGTTCAACTTCCCGCCCAATGCCGGGGCGGTCGGCACCGCGGCCTATCTCGGCGTCTTCGAATCCCTGCACAACACGCTGAAGGGGCTGGCCGGGGCCGGCTACACGGTCGAGGTACCGGAGACGGTCGACGCCCTGCGGGACCGGATCATCCTGGGCAACGCGGCGCGGTTCGGCGCCGACGCCAACGTGCTGGCGCGCATCCCCGTGGACGACCATGTCAGGCGGGAACGGTGGCTGGGCGAGATCGAGGCCCAGTGGGGACCGGCGCCCGGGCGGCAGCAGACCGACGGCGCCAGCCTGATGGTGCTGGGCGAGCGGTTCGGCAACGTGCTGGTCGGGTTGCAGCCGGGCTTCGGCTACGAGGGCGACCCGATGCGGCTCCTGTTCGAGAAGGGCTTCGCGCCGACCCACGCCTTCTCCGCCTTCTACCGCTATCTGCGGGAGGATTTCGCGGCCAATGCGGTGCTGCATTTCGGAACCCACGGCGCGCTGGAGTTCATGCCGGGCAAGCAGACGGCGCTGTCCGCAGGGTGCTGGCCGGACCGGTTGCTCGGCGAACTGCCGAACTTCTACCTGTACGCCGCCAACAACCCGTCGGAAGGCACGATCGCCAAGCGCAGGGCGGCGGCGACCCTGATCAGCTACCTGACGCCGCCGATCGCCCAGGCCGGCCTCTATCGCGGGCTGCTGGAGCTGAAATCCTCGATCGAGAGCTGGCGGGCGCTGACGCCGGAGATCCAGGCCGACCGGGGGCACCTGGCCGGCGTGATCCAGGCGCAGGCCGCCGCCGTCGACCTGGCCCAGGCTGAACCGGCCTGGACCGATCCGGAGCGGGAAATCGCGGCGCTGACCCACGCGATCCTGGAGATGGAATACACCCTGATCCCCTACGGCCTCCACGTGGTGGGCGAGCCGCCGTCGGCTTCCGAGCGGGTGGACCTGCTGCTCGCCATGGCGGAATCGGCCCACGGGGCCAGCCCGGCCCGCGCCGACATCGAGGCGCTGGTGGCGGGACGGGCGCCGGAGGAGATCACGGCGGACCAGACCGCGCTGGCGCTGTACCGCGAGCTGGCGGCGAGCGACCTTCTGATGTCCGAGGACCACGAGCTCGCCTCGATCCTGCACGCGCTGGACGGCGGGTTCATCCGTCCGACGCCGGGCGGCGACCTGCTGCGGACCCCGGCGATCCTGCCGACCGGCCGCAACATCCACGGCTTCGATCCCTACCGCATCCCCAGCGCCTTCGCGGTGGCGGACGGTGCCCGGCAGGCGGGCCGCCTGCTGGACCGCCACCAGGCGGAGGGCAACGGCTTCCCGGAAACCATCGCCTTCGTGCTGTGGGGAACGGACAACCTGAAGAGCGAGGGCGGGCCGATCGCCCAGGTGCTGGCGCTGATCGGGGCACGGCCCCGGTTCGACAGCTACGGAAGGCTGTGCGGTGCCGAGCTGATCCCGCTGGAGGAGCTGGGCCGGCCCCGGGTGGACGTGGTGCTGACCCTGTCCGGCATCTTCCGCGACCTGCTGCCCCTGCAGATCAAGCTGCTCGCCGAGGCGGCGTTCCTGGCGGCCGGCGCCGACGAGCCGCTGGACCTCAACTTCGTGCGGAAGCACACCCTGGAGCACCAGCGCACCCACGGCTGCGACTTCGAAACGGCGGCGCTCCGGGTCTTCAGCAATGCCGACGGCACCTACGGCTCCAACCTGAACCACATGGTGGACAGCGGCTGCTGGACCGAGGAGGACGAGCTGGCCGAGGCGTTCACCCGGCGGAAATGCTTCGCCTACGGGCGGTCGGGAATTCCTGTCAAACAGGCGGAGCTGATGAAGACGCTGCTGGCGGGGGTCGATCTCGCCTACCAGAACCTGGAATCGGTCGAGCTGGGCGTCACCACGATCGACCACTACTTCGACAACCTCGGCGGCATCAGCCGGGCGGTCGGGCGGGCCACCGGGACGACCGTCCCGGTCTATATCGGCGACCAGACCCGCGGCGAAGGCACCGTCCGGACCCTGTCCGAACAGGTGGCGCTGGAGGTCAGGACCCGCGTGCTGAACCCCAAATGGTACGAGGGCATGCTGAAGCACGGCTTCGAGGGCGTGCGCCAGATCGAAGCCCACGTGACCAACACCCTGGGCTGGTCGGCGACGACGGGACAGGTGGCGCCGTGGGTCTACCAGCAGCTCACCCAGACCTACCTGCTCGACGAGGACATGCGGGAGCGGCTGGCGGAACTTAACCCGAAGGCGTCGGCGCGGGTCGCCAACCGCCTGATCGAGGCGCACGAGCGGCGTTATTGGTCGCCGGACGAAACCATGCTGGCGGCCCTGCGGCAGGCCGGCGAGACCCTGGAAGACCGGCTCGAAGGCATCAGCGAAAAGGCAGCGGCATGACCACCACTCTTTTAAGACGCCCGGATGGCGAAGGCAGCGTGCAGGTCAAGCTGGACCCGAGCGTCAGGATCGAAGGCGCGAAAGTCTTCGCCGTGTACGGCAAGGGCGGCATCGGCAAGAGCACGACCTCGTCCAACCTGTCCGTCGCTTTCTCCAAGCTGGGCAAGCGGGTGCTCCAGATCGGCTGCGATCCCAAGCACGACAGCACCTTCACGCTGACCAAGCGGCTGGTCCCGACGGTGATCGACATCCTGGAGACGGTGAACTTCCATTCGGAGGAGCTTCGGCCCGAGGATTTCGTGTTCGAGGGCTACAACGGCGTGATGTGCGTCGAGGCCGGCGGGCCGCCGGCGGGAACCGGCTGCGGCGGCTACGTGGTCGGCCAGACGGTCAAGCTCCTGAAGGAGCATCACCTGCTCGACGACACCGACGTGGTGATCTTCGACGTGCTGGGCGACGTGGTGTGCGGCGGCTTCGCGGCCCCGCTCCAGCATGCCGACCGGGCGCTGATCGTCACCGCCAACGACTTCGACAGCATCTTCGCGATGAACCGCATCGTGGCGGCGATCCACGCCAAGGCGCGCAACTACGATGTCAGGCTGGGCGGCGTGATCGCCAACCGGAGCGCCGGGACCGACCAGATCGACCGCTTCAACAACGTCGTCGGGCTGGAGACCCTGGCCCGCTTCCCGGACCTGGACGCGATCCGGCGCAGCCGCCTGAAGAAGGCCACCCTGTTCGAAATGGAGCCGTCGCCCGAGCTGGAGGCGGTCCAGGCGGAATATCTGCGGCTGGCGGCCACGCTGTGGGCCGGGACCGAGCCGCTGGCGCCGAAGCCCATGAAGGACCGGGACATCTTCGATCTGCTGGGGTTCGACTGATGCACAGCGTCTCCTACATCGAACGCCGCGACCGGCTGGAAACCTATTTCGACCGCACCGCCGTGGAGGCATGGTCCCGCCTGACCTCCGACGCGCCGGTAGGGCGCATCCGGGCGACTGTGCGGAAGGGCCGCGACGGCATGCGGACCGCGCTGCTGGGCTGGCTGCCGGAGGACCTGACGGGGTGCCGGCTGCTGGATGCCGGCTGCGGCACCGGCATGCTGGCGCTGGAGGCGGCCCGGCGGGGCGCCGAGGTGGTCGCGATCGACCTGTCGCCGACGCTGGTCGGGCTGGCGCGCGAGCGGATGCCGGCTGGGCTGCACGTGGACTTCCGGGTCGGCGACATGCTCGACCCCGGCCTCGGCCGGTTCGACCATGTGGTGGCGATGGACTCCCTGATCCACTACCGGGCGCCCGACATGGCGCGCGCCGTGAAGGCGCTGGCCGAGCGGACGCGGGCGTCGGTGCTGTTCACCTTCGCCCCGCGCACCCCGGCGCTGGCGGCGATGCATGCGGTGGGGAAGCTGTTTCCACGGGGAAACAGGGCGCCGGCGATCGAGCCGGTGCGCGAAGCGGGGCTGCGGCGCCTGCTGGCGTCCGAGGTGGGCCGCTGGCGGCCGTCGCGGACCGAGCGGGTGGCGTGCGGGTTCTACACCTCCCAGGCGCTGGAGTTGGTGCCCCATGATCATTAAGCGCCAACACCGCGTCTGGACGTTCCTGGGGCCGCGCTTCCTGCCGTTCGCGGACGCCGCGACGCCGGAACTGCCGCTGGGGCGGCTGCTGCGGCTGGCGCTGTTCCAGGTGTCGGTGGGCATGGCGATCGTGCTGCTGAACGGCACGCTGAACCGGGTCATGGTGGTGGAGCTGGGCGTCGCGACCTGGCTGGTCGCGGTCATGGTGGCACTGCCCCTGGTCTTCGCGCCGTTGCGGGCGCTGGTGGGATTCCGGTCGGACAATCACCGGTCGGTGCTGGGATGGCGGCGGGTGCCCTACATCTGGTTCGGCACGCTGATCCAGTTCGGCGGCTTCGCGATCATGCCGTTCGCCCTGATCATCCTGTCGGGCGACAGCACCACCCCGACCTATGCCGGCCATGCCGGGGCGGCGCTGGCTTTCCTGATGGTCGGGGCGGGGCTGCACACGACCCAGACCGCCGGGCTGGCGCTGGCGACCGATCTCGCGACGCCGGCCACCCGGCCGCGCGTGGTGGCGCTGCTCTACGTGATGCTGCTGCTCGGGATGGTCGTCAGCGCCCTGGTGTTCGGCTGGCTGCTGGCGGATTTCTCGCAGCTCCGCCTGATCCAGGTGATCCAGGGCGCCGCCGTCATGACCATGGTCCTGAACCTGATCGCGCTCTGGAAGCAGGAGCCGCGCAACCCGGCTGCGACCGCGCCGGACCGCCCCCGTCCCGGTTTCGCCGAGTCCTGGCGTACCTTCCGGCAGGCGGGCCGCGCCGGCCGCGTGCTGGTGGCGGTCGGGCTGGGGACGGCGGCGTTCAGCATGCAGGACATCCTGCTGGAACCCTATGGCGGCCAGATCCTGAACCTGAGCGTCGGCGAGACCACCGCGCTGACCGCGCTGCTGGCGGGCGGCACGCTGGGCGGCTTCGCCCTCGCGGCCCGGCGGCTGAACCGGGGAGCCGATCCCTATCGGCTGGCGGCGCTGGGCGTGCTGGTCGGGCTCGCCGCCTTCTCCTGCATCATCTTCTCCGCCCCGCTGGATTCGGCCCTGCTGGTCCGCATCGGCGCCGTTCTGATCGGCTTCGGCAGCGGGTTGTTCGTGGTCGGCACGCTGACCGCCGCCATGGCGCTGGCCCGCGAGGGCGAGAGCGGGCTGGCGCTCGGCGCCTGGGGAGCGGTCCAGGCCACCGCGGCCGGCGTCGCGATCGCGGCGGGCGGCGGCATCCGCGACTTGGTGTCGAGCCTGGGCGCCCAGGGGCTGCTGGGACCCGCGCTGACCGACCCGTCCGTCGGCTACGGCGCCGTCTACTACCTTGAGATCATCCTGCTGTTCGCCACCCTGGCCGCGATCGGACCGCTGGTCCGGACCAATGCTCCGGCCAGACCCCAACCACCCACCGCGTTCGGCCTTGCCGAATTCCCTGGTTAACTTGTCCCGGTCAACAACTTAAACGTGCGGAGGTCACCGATGGAAACAGGAGCCATCACGAGCTACATCGACGTGGCCCAGGTCGTCCTGTACGCGTTCTGGATCTTCTTCGCCGGCCTGATCTACTACCTGCACCAGGAGGACAAGCGGGAAGGCTACCCGCTGGTGTCCGACCGGTCGGATCGGTCGCCCCGCGTGAAGGTCCAGGGCTACCCGCCGATCCCGGCCCCCAAGATCTTCCTGATGCGCGACGGCTCGACCTATTCGGCGCCGCCGGGCAACCCGGACGAGCGGGAAATCGCCGCCCTTCCGTCGGGCCTGTGGCCCGGAGCGCCGCTGGTGCCGACCGGCAACCCGATGCTCGACGGCGTCGGACCGGCGGCCTGGGCGATGCGCGAGGACAAGCCGGAGCTGACGGCCGAGGACGAGAACCGCATCGTCCCATTGCGGGTGGCCCCGGACTTCTTCATCCCGACCCGCGATCCCAACCCGATCGGCATGGAGGTGATCGCGGCCGACGGCTATGTGGCCGGCGATGTCCGAGAGGCCTGGGTGGACCGGTCGGAGCCGGCGATCCATTACCTCGAGGTCGAGATTCCCTCGCCGACCGGGCAAAGGATCGTGCTGCTGCCCATGCGCTTCGTCCGGATCGATACCTGGAACCGCAAGGTCAAGGTCAAGTCGATCCTGTCCCACCAGTTCGCCGACGTGCCCGCGATCAAGAACCCGAACCAGATCACCAAGCTGGAGGAGGACAAGATCACGGCCTACTACGCCAGCGGGCATCTCTACGCCACGCCGCAGCGCCAGGAGCCGCTGATATGAGGACGGAATACGACACCGAGCCGGTGCCGGGCCTGCCCGAACCGCTGCCGGCCGGGGAGAGGATGCTGTGGCAGGGCCGGCCGGACTGGAAGTCGCTGGCCCGCCGGGGGCTCCATGTCAACAAGCTGGCTGGATATTTCGGCGTGCTGCTGGTCTGGCGCGGCGTGGTCCAGGTTCATGACGGCGTGGCTCCCCTGGATGCCGTCCTGTCCACGCTGGGCTTCGTGCCTTGGGCAGGCTGCGCGCTGGGGCTGGTGCTTCTGTTCGCCTGGGGATCGGCGCGTTCGACGATGTACACCGTGACCGACAAGCGGATCGTGATGCGGTTCGGCATAGCGCTGCCGATGGCGCTGAACATCCCGTTCCGGCTGGTCGGCTCCGCCGGGCTGAAGGTTCACGCCGACGGCAGCGGCGACATCCCGCTGGCGCTGACCGAGGGCAGTCGGATCGCCTGGCTCCTGCTGTGGCCGCACGCCCGCCCATGGCGGGTGAGCCGTCCCGAACCGATGCTGCGCGCGATCCCCGAAGCATCCCGCGTCGCCGGCATCCTGGCCGACGCGCTGAGCGCGGCCACCGCGGGCGTCCCCGCCGCCAACGCCGCGGCCGCCCTTCCGGCCCCCATTCCGACCGTCGCCCGCCGTCGCAAGGCGCAGCGGGTCGGCGCGCTGGGGAGTGCATCCACATGAGATCCCGGGGCATGGACACCGGAACGGTCGATGCCGTCTTCCCGCGCGGGGCGCTGATCGGGGCCGCGGCCCTGCTCGCCTTCACCGTGTCGGCGGCGACCGTGGCGCGGGTGAGCGGGCTGGGAACCGTGCAGATGCCGGAGGCGGCCCTGGTCGAGAGCCGGCAGCTCCGGTTCGAGGACAGGACGGATGGCTCCATCGCCATCACCGATGTCCGGACCGGGCGGATCGCCGGCGTGGTGGAGCCGGGCACCAACGGCTTCGTGCGCGGCGCGCTGCGCGGGCTTGCCCGGGAACGCAAGCGCCAGGGCGTCGGGATCGAACCGCCCTTCGTGCTGACCCGCTGGGCCGACGGGCGCCTGTCCCTGGACGATCCCGCGACCGGCAGGGTGATCAACCTGGAAGCCTTCGGCCCGACCAACGCCGAGGCTTTCGCCAACATGATGAACGCCGGAGGAAACGGGCCATGATGGCAGCCTGGAGCAGCGGGGACCGCACCATCGAAGTGCCCTGCACCGTCGATATCGAGATCACGCCCGACAGCGTCCACGCCTATGTGGATCTGGACGGGATCGAGGTGGGTCCGGGCGACGAGGTGATCGTGCACGACGCGCCGGCCGGGGTCCCGTTCGGCACACAGCATTTCTACTACCGCCGGGCCACCGTGGTGCGCGCCGGCCCGATGGAACGCCTGCGGGCCCGGCTCGCGGGATATCTCGAACTGACCGAACTCTATGAAGTCGGATTTTCCGAAGGCAGGACGCAATGATCCCCATGGAAGGCGGTGGCGCCCCCAATACCAGCACGCGCATGGCCCAGGAAGACACGATGCTGAGCCCGCGCTTCTACACGACCGACTATGAGGCGATGGACAAGCTGGACGTCGACGCCGTCCGCGCCGAGTGGGACACGGTCATGGCCGAGTTGCGCCGCGACGACAACAAGAAGCACTTCACTCGGACGCCGGAATTCACCAACAACCTCGACGAGATGCCGGAAGGGCTGCGGAAGGAATTCGTCGATTTCCTGGTCAGTTCGCTGACGGCGGAGTTCTCGGGCTGCGTGCTCTACGCCGAGACCAAGAAGCGGGTGAAGAACCCCGACATCCAGGAACTGTTCGCCTTCATGGCCCGGGACGAGTCCCGGCACGCCGGGTTCATCAACGACACGCTGAAGGACTTCGGCATCGGCGTGGACATGAGCTTCCTGACCAAGGCCAAGAAATACACCTACTTCAAGCCGAAGTTCATCTTCTACGCCACGTACCTGTCGGAGAAGATCGGCTATGCCCGATACATCACGATCTATCGCCAGCTGGAGCGCAACCCGGACCGGCGGTTCCACCCGATCTTCAAATTCTTCGAGAAGTGGTGCAACGACGAGTTCCGCCACGGCGAGGCTTTCGCGCTGCTGATGCGGGCCAACCCGTCGCTGCTGAGCGGCGGCAACAAACTGTGGATCAAGTTCTTCCTGCTGGCGGTCTTCGCGACGATGTTCGTCCGGGACCACATGCGGCCGGAGTTCCACAAGGCGCTGGGGCTCGATCCGAGCGAGTATGATTTCACGGTGTTCCGGATCACGACGGAGATTTCCAAGCAGGTCTTCCCGCTAACCCTGGACATCGACAATCCGAAGTTCCGCGCGGGATTGGAGCGGCTGATCGAGATCTCGAACGCCCGCGCCGCGGCGGCGCGGCAGGGAGGCGTCGGCGGCAAGCTGAAGCGGGCGGCGCTGGGACTGGCGGGAGCGGCGACCTTCGCACGGCTCTACATGCTGCCGGCCCGGTCCAATACGCTGCCGCAGGACATCCATCTGGCCCCGGCCTGGTAGAGCGGAGACATCGCCCGTGTCCGAACATGCGCTTCCGGTGCTCTACACGCTGTTCCTGTGGTGGTTCAGCACGGGGCTGATCGTCTATCTCGACGGCCTGGCTCCCCGAACCTTCCGCTGGAGCCTGACGGGCGCCGGGGCGCTGGCGGTGCTGGCGCTGTACGGGCTGGCGGCGGGCCGGTCGGACGCGAGCGTTTCCGGCGCTTTCATCGCCTTCACCTGCGCGCTGGCGGTCTGGGGCTGGAACGAGATCAGCTTCCTGATGGGGCTGGTCACGGGACCGCGCCGGATCGCGAGTCCGCCGGGGGCGACCGGCTGGCGGCACCTGCGGAACGCCATCGCCGTGGTGGCTTACCATGAAGTCTCCATCGCGGCGTCGGCGGCCCTGATCGCGGCCCTGACCTGGGGCGGAGAGAACCAGGTCGGGCTGTGGACCTTCCTGCTGCTATGGGTCCTGCGGCTGAGCGCCAAGGTCAATGTCTTCCTCGGCGTACCGAACCTGGGCCAGGAGTTCCTGCCCGACCATCTGAAGTATCTGGCGACCTATTTCCGCAAGCGCCCGATGAACGTCTTCTTCCCGGTGTCGGTGACGGGTTCCACCGTCGCCATGCTGCTGCTGATCCAGGCGGCGGGCGCTCCGGACGCCGACGCCTTCACCGCGGCGGGTTTCACCTTCCTCGCGACCCTGATGGCGCTGGCGCTGCTGGAGCACTGGCTGCTGGTGCTGCCCCTGCCCGCGGCGGCGCTGTGGTCCTGGTACCTGTCGGCCCGCGAGAGCGGCGTCACGCTGCCAGCAGCGATCTCGACACAGATTTCGACAAACCGGAGGCAATGATGAGTTTCGAATTCGAAGGCTATTTCCGCGATCAGCTCGACGGCCTCCGTGACGAGGGACGCTACCGTATCTTCGCCGAGCTGGAGCGGCGGGCCGGCGAGTTTCCAAAGGCGGCGCATTACGTCGACGGCGAGCGGGCCGGAACGGTGACGATCTGGTGCTCCAACGACTATCTCGGCATGGGCCAGCATCCGTCCGTCCTGGCGGCGATGCACGAGGCGATCGACCGCTGCGGGGCGGGTGCCGGCGGGACCCGCAACATCTCGGGCACCACCCACTACCACGTGCTTCTGGAGCGCGAACTGGCCGACCTTCACGGGAAGGAGGCGGCGCTGCTGTTCACCTCGGGCTACGTCTCCAACTGGGCGGCGCTGGGCACGCTGGCGTCGCGCATCCCCGGCTGCGTCGTGCTGTCGGACGCCGGCAACCACGCTTCGATGATCGAGGGCATCCGTCATAGCCGCGCCGAGCGGCACATCTTCGCCCACAACGATCCGGACGACCTGGACCGCAGGCTGTCGGCCCTGGACCCCGGCGTGCCGAAGCTGGTGGCGTTCGAATCCGTCTACTCCATGGACGGCGACATCGCCCCGATCGCCGAGCTGTGCGACGTGGCCGACGCCCACGGCGCCATGACCTACCTGGACGAGGTCCACGCGGTCGGGCTGTACGGCCCGCGCGGCGGCGGCATCGCGGAGCGGGAAGGCATCGCGCACCGGCTGACGGTGATCGAGGGGACCCTGGGCAAGGCATTCGGCGTGGTCGGCGGCTATATCACCGCGTCGGCCCCGCTGTGCGACTTCGTCCGGAGCTTCTCGTCGGGCTTCATCTTCACGACGTCCCTGCCCCCGGCGGTGACGGCGGGAGCGCTCGCCAGCATCCGGCACCTGAAGGCCAGCGCCGCGGAGCGCCGGCGCCACCAGGACCGCGTCGCGACCGTGCGCCGGAAGCTGGACGCCGCCGGAATCCCGATGCTGGACAACCCGAGCCACATCGTGCCGGTGATGGTGCGCGACCCCGTCCTGTGCAAGCTGATCAGCGACATGCTGCTGGACCGGTACGGCATCTACGTCCAGCCGATCAACTACCCGACCGTGGCGCGCGGCACGGAGCGCCTCCGCATCACCCCCTCGCCGCTGCACACCGACGCCGACATCGACCACCTGGTCAACGCGCTGTCCGCGATCTGGGCGGAGATCGGGCTTCGGCAGGCGGCGTGAGCGGATGGTTTGGCGACGCTCAGGATCACGGATGAACACGGATATCCACGGATGGACACGGATTCTACAGAAGCAGACGCTTGAACTCGAGTCTTGGTTTCCCAAAGTTGAATAGGAGACCTACCTGGAGATTGCTGGCCTTTAAATAGTTCAATATTTGTGATGTGTGGGACTGGGTCAGTGCATCGACGGCTTTCATTTCGACGATCACGATGTTCTCGACGACCAGATCGGCGATGTAGAATCCGACCCTCTTTTCACGATAGTGAACGGGAAAAGATTGCTCCTTCGCGACCGACAAGCCGCGGAATTCCAGTTCGACGGCAAGGGCGTTCCTGTAGACGGCTTCAAGGAAGCCGTGCCCCAGATTGTTTGATACGTCAAAAGCCCCGCCGATGATCTGTTCAGTCAGCCCGCTCGCGGCTGCATCGAGTTTTCCCACCATCCGTGCCCATCCGTGCCTATCCCGTTCATCCGTGATCCTTAAACCTTCGCGCATCAGTAGATAAAGCATATTTGCCTTAATGCTTGACACTTGCACTCGCTCCCGTCCTGCCGGATGCTCTCGACCTCCGACGAACCGATGCGAGAGTTACCGCCATGGCTGTTCCCGATCCGCGCCCGACCCTCGACGCGCCCGACGACGATCCGTACCTGTGGCTCGAAGAGGTCGACGGCCCCCGCGCGGTCGAGTGGGTGGAAGCACGGAACGCCGAGATCCTGGAGCGGTTCGGCGACGCGGCGTTCGAGCGGGACCGCGACGCGCTGGCGGCGATCCTGGACCGGCCGGACAATATCCCGTTCGTCGCGCGGCGCGGCGACAGGCTGTTCAATTTCTGGAAGGATGCCGCGAACCCGCGCGGGCTCTGGCGGACCACCAGCTTGGAGAGCTACCGCACCGAAAAGCCCGAGTGGGACGTGCTGCTCGACCTCGACGAACTGTCGGAAGCCGAGGGCGAGGACTGGGTGTGGGGCGCGCCGGTCACCCTGCCCGGCAGCCATGACCTGGCGATCCTCAGCCTGTCGCGGGGCGGCGGCGATGCCACGGTGCTGCGGGAGTTCGACCTGGCGACCCGGAGCTTCGTGCCCGGAGGGTTCCGCCTGGACGAGGCCAAGAGCGGGGCCGCGTGGCTCGACCGGGACACGCTGCTGATCTTCTCCTCCCTGGGCGACGGTATGGCGACCCGCTCCGGCTACGGCAGGACGGTGCGGCTGTGGCGGCGCGGCACAGATCCTCTCGCGGCGCCGGTGATCTTCGAGACGACCGAGGATCGCATGAGCGTCTGGGGCGACGTCGAACGCGACGCGGGGACGGAAACGCTCTGGTTCACCGAGCAGGTCGATTTCTTCAACGCGACGCAGTGGATGGGCGACCGTGGCGGTGCGAGGACGCGGCTCGAGCTGCCGACCGACGCCTGGACCCAGTGGCATCGCGGATGGCTGATGGTCAAGCCGCGGGTTCCCTGGGAGGTCGGCGGCGCCACGCATGAGGCGGACAGCGTGCTTGCGATCCGGCTCAGTGAATTCCTTGACGGAAGCCGGCAGTTCGCGACCCTGTTCAAGCCGGAACCGCGACGCTCGCTCCAGGGATACTTCATGCCCGCCGGTCGGCTGGTTCTGTCGATCCTGGACGACCTGCGCCCGGTGTTCGAAGTGTGGACGCCCCCTGCCCCGCCCATCTCGGACGCATGGACCCACACGCGGATAACAGGATTGCCCGACATGGGAGTCGCCAGCGTCTGGCCGCTGGACGTGGAGGAGGATGAATCCAACGGCGACCTGCTCGCCAACGCCCAGGACCCGCTGACGCCGCAGTCCCTCTATCTCATCCGGCCGGACAAGGCGCCGGAACTGCTGAAGCGGGCGCCGCGCGCGTTCGACCCGGCGGGACTGGCGGTGACCCGCCACGAGGCGGCGTCCAGCGACGGCACCCCGATCCCCTATTTCCAGGTCGGCCCGGTCGACAGCAGCGGACAGGCGCCGGTCCACCTCTACGGGTATGGCGGGTTCGCCATCTCGATGCTGCCGTCCTACAATTCCGCCATCGGCAAGCTGTGGCTGGAGCGCGGGGGAACCAGCGTCATCGCCTGCATCCGGGGCGGCGGGGAGTTCGGCACCGCCTGGCACGAGGCCGGCCGGCGCGAAGGCAAGCGGCTGTCCCACGACGATTTCGCGGCGGTCGCGCAAGACCTGGTACGGCGCGGCGTCACCCGGCCTGACCGCATCGCGGCCGAGGGCGGCTCGAACGGCGGCATCCTGATCACCAACATGCTGACTCGCTATCCGGAGCGGTTCGGCGCCTTGTTCTGCACGATCCCGCTGATCGACATGCGGCGCTATTCGAAGCTGCTGGCGGGGGCGAGCTGGATGGCCGAGTACGGCGACCCCGACGATCCGTCGGACTGGGCGTTCCTCGGCCCCCTGTCGGCCTACCATACCGCCGAGCCGGGCAAGCCCTATCCGCCGATCCTGATCGCGACCAGCCGCCGCGACGACCGCGTCCATCCCGGCCACGCCCGCAAGATGGCGGCGAAGCTGCTGGCCATGGGCTACGACGCCCATTTCTACGAACCGGCCGCCGGCGGCCATGGCTACGGCAAGGACAACTCGGAGCGCGCATCCTTCACGGCGTTGGGCTACCGCTTCCTGCGCGACGCGATCGGCTGGGGCGCGGAGTGATCGGAGGGCGACGGCGCTAGCCCGTTGCCTTCTCCACGAACCCGCTCTATCTTTAAAGGCAGAAAAAATATGCCTGGGTTTCCGCAATGCCGCTGAACATCAAGGATCCGAGTACGGAAAAGATCGTTCGCGAACTCGCCGCGGTTACGGGCGAAGCTGTGACTACAGCAGTTCGCAAAGCGGCCGAGGAGCGGCTTCAACGTGTTCGAAACGACAGGTTCGGCAGGCGACTGGCGGATGAATTGATGGAGATCGGCGCACGCTGCAGCGCTCTGCCGGACCTCGACGCTAGAAGTGCCGACGAGATCCTTGGCTATGATGAACACGGATTGCCACGCTGATGGTCATCGACACCTCGGCTATCCTGGCCGTCCTGTTGGGAGAGCCCGAAGCCGCCCGGATATCGGAGGAAATCGGACTTGGAACGCCCAGACTGCTGTCCGCGGCGAATCTCCTGGAAGCTTCGATGGTCATCGAGACCCGCAAAGGCGAGGCGGCGGGACGTGAACTGGATCTCTTCCTCTACCGCGCCCGGATAGAAATCGTGCCTGTCGATCAGGAACAGGCTGAGATTGCACGCATAGCGTGGCGCAAATATGGGAAAGGTCGTCATCCCGCCGGATTGAATTACGGCGATTGTTTCGCGTACGCGCTAGCCAAGACCCGGAATGCACCTTTGCTTTTCAAGGGGAACGACTTTTCAAAGACGGATATCGGCCAAATAAACTGATCGTGGAATCGGGTATAGCCAAGCAATACCCGATTCCACGATCAATTTGATCCGTTGATAAGAACGGAGGCCCGAACCTGGTTCGAGCCTCCGTAACGGCGTTCACTGCGCCGGCTGGCCGGAGGGCGGAGGCTGGCCCTCGGCGCCCGGCACCTGGGCCGGTCCCGGTTCGGGGACCTCCGCCGGGGCGGGTTCCACCGGCACGCCGGTGACGCCGCCGGCCACCTTGAGTTCCGGGTAGTCCTTGAGCATGCTGACGCCGAAGAAGGGCTTGTAGACGCCGGCATGGCAGGTCGTGCAGTTCACCTTCAGCGGATCGCCCAGCGGCCCGAGGCGATGGCTGGGGAAGACGCCCTGCAGGGGTTCGATGTATTCGGAGTTGATATCCCGGACCATCTGGATGCCGTGCCAGGCGGTCGCCCGCGTCGGCGAGCTCTGCTCCCAGTCGCGGAAGGAACGGCTGTTGTGGCAGTAGGTGCAGTTGACGCCCAGCGACTGCGACATGTGCATCATCAGGCTGTAGGTCCATTCGGTCTCCTTGATCGAATGGCGGTTGCCCGACGGCAAGGCCGTGTCGGAATTGACCCGGATGCTGGCGTCCGTGCCGCCGCCGGTCAGGTACGGCGTGAAGGGGTCGAACGGCAACGACGACAAGCCGGCGGCGAGAGCCACGGTGTTCTGCCCGCCGGGATTCCCCAGCACGCCCGGCGTATGGCGCGGGCCGGGGTCGTTGTACCAGACGGCCGAGGGCACCGGCTGGCCGCGGTGGCAGGTGTAGCAGGTGACGCCGGTCTGGGCGACGTGGGGTTCCCAATTGACGTTGATGTCGCGCGTCATCTGGAGCATGCGGCGGGCGACCACCTTGGTGTAGAGGCTGTCGGACGACAGGTCCTCGCCCTCGGCGTGGCAGTAGGCGCAGCCCTGCTCGGGGGAGACCCATTCGGTGATCGCGCTCATCACCCGGATGAACTGGGCGTCGGTCAGGTCGCCGAGCACCTGGACGTTCTGGTAGATCTCCCGGGCGGGTTCGCTGTCGGGATCGGCGGGTTCCAGCGGCTCCGGCACCTGGTTGGCCGCGAGTTGCGCCTGGACCGTGTCGGGATGGAAGTTCTGCACGATGCCGACGCCGCGGAAACCCTGCTGGACCGAGACGACCGGCGGATACTCGATGGTGAACAGCATTCCGGCGCCGAACACAGCGACCGCGACGAGGCCGATGCGCAGGATCAGGTCCCAGAACGCTTCCCTGTCGGTGAGCTTGTTCATCACTGCCCCCCGATCGCGAGCGCGGGATCGACGACCACCGGGAAGACCTGCGGATATGCGGGAGCCAGCCCGTGCTTGACGCCCCACAGGTACCAGTTGTCGACCACGGTGCCGGTCAGCAGGATGCCGATGCCGCCGGTCAGCGGGCACAGCACCGCGAACCACCAGGCCCAGCGATGGATCGATTCGGCCGTGGCGTTGAACCCCATGGTCCAGCGCCAGAACAGCGCGCCGCGCTCGAACGCGGTGCCGCGGTCGGTGATTTGCTCGACCTCCCGCTCGCCGCCGAACCGGCTGATCGCCAGCACGGTGGCGCCGTGCATCGCGAACAGAAGCGTCGAGCCGTAGAGGAAGACGATCGAGAGCATGTGGAACGGGTTGTAGAACAGGTTGCCGTAGCGGATCGAGAAAGCCGCCGTCCAGTCCAGGTGGGGAAAGATCCCGAACGGTACCGCCTCTCCCCAGCTTCCCATCAGCACGGGGCGGATCAGCCCGAGCACCAGGTACAGCCAGATCGCAGCCGCGAAGGCCCAGGACACGTGGGTTCCCATGCCCAGCGCCCGCGCCCTGCGGTATGTCCTGAACCACCACAGCAGGATCGAGGTGGTCAGGAAGAAGCCGGTCATGATCCACCAGCCGCCCTGGGCCAGCGGCGGTATCCGCAGGCCGTAGCCCGGCGCCGGCGGCTCCAGCGCCAGCCAGGGCAGTTGCCGGACGAATTGCACCGGGTCCCAGTTGACCGAGGCCCACATGTTCAGCCCGATGATCTCGATCGCGATGATGCCGCACAGGATCGAGGCGAGCCCCGTCCAGCCGAGATAGACCGGGCCGACCTGCGCATCGCCGATGCGGCCGAGCAGGTGGACGAAGCGGGGTTTCCAGGTGCGGACCCAGGGTCCGCGGGTCAGCGGCACGCCCGCATAGGCCGGGCCGCGGACCTGCACCTGTGTGAAGATGTTCTGATATTCCGCCATCGCGGCCTCCTTAACGCCAGATCGGCAGGTCGAGCCACCAGCTCCACCATTCCGGCCAGCCACGGGTCCAGAAGGGTCCGCTGATTATGATGCACACGGCGCTCCAGAACCCGGCGCTGAGCGCCAGGAACAGTCCCAGCCGGTGGATGCCCAGCGTCCCGATCGACCAGCCGATGGTGTCGCGGAAGAAGGTGTTCTCGTGCTCGGCCGTCTTGACGCGGTCGCCCTTGGGAGGGTTGGCCGCGGCGAGCACCAGGGAGCCGTGGAGCGACAGCGCGAAGGTGGTCGTGAAGAAGAAGGTCACGGCCAGCATGTGCGCCGGGTTGTAGTGGAAATGCAGGTACTGGTAGCCCACGTTCGACACCCAGTCCAAATGGCTCAGGATGCCGTAGGGGAAGCCGTGCCCCCAGGCGCCCAGCAGGACGGGGCGGATCACGACGAGCGAGATGTAGGCGAAGATCGCGACGCCGAAGGCGACCGGCACATGGAGGCCCATGCCCAGCTTGCGCGCGATCTCGGCCTGGCGCAGCGCCCACGAGACGAAGGCGCCGATGGCGCAGACCGTGATGATCTGCCATAACCCGCCTTCGCGCAGCGGTGCCGCTCCCAGCCCGTATTTCAGGTCCGGCGGCGCTATGTTGATCTGCCAGACGTTCCAGGTCGGCCCGATGGCCGCTCCGTACAGGATCAGGCCCGTGCCGAGGATCGAAAAGAAGATCGTCGTGACACCGAAGAAGCCGACATAGAACGGCCCGACCCAGAAGTCGAAAAGATCGCCTCCGATCAGCGTCCCGCCGCGGACGCGGTACTTTTTCTCGAAATTCAGCATGGACATGGTCGGATCCCCAATCAGGCGTTCCAGTCAGGAAACGCGAGCCCCACCCGCGGCGGGTGGGGCCGGGCGGCAGCCCGGTCCCACCCGCCGCTCCAGTCGACGGCCGAGGGCGTCAATTGGAACGTGGGAGGGGAGCCATCTGCTGGCCCACGGCGCCGGCGCGGGCGGCGCCGGGGCCGTCCAGCCAGTTGAACCGGTCAGTGCTGAGCAGGATGAAGTGGATCAGCAGGGCCAGGGCGAACAGGAACGTGAACAGGGCGATCAGCGTCCTGCGCGGATCGAAAAGCAACCATACGCGCCACATGTCGGTCTCCTATGCGACGAAGGTCTTGAAGGATTCGAACGCGACGGTGACGCCGTCGCGCAAGGTCCCGTCGATCAGGGACGAATAGCCCTGCTCTCCGGGCAGCCAGGGACGCCACAGCCAGACGAGGATGTGGGCCAGCACGGCCACGCCGACGAAGATGGCGAAGCTCTGCATGAAGATCTTGTGGAACTCCCTCGCCTCCGGGTCGCTCAACCCGGAAAGCGACACGTCGGGGGTCCCCCTCTCGCTCGGCGTGCGTCGATCACCCATCGTGGTGTCGGACATTTATCTACCTCCTGATGAAAGCCGTTCGGCCAGTTCTGCGCGAGGACCGCGCGGCGGTCGCCGGGCGCCTTGCGCGTCGGCGAATTCGGGTTCCCTCCGGGCGGAGGGAGAAATCGGCTGGACCATCTGCTCGTCCAGGGCAGCCTCGGCGACGCGGCCCGCCGTGACGCGGTCCTCGGCGCGCCGGCGGGCATGGCGTTCGGCGGCGTCGCGCAGGCGCTTGGCGGCGGAGATGCGGATCAGCACGGGCTGCGCCTCGACCAGGCGGTCCAGGTCGGCCTTGGCATCGTCGTCCCAGGGAAGCTCCGCTTCCAGCCTGGACGGCGTCGGCTCCACCCGGTCCATCTCGGTCGCCAGCGGCAGGATGTGGAAGAGTGCGTCGAACAGCGCGTTGCACACCTCCTGCACCAGCCAGGTGGCGCCGGCGTAGCCCATGAAGGGCGTGCCGGTGTGGCGGCGGATCACGGCGCCCGGGAACGAGGCGGGGATGTAGACCGCCCTGCCCCCGATCTCGCTGAGATACATGCGCTCGTTGTAGCTGCCGAACAGGATCAGCGGCGTGCGCGTCCTGATCATGTCGCGGACGGACTCGTTGTCGGTCTTGGCCCCGGCGCACCGGGACACCGCGAAGGTGCACGGCAGGCCCATCTCCTCCTCCAGGAAATGGCGGACGCCGCGGGCATAGGTCTCGTTGGCGACGATGGCGAAGCTGGCCGTGCCGAAGAAGTCCTGGGTGACCGAGCGCCAGAGGTCCCAGACCGGCTTGATCGTGGTCTGCTTCTCCCGCTCGATGAAGGGTTCGGGATCGATCTCCAGGATCTCGCCGAGCTTGCGCAGGAACCGGGTGGTCGAGTGCAGGCCGATCGGCGCCTGAAGGTAGGGCCGGTCCAGCGTCTCGCACAGCAGGCGGCCGAACTCGCGGTACAGGCAGACATTGGCGTCGGCCCGGGCCAGCTTGGGCACGTCGTCCAGGTGGCTGCCGAGCGGGAAGGTCAGGTTGATCTCGGCCCCGATGCCCTCGACCAGGCGGCGGACCTCGGCCAGGTCGGACCACATGTTGAAGGTGCCGTAGATCGGGCCGATGATGTTGACCCGGGGCTTCTCGCCCGGCTTGCGCGGCTTCGGCTTGGGCACGGCGCCGCGCTTCGGGCCGAACTCGGTCCACAGCCAGTTGAGCGCGCGGTCGGCGCTCTGCCACTGGTCCTCGTCGATGGTGCGGGGCAGGAAGCGCTGGATGCCGGTGCCCTCGGGCGTCACTCCGCCGCCGATCATCTCGGCGATCGAGCCGGTGACGACGACGCTGGGGCGCTTGGGGTCCAGCGTGCCGTGGGCCCGCTTCATGGCGCCCTCGGTGCCGTGGCGGCCCAGTTCCTCCTCCGCGAGACCGGTCACGACGATCGGCAGCTCGTGGGGCGGCAGGGCGTCGGTGTAATGCAGAACCGCCGTGACCGGCAGGTTCTCGCAGCCGACGGGGCCGTCGATGATCACCTGCAATCCCTTGATCGCGGTGAAGGCGTAGACGGCGCCCCAGTAGCCGCCGGCCCGGTCGTGGTCCAGGATCAGCATGCGGCCGGCTCCCCGAAGAATGCCCGCATCTCGTCGAAGCGCGCGGTGTTGGCGAGGGCGGCGTTGGTCACCTGGGCCAGGGCGCCGGCGCCCGCGACGCCCATCAGCGGGCGGGCCGAGATCAGGTTGGTGAAGTAGAGCGCCGGGATCGCCATCTCCTTGGCGCGCTGGACCACCGGCGTGGTGCCGATCGCCAGGTCGGGCCGGAATTCCTTGAGGGCGGCGAGGTCGTGCTCCAGCGAGGCGCGGTACTGGACCATCACGCCCTTGGCTTCCAGCCAGTCGCGGTCGGCCGCCGACCAGGGGGTGCGCGGACAGGCGGTCCCGACATAGCGGACGTCGGCGCCGCTCTCGACCAGCAGGCGGGCGACCAGAAGCTCGGAGCCCTCGTAGCCGGACAGCGTGATGCGGCCCTTGACGGGCGTGCGTTCGAAGGCGCCTCGGATCGGCGGAAGCACCTTGTCCTTGGCGGCGTCCAGCATGGCGCGGGGCACGGCGAAGGCCGATCCGACCGCTTCCAGCCAGGCGGCGGTGCCCTCGTATCCCACCGGGGCGGAGCCCAGGACCGTGCGGCCCGCGGCCTCGAACTCGCGGATCGACGCGGTGTAGAACGGGTGGATCGCCGCCGCCGCCGGGCAGTCCAGGGCGGCGTACAGCTCGCGCCACTCCCGCGTCGGCACGACGGGACCGGCGGCGAGGCCCATCGGCTCCAGCATCATGCCGATGCCGACCGGATCGGCCGGGAACATCTCGCCGAGCAGGGCAAGCGCCGGCCGTTCCGTCCTGCCGCTGCGCGGCGCCTGGACGGGCCCCTGCTCCGCTTCGCGGCGGGCGTAGGCCAGCATGGCGCCGGCCAGCACATCCTTGGCCTCGGCATGGGTCGGGACGCCGAAGCCCGGAACGTCGATGCCGATGATCCTGACGCCGTCGATTTCCTTCGGCAGCAGCCGCAGCGGCACGCCCGACGCGGTCGGGACGCACAGGTTGATGATCACGACGGCGTCGTAGAGATCGGGGTCGGCCAGCTTGAAAACGGCCTCGCGGATGTCCTCGAACAGCTTGCCGGTGACCAGCGTCTCGGAGTTGAACGGCACGTAGCCGACCGTCCTGCGGGCGCCGTAGAAGTGGGAGGTGAAGGTCAGGCCGTAGACGCAGCAGGCGGAACCGGACAGCACGGTGGCCGTCCTGCGCATCCGCAATCCCACGCGGAGCGAGCCGAAGGCCGGGCACATGCTCTGCGGCTGGTCATGCGGCCCCAGGGGATAATCGGCGGCATAGCGCTCGATGGTCTCGTTCATCCCGGCGGCGGCGGCGGCACGGCGGAGTTCCGCCTTGCCGCCGTGGCAGCCCGCCTCGATCGGAGCGGCGGTCATGGTGCGGCGCTCCTAGACATTGTCGTAGATGACTTCGAGCGACGGCTTGATGACCGCCGCGACGCCGCACATGTCTTCCAGGGTCGCCGGCTCCAGCACGACGCCGCGGCCGACCACGTCGCCCTTGAACAATCCCAGAAGTCCGTCCTGGGTCAAGGGCTTGGGCCATTCGGGCGGCGCCCAGGCGACGTTGCGGGCCAGCTCCTCGAACAGCGGTCCCCAGCGGTCGCCCGGCCGGCCGACGATCTGGTAGTTGGCGCTCTTGCGCCGGATGTCGTCGTCGGCGGGGATCGACGCCAGGACCTGGATGCCGACCGCCTCGGCGAAGGCCCGGGCCTCGCCGGTGCCGTCGTCCTTGTTGATGACCATGCCGGCGACGCCGACATTGCCGCCCATCTTGCGGAAATACTCGACCGCCGAGCAGACATTGTTGGCGACGTACAGCGATTGCAGGTCGTTGGAGCCGACGACGATCACCTTCTGGCACATGTCGCGGGCGATCGGCAGGCCGAAGCCGCCGCACACCACGTCGCCCAGGAAGTCCAGCAGGACGTAGTCGAAGCCCCAGTCGTGGAAGCCCAGCTTCTCCAGCAGCTCGAAGCCGTGGATGATGCCCCGGCCGCCGCAGCCGCGCCCGACTTCCGGCCCGCCGAGTTCCATCGCGTAGACGCCGTCGCGCTTGAAGCAGACGTCGCCGACCTGGACCGGCTCGCCGCTCAGCTTCTTGCGGGTCGAGGTTTCCAGGATGGTCGGGCAGGCCCGGCCGCCGAACAGCAGGGAGGTCGTGTCGCTCTTGGGGTCGCAGCCGATCAGCAGGATCTTCTTGCCCTGCTGGGCGAACATGTAGGACAGGTTCGCCAGCGTGAAGCTCTTGCCGATACCGCCCTTGCCGTAGATCGCGATGATCTGCGTCTCCTTGGTGGGCGGCGCCGTCGGAACCGGGTCCGGCTCGATCGAGGCCTCGGCCCGCAGGCGTTCCATCAGGGTGGTCTCGGTCATGAACGGCTTCTCCAATCCAGGATCATCTTCAGGCAGGCGGGATCGCCGAAGGCCGTCCGGTAGGCCTCGTCTGCGCGGCCCGCGTCGAGGCGGTGGGTGATCAGGCCGTCGAGGGACAGCCGGCCGGTTTCGATCAGGTCCCTGACCGCCGGCAGGTCCGGCGGGGTCCATTCGGCGGCTATCCGGATGCGGGCCTCGCGCATGAACGCGGGCGGGAAGGCGAAGGACAGCGGGGCGGCGTAGAAGCCGGCCAGGGTGACCTCGCCGCCGCGGGCCAGCCGCCCGATCAGGGAGTCGAGCAATGCTCCGTCGCCGCTGACGTCGTAGACGGCGCGGTAATCGTGCCGCGCGTCCTGTTCCGGATGGATCACCCGGTAGCCGTCGGCCCCGGCGCAGCGGATCGGGTTGCGCTCCCACACCGTGGGCGGCTCGCCGCCGTCCAGCAGGGCGAGGCGGGCGATCAGCCGGCCGAGGACGCCGTGGCCGACGATCAGGTCGGGCCTGCGGCCGCCGTCGATGGCGTGGTGCGCGGTGGCTGCCAGCGCCAGCAGGACGGCCTGTTCGCCGAGGGCCTCGTCCACCGGCAGGGCCCTGTCGCCGGCGACGACCAGCCGCGCCGCGGCGCCGCCGAACAGTCCCCGGACGGGGCCGAAGCAACGGGCGCCCGGCACGAACACCAGCTCGCCCTCGCGCCGGCCGGAGGCGGCACCCGCCTGGATGACGCGGCCCACGGTTTCGTATCCGGGGACCAGCGGGTATCCCAGGCCGGGAAATGCCGGCATGCGGCCCAGCCAGAGCAGGCGTTCCGTTCCCGTGCTGATGCCGCTCCACAGGACATCCACGGCGACGTCGCCGGCTTCCGGCGGCGTGAGGTCGAGCCTCCGAAGAGCGAGCCGTTCCGGCTCCTCGATCACGACTGCGAGCGTTTCCATCCCGGCCCCCGGTAAGGGTGTTGTTTCGGCACTCTGGGTGCCCTTGGTTACTTGTCAGTCTATATTGACAGTATAGAACGTCAACAAAAACTTACGTCAATCTGCCGGACGGGCAGTAATGACGCCGGCCAGCAGCGGCATCGCCGTCGCGTGCCGCCGGACGCCGCCGAAACCGGCGCGGCGCAGCAGGTCCGTGATCTCGCGAGCGGTCCGGGCATGGCCCCGGCCCATGGCGAGCAGGTAAAAGCCGAAATAGGCGTCGCCGACCGGCTCGGCCCCGGTGGCCTCCGCCATGGGTTCCGCGATCATCAGGGTCCCGTCGGGTCCGAGCGCCTGGCGCGCCGCCCGCAGGATCGTCAGCGCCTCTTCGTCGTCGTGGTCGTGGAGCACGCGGACCAGCGAGACGATGTCGGCGCCCGAAGGCAGGGGATCGGACAGGAAGTCGCCGCCCACCGCCGATGCGCGCAGGTCGAGGCCGTCGGCCCGGAACCTCTCCATGGCCCGCTGGGTCACGGCCGGAAGGTCGAACAGGACAGCCCGCAGCTTGGGGAAGCGGGAAGCCGCGGCGCTCAGGAAGGCGCCGTCGCCGCCGCCGACATCCATCAGGCAGCGATGGCGGTCCAGGGGATATGCCGCCAGCACCTCCTCCGCGATCAGCGGCTGAGAGGCCGCCATCAGGGTGCTGTAGGCCGCCACCTGGGAGCCGGTCAGGTCGGCCGGGCGTTCGGCCCCGGCATAGGGCCAGTAGTCCGACAATCCGGTCCGGCGACCCTCGCCGCGCAGCAGCGCCACCGGGTCCCGCAGGTCGTCGTAGAGCATCGCATGATGCTCGATCATGGCGGTCAGGCCGGGATTGCCGACCAGGGCCGAGCCCAGCGGGCCGAGGCCGAAGCGATCGTCGCCGCGCCGGGCCAGCAGCCGGAGCGAGACAGCGGCGCGCAGCAGCCGCTCGGCCGGCTCGTCCGCCATGCCCAGGCGGCGCGCCAGTTCATGTGCGGTCATCGACCGCTCCGCCAATATCTCGAACAGGCGGAGCCGGACGCAGGCCAGCAGCACCTGGGAATAGACGAAGCCGGCGCACAGGTCGAACAGGTCGCGGCTGCGGCGCCGGGCGATCGGCCGGGTCAGCGGAAAGGCCGCGGCCCAGTGGCGGAAGCGCGGGCTCGCCATCAGCCTGTCGCGCGCCGACCAGACGCGGTCCACCCAGAGGTCCAGCCGGGGCAACCCCCAGCCGACCTGGGCCAGGCCGACTCGCGGCGTGCAGACCTGGGAAAGCCGGCGGGCGTGGCCGGCGTGATGCATATCGCTTTGGCTCATGCTGCAACCCTCACCAGTTCCTTGGGCAGGAAGCGCTCGGCTTCCAGGCGGATCAGCGCCCGAAGCTCGGCGGCGCCCGGGCAGCGCGGGATCGACTCGGCGGCCTCCTCGATCAGCAGGTCGAGGCGGTCGAGGGCACCGTCGATGCCGAGTTCGCGCGCGGCGCTCATCCGCCCGAGGGCGGCGTCCCGCCCGACCGGCTTGCCCAGCTCGTCGGGGTCGCCGGCGACGTCGCGGATGTCGTCCGCGACCTGGAACGCCTCGCCGATCTTCTCGCCCAGGGAGCGCCAGGGTACCGACTCGACGCCGGCCGCCGCGGCGCCGCCGACCGTCGCGGCGGCGAACAGCGCGCCGGTCTTGGCCCTGTGGTAGCGGGCGAGATCGACCCGCGGCTCGCTCTCCCACGCCTGCCCCGCCACGATGCCGAACGGCATTCCGACCGAGCGGCCGATGCAGAGCAGAAGGGTTGCCAGCCGGTCGGGGCCCAGCCGGTCGGAACAGGCCGCGCCGTGGCGCGCCAGCGTCTCGAACGCCAGCACGATCAGCGCGTCACCGGCGAGCACCGCCAGGGGTTCGCCGAAGGCCCGGTGGACGGAAGGCTTGCCGCGCCGGACCGGCGCGTCGTCGAAGCAGGGCAGATCGTCGTGGACCAGCGATGCGCAATGCAGAAGCTCGATCGCCGTGGCGGCGGCGGCGGCGGTCGAGAACTCCTCCGCGCCGCAGGCCCGGGCCACCGCGAAGCACAGCCGGGGCCTGATCCGAGCGCCGCCGGGAAACACGGCGTGCCGCATCGCCGCCGCCAGCCTGGGCGGAGCGCCGGATGCCTCCGCCTCGCTCAAAGCCCCGTCCAGGGTCTGTTCGATCCGCATGACGACATCCATGGGCAACCTCCCGTCGCGCATCGTTGTAATGGTAGATTGTCGCGCGTCACTGTCATATATTGTTGACACGAGCGTTAGTCAGGTTCAACGACATTCTTCATGTCAAGCAGGAGAGGCCGGAGACATTGTTCGGAAACCGCATCGTCGTCGTCGGCGCCGGCATCGGCGGACTGACCGCCGCCCTGACGCTGGCGAGCCGGGGCATGGACGTGACGGTCCTGGAGAAGGCGGACCATCCCGGCGGCAAGATGCGGGAAGTCGCCGTCGGCGGCGCCCGCCTGGACGCGGGTCCCACCGTCTTCACACTGCCTCGCATCTTCGAGGAGATCTTCGCCGACGCCGGTGACGACCTGCACCGGCACGTCACGCTGAGACCGGCGGAGGTCCTGGCGCGCCATGCCTGGACCGACGGCTCGCGGCTCGACCTTTTCGCCGACCCGAAGCGGTCGGCCGACGCGATCGGCGCCTTCGCGGGAGCCCGCGAGGCCGAAGGGTTCCGCCGCTTCCAGGCAGAGGCCCGGCGCACCTGGCACACGCTCCAGGACTCGTTCGTCCGCAGCGCGGAGCCCAGCGTCAAGGGCCTGGTTGGATCGGTGGGCCTGCGGGGCCTGGGCGACCTCTGGCGCATCCGGCCGTTCGACACGCTGTGGAAGGCGCTGGGCGACTATTTCCAAGACCCGCGCCTGCGACAGCTGTTCGGGCGCTACGCCACATATTGCGGCTCCTCTCCCTTCCTGGCGCCCGCCACGCTGATGCTGGTGGCCCATGTGGAACAGGACGGGGTCTGGCTGGTCGAGGGCGGCATGGCGCGGCTGGCGGAGGCGCTGGCGCGGCTGGCCGAACGGCACGGGGCGGTCTTCCGGTACGGCGCGGAGGTCGCGAAGATCGATACGACCGGCGGGCGGACTTCAGGCGTCACGCTGGCCAGCGGCGAGCGGATCGAGGCCGACTCGGTTGTCGTCAACGCCGACTCGGGCGCGCTGGCCGGCGGTTTCCTGGGGCCCGCCGCGGCACGGGCGGTCCCGCCCGCCGATCCGGCGCACCGGTCGCTGTCAGCCGTGACCTGGAGCCTCCTGGCCGAACCCGAGGGGTTTCCGCTGTCGCGGCACACCGTCTTCTTCTCCGACGACTACGCCGCGGAGTTCGACGACATCTTCGGCCGCTCCCGCCTGCCCCGGGCGCCCACCGTCTATGTCTGCGCCCAGGACAGGGACGCGGGAGGCGCCGCGCCGCCCGGCGGCCCCGAACGCCTGTTCTGCCTGGTCAACGCCCCGCCGACCGGCGACATCCCCCCCTTCGACCCGACGGAGATCGAGCAATGCGCGAACAGCACATTCGGCATCCTGGAACGCTGCGGCCTGCGCCTGCGGACGTCGCCGGAGCACACCATGGTGACGACGCCGCGGGACTGGAACCGGCTCTTCCCGGCGACCGGGGGAGCCCTCTACGGACCGGCGTCGCACGGCTGGAAGGCCTCGTTCAGCCGCCCGACGGCGCGCAGCCGGATTCCCGGCCTGTACCTGGCGGGCGGCAGCATCCATCCGGGTCCGGGAGTGCCGATGGTGGCCTTGTCGGGCCGGATGGCGGCTCGGGCGGTGCTGCGCGACCTGGGTTCGCGACCCTCCGCTTCGACCGTCCGATCACCCGCGACGGCTATTCCTGGTGGTACGTCGACGCGCTGAGCGACGACGGAAGGCACGGCCTGACGGTGATCGCCTTCATCGGCAGCGTGTTCTCGCCTTACTATGCCATGGCGCGCCGCCTCGGCCGGGGCGATCCGCTGAACCATTGCTCGGTCAACGTCGTCCTGACGGGAGCCGGCGCGAACCGCTGGTGCATGACGGAGCGGGGCCGCGGCCGGCTTCACCGCGACCAGCGTTCGCTCGCCATCGGGCCGAGTTCGCTCGACTGGGACGGCACCGTGCTGACGATCCGAATCGACGAGACCACGATGCCCGTCCCGACCAGGGTCAGCGGCACCATCCGCATCCACCCGCAAGCCCTGACGGAGCGGTCATTCGTCCTGGACGCCGCGGGCCGCCACCGCTGGTGGCCGATCTCCCCCCGCTCCCGGGTGGAGGTTGACCTGGACCGGCCCGGCCTGAACTGGAACGGCACCGGCTATTTCGACACCAACGCGGGAGACGAGGCCCTGGAGGACGCCTTCAGCCAGTGGGACTGGTGCCGGGCGGACCTGGGGGACGGCGCCGCCATCCTGTACAACGTGGACCGCCGCGCTGCGCCGCCGCTGGCGCTGTCCCTGCGGATCGACCCGGCGGGAGCGGTCGAGATCGGCGATCCGCTGCCGCCGGCCCGGTTGCCGGTCACGAAATGGTGGCGCATCCCGCGCGCCACGCGCGCCGACCCGGGCCATGCGGTGAGGGTTCGGGAGACGCTGGTGGACGCGCCGTTCTACGCGCGCTCGGTCCTGGAAACCAGCATCGGGTCCCGGCCGGCGACCGCGGTCCACGAGAGCCTGTCGCTCGACCGGTTCCGCGCGCCGTGGGTGCAGGCCCTGCTGCCCTTCCGGATGCCGCGCGCATTTTGAGGTGCGCACCCCGGGGCCTGCACCCCGGGCCTTAGTGGCGGCGATCCTCGCCCGGCATGCGAACGTTGCTGCCGGGACCGTCCTCGCCGAGTTTCTGCTGCTTCCGTCTGGTTCTAACGAACTGATAAACCACGACTATGAGAACAATCACCAATGTCATGCCGGCCAGCGCCCAGATCATGCCGCCATCGCTGCCATCTTCCATTTCCCGTCTCCTCAGGTTCGTCTGCTTGGCAATTGCTTGGAAACCGGAGGCACCGACGGTTAGTTCCGAATCCTTAGATTCATAATGACTTGTCACTATCCTTTCGTTTCGGATCACTTTGATCGGGCCGCTTGGGATCGTCCCTGGATGCCCGGCTGACGGAGACGATCTGATAGATCGCCCAGCCGAGGACCCCGCCGAAGACCAGCAGCATCTCCGCCAGGGCGAACCACCCCGTCGACACCGCGGGATCAGCCCTGGCGCTTCAGCGCCACGCGCTGGCCGCGCTCCAGCCGCTCGAACAGGAGGAGCAGCCACACGACAGGATCGTCCCGGACCCCATCTTGGCTCCCGTCGCGCCCCGTGGTGGCGGCCACGGCCTCGACAAGGAAGCGGGACGCCTCGGCGCTCCGGGGGACCGCCGCCTGGGCGGCGCCGGACAGGGCGGCGGCCGACGCCCTGGCCAGCAGCAGGGCCTTGCGCCGCGCCGGGACGACGGCCCGGCGGGACACCGAGTCCCCGTCGGCCCGCTCCACCTCGCGCCCGATCTCCGCATAGAGGTGGCGGGCGGCCTGGATGCCGGGGCGGCACGCGGGCGGCAGGCGGGCGATGCCGGAGTCCGCGTGGCGGTAGAATTCGTCGGCCGCGGCCAGCAGCCGCCGGACCACGCCGCCCAGCGCCGGGCTGAACACCGGGTCGGCCAGCCAGGCGTCGGGGTCGATCCCGGCTTCCCCAAGCCACTCCATCGGCAGGTAGAGGCGGCCGGCCCGCGCGTCCTCGCCGACGTCTCGGGCGATGTTGGAAAGCTGCATCGCCATGCCCAGGTCGCAGGCGCGGGCCACCACGTCGCCGTCGCGCACGCCCATCAGCACGGCCATCATGGCGCCGACGGTCCCGGCGACGCGGGCGGCGTAGGCGTTGAGTTCCCCGAGCCTTGCGTAACGCCGGCCGGCGAGATCCCATTCGAACCCTTCGAACAGCGCTTCCGGCAGGGTGCGGGGTATCGCGAAACGGTCGACCACATCGGCGAAGGCCCTGTCCACCGCATGATCCAGCGGCCGGCCCGCATAGGCCCGGTCCAGCCGCCGGCGCATCCGTTCCAGCGCGGCGTCGCCGTCGTCGGCCAAGTCGGCCGCGTCGTCGGCCAGACGGCAGAAGGCGTACAGGGCGGAGGCCGGTTGCCGCACCCTGGACGGCAGGAGGAGCGAGGCGGCGTGGAAAGTCCGCGAAGCGTTCATGAGCAACCGGCGGCAAGCCGCGAAATCGGCGGCCGTGACCGGCCCGGTCCCGGGGCTAGACCAGGACGGCCGCATGCGGCACCACCTTGTCCAGGACGCGGGCCGACGACAGCACGCCCGGCAGTCCCGCACCGGGATGGGTCCCGGCCCCCACCAGATACAGCCGCTCGATATCCTCGCTTTTGTTATGCGGGCGGAACCAGGCGCTTTGGGTCAGCACCGGCTCCAGCCCGAACGCGGCTCCGCGCACCGAGAGCAGGCGGTCCTGGAAATCCTGGGGGTCAGCATGCGGGACGTGACGATCTGACCCTGGAGGCCGGGAAGCAGGGTTTCGCCCAGGTGGCGCTCTATGGCGCGGCGGTAGGTCTCCGCCGTCTCGTCCCAGCGGGTGCCGCTGTCCAGGTGGGGAACGGGGGACAGCACGTAGAAGGCGTCGCAGCCGTCGGGGGCCAGCGACGGGTCGGTCGCGGTCGGCCGGTGCAGGTAGAGGCTGAAGTCCTGGGCCAGGATCTTCCGCCGGAAAATGTCGTCCAGCAGCTCGCGGTAGCGCGGGCCGAGCAGGATCGTATGGTGGGCGACATCCTCGTAGCGGCGGCGGGTGCCGAAGTACCAGACGAACAGGCTCATGGAATAGCGGGCGCGGTCGATCCGGCGGTCGGTCCAGCGCTTGCGGGCTTCCGGCGCGATCAGGTGGCGGTAGGTCCAGGCGCTGTCGGCGTTGGACACGACGATGTCGGCGGCGATCTCCTCGCCGGACGCCAGCCTGACGCCCGTGGCGCGGCCGTCGCGGACGGTGATGCGGGCGACCTCGGTGTCGCAGCGGACCACGCCGCCCTGCCCCTCGATCAGGCGGACCAGGCCGCGGACCAGTTGCCCCGTGCCGCCCATGGCGAAATGGACGCCCCAGCGCCGCTCCAGGAAGGCGATCAGGCTGTAGATCGAGGTGGTGGCGAAGGGATTGCCGCCGACCAGCAGGGGATGGAAGCTCAGCACGGTGCGAAGCCTGGGATCGCGCACGTGCCGGCAGACCAGGTCGTAGACCGAGCGATGGCCCGCCAGCCGGACCAGATCGGGAAGCACCCGCGCCATGTCCGTCCAGCTGCTGAACGGCACGTCGCCCAACTGCTCGAACCCGATCCTGAAGCGCGCTTCGCTGGCCTTCAGAAAGCTCTCGTAGCCCGGAACATCGGCGGGCGAGAACTTCGCGACTTCCGCCCGCATCGCGGCGTCGTCGCCGGAGTACTCGAACACTTGGCCGTCGTCGAACCGGATGCGGTAGAACGGCGAGATCGCCCGCAGCTCCACGTCGTCGGCCAGCCGCTTCCCGCAGAGCTGCCAAAGCTCCTCCAGCAGGAAGGGCGCCGTGACGATGGTGGGACCGGCGTCGAAGGTGAAACCGTCCTGCCGGTACACATAGGCCCGCCCTCCCGGCGCATCGAGCCGCTCCAGAACGGTGACCCTATAGCCCCGCGCACCCAGCCGGACCGCGGCGGCCAGCCCGCCGAAGCCGCTGCCGATGACGACGGCATGGGGAGAAGCCTGGATGTCGCGTGTCATCTTGTTCATAACGCCGGAGCGTAACACGAACTTGACACTCTGGATAGGGCTCAGGTTCGGGCGCGGTGAAACTCGGTTATGGGCGCTGATCGCAAGAGATCGATCAGGATCAGGAATTGCGGGCACGTGTCCAGATCCACGGTTATCGCAATTCTTCGGAGAAGCCTTCTTTGCTGCGCTATCCCGCTACGGCACCCTGCTCCGCCGAACTCATCAGAACTACCGTGCACGGACACTAGAGCTGTGCCCGATCAGGTCGATCCGCCCGGAGCAGCCGAACCGTTGCGTTGGGCCACGGGCCCAACGCAACGCGGCAAGTGGAACGGCAGGCCGCGTGGACCGGAGCGGTTCAACCTGATCGGACACCAACCTAGGGCACGCTCGTCTGAATACGCTTCAGTCGCGCGCCGAACCACAGCGCCGTGGCAATCGACGGTGTGGCGGCGGCGAGGAACATGACCAACGGACCCTGAGCGGCTGCCAATAGCCCTGCCAGCGCCGGACCCAGTACGCTTCCGGCAGCCATGCAGAGCAGCGCCGCCGTGAAGCCGAGAGTGCTGCGCCCCGGAAACAGCCGCACGCTCCAGAACGAGAACACCGCGCTCACCATCATGACCGCCGCGCCGTGCAGCCCTGAGGCTGCGATCACCGCGATCCACGACGTCGGCGCGATGGCGATCAGCATAAGCGACAGCGCCGCTGCGGCGAAGATGAGGCAAAGCAGCGGCGCAAGCCCGATCCGTGCTTCGATCCGCCCGGTCGCGAGGCCGAGCACGCCAAATATCCCGTAGGCGAGAAAGATCACGACCGAGGCGACCTCGTCCGGAAGACCAGGCAGGCCACCGGCCCCCACGACCCGGTCGGCTGCAAAAGACAGGAAGATCGCGTTTGTCATCCCGAAGCAGAGTGCCGTGCCGTATAGGGGAATGGCAGCGCGCCGGGTAAGACTGCCTGCTGCCGCGACCGTGTCGGGGAACCCTCCGGGGCCGGCTTCCGGCCCCGGCTCGACGGCAGCCCGGCCTGTGCGATTGCCGCAAGGGCGACCCCGCTGAGCGTGAAGCCGACCCAGGCACCCCGCCAGTCCAGGGCTCCCTGCGTCACGGCGAGCGCGAGCCCGGCGGCGGCCGCGACTCCGAAGGTGGTTCCGGTCGAGACCACGGAGAGCGAGGTGGCACGCGCCTCACTGGGTACCACACGCTCGGCCGCGTCGTTGAACGGCGCCCAGCAAAGGCCCGCACTGGTTCCGGCGAGGGCAATGCCCAGGGCGAGGATGCCGGAGGTCTCGGCCGCCGCCACCGTTGCGAAGCCGATCGACGCTGCCACGGCGCCAGTGGTGACCGCGACACGCTCGCCAAATCGCCGGCAGATCCAGGCGCTCGCCAGAAGCGCCACAAGGAAGGCTAGGAATCCCGCGCTGGCGATCATTCCAGCCATGGACGTCGAAAGCGCGAACTCTTCCCGGAAGGCAGGCAGGAAGAGGCCAAATCCCATGCGGGCGGGACCGAAGGCCACGGCTGTGGCAATCAAACCGGTGGTCGTCAGCCGAATGGTTGGTGTCATATCGATCCTCACGCGTTGCCGTCCTCCAGCACTCCCATCCGCTCGGTGTTCGGGTCAGAAAGCCGTTTGCGATTGATGCCGCCAATGTTTCTTGCTGGCGGCGGCAATTTTTCTCGAACGCTTCGATCAGGTAAACGTTTCTTCCCATGCTCCGGATAGGGAAACCAAATTCCTTTGTTGGAAGCGTTCAACCGCCGTCGGCATGACATGCGGCAGTTGCTGGGCGGGCTGTTCTACGTCGTGCGGACCGATGATCAGGTCGGCGCTGTTCAGCCGGGCGACGATCTCTTCGTGCCATGCGGTTCCGGGATGTGATCGAGATAGACGTTGTCATCGTGCGAGCACGAGAAGAAGACACGAACTCCGGCCCGCTCCATGTCCATGGCAATCGTGCATCGAGCCTGATTGCTTCAGCTCTAGATTGGAGATGTTCGCAGGGGCTTTGGCGATGCCCTCGAATCCGGAGGGCCGCAGAGGGGCGTCGCTACCGCGCCGCGGTCCTGCCCAGGACTTCGTAGACCACCTTCACGCCGTCGATGGCGTCGGGAAGCGATGCCTTCGGCACCGGCTCGCACAGGTTGACCTTGACGGCATAGGAGTCGCCGACCTTGGTGATGCCGACGCCGGTCACGGTTCCGCAGCGGCGGGCGGCTTCGCCCGCTTTCGGTTTCACCCGTCTGGCCTGGTCTATCGACACGTTCGACATGGTTTCAATTTAAGCAATAAGCGGTTCGAGCGCCAGTTCCAAATTCAGAGTTTCCATGACAAGGCTCAAATCGTTGGCATTGGTCACGCCCTTGCCGTTGCTTCCGCCATGGTCGCTGCCGGCGAAGAGCAGCGCGCAGGCGTCTCCCTCCCGGTCGAGGATCAGGGAGCCGCTGTCGCCGCCGCTGCTGAAGGGGCTGCCGCCCGCCCCTTCGATCTCGATCTGCCGGTCGAAGGTGATCTGCCCCCGGTCATAATCGACCACCACGTCGTCGAGCTCGATGGCGGTCACCACGCCGTGGGTCAGGCCGGTGGTGCGGCCGATCTTGAGGACCTCGTCGCCCGGTTCGACCGGCCGGTCGCGCAGCCCGCGCAGCAGGCCGAAACCGGTGATCGAGCGCGGATCGAAAGGCACTCCCTCGGCCAGGCCGGCGATCGCTGCATCCATCAGGTTGGAACCGTCTGTCTTCATCGGGACCGTGCCGACCAGCGTGCCGATGCGGTCCTTGAACCGGCGCCCGCCGTCGAACCGCCCGGGCTGGAGCACGGCGTCGCCGGGCTTGGCCAGGTCCTCGTTCGCCAGCACATGGTTGTTGCTGAGCAGGACCGTCCGCCCGGTCTCGCGGTGCCTGAAAAAGCCGCCGAGGCTGCCGGCGGTGACGGCATGGTGCCCGACCGAGCAGCCGATCAGCAACGGCCTCTGGCGCAGGCGGAACCAGGGCGGCATCGGGCCGTGGACGGCGGGGTGGACGGCGGGATCTGCCGTGGTCCGCTTGGCGACGCGCCCGACATAGCGGATGTCCACCTCGCTGTGCGATACGGATTCGAGCCGTCGGCGCAGGTCGCCGTCATCCTCGAAGGTGCGGCGCTGGATGCGCACCGCCAGGCGGTACTGGTGCGGGCTCGGTCCCCCGGCGATGCCGAGGGCCACGCCCCTCTCCGGCTTCACCGCGCGCCGCATCGGGCCGGCGGCCAGCCCGAAACTGCGCGCTTCCCGCGCCTCCCTCAGAAGCGGCCCCAGGATGTCCGCGGAAACCTCGGCCTTCAGCGCCCTTACCGAACTCAACTCCAAGCGACTGCCCTCATCTTTCTTCACCGCCGCTCATCTTTGGCCAAGGAAATCCCGGTATGAGGACGCGAACTCGTCGGGCCATTCGAAATGGACCAGCGCCCCGGCGTCGAACGGCTGAGGCCGCCAGTCGGGCTTGTCCTTGAGCCAATCCGCGCCGCTGAAGTCCTTGAAGTCGCCGCGCGTGCCGTGGGGCATCCAGACCGGCACGGACAGCCGCGCATAGAGGTCGCGGACATCCTGGCTGAACAGCCTGCCCGACAGGAAGGCGAAGGGCGCGAAGCGGGCGCCGGGCTGGTGCGCGGTGATGTAGTCGTAATCGACCATGCCGTCGTCGACGTTCTTGGAACCCCAGGTCCGCTCCAGGAAGTACCGGATGCTCCGCCGGCTCACCAGAAGGTCGTAGAGCCCTTTCCCCCAGAGCGGGAAACTGATGAAGCGGTAGACCCCCGGCACCTCGCGCGAGGCCTTCGTCCTGATCCCGCCATGGGCCTTGGTCGATCCCTTGCTGAAGCCGGTCGGGGTGACGAAGGCGAGCGTGCGGATGCGCTCCGGCCGCTCGACGGCGGCGCGGGCCAGGAACTCGGCGGAAAGGGACAGCGCCAGCGCATCGACCGGATCGGACCCCGTATCCTCGGCGATCACGTCCAGCATGTCGTGGATCGCGTCGGTGAACAGGCGGATGCCGTAGTAGCGGTCCGAGCGGTCCGAATGGCCGTAGCCCGGCAGATCGACCGCGTAGACGCGGCGGTGCGCCACCATGCGCTCGAAGACCGGCTTCACCTCGTAGGCGGAGGCGGCCGCGTTGATGCTGTGGACCAGAAGCAGCGGCGGACCGTCGCCGGCCCCCCTGTCGGACACGTAGTAGGCCAGACGCCCCGCGCGCCGGCTTGTCTCCCGCAGGTCGCCGGCGAGCGCGGGAGGAAGGGTTGGGGCGCGCATCATCAAGGACTCCTGCCGTCGTGCTCCAGGAGAGCATTCTTCTCGATTGCTCGCCAGCGGATCAACACCTTGGGGGTGAAAAGGTGCCTCGCAGGCCCTCAGCGGGAATGGCGCAGGATCAGGTCGGCGGCCAGGTCGGGCCGCTCCTCGTGCGCCAGATGGCCCAGGCGCCCCAGCGTGTCGATCACCGCCGGCGGCAGCAGGCCGCGCACCCGCTCCGCCTGTTCCGGCGGAACAGCGGTATCGCCGGACGAGACGGCCAGGACCAGCTTGGGCTCCAGCCGGCGAAAGTCGCGGACAAGGGGGTGCAGGTCCCAGTTCGCCATCATGCCCAGGGCCGCCGACACGTGTCCGGGCAGCGGATCAGCCGGCCGTAGAACTCCATCCCGGCGCGGTCCGGGACCGAGCCGGTGTTGCGGATCAGCCGTTCGACCGCGCGGGCGTCGGCGGTCCAGGAGAACACCCGGGGCGCCAGCGGGTTGAGGACCAGCAGCTTCGCCAGCGGCATGAAAAGATGGCCGGCGGCACCCCGGAACGGCAGGAAGGCGCCGTTGAGCGCGATGATCACGCGCGGGCGGATCAACTGGTCGAGCGCCATGCGGACCAGGATGGCGGCGCCGGCGGAATGGCCGGCCGCGATCTCCGGCGAGACTTGGAGGGTTTCGAGCAGGGCCGCGACGGCCCGCGCCATGCCGGGCAGGGAGAGGCGATGGCCCGGCAAGGGGTCGGTGAAGCCGTGGCCCGGCAGGTCGGGGGCCACCACCGTGAAGTCGCGGGCCAGAAGGGGCATCAGCCCGCGCCAGGAATGGGTAGCGGCGCCGGTGCCGTGGAGCAGCAGGATGACGGGACCCTCGCCCATCCGCTGGACGTGCCAGCGGAGGCCGCCGGCGGTGACGAAGCTGCTGGTCTCGCGGTGGGGCCAGCCGCGCCCTTCCCGCTCCCAGACCGGCCGCCTCATGAAGCGGGCTGCGGTGCCGCCATCCGGACGGCGCGGGAAATCGCGGCGGCGTCGGCCCTGGGCAGCGGGAGGTAGGGGGCCCGCATGCCGTCGGCGATCCGGCGGGCCGCCGGTTCGGGATGCGCGGAGGTATCGACCAGCAGGGCCCGCAGTCCGGCGGCGGCGACTTGGCGGGCGGCGCTCAGCGCGTCGCCCTCGGCGGCGGCGCGTCCCGTCGTGCCGTCGCGGCAGATGTTGGCGCGGCCGTCCGTCAGCAGAACCAGCGCGGGCGTGCCGCCGCGGCGCGTCACGGCGCCGGCCAGGGCCGAGGCGGCGTCGATCCCGGCCGCCAGCGGCGTGGCGCCTCCGCCGGGAAGCGCCGCGAGGCAGCGCTTCGCGCGCGCCAGCGAACGGGTCGGCGGCAGCAGCAGTTCGGCCGTCCTGCCGCGGAAGGCCACCAGGGCGACCTCGTCGCGCCGGACATAGCAGTCGGCCAGCAGCAATTCGACGGCGCCCTTGGCCTCCGCCAGGCGGTGGAAGGCCGACGAGCCGGAAGCGTCCACCACGAAGATTGTCGTGGTCCGGCTCCGCCGCTTCAGCCGGGCGATCCGGAAATCCTCCGGCCTGACCTGGATGCGCGGGACGGCCCCGGGGGCAGTCTCGTGGGAGTCGGCGCGCAGGCGCTGCCAGGGCGCCGCCGCCCGCAGGGTCTCGATGACGTTGAGGCGCGCGCCCGACCGCGCGGAGCCGCGATGGACGCCGGCCGGGCGTCCGCCCGCGGCCTGGGCGACGGCGCCCGCCTTGCCGGCGGGCTGGGCGCGGCGGCTGGCATTCGCGAGGCTTCCCAGGCGCTTGAGGAGGTCTTCAGGTATGGCGGCCCGCGCCGCCTCCAGCACGACATCCTCCAGAGATTCGCCCTGGTTCTCGGGAATGGGGTCAGAGTCCTTTTCCGGTTCCTGGGATTGTTCCGGTTCCTGGGATTGTTCCGGTTCCGGCGGTGCCGGAAGGCAAGTCGCGCGCGGGGCCAGGACCAGCCGGGCCGCCAGCGCGGCGTCGGCCTCGCCCACTTCGGTCCGGCCTTCCAGGGCGGCGGCGGCCCGCGCGGCGGCGAGGGCTTGCAGGGGTGCGCGGATCGAGCCGATTCCCAGAGCGGCCGCCGTGCCGCACAGCGCCTCCATGATCTCGTCGGATGCCTTCACCCGGCTGGAGCGCTCACGGGCTTCGGCGATTTCGGCGGCGGTGCGGAGCGGGGCTCCGGCCTGGCCGAGGGCGATGGCGCCGAGGTCCAGGTGGAAGGCGAGCCGTTCGGTCAGCACCGCCGCCGGCCGCTCCTCCGCATCGCCCTCGTCCAAGGCGACCAGCCCGAAGCGGGCGTCGATGTTCCGGGCGAAGCCGTCGCGTTCCAGCCGGACCTCTCCGCGGTCGAGAACGGCGGCCAGCCGGGCCGCCATGGCCGGCGGCAGCCGCTCGGCCATCGCCAGCAGGACGACTCCCCCGTCGGACCGCGCCAGGATGCCCTGCTCGATCACGGGCCGCCCGGCCCGGAGGGTCGCCGCGAGGTCCAGGCCGCCCAGCAGGCGGTCGTCGGTGACATGGCAGGGCACGCGGAGGAAGGGCGCCCCGTCATGCAGCAGCCCGCGCAGCTGGTCCAGCCAGCGATCGCGCACGGGGCCGGCAGCGGCCCGGACCGTGATCCCGCCCAGGCCGGCAGGATCGACCGCGAACAGCGCCGCGGCCGTGGCGGAGTCCTCCCAGCCGGTCATGCGCCGAACAGGTCGGCGACGGCGCGCTCGACCCGCGCGGTCGATCCCGCCTCGTCCAAGGGATTGCGGCGCAGGCGATGCCGCAGGGCAGGCAATGCCACCTGGCGGAGGTGCTGGTCCAGGACTTCACCGGCCCCCTCCAGGGCGGCGACGGCGCGCGCCGCCCGGACGAGGGTCAGCTCGCCGCGCAGGCCGTCGGCCCCGAGCGCCATGCACAGGCGGGCCGCCCGCTCGATCGCGGCGTCGGGCACCTGGACCAGCGGCAGCCTGGTCCGGGCCGCCTCGATGCTCCGGCGAAGGCGGGTTTCCTCACGCTTCCACTTGGCGGCGAAACCGGCGGGGTCGCGCTCGAAGACGTCGCGCCGGCGCACCACGTCGATCCGCTCGGCGAGATCGGTGGGAGTCTTCACCTCGACCGACAGGCCGAAGCGGTCGAGAAGCTGGGGCCGAAGCTCGCCCTCCTCCGGGTTGCCGCTGCCGACCAGCACGAAGCGGGCGGGATGGCGCACGCTCAGGCCTTCGCGCTCGACCACGTTCTCGCCGGATGCGGCGACGTCGAGCAGCAGGTCGACCAGATGGTCCTCCAGCAGGTTGACCTCGTCGATATAGAGGAACCCGCGGTGGGCACGGGCCAGCAATCCGGGTTCGAAGCGTTTCTCGCCCCGGGTCAGCGCCCGCTCCAGGTCGAGCGCCCCGACCACCCGGTCCTCCGTGGCGCCCAGCGGCAGGTCGACGACGGGGACCGGCACCCGCCTGCTTTTCAGCGAGCCGGCGGCGCGGGCGGCCCTGCACTCGACGCAGAGCGAGGCCGGATGCGCGGGGTCGCAATTGTAGGCGCAGCCCGCCACCGCCCGCATCGGCGGCAGCAATGCTGCCAGCGCGCGGACGGCGGTGGACTTGCCGGTGCCGCGATCGCCGAACACCATCACGCCGCCCAGGCTGGGATCGACCGCGGCGGCGAGCAGGGCCAGCTTCATTTCCTGCTGGCCGACGATCGCGGAGAACGGGAACAGCGGACGCGAGGATCCGCGGTCCGGCAGCGCCCGCGGCACGGCCGGGGCTTCCGCGACAGGATGGACGAGCGCGACAGAGGCCATGGTCAACTCCCGGACTGAAAGCCGTTCAGGCTTTTCTCTATGGTCGGACGACACCCAGCAGGTGCGCCAGATCCTTGAAGAAGATCCGCACATGCGCGGCCGGCTTGGCGCGCACCAGTTCCTTGTTCATGTAGGCGTCCCAGGTCAGCTTCTGGACGTCGGGATCGCGGCAGATGCCGACGAAGCGCTCCCGCCGCTTGTCGCTGCTGTACCAGAAATGCTGCATCATCCCGAGGATCCAGAAGACCCTGCCGTGGGCCTTCATGAAGCGCTTGCGGGCACCGGCCAGCGCCGTCGCGTCTCCGGTCGAAAGAAAGGTCTCGACGGCGTCCGCCGCGAAGCGTCCGCCCGCCATGGCGTAGTAGATACCCTCGCCCGACGCGGGCGCCACGACCCCGGCGGCGTCGCCGGCCAGCACCACGTCGCGGCCGTTGTCCCAGCGCTTCAGCGGCTTCATGGGGATCGGCGCCCCTTCCCGGCGGATCGTCTCGACGCCGTCCAGTCCCGTGGCGGCGCGCAGGTCGCCGACCGACCGGCGCAGCGCGAAGCCCTTGTGGGCGGAGCCGGTGCCGATACTGGTCGTATCGCCGTGGGGAAAGATCCAGGCGTAGAAGTCCGGCGACAGGTGCCCCTGATAATAGACGTCGCAGCGCGACCCGTCGAAGTCGGCGGCACCGGCGCTGGGCGACTTCACGATCTCGTGGTAGGCGAAGACGCATTGCATCCGGTCGGAGCCGGGGACCTCCTGCCGGGCCACGGCGGAGATGGCGCCGTCGGCGCCGATCACGGCCCGGGTTCGGGCCGTTCCCGACCCGTCGCCGGTCTTGTAATGGACCGTGGCGACTCCGCCCCCGTCGCGCGTGATGGCGGTGAAGCTGCCGGTGCGGCGCTCGGCCCCCGCCAGTGCCGCGCGGTCGCGGAGGTATTCGTCGAACACCTCTCGGTCCACCATGCCGACGAAGCCGCCGTCGATCGGCATGTCCACTCGCCGCTCGGACGGCGAGATCATGCGCGCCGAGCGCGCCCGGGCGACCAGCAGGTAGTCCGGGATCTCGAACTCCCGGATCAGCCGGGGCGGGATGGCGCCGCCGCACGGCTTGATCCTGCCCGCCTTGTCCAGCAGCAGGACGGATCGGCCGAGCCGCGCCAGGTCGGCCGCCGCCGTCGCCCCGGCCGGCCCGCCGCCGACCACCACCGCATCGTAGATCTTCTGGCCAGTCACGTGGTCAGGCACATGGTCAGTCATGGGACCCCCGGGAAGGTCTGGCGCAGCGCGAAGGCGCCCACCAGCATGCCGATGACATAGAGGCTGGTCCCCGTGGCATTGTACCAGGGAGCCCGCTCGCGCGGGCTTTCCAGCAGGCGGAACATCAGGAAGAGCTGGGCGCCCAGCAACAGGGCGACGATCGCGGCATGGACCGGACGCTGCCACAGCGCCAGCATCGCGACGACCGCGACTTGCGGCACGACCATCACGACGCAGGCCAGCCGCGCCGCCCGCTCGACGCCGAGGCTGGCGGGGAGCGACGCGATGCCCATCCGCCGATCGCCCTCGACCGACTTGAAGTCGTTGAGCGTCATGATGCCGTGGGCGCCGACGCTGTAGAGCCCGGCCAGAGCCAGGATGCGCCAGTCCGGCCGGGCCGCCAACATGACCGCCGCCCCGGTGAACCAGGGCAGCCCCTCGTAGCAGGCGCCGACCGCCGCGTTGCCCCACCAGCCGTTCCGCTTCAGCCGGATCGGCGGAGCGCTGTAGGCCCAGGCGAGCGCCAGCCCGACCACGGCTGCCCCCATGCCCCACGGCCCCAGCGCGCTGGCCACCAGGAGCGACAGGGCCGTCCAGCCCAGGGCGATGTAGAAGCCCCAGCGCCCCGGCAGCCGGCCGGAAGGGATCGGCCGGTTCGGTTCGTTGATCGCATCGACGTCACGGTCGTACCAGTCGTTGACCGCCTGGCTGGTGGCGCAGATGAGGGGACCCGCGAGGATGACTCCGGCGATCACCAGCGGCCACCGATCCGCCGCCGGCACTCCCGAGGATACCACCCCGCAGCCATAGGCCCACATCGGGGCGAACCACGTGATGGGTTTCAGAAGTTCCAGGACGGCGGAGGGGGTCGGGTATGCCATGGCCGGATTATGAAGATTGACACATGGGTTAGTCAATCAAAATTGACACCACCCTTTCAGGCGGACACGCATCTTCTGCTTGGTGAAAATACAGAAAAAATCATCTTTTAATGGGTTATCTCGGTTCATGAAACGCCTCCAGCGAGCTTGGCGAGAGTAATTTTCTACCATGCATGACATGAATTGAGGAAACCGAAATCATCCGGCGGCTTCGAGGACCACGCCGCCGAGACCGCCGGCGATCAGAAGCAGATGCCGACCGACCGGTTGCGGCGGGAGATCAGCCAGAATCGGCTTGGCAGTCCAGACGCACGAAACATCGGGAGGGAAGCGACGCCTGTCCATCCGGCAAGATCGACGCACTCGATTCCCTTCAGGGATTGCCGCAGGTGGACAAGGGGCTTCTCCTCGCCAAGCCCGCCGGTTTCGAGCCCCTGCTGATCACTCTGCTCGACTTCATGTCGCAGCTCGCGCCCACGGTCAGAAATCGGAGCTTGGATTTGGATATCGGAGAGACATCAAAGCTGCTGATGCGCGTCGACTCCAGCCGCGCCGCATCGGTGCTGGCGCGTCTGGGGGCGGAATGCACCGCGGCCCGCATGCGGTCGGCAATACCGGTTCTCGATGGATGGCCCGACACATTGCAGGAACCAGAGAGTGGTCTCCTGGTACTCGAAACCCTGGGCGCTCGACATGGCCGACAGGATCACCGCCTGCGGCGCCCGGGCGGATTTCACCGGGTTCCGATCGATCCACCATCCGGACCGGCCGTCCCCGGGATCACGCGGGGGCGGAATCCGCCATTCGCGGTTTGACTTCCGCGCCGCGATGACCAACATCGCAGGCGGTCGAATCGATAAAATCCAGTCCAGTTGAGGAGCACCCCATGAGCGTCGAGGTAGGTTCCCCCGCTCCCGACTTCACCATGCCGACCGACGGCGGCGGCGAGGTCAGCCTGTCGGCCCTGCGCGGCAAGAAGGTCGTGCTGTATTTCTATCCGAAGGACGACACCAGCGGATGCACCAAGCAGGCCTGCGGCTTCCGCGACAACCTGCCCGACTTCACCGGCATCGACGCCGTCGTGATCGGCGTGTCCAAGGACAGCGTCGCCAGCCACGACAAGTTCAAGAAGAAATACGAGCTGCCCTTCGTCCTGGCGTCCGACCAGGGCTCCGACACCGCCGAGAAGTACGACGTGTGGAAGGAGAAGAGCATGTACGGCAAGAAGTACATGGGCATCGAGCGCTCGACCTTCCTGATCGACGGCGACGGCGTGGTCCGCGGCGCCTGGCGGAAGGTCAAGGTCGACGGCCACACCGACGAGGTGCTGAAGGCGGCGAAGGCGCTTTAGCCGCCCGCCCTTAGCGCTTGCCCCGCTTCAGGATCTCCGCGGCGAGTTCCTGGATCTCCTCGGCGGCGCGGGTCTTGCGGGCCGATTCGGTTACGCTGCGGCCTTCGAACAGGGCCGCCGCGAACTGGACGCGGTTGCCGATCTGGGTGTGGGCAACGTCGGCGCCCATGCCCTTGATCCGCTCGATCAGGTCGTCGGCCAGCCTGGCGCGCGGCGGCACCCGGTTGATCACCAGCAGGACCGGCACGTTTTCGGACCGCGCCAGGTCCAGCGTCGGCTGGGTCGCCCACATGTCCATCGGGCTGGGCTGGACGGGCACGATGACGAGGTTGGCGGAGCGGACCGCGATGCGGGCCTCGGTCTCGGCGTGCGGCGGGCTGTCGATCACGACGATGTCGTTCTCCTGCGCCAGCCGCTCGACCTCGCGCTGGGTGCGCCAGCCGTTGATCTGGACGTGCTGAAGGCCGACATTTCCGCCGAGCGCCTCCTGCCTGGTCTGGAACCAGCGCGTCAGGCTCCCCTGGGGATCGATATCGACCACCGCGACGCGCAGGTCCACCTCGGACCAGGCGATCGCGAGATGGGCCGCCAGGGTCGTCTTTCCGGCGCCCCCCTTCTGTTGTGCCACGGTGTAGATCTTGCCCGCCATGCCTGCTCCGCTCATCGGCCATGCCGCCGATTGTCATTGAAAAAGTGCCCTGACCGCCGCAGCAACGGCATAGTGCATCCACATCGGTAACACGCCAAGGGTGGTGTTTGGCTTTCGCGCACCGCGACAACACTTTAAAACGATGATCATGAACAGCACAGACAGTCCGCAGAGAGACAGCCCACAGAGAACGCCCGAGCTGGTCCCGCCCAGCGATGCCAACATCGCGCGCGCGGCCGACATGCTGCGCGCCGGGGAGCTTGTGGCGTTCCCGACCGAGACTGTCTATGGGCTGGGCGCCGATGCGACCGATGACCGCGCCGTCGCCCGGATCTTCGAGGCCAAAGGCAGGCCGCGCTTCAACCCGCTGATCGTCCATGTGCCCGACCAGGCCTCGGCCGAGGCGATCGTCCGGTTCGACGAGCGCGCCGAGCGGCTGGCCGAGACCCTGTGGCCCGGCCCGCTGACGCTGGTGCTGCCGCGCCGGCCCGACAGCCCGCTGTCGCTGCTGGTCAGCGCCGGCCTGGACAGCGTGGCGGTCCGGTTCCCGGCGCACCCGGTGGCCCGCGCGCTCCTGAAGGCGGCGGGGCGGCCGGTGGCGGCCCCCAGCGCCAACCGGTCGGGCGCCGTCAGCCCGACCACGCCGCTGCACGTGGCCGAGAGCCTGGGCGCCCGCGTCGGCCTGATCCTGGCCGCGGGCCGCTGCGCGGTGGGCGTCGAGTCGACCGTGCTCGACCTGACCGGAGAGGCGCCGGTCCTGCTGCGCCCCGGCGGCGTGATCGCCGAGGACCTGGAGGCGCTGCTGGGCATGCCGGTGCTGCGGGCACGGCAGGAGGAATCGGGCGACCCGGCGGCGCCCAAGTCGCCCGGCCAGCTCGCCAGCCACTATGCCCCGGGCCGGCCGGTCCGGCTGGGGGCGAACGGGGCCGCGCCGGACGAGGCCCTGCTCGCCTTCGGCCCCGACACCTTCATCCGCGGCGGCGCGACGCGCCTGAACCTGAGCCCGCAGGGCGACCTGCACGAGGCCGCGGCCAACCTGTTCGCGATGCTGCGCGCCCTGGACCGGCCGGAGCACGCCGCGATCGCCGTCATGCCCATACCCGAGCAGGGACTCGGCGTGGCGATCAACGACCGCCTGCGCCGGGCCGCGGCCCCCCGCGGGCAAGCGCCCTTCCCTCCCGAAACGCCGACACAAGACTGACAAAGCCATGATCGACGCAGCCTTCCTCGACCGTCTCCGCAGCATCGTCGGCCCCGCCGGCCATATCGATACCCCCGGCGACATGGAGCCCTATGTCGCGGAATGGCGCGGCCGTTACCGCGGAACGACGCCGCTGGTGCTGCGCCCCGCCACCACGCGGGAGCTGTCCGAAGTGGTGAAGGCCTGCCACGAGGCCGGCGTGCCGATCGTGCCCCAGGGCGGCAACACCAGCTTGGTCGGCGGCTCGATCCCGTCGGAGGACGGCAGCGAGGTGCTGGTCAGCCTGTCGCGGATGAACAAGGTGCGGGACGTCGACCCTCTGAACTACACCATCACGGTGGAGGCCGGCTGCGTGCTCCAGGCGATCCAGGAGGCCGCGGCCGAGGTGGACCGGCTGTTCCCGCTGAGCCTGGGCGCCGAGGGCACCTGCCAGATCGGCGGCAACATCTCGTCCAACGCCGGCGGCACCATGACGCTGCGCTACGGCAACATGCGCGACCTGGTGCTAGGCCTGGAGGTCGTGATGCCGGACGGGCAGGTCTGGGACGGCATGCGGCGGCTGCGCAAGAACAACACCGGCTACGACCTTAAGCACCTGTTCATCGGGGCGGAGGGCACGCTGGGGATCGTCACCGCCGCGGTGCTGAAGCTGTTCCCCGGCCCAAGCAGGTGGAGACCGGCTTCCTCGCCGTCCGCGACCCGGACGCCGCGATCGAGCTGCTGGCAAGCCTGCGGTCGGCCAGCGGCGACGCGCTGAGCGCCTTCGAGCTGATGCCGCGCATCGCGATCGACTTCGCCCTGAAGCACGTGGCCGGCACCATCGACCCGCTGGAGGAGAGCCACGCCTGGTACGTTTTGCTGGAGTTCGCGACCGGCAGCGGCGGCGACGCCTTCCGCGACACGATCGAGGCGACCCTGGGCGAGGCCATGGAGGCCGGCCTGGTCATGGACGCGGTCCTGGCGTCGAGCGAGACCCAGGCCAAGCAGCTCTGGTTCATCCGGGAAGCGATCGTCGAGGCCCAGAAATACGCGGGCGGCTCGATCAAGCACGACATCTCGATCCCGGTATCCTGCGTCGGCACCTTCATCCGGGAGGCGACCGAGGCGGTCGGGCGGACCATCCCCGGCGCCCGTCCGGTTCCGTTCGGCCATGTCGGCGACGGCAACATCCACTTCAACGTGACCCAGCCGGAAGGTGCCGACACGGAGACCTACCTTGCCCAGTGGGACAAGCTGAACACCGTGGTCCACGACATCGTGCTGCGCATGGACGGCTCGATCAGCGCCGAGCACGGCATCGGCACCTTCAAGCGCGAGGAGCTGAAGCGCGTCAAGTCGCCGGTCGAGCTGGACATGATGCGCCGGGTCAAGGCGGCGCTGGACCCGAAGGGGCTGATGAACCCCGGCAAGGTGCTGTGAGGCGGGGTTCCGGGCTGCGCGACCGGCTACCCCACCTGGATCCGGTGACAAATCTCGCCACCGTGTGTTGAATACCTCACTGAAATCATCGTTTTACAGTGGAGGGCACCATGCCGCATTACGTGAGATTTGCCGTTGCCGGTCTGGCCCTCGTGTCCCTGACAGCCTGCGAGAACCTGGGCTGGGGCGGCAGCCGGGGCGGCGGGCCCACGCCGTCGAGCACGACGAACACCCTGGGGCCCGGCGGCGCCGGCTATTCCGGGACGAACAGCCAGATGGGGACCGGCGGGTCGGGGGGCGGCACCAGCGACCGCGACACCGGCCGCTCCTCCGACTTCGTCACGGGGCGGAGCCGCTCCGGGCCGATCGGTACCGGGGGAGCCGGCGTTTCCGACTCACCGATTCCCCAATACCGGCCCTGAGCAAGGGATCGCGCGATCCGGCGCCGGTCCGTCAGAGCACCTTTCCCTCGAAAGGATGGCGGCCGGCCCGGTCCTCGATCTCGATTACCCAAAGATCCGGGTCGCGCTTGACCGCGCGCTCGATATAGGCGTCCGCGTCGGCCTCCGGCATCAGGGTGTTTTCCTTCGCGGCGAGCCATGCGGTCTTGCCGTCCATGTCGCGCGTCTGGGTCAGCACCCGGCAGCCGTGCTCAAGCTGGTTCAGCTTCAGCATGACGAGGCCGCCGTAAGGGGAGCCCTTGCGCGCGATGACGGCGGGAATCGCTTCGGAGATGCAGCGGCGCACATGCGCCCTGACCCAGAGTTCCGTGGGAATGCGATCATCGTCCATCCGGCCACCCTAGCCTGCCGGAGGGCCAGGCGCCACTTCAGACCGCGCCGAACCCGGGCATCGGCGCGCTGATCGCCTTGGCGGCCTCCCGCTGACCGTTCTTCGACCCGTCGGCGGCGGCACCGTCCTCCTTGGGCGTGCCGAGTTGGGACAGCACCATGACGGTGAACAGCGACGCCGGCTCCGCATTCGGCGCCGTGGCCCTGCCGAAGGGCGAGCGGAACCCTCCGTCGCTGCTCCAGGCCGACCGGCTGGACGGTGTGCCGATGGCGCCGGCCGACGCCGCCACGGAGGAGCCCTCCATCCCGTCGAACTTCGCGGCGAACCGGTCGTAGATCTGGCCGACCGACAGCGCCTTGCCGGACTTGTCGTAGAACACGCCGCGATTGGCCGCCGCTGCCTCGGGCAGCAACGCCGCGGCCGGCTGGTCCGGGTTCTGGCGCATGCCGTTGAGGAACCTGGACGCCCCGCCGGCCCCCAGGAAATGGGCCATGTAGAGTTCGGTCGACCCGATCCTGCCCCCGACGGTCTGTTCGAGCTGCGTCTGGTTGTCGCGCGCGAACTCCGCCGCCAGGTACGACGACACCTTGGGATCCTTCCGAAGGTCGAGGATGTCGCGCCGCGCCTGCGGGTCCTGCACGTAGGGCGTGCCGTCCGACCGGCGCTGAACCTGAGCCGCCTCCCGGCCCAGGCCGTACTTGGCGCCATGCTGCTCGACCATGTTCAGCCAAGTGCTCTCGATGAACTGGTAAAGCCCCGTGGCGCTGCTGGTCGCGGCCTTCGCCGCCGGGTCGAAACTGCTTTCCTGGGCAGCTTTTGCCATAAGGTAGGAAAAATCTACCCCCGTCCGGTCGCTCGCCTGACGCACCGCCGCCTGGATCGCCTGGGGGGCTGCCCCGGCCGCGGCGCGGTACTGCTGGGGATCGGATGCGTGCATCAGGTTTGCAGGGTTGGACATGGCGGCCTCTACCAACGGGTTCCGCACTCGATAAAGCAATCCCCGTGCCAATGGCGCGGGCATCGCGGTACCATGTCGCAAGGCTCGCAAGCTGCATGCGCCCGCGCTATCTTCACCCGGGGATGCCGCCGAAACCGCCGGCACCCTCGATCAAAGCATACGGTCTCGGGAGGACCCCGCCTACCATGATCCCCTACTCCGCCCCCATCCAGGACATGCGCTTCGTGCTGAACGAGGTGGTCGGCATGGACCGCATCACCAGCCTGCCCGGCTATGCCGATGCGACGCCAGACATGGTCGACGCCATCCTCGACGAAGCCAGCAAGCTGGCCTCCAACGTGCTGGCGCCGATCAACTTCTCCGGCGACCAGGAAGGGGCCGTGCTGGAGAACGGCGTCGTCCGCACGCCCAAGGGCTTCAAGGAGGCGTATCGCCAGTACCAGGAGGGCGGCTGGAACAGCGTGCCGTTCGACCCCGGTCACGGCGGCCAGGGCCTGCCCTGGACCCTCGCCATGGCGGTGCAGGAGATGTGGCAGGCGTCCAACATGTCGTTCGCGCTGTGCCCGATGCTGAACCAGGGCGCGGTCGAGGCGCTGACCGAGCACGGCAGCGACGAGTTGAAGGAGATCTATCTCGGCAAGCTGATCTCGGGCGAATGGACCGGCACCATGAACCTGACCGAGCCGCAGGCGGGCAGCGACCTGGCCGCGATCCGGACCCGGGCGGTGCGGGAGGACGGCCATTACCGGATCTCCGGCCAGAAGATCTACATCACCTACGGCGAGCACGATTTCACCGAGAACATCATCCACATGGTGCTGGCCCGGCTGAACGACGCGCCTCCCGGCATCAAGGGCATCTCGCTGTTCGTCGTGCCGAAGTTCCTGGTCAATCCGGATGGCTCGCTGGGCGGCCGCAACGACCTGCGCTGCGTCAGCCTGGAGCACAAGCTGGGCATCCACGCCAGCCCGACCGCGGTCATGGCGTTCGGCGACGACGACGGCGCCGTGGGCTATCTGGTCGGCGAGGAGAACCGCGGCATCGAGTACATGTTCACCATGATGAACAACGCCCGCATGGGCGTCGGCCTCCAGGGCGTCGCGATCTCCGAACGGGCCTACCAGCAGGCCCGCGACTATGCCCGCACGCGGGTGCAGAGCCGCGACATGACCGACGCCAAGGGCGAGCCGGTGACGATCGTGCGGCACCCCGACGTCCGCCGCATGCTGATGACCATGCGCTCGCAGACCGAAGCCGCGCGGGCCCTGACCTATTACGCGGTCGCGGCGCTGGACATCGCGAAGAAGCACGCCGACCCCGCCGAGGCCGCCAAGGGCCAGGCCATGGCCGACCTGCTGACCCCCGTGGTCAAGGCGTGGTGCACCGACCTGGGCGTGGAGAACGCCTCGATCGGCATCCAGATCCATGGCGGCATGGGCTTCATCGAGGAGACCGGCGCCGCCCAGCACCTGCGCGACGCCCGGATCACCCCGATCTATGAGGGCACCAACGGCATCCAGGCCAACGACCTGGTGTTCCGAAAGGTGATCCGCGACGGCGGTGCCGCCGCCGGCGTGCTGTTCGCCGAAATGCGCGAGACGGTGGAGGCGCTGAAGCACCTGCCGGGCGACGACATGGCGGCGATCTCCATCGGCCTGGGCAAGGCGGTGGACGCGCTGGAGAAGGCGACGGCTTGGCTGGTCGAGCACGGCAAGCGCATGCCCCAGGCCGCGGCGGCCGGGGCCGCCAGCTACTTGAAGATGTTCGGCATCACCACCGGCGGTTTCCTGATGGCCCGCGCCGCGATGGCGGCCCAGCAGGGCCAGACCGACCCGGACGCCGACCAGCGCTTCCTGGACGCAAAGCTGATCACCGCCCGCTTCTTCGCCGACCAGTTCCTGCCCCAGGCGATCAGCCTGCTGACCCCGATCACCGAGGGCCACCGCACGGTGATGGCGCTGTCGGAGGATCAGTTCTAGAGCGGTTTCCGGCCGGGTTGACCCGTTCCACACGGCCTGCCGTCCCACTCGCCGCGATGCGTTGGGCCACGGCCCAACGCATCGGCCCGGCTGCCCCGGCCGGGTCAAGCTGAACGCCATGCCGATCACCTGAGCATGGCGCACGTTCCCGTACCACCCGCCACCGCCTCCGGGTCCAGGGTGAACAGTTCCTGTGGGCGGCCGACGCCGCGCAGCGCGTAGCGGCCGACCGACACCAGCCGCGCGGCGCAGGTCTCGGCGGAGTTGGCGAAGGCGGACGACAGCAGGACGTCCTGGTCCAGGGACCGGCACATGGCGGCGATCCGGCTGACCTCGTTGACCGCGGGGCCGATCACGGTGAAGTCCAGCCGGTCCTCGCTACCGATGTTGCCGTAGAACACCTCGCCGACATTGAGGCCCAGGTAGAAGCGCGTCCAGGGCAGCCCCTCGGCCTTGCGCCGCTTGTTCAGCCGGGCGACGCGGCGGCGTGCCTCCTCGGCGGCATCCAGGGAGCGGTTGCACAGCTCGCCGTCGCCGGCGCCGCTGAAGATCGCCATGATGCCGTCGCCCATGAACTTCATCACCTGCCCCTGGTGGTCGTGGATCGAGGAGACGATCGCGTCGGCATAATCGTTCAGCAACGGGATTACCTGCTCCGGATCGACGGTGTCGGTGATCCGGGTGAAGCCCTGGAGGTCGCTGAACCACAGGACGGCGCTCATCCGTTCGGTCACGCCGCGCTCGATATAGCCGCCCAGCACGCGCCGGCCGGCGTCACGACCCAGATAGGTCTCGACCAGCGTCTCGGCGATGCGCGCGACCGAGACGTCGCGGATCGCCAGCGCCAGGAATGGCAGGCTGCGCTCCATGATCGTGATGTGGGTGTCGTCGAACCCTTCGGGCCGGCCGGTCGACCAGGACGACACCAGGCTGTCCATCAGGCCGATCGTGATCGGCTTTCCGAACATATTGCTTATGGCGAGATAGTCGGTGATCCCCTCGTCCCGCAGTTCGCCCAGGACGGGGAACCGGTCGGACGGGCAGTCGCCGTCGACGAACCGGCAGCGCAGGGATTTACCGCCGCCTTCGGTCAGGTAGTAGAACGGGCTTTTCAGCCACTTGTCCTCGTTCTCGCGGGCTACCGCGCGGGCGTACTCGGATGCCGTGGTCTCGTTCTTCTTCCGGTGCCAGTGGAAGGTGCGGGCCTCCAGAACGGGGTGGAGGGTATCGATCCCGACCACCACGCGCGTCAGCGGGACGCCGTACTCGACCAGCCGCCGGCAGAAGCCGTCGACCAGTTCGGTCTCCGGGGCTCCCTCCAGCCTGGCCCCGATGATCCATTCGGAAAGCTCCAGTATCCGCCGGTCTTCCATCACCCGCTCCCGTCGTCAACGCGCTCAACCAGCCGAAGAAGAGGCCGCCCCGCATCCCATCTTGTAGCACCCGGCGCGAGCGGCAATACTCCCCGGATGATGGAAGCGGCCCTGGCGGAAATATCGTCCCGGTTCGTCACCGGCTGCGGCCGGGCCGGCGTGGCGATCATCCACGGCGCCGACCGGTGGTCCGGATCGGTCGGCCGGGAAGGGCCCACCGCCGGAGAAACCGGCCGTTACCTGCTGTACAGCTTCACGAAAACGCTGATGGCCGCGGCGGCGCTCCGCCTGGTGGAAGCGGGCCGGCTCCGACTCGACCATCCGCTGGACGAGCCCGCCGTGCCGGGATCGGTCGCCGGCCGGATCACGCTCCGCCGGCTTCTCCACCACGATAGCGGGTTGGCCGACTATGGCGGCCTGCCCGAATACCATGAGGCGGTGAGGGCCGGGCAAGAGCCCTGGACCGAGGAGGAATACTGGTCCCGAACGGGTGCCGGACGCCTGCTGTTCGAGCCCGGCCGGGGCTGGGCCTATTCCAATATCGGCTATATGCTGGTCCGCCGGATCCTGTGCCGGGAAGCCGGGGCCGGTTTCGGCGACATGCTGGCGGATCTCGTCTTCAGGCCGCTCGGGGTGACCGACGCCTTCGCCCCAGCGGCCCGGGCGGACCTGGAGGGGCTGGATCTGGGTCCGAGCCGGTATCTCGGGAACGGCGGACCGCCGGTGCCGGTCGCCCCCCGCTATCATCCCGGCTGGGTGTCGCACGGTGTCGTCGCCGCGACTCCGGATGCCGCGGCGTGCCTGCTCCACGGCATCATGACCGGCGCGCTGCTGTCCCCTTCCCTGCTGGCCCGGATGACGGCGGCCCGGCGGGTCGCCGATCCGATGCCGGACCGGCCCTGGATCGAACCGGGTTACGGATTGGGGCTGATGGTCGAACTGGTCCCCGGCGGCTCCGGCGCGGCCGGGCATACCGGGGGCGGGCCCGGATGCAGCCCGGCCGTCTTCCATTTCCGAGGAAAGCGGCAGCCGCTGACCATCTGCGTCGTCACCGATGGGGAGGACATCGCCCAGGCCGAAACCATGGCCGTGGCCGCGTCCACCCCGTTCCCCTAGACCCTATCCAGCGGACTACATGTTCGGATAGTTGGGTCCGCCGCCGCCTTCGGGGACGACCCAGTTGATGTTCTGGGTCGGGTCCTTGATGTCGCAGGTCTTGCAGTGGACGCAGTTCTGCGCGTTGATCTGGAGCCTGGGATTGGCCCCGGAGTCGTCCCGCACGATCTCGTAGACCCCGGCCGGGCAGTAGCGCTGCTCCGGCGCGTCGTAGTCCGGCAGGTTGATCCGGATCGGGATCGTCGGGTCCTTCAGCGTCAGGTGCGCCGGCTGGTTCTCCTCATGGTTGGTGTTGGAGATGAACACCGAGGACAACCGGTCGAAGGTCAGCACCCCGTCCGGCTTGGGGTACTGGATCTTCGGCATCTCGCTCGCCTTCTTCAGCTGGAGATGGTCGGCGTGGTTGTGGAACGTCCACGGCGCCTTGCCCCGCATCACGAAGGTGTCGAACGCCGAGTACGCGATGCCGCCCCACAGGCCCCGCCGGAACGACGGCCGGATGTTGCGGACGTGGTACAGCTCCTCCCACAGCCAGCTTTCCTTCAGCCGCTCCGGATAGGCCACGGCCTCGACCTCGCCCGAGTCGGACTTCAGCAGGTCGAAGATCGCCTCGGCACAGACCATGCCGCTTTTCATGGCGGTGTGGTTGCCCTTGATCTTGGGCACGTTGAGGAACCCGGCGCTGTCGCCGATCAGGCAGCCGCCGGGGAAGGTCAGCTTCGGGATCGACTGGAAGCCCCCTTCGCTCAGCGCCCGGGCGCCGTAGGAAATCCGCCGGCCGCCCTCCAGGTACTTGCGGATCTCGGGGTGCAGCTTGAAGCGCTGGAACTCGTCGAACGGCGACAGGTGGGGGTTCTCGTAGTCCAGCCCGATGACGAAGCCGATCGAGACCTGGTTGTCGGCCATGTGGTACATCCACGAGCCGCCGTAGGTCTTGTCGTCCATCGGCCAGCCGATGGTGTGGACCACCAGCCCGGCCTTGTGCTTCGCCGGGTCGATCTCCCACAGCTCCTTGATGCCGATGCCGTAGGTCTGCGGGTCGCAATCCCGGCGCAGCTCGAAGCGCTCCATCAGCCCCTTGGCCAGCGAGCCGCGGCAGCCCTCGGCGAAGACGGTCTGCTTGGCGTGCAGCTCCATGCCCGGCGTGTAGGCGTCGGTGTGCTCGCCGTCCTTGCCGATGCCCATGTCGCCGGTCGCGACACCCTTGACCGAGCCGTCCTCGCGGTACAGCACCTCGGCGGCCGCGAACCCCGGATAGATCTCGACGCCCAGCTCCTCGGCCTGGGCCGCCAGCCAGCGTCCGAACTCGCCCAGGCTGATGATGTAGTTGCCGTGGTTGTTCATCTGCGGCGGCGTCTTGAGCCGGCGCGAGCGCTTCTCCGTCAGGTGGAGGAAATGGTCCTCCGTCGCCGGCGTGTTGAGCGGCGCGCCCTTGTCCTTCCAGTCCGGGATCAGCTCGTCCAGCGCCCGCGGCTCCAGCACGGCCCCTGAGAGCAGGTGGGCGCCGACCTCGGAGCCCTTCTCCAGGATGCAGACCGACACGTCGTGTTCCTGCTCGGCGGCGAGCTGTTTCAGCCGGATCGCGGCGCTCAGGCCCGACGGCCCGGCTCCGACGATCACGACATCGTATTCCATTACCTCGCGTTCCATGGTTCCTTCCCCTACCCAGCCCTGTGAACCGGTTCAATTGACCATGCCCTCGCCACGGCATCTCCGAATCCGGCTTTGGCTGCCTATCTCTAATTCCGGTCTTCCGTTTCGGGTCGATGAAAGAACATAGGTTCGATGCTAGGGTCAAACCATGAATGAGCGCCGCCCAAGGTGAGTTTTGAGCGAATCTGACATGCGCGAAATCGTCGCTCTGCTGCGCTGGCACCTGGATGTCGGCGCGGACGAGGCGATCGCGGACACTCCGACGGACTGGACGAAGATCGTCGCCCGCGCGGCGCCGGCTCCGGCTGCCGCAGCACCCGGACAGGCGCGGCAGGCGCCCGGCGCCGGGCTTGGCGGCGGTACCGGCGGCCGCACCCTGCCCCCGCGCGCTGCCCCGGCGGCCGGTGCGCGCCCGGTCCAGCAGCCCCTCCTCGGCACGCCCGCGGCGGGCGCCACGGCGCGCGCCATGGCGTCGGAAGCCGGCGACCTCGACGCGCTGCGCGCCGCCATGGCGGCGTTCGAGGGATGCGCGCTGAAGGCGACCGCGACCAACCTGGTGTTCGCGGACGGCAATCCGAAGGCGCGCCTGATGCTGATCGGCGAGGCGCCGGGCGAGGACGAGGACCGCCAGGGGCGTCCCTTCGTCGGCAAGAGCGGCAAGCTGCTCGACCAGATGCTGGCCTGCATCGGGCTCGACCGGACCCAGGTCTACATCACCAACATCCTGCCCTGGCGCCCGCCCGGCAACCGCAAGCCGAACCCCAACGAGATCCAGACCTGCCTGCCCTTCGTCGAGCGGCACGTGGAGCTGGTGGCGCCCGAAGGGCTGATGCTGCTCGGCGGCACCTCGGCCAGCGCCCTGCTGAACCGGACCGACGGAATCATGCGGCTGCGCGGCCGCTGGTTCGAGTTCACCCCCTCGGCCGGCGCCAAGCCGATTCCCGTCCTGCCCACCTACCACCCGGCCTTCCTGCTGCGGCAGCCGGCCATGAAGCGCGACGCCTGGCGCGACCTGGTGGCATTCAAGAAAAAATTTCTGGTGACCTAGCGGATTGGAATCATTGGCCTGCCACCCGCTTTTCCAATCGGCGGACGCGGGTATGCGGGACCGGGATCAACTTGGAAGCTTGTGGGTCCGGAAAACATCCGGTATTTGTCCCTCATGTTCGGGAAGACTGTTAACGCAGGTTTAACCATTCGGTGCCTGCGCTCACGCCTCCTCAGCGGTGCCTTCCTGTGCCTTGCCGTCCTGGTCCTGCCCCCTTTTCCGGGTGCCGGTCAGGCTTCAGCGCGCGACCGGGATACCGCTTACAAATCTGAAGAGTCGTCGGCCCCGTGGTCGGTGGAGGCTCCGGTCGTACCCAGCCGGCAGACCCGCGCCGCCACCCACGATTCGCAGCTTACCGTGCAGGAAGCGGCGCGCTACCGCCGGATCTTCGAGCTTCAGGATGCCGGCGACTGGGACGCCGCGGACAAGCTGGTCGGCGAGGTGACCGACATGCGCCTGATCGGCCATGTCGAGTACCAGCGGCTGATGCATCCCTCCTACAAGGCCAAGTACCACGAGCTTCGCGACTGGCTGGAGCGGTTCGCCGACCATCCCGGCGCCGACAAGGTCCACCAGCTGGCCCTCCGCCGCATGGCCAGGGGCGAGCGCAAGCCGCCGGCTCCGCGCGGCCAGGCGGCATCCCTCCCCGCCGGGCAGAACGGCGCCTACGCGTCCGATCGCGGGCTTCAGGCCGCGGCCCCGCGCCGCGGCGAAGCGGTCCAGGCCCCGATCCAGGCCGCCAAGGCGGCGGGGGACGGTCCGGTGCTGCCGGCCGGCGCCGTGACCGTCGCCACATCGGCGGCCGTCGCCGCTCCTCCGAAGCCGGAGCCGGCATCCTCCTCGGCCGGCAGGGGAAGCTGGAGCGCCGGCATCGCGGCTTGGCGGATCGGCCAGAACGACAAGGCTGCCCGGCACTTCCAGGCATTCGCCCAGTCCGATTCGGCTTCGCCCTGGGACCGTTCGGCCGGCGCCTTCTGGGCCGCCCGGGCCCACCAGCGCGCCCGGCGTCCCGACGAGGCCGCTAAATGGCTGGCCGAGGCGGCCCGGCATCCCCGGACCTTCTACGGCCTGATCGCCCGCCAGGCCCTCGGCGATATCGCCGACGCCGGCCTGCGGGAGCCCATCCTGACCCGGCGCCATGTCCGCGTCCTGGCCGAGCATCCGGCCGGCCGGCGCGCCATAGCCCTGGTCCAGGCCGGCCGGCGCGAGAGCGCCGAGCAGGAGTTGCGCCGGATCGAGGCGCGCGGCAACGCGACGCTGGAACAGGCGCTGGTCGCGCTAGCCGACATGGCCGGGATGCCGGCGCTCGCCATGCGGCTCGGCAGCGTGCTGACCGATTCGGACGGAGCGGCCTACGACTCGGCGCTCTATCCCCTGCCCCCGTGGGAACCGCGCGGCGGCTTCACCGTGGACCGCGCGCTGCTGTTCGCCCTGATGCGCCAGGAGAGCCGGTTCGAGCCGGACGCCCGGAGCGGCGCCGGGGCCAAGGGCCTGATGCAGCTGATGCCCAGCACCGCGACCTATGTCGCCGGCAAGCTGACGCCCGACATCCTGGAGCTGACCCGGGGCAAGCCGGACCTGTACGAGCCGGAAGTCAACATGACCCTGGGCCAGCACTATGTGCGCTACCTGATGGAGCAGAAGGGGATCGAGGACAACCTGATCCTGACCGTCGCCGCCTACAACGCCGGCCCGGGGAATCTCCAGCGCTGGCGGCGTCGCCTGTCCCAGATCAAGGACCCGCTGCTGTTCATCGAGAGCCTGCCCGTCCGCGAAACGCGCACCTTCGTCGAGCAGGTGCTGACCAACTATTGGATCTACAGCCAGCGCCTCGGCCGGCCGCTGCCGTCCCTGGAGGCCATTGCGGGCGGCCGGTGGCCGGTTTATATGGCTGGGGACGGCGAGGTCCCCGCGCCGAAGGCAGTTCAGCAGGTAGCTTCCGATGGCAAAGATTGACGAATCCCGGCCCTTCCTCGCGGTCAACATCGCGGTCCTGACCGTGTCGGACACGCGGGTCGAAGCCGACGACAAGTCGGGCAACACCCTGGTCGAGCGCCTGACCGCCGACGGCCACCGCCTTGCCGCGCGCGCCATCGTCAAGGACGACATCCCCTCGATCATCGCCCAGGTCCAGTCCTGGATCGCCGATCCCGGCATCGACGTGGTGATCTCGACCGGCGGCACCGGCGTGACCGGGCGGGACGTGACGCCCGAGGCGTTCCACGCGATCTACGACAAGGAGATCCCCGGCTTCGGCGAACTGTTCCGCATGATCAGCTACGAGAAGGTCGGCACCTCCACGATCCAGAGCCGGGCGACCGGCGGCGTGACCGGCGGGACCTACCTGTTCGCCCTGCCCGGCTCGCCCAGCGCCTGCCGCGACGCCTGGGACGGCATCTTGAGGTTCCAGCTCGACAACAGGCACCGGCCCTGCAACCTGGTGGAGCTGATGCCCCGCCTGATGGAGCATGTGAAGCCCGCCGGTGCCTGAATGACCCATGTCTGACCGGCATCTCCCGGCCGCGCTCCGCCGCCGCCTGGGGCTGGACGCCGATCCGGTGCCGCTGCCGCCCAAGGGAATGGCCCACGCGCATCTGCGCCTGCCGGACGGCCTGCTGGCGCGGGTGCCGCGCTGGAGCCAGATCGGCCTCGATCCCGCCGCCAACCTGCGCCACCAGGCGACGGCGTTCACGCGCGCCGCTCCCGGCGGCCACACGCCGCGCCTGATCGGAGTCCTGGAACCGGACGGCGGCGACCTTCCCATGGGCGCCCTCCTGGTCGAGGAGATCGCGGGCCGCCCGCCCAGGCTGCCCGGCGACATGCCGGCCATCGCCCGCGCGCTGGCCTCCCTCCACGTCCTGCCGGCGGAACCCGCGGCCAACCCGATCCGCGCCACCATCCAGGTGATCGAGCGTCAGGCGCCGTGCTTCGCCCGCGCCGGGCTGGCGCGGGAGACCATGGCCCACCTCGATGCCGAGCTGGCGTGGGTCCGCTCCCTCCCGACGACCCCGGAGCCCCCCATAGCACTGGTCGGCACCGACACCCACCCCGGCAACTTCCTGATCGACGACCGGGGAAAAGCCTGGTTCGTGGACCTGGAGAAGGCGACCGACGGGCTTCCCGCGATCGACCTGGCGCATGCCAGCCTCTACACCTCGACCACCTGGGACCCCGACGTCGCCGCTATCCTCTCGCGCGAGGACACGGACCTGTTCTACGCCGCCTGGAACGAAGCCGTGCCGCCGGGAATGGCCGAAGCGGTGCGTCCCTGGTTCGGCATCGCCCGCCGGCTGGTCTGGCTGCGCACCCTGTCCTGGATGGCCCGCTGGAAGGTGGAGGGATCGGCAGCCTTCGGCGCCGGCATCGATCCGCGCACCGTCGCCCACGTCCGCGAGCGGATCGACGACTTCTTCGACCCGGCGACGATAGCCCGGGTGCGTGACAGCCTTTGACCTGAGCGGTTCCCGGCACCGCCCGCCTATGCCTTGACCGGTTCGCCGTAGGTCGGCCTTCGCCCGCAGGGCGAACGCCGACACCCTGCATCAACGCTCCGGCCATGGTGTCGGCGTCGGCCTTCGGCCGAGGCCGACCTACGATGGAGCTGTTGAGGGGCCTGGAGGTCGTGTTCCATAGGACGGGAATGCACCGTGTCAGGTCCCTGGACCTTCAGGGTCCACGGTGACGGTGAGGCGCAATCCGAGCGAGCGGATCACCTTCAACACGGTTGCGAACTCCGGATTGCCGCCCGGCCCCAGGGCCTTGTACAGACTCTGTCGCCCCAGCCCGGTCCGGCGCGCTATGTCCGTCATGCCTTTCGCCCGCGCGATATCGCCGAGCGCTGCGGCGACAAGTTCCGGATCCCCGTCCTCCAGAACAGCTTCCAGGTATGCAGCGATACGATCGTCGTCGGTGAGGCTGTCCACGATGTCCCATGAACGGGTTTCGGTCTTGGACATGCGTGATCCCTCAAAGCTCCCGGGCCAGACGGATAGCCGCCGCGATGTCCAGATCCTGGGTACGCTTGTCGCCGCCGGCCAGGAGTACCACCATCGTCTGGTCCCGGCGCATGGAAACCATTCTATAGCCCGGCCCACGAACGCTTCTCATCTCCGCATCGCCCGTCCTCACAGCAGCGGCAATTGGTCCCCCGCGCCGGCGGCGGTTTGAACAGCCCGCGGTCCAGGTCCCAGCGCCGGCCCTCCAGGCCCAAGCGCCGGCAGGCCAGCTTGAAGCGGCGGGACAGCAGTTCGGCGATCGGGCCGGTGCCGGTCATGCGGGTGCCGAATTCGGACTGGTAGAGTCCGCCGGCCCGCGCCTGCCGGATCAGGCTCAGGACGCGGTCGGCCCGGTCGGGAACGTGCTCGCGCAGCCATTCCTCGAACAGGTCCTTTATCTCCAAAGGCAGCCGCAGCAGGATATAGCTGCCGCCGGTGGCCCCGGCCTCGGCGCCGGCCTCCAGGATCGCTTCCAGTTCATGGTCGTTGAGGGCGGGGATCATCGGGCTGGCGAGAACCGAGACGGGCACTCCCGCCGCCGTCAACTCCCGGATCGCCTCCAGCCGCCGGGGCGGCGTCGCGGCGCGGGGCTCCATGCGGCGGGCCAAGGCCCGGTCGAGCGTGGTGACCGACACCGCGACGCTCGCCAGCCGCTTCGCCGCCATGGGCGCCAGGATGTCCAGGTCGCGGGTCACCAGCGCCGACTTGGTGATGACGCAGACCGGCTGGTTGAAGTCCCGGCAGACCTCCAGCACCGAGCGGGTGATGCGCTCCTCCCGCTCGATCGGCTGGTACGGGTCGGTGTTGGCGCCGATCGCCAGCGGCCGGCAGACATAGGATTTCGCGCGCAGCTCGCGGGCCAGCAGCTCGGCCGCATCCCTCTTGCGGAACAGGCGCGTCTCGAAATCCAGCCCCGGCGACAGCCCCAGATAAGCGTGGGTCGGGCGGGCGAAGCAGTAGATGCAGGCGTGCTCGCAACCGCGATAGGGATTGACCGACTGCTCGAACGGAATGTCCGGCGAGGTGTTGCGGGCGATGACGCTGCGGGCGCGGTCGTCCAGGATGGTGGTCCGGACCGGCGGCAGGTCGTCGTCGTCCGTCCTCCACCCGTCATCCACCAGCACGCGCCGCTCGCGCTCAAAACGCGAGCTTTCGTTGCTGATCGCCCCCCGACCCTTGAGAGCCCTGCGCCTGATCTCGTCCATGGAAGCGACGATAAACCGTCACGGAAAGAACGTAAAGAGAACATCTTTCTCTTTCATCGAGCGTCCGGGCGGTTGGGGTAATCGGCTAAACTTGAGTCTATCTGAATTGAGTAGCTTTCCCCCTGAGTGTTGTAGGGTTGATGTTCTAGGGCCGTTTGGGCCGTGTCGTGGCGCGCGCTCCGCCTGCTAACCAGGAGGACAAATTTAGGTCAAAAGCGCAAAGGTCCAAGGCTCATGATTTCCATCGTCATGCCGTCCTACAATTCGGCGGAATTCATCGAACAGGCCATCGAGAGCGTCAGGGCACAGACACTCCCCCATTTCGAATTGCTGGTCTGTGACGACGGCTCCACCGACGGTACCCTCGACATCGTCAGGCGCCTGATGGGGCAGGACGACCGGATCAGGCTTCTTCTGAACAATTGCCGGAACATCAGCCTGAACTGCAACATCGGGATCCGGGAAGCCAGGTATCCCTGGATCGCCCGGCTCGACGCGGACGACGTGATGCATCCGAACCGGCTGGAACTCCAGGTCAGGGCGGCCGAACAGGATCCCTCGGTGGTCCTGTGGGGAAGCCATGCCCGGCTGGTGAACCGCAAGGGCCTGCCCCTGCGCACCCTGCGGACCGGACCGGCGACGCAGGAGGAGTTCGAGAGCAAGCGGTCGGCCGGCGACCTTCTGGTGATCCAGGGGCCGACGGTGATGTTCAGGCGCGACCTAGCGCTGGAGATCGGCGGGTACGACCCGTTCTTCAATTCGGCCGAGGATTTCGAACTGCTGCACCGGCTGGTCGCCTTCGGCCCGGCGCGCGTCCTGCCGGTGGCGCTGACCGACTACCGCGTCCACGGCGGCAGCGTGACGTCGGGCAAGGCGGCCCACCAGATCCGCCTGATCCGGTACATCAGCGCCCGCAACCGCGCCGTCCTGGCCGGCCGAGCGATCTGCCCGCCGGAGGAGTTCATGCGCATCCTGGACAGCGCGCCGGCCTATGTCCGCCTGCTCGAATGGATCGACGGCATGGCACGCCAGAACTACCGTAACGCCAGCATCCACAATGCCGAAAGGCGGACCTTCCGGGCCGTCCTCTGCCTGGCCGCCGCCCTGGCCCTCAACCCGTTCTTCAGCCTGCCCCGCCTGGGCAAGCGGATCGGCCGGAGCTTGGCGGTCCGTTCCCGCTCCACACTGCATTCCGCGCGGCGGCGGATCACCGAGGCGATCCATGCCGGCGGCAACGGCGGCCCGGCGCACTGACGGCGGCGCGCCGAGCCGCCGCGACCCCGACTCGAAGACACTTCCATGATCCTGGACATCCGGCAGTTCCCGACCGGGCAGCAGTTCGACGCCGATCTGTGCATCGTCGGCGCGGGCGCCGCCGGCATCTCTATCGCCCGCGCCATGCTCGGGCTTCCGATCAGGGTGCTGCTGCTGGAAAGCGGCGGCTTCGATTTCGACGCGGAGGTCGCGGCCCTGAACGAAGCCGACAACGCCGGCAACATGAAGCTCGACCTGGAGTCCTTCCGGGCCCGCCTGTTCGGGGGCACGACCAGCCTGTGGGGCGGCAATTGCGCGCCGCTCGACCCGATCGACTTCGCGCCGCGCCCGTGGGTGCCCTTCTCCGGCTGGCCGATCAGGCACGACGAGATGCTGCCCTATTGGCAGCGCGCCCAACCCCTGTTCGAGCTGGGCGACCGCGGCTACGACGTGGACGAATGGGCTCTGGCCGAGCCGGAATTCGCGGCCGTCCGCCTGCCGCTCCATGCCGGTCTCGTCCGCGAGAAGGTCTACCAGCGGAGCCCGCGGACCCAGTTCGGCCACCGCTACGGGAGCGAGCTGGAACCGGACGCCACGAACGTGACCGTCATGCTCAACGGAACCGCGACCGGGCTGCGGACCGACGATTCCGTCGGGACCGTCACCGGGCTGGAAGTCCGAACGCTGGCCGGCCACTCCCACACGATCTCGGCCCGCGCCGTCGTGCTCGCCGCCGGGATCGAGAACGCCCGCCTGCTCCTGCTGTCCAACGACAGGGTGCCGGCAGGCCTGGGCAACCGGCACGACGCGGTCGGCCGCTACTTCATGGAGCATCTGAACATGGTGTCCGGCCGGGCGCTGATCCCCGGTGCCGACGACCTCTACCGCTTCTACGACGCCGAGGGCTGGGCCGACCGCACCTCTCCCACCGCCGTCAGGATGCTCGTGGGGCTCCAGCCCACTCCCGGGATGCAGGAGGCGGCCGGCATCGGCAATTACGTCGCCTTCATCAACAGGACCTTCGACGGCGAGCAGACGGCAGGCTACCAGGCGCTCCGCCATCTGCTGTACCGGCTGAGGCACGCCCAGCTGTCGGACCACCTGCGCAACGACCTGGCGGCCTTGTTGGGGGATCTCGGCTCCGCCCTGAAGGGAAGCTGGAACCGCGTGTTCGCCGCCGATGCCGGCATCTACGAGATCCAGCACTTCTTCGAACAGGTTCCCGATCCCGACAGCCGGATCAGGCTGGGCGACAGGCCGGATCCGCTGGGCCTGCCCCGCATGGTGGTCGATTGGCGCACCACCGATCTGGACAAGCGGACCTGGGCGGTCGGCCAGGATCTCGTCGCCCGCGCGATCGGTGCCGCCGACGGGACCCGAGGCACCGGCCGGCTCCAGCTCGAGCCGGCGGGACCGGGCCTGCCCTGGCCCGACACGATCCACCAGTCGAGCCACTACATGGGCACCACCAGGATCAGCGACGATCCCCGCTTCGGCGTGGTCGACCGCGACTGCCGCGTCCACGGCCTGTCGAACCTGTTCATCGCGGGCGGGTCGGTCCTGCCGACCGGCGGCTGCGCCATGGTCACCATCAACATCGTGGCGCTGGCGCTGCGGCTGGCCGACCACCTGAAGCGCCTGCTGGCCTGACGGGAGCGGTTCGGGTATCACGGGCGCCTTCGCGGACGCCCTTCCACTGCCGGTACCCTGCCCATGCCCGACCTGACCCACGAGATCGCCGCCGGCTACGGCACCGGAACCATCGTCTGCGGCGTGGACGAGGTCGGCCGCGGGCCGCTGGCCGGCCCGGTCGTGGCGGCCGCCGCGATCCTGCCGCCGGACGGCCTGCCCCCCGCCCTGGCCGCCCTGGTCAATGACAGCAAGCTGCTGAAGCCCGGCGTGCGGGGGGAGCTGGCGCCGCTGATCCGAGCATCTGCGACCGTGGCGATCGGCATCGCCGACGTGGGCGAGATCGACCGACTCAACATCCTCCGCGCGAGCCTGCTCGCCATGAAGCGGGCGGTCGAGGCGCTCGGCGTCCGGCCCGGCGTGGCGCTGGTCGACGGCAACAAGGCGCCGGACCTGGCCTGCCCCGTCCGGACCATCGTCGGCGGCGACGCCGCGTCGCTGTCGATCGCCGCCGCGTCGGTCGTCGCCAAGGTCGAACGGGACCGGATCATGGCCGGACTGGCCCGGACCCATCCCGGATACGGCTGGGAGCGAAATGCCGGCTACCCGACGGCGGAGCACCGCAAGGCCCTGATTTCATTGGGAGTCACGCCCCATCACCGGCGCAGCTTCGGCCCGGTGAAGGTGGCATTGGCGACTCAGGGTACCGAGAAAGCGAGTCCCGACTCCGAGTTCAAGAAATAAGGATTGACGCGGATTCGCGCTCGACTCATCTTGCGCGAATGAGTCAAGCACTTTCCTCCCCCAAGGCCCTCCGCAGGCCCCCCGCCAAGGCGCCTTCCACCGTGATCCCCATGCACCAGAACCGTATCCTGGTCGGCGATTGCGTCACCGTCATGAACGGCCTGCCGGCCGGCTCGGTCGACATGGTGTTCGCCGACCCTCCCTACAACCTGCAACTGGGGGGCGACCTGCTTCGCCCCAATCATTCCCGGGTCGACGGGGTGGAGGAGGACTGGGACAAGTTCGCCGACCTTGCGACCTACGACCGGTTCACCCGCGACTGGCTGGCGGGCGCCCGGCACGCGCTGAAGGACGACGGCTGCCTGTGGGTGATCGGCAGCTACCACAACATCTTCCGCGTCGGGGCGGCGCTCCAGGACCTGGGATTCTGGCTGCTCAACGACATCATCTGGCGCAAGACCAACCCGATGCCCAATTTCCGGGGCCGCCGCTTCACCAACGCGCACGAGACGCTGATCTGGGCCGCCAAGTCCAAGGAGGCGCGGTACCACTTCGCCTACGAGGCGATGAAGAGCCTCAACGACGATCTCCAGATGCGCAGCGACTGGCTGTTCCCGCTGTGCACCGGCCAGGAGCGGCTGAAGGGCGCCGACGGCAACAAGGCCCACCCGACCCAGAAGCCGGAAGCCCTGCTCTACCGCTGCATCATGGCCTCGACCGAGCCGGGCGACGTGGTGCTGGACCCGTTCTTCGGCACCGGCACAACGGGCGCCGTGGCGAAGCGGCTGGGCCGGTCCTGGATCGGCATCGAGCGCGAGCACCAGTACGCCCAGGTCGCCAACGCCCGGATCGCCGCCGTGCAGGAGGCCCCGGACAAGGAGCTGCTGTACGCCCCGACCAAGCGCCAGGCGCCGCGCGTGCCGTTCGGCTGGCTGGTCGAGCGCGGGCTGCTCAATCCCGGGGCAACGCTGTTCGACCAGCGGCGCATCCATACCGCCCATGTCCGGGCCGACGGCATGCTGATCGGCACGAACCATCTGGGCAACCATTGCGGCTCGATCCATCAGGTGGGTGCCGCGATGCAGGGCCTTCCGGCCTGCAACGGCTGGACTTTCTGGCACTTCGAGACCGGCAATGGAGAGCAGCGGCCAATCGACATGCTCCGCCAGAAAGTTCTCGCAGAGCTGCATTGCTGATCCGCTCTTTATTGTTTCATCGCCGACGCTTGGCTTAGAGGGGGCGGAATGGTAAATCAGCGCGCCATGAACAAGCTTTTCGCACAAGTCGTTGCCCCGGTGTCGCGCCCCTCCGCCGAGCGCGCGCTCACCCGTGTCTTCATCCGTGACCTCGTGCTCGACGCGATGATCGGCGCGTACGAGCACGAACGGGACAAGCCCCAGCGGATCCGCGTCAACCTCGACCTCCAGGTGGAGCTGCGGCCCGGCCCGTCGCGCGACCACCTGCCCGACGTGGTGTCCTACGACACCATGGTCGCGACGGTGAAGGAGATCGTCGCCGCGGGCCACGTCAACCTGTGCGAGACGCTGGCCGAGCGGATCGCCGAGCGCCTGCTGATCGACCGCCGGGTGCGCGTCGCGACCGTGCGGGTCGAGAAGCTGGACGTCTTCGCGGAGGCCGCCAGCATCGGCGTCGAGATCGAGCGCCGGCAGGTCTGATAAGCGGGATCGCGTCCCCGGCGGATGCCGGGGACGCGGGTTCGGTCGACGGCGCGCCGCACTCCTCGAAGTTGCTTCAGTAGCCTTGAGCGGCCTCCGGCATGACGACCCGTTGCACCATGATCTCGTTCTCCTTCCGCATGGCCTGAGCCATGTCGTAGTCGAGCTGAAGGCCCGCCCACACTTCAGGCCGACTGCCGAACGCCTTGGACAGGCGAATGGCCATTTCGGGAGAAATTCCCGCTCGCCCGTTCACAAGATCGGAAGGCGTCTTCCGGCTGACACCAAGGATCTCCGCGCCTTTGGTCACCGTCAGTCCCAACGGCTCAAGACAGTCGTGCTTGATGGTCAGACCCGGATGCGGGAGGTTCTTCATCAGCAGGCCGCAGTCCCTTCTTGTAGTCACCTCTTCGAAGCAGAGGCGCGGATCAGTATACCGCAAACTTCTTAGTCTTGGGCCGTAGGTCGGCCTTCGCCCGTCAGGGCGAACGCCGACACCCTGCATCAACGCTCCGGCCACGCTGTCGGCGTCGGCCTTCGGCCGAGGCCGACCTACGATAAATCAATCAAAACTACTGTGCCGGGCCACTAGAGCGAAGCGGCAGCCGACACCAATGCGCCGGCCTTGTCGGCTGCCGCTTCGCTCTAGCCGACCTACGTCTGTACAGACAACGCCTCACCGGAACGTCTCGATCGGCAGGTTCAGGCGCTTCAGACGGTCATAGAGCGTCTTGCGCGGCAGCTTCAGGCTGTCGCTGACGGCGCCGATGTTGCCCTGGTGGCGGGCCATGGCTTCCGAGATGACGGCCCGCTCGAAGCCGTCCACCTGCTCGGCAAAGGACGGCGGCTCGACCGAGCCGGCGTCGCCCACCAGGTCGAGCGGGCTGCCGTGGACTCCCAGCACGAAGCGGTCGGCCACGTTGCGCAATTCCCGCACGTTGCCGGGCCAGGCGTAGGCCATCAGCTGCTGGCGCTGGGCGCCGGACAGCACGGGCGCCTCGCGCCGGTACCGGGCGGCGGCCTGGAGCACGAAATGCTCGAACAGCAGCGGTACGTCCTCGCGGCGCTCGCGGAGCGGCGGCAGGGTCACCGAGATCACGTTCAGCCGGTAATAGAGGTCGCTGCGGAAGCACCGCTGCCGGCTCAGCTCCGACAGGTCCTCCTTGGTGGCGGCGACGATGCGGATGTCGATCGGGATCTCCCGGTTGGAGCCGAGCCGTTCGATGACACGCTCCTGCAAGGCCCGCAACAGCTTGACCTGAAGCGCCAGCGGCATGGACTCGATCTCGTCGAGCAGCAGCGTGCCGCCGTCGGCATGTTCCAGCCGGCCGATGCGCTGGCGGCTGGCGCCGGTGAAGGCGCCGGACTCGTGGCCGAAGATCTCGCTCTCGAACATGGTCTCCGGCATGGCGCCGCAATTGATCGCGACGAAGTTCGCGTCGCGGCGGCGGGAGAACTGGTGCAGGCAGCGGGCGACCAGCTCCTTGCCGGTACCGGTCTCGCCCAGGATCAGAACGTCGGCCGCGGCGTCCGCGACCTGGAGGATCACCCGCCGGACCTCCTGGATGGCCGGCGACTGGCCGAGCAGGATGGATTCGATCCCCTCGCGGTCGGACAGCTTGCGGCGCAGCGTCCCGACCTCCAGCGTCAGGGCGCGTCGTTCCAGGGCGCGCTGGACCGAATTGACCAGGCGGTCGGTCGGGAACGGCTTTTCAATGAAGTCGTAAGCGCCGACCCGCATGGCGTCCACGGCCATGGCGATGTCGCCGTGGCCGGTGATCAGAACCACCGGCAGCTTGGGGTCGACCCTCACGGCGTGGTCGAGCAGGGCCAGGCCGCTCATGCCGGGGAGGCGCACGTCGGTGACGATGACGCCGGGGAAGTCGGGGTGGATCATGTCGCGGACCGGCTCGGCGACGCCGAAGCCCTTGGCCTCGATGCCGGCGAGCTGGAACGTCTGGATGCCGGCCGCGCGGACCGCGTTGTCGTCCTCGACCAGCAGCACGGTCAGGGTGTCCTGCATGGCTCGCTCCTTTGGCGCCGGTCTGGCGCCGCCGGACTCTGCTTCAGCAGGACCTCCTCGGCAAGGTGAAGATCAATAAGCCCGGGCACCGGTGCCGTGCCCGATGCCTGCCGTCTCCTCCTCCGTCACCAGGACGGATTCGGGATTGTCGGCCTCCTCGTCGGTCTCGTTGTTCAGGTGACGGTTCATGCGATCCACATCCAAGGCTCCCTCCCAGCGGGCGACCACCACGGTGGCGACGCCGTTGCCGATCAGGTTGGTCAGGGCCCGGGCCTCGGACATGAAGCGGTCGACGCCGAGGATCAGTGCGATGCTGGCGACCGGGATGGTCCCGACCGAGGCCAGCGTCGCCGCCAGCACGATGAAGCCGCTGCCGGTGACGCCGGCAGCCCCCTTGGACGTCAGCAGCAGCACGGCGATGATGCCGATCTCCTGGCTGAGAGACAGGTCGGTGCCGGTCGCCTGGGCCAGGAAGATCGCCGCCATGGTCAGGTAGATGCAGGTGCCGTCCAGGTTGAACGAATAGCCGGTCGGTATCACGAGGCCGACCACCGACTTCTCGCAGCCCAGCAGCTCCATCTTGGCGATCATGCGCGGCAGGACCGATTCCGACGAGGAGGTGCCGAGGACGATCAGCAGCTCCTCCTTGATGTACTTGATGAACTTGACGATGCTGAAGCCGGCCAGACGCGCCACCGTGCCCAGCACCAGGAAGATGAACAGCAGGCAGGTGGCGTAGAAGGCCAGCATCAGCTGGCCCAGCGACAGCAGCGAGCCGACGCCGTACTTCCCGATGGTGAAGGCCATGGCGCCGAAGGCGCCGATCGGGGCCACCTTCATCACGATGCCGACGATCTTGAAGAAGACGTGGGCCGACTGGTCGATGATGCCCAGCAGCGGCTTGCCCTTCTCGCCCAGCGCGAACAGCGCGAAGCCGAACAGCAGCGCGAAGAACAGCACCTGGAGGATCTCGCCCTCGGCGAAGGCGCCGACCACCGTGCTCGGCACGATGTGCATGATGTACTCGATGGTGCCCTGCTCGGCCGCCTTCGAGGTGTAGGCCGCGATTGCCTTGGTGTCGAGCGAGTTGACGTCGACGTTCATGCCGGCGCCGGGCTGCCACAGGTTGACGACGACCAGGCCGATGATCAGCGCCAGGGTGGTCATGACCTCGAAATAGATCAGCGCCTTCACGCCGACCCGGCCGACCTTCTTCATGTCCTCCATGCTGGCGATGCCGTGGACGACGGTGCAGAAGATGATCGGGGCGATCAGCATCTTGATCAGCTTGATGAACAGGTCGCCCAGCCACTTCAGGCTGGCGCCGAACTCGGGATAGAAATACCCGACCAGCACGCCGATGACGATGGCGCACAACACCTGGAAATAAAGGTGGTGGTAGATCTTCTTGTGTGGGACAGGCGCGGTCACAGCCGCGCTTCCGGTGGCCTGCATGGTGCTTCTCCCTTGACTGAACCGCTTTTGCCGTCCCTTCCCACCTGGGGAGCCGGGCATTCTTCGTGTCGAGCGGCAGCACAACCGGAGGGTTCTTCAGCAGGTTCTGTGCCAAGAAGCGGGCATTCCGGAAGCTCCGGCTAAGTCTCTGATATTGAACAATCCGCGCTGCGGCCGGCCGGCGGTCGCGCAACCGGTTTTCCGGATTTCGGCACGGCGCCGCCCCGGACTGGCTGGGATCCCGGAAGCCGCCGATGCCATTTAGCCCGAATTGCCGCTTCTTAATGCGAACGATTATCATTATCAGTAGGAGACACCCCACCCCGCCGACTCCAGCCCGGAGACTTTCCAATTGCGACTGATTCCTACTTTCATTAGCATCGGAGCGACGGGTCATGGTGCCCGCCTCAGCCGCACGGTCCTGATGTCGACCAGCATCGTCGCTCTCGGCGCCATGGGCGCCCTTGCCCAGGAAGCCGCCCCGGACCCCGGGACGGCGGCGGAACCGCCCGCCTCCGTGCTGCGCCTCGCGCCGGTCACCGTGACCGCGACCCGCGGCGAGCGGCCGGTGGACGAAGTGCCGGGCACGGTCTCCGTCATCACCGCCGGGGAGATCGACCGGCGGCTGGTCTCCAACCCGCGCGACCTGCTGCGCCACGAGCCGGGCGTGTCGATCGGCAACGATCCGTCGCGCTCGGGCCTGACCAACTACACGATCCGCGGCATCGGCGGGAACCGGGTGCTGGTCCAGATGGACGGCGCGCGGCTGCCGGACTTCCCCGCGACCAGCCCGACCTTCAACCGGGACTACGTGGACCTGGACACGGTCAAGCGGGTGGAGATCGTGCGCGGCCCGGCCTCGTCGCTCTACGGCAGCGACGCGATCGGCGGCGTGGTCGCCTACATCACCAAGGACCCGGCGGACTATTTGGCGGAATTCGGCCGTGACGTCTTCGTCAGCGCCAAGACCGCCTACGACGGCGCCGACAGGAGCCTCGCCACCACGGCGACGCTGGCCGGCCGCGCCGGCAGCCTGGAGGGCAGTCTGGTCGCGACCCGGCGCGACGGCCGGGAGGTCGAGACCAACGGCCGGGCGGAGGCGAACCCCCAGGACTATTTCTCCAACAACCTGCTGGGCAAGCTGGTCTGGAACGCCGGCGACCACGACACGCTGAAGCTGACCGGCGAGCTGCGGAAGGCCGTGACATGGACGGACATCCGGTCGGAACGCTCGGCATCGGTGCTCGACAGCCTGGGCCGCGACACCACCGACCGCTACCGGCTGAGCCTGGACCACGCGCACGACGCGCCGGTCGGATTCATCGACGAGATCGACTGGCAGCTCTCCTGGCAGCGGGTCGGCCGCAGCGAGGACAGCACCCAGCGCCGCCTGACCGCGGGGCAGCCGCGGCTGCGCATCACCGACCAGGAGTTCGAGCAGGACATCTGGGGCCTGGACGTCCAGTTGCTCAGCCGGGCCGAAATCGCGGGGATGGCCAACACCTTCACCTACGGCATCGACATCGACTATTCCGACACGTCCCGCCCGCGCGAGCGGACCGAGACCAACCTGGTCACCGGCGCCGTCACCCGCTTCATCGGCGGCGAGCTGTTCCCCAACAAGACCTTCCCCGACAGCACGACGCTGCTGGCCGGCGCCTATGTCCAGGACGAGATCAGGATCGGCCGGATGTCCGTGATCCCCGGCATCCGGGTGGACCATTACCGGCTCGACCCCGACCCGGACCAGGCCTACCGCAACCTCAATCCCGGCGCGCTCCAGGTCGGCACGGTGACCGAGACGGCGGTATCGCCGAAGCTGGGCGTGACCTACGACTTGGACGACCGCTTCACCCTGTTCGGCCAGTATGCGCGGGGATTCCGCAGCCCACCCTACGACGACGCCAACATCGGCTTCACCAACGCGGCGTTCGGCTACGCGGTGCTGCCAAACACCGACCTGGAGCCGGAGACCAGCGACGGCTTCGAGGCCGGCCTGCGCGGCGACCTGGGCAACGCCGCCTTCAGCGTCAGCGGCTTCTACAACCGCTACCGCGACTTCATCGAACAGATCGTCGTCGGGACCAGCGGCGGGCTCCAGCTCTTCCAGGCGCAGAACCTGGAGCGGGTCAGGATCTGGGGCGCCGAGGCGCGCGGCGACTGGGCGGTGGGCGCCGGCTTCACCCTGCTGGGCAGCCTGGGCTACGCCCGCGGCGAGGACGAGGAGACCGGCCGCCCGGTCGACAGCGTCGATCCGCTGAAGCTGGTGGGCGGCATCCGCTACGACGATCCGGCGGATGCCTGGGGCGTCGAGCTGGCGACCACCTACACGGCGCGCAAGTCGCGGGTCGGCGACGAGGAGTTCTTCAAGCCTCCCTCCTCCACGGTGGTCGACCTGATGGCCTACTGGGACGTGACGCCGAACTTCACGCTCAACGCCGGCCTCTTCAACCTGACCGACGAGCGCTACTGGAATCCCCAGAACGTCACAGGACAGAGCCGGACCTCCACAAGCATCGAACGCTATGCCCAACCCGGCCGCACCATCGCGGTCAATGCCATCGTGAAATGGTGAGCCATGAGTCCCGACATCCTATCCGACCTCAAGGCCCTGCCCGGCCTGCCGCTGCCCGCCAACGACCTGCTGTGGGACTGCTGGCAGGTGCTGCGCAAGGACAAGCCCGGCATCCGCGCCCGCGACGCGGCACATGAGCTGGAGGTGCCGGAGGCGGCGCTGATCGCCAGCGGCTGTGGGCACATCAGCCTTCGGCTCCGTCCCGGCGGGTGGGGCGATTTCCTGGAAGGAGTCGGGACGCTCGGCCCGGTCATGGCGCTGACCCGCAACGAGCATGCGGTGATCGAGAAGACGGGGACCTACCGCAACATCGACTGCGGGCCGGCCATGGGGCTGGTGCTGGACGCGGACATAGACCTGCGCCTGTTCTTCAACCACTGGCGCCACCTGTTCATGGTCCGGGAGGACAGCCACGGCAACGCGCGCCTCAGCCTCCAGGTGTTCGACGGCACCGGGACCGCGGTCCACAAGATCTACCTGACCGAGAACAGCGACCGCGAGGCCTTCGACCAGCTGGTGGCCGCCCGGCGGACCGACGACCAGACCACCGCGTTCGACGCCGAGCCGCCCGCGAGTCCCGCCGCCCCGACCGAGGACGAGCGGATCGACCTTGCGGGCTTCCATGCCGGCTGGGACGCGCTGGAGGACACCCACGAGTTCTTCGGCCTGCTGCGCCGGTTCGGGCTGGGACGGGTCCAGGCGCTGCGGCTGGCGGGACCGGACCGCGCCCGCCCGGTCGCGGCGTCGGCGCTCTCGGCCGTGCTGGACTCGGCGGCCGGGAGCGGTCTGCCGATCATGGTGTTCGTGGGCAACCGGGGCTGCATCGAGATCCATACCGGGCCGGTCCACCGGATCAAGACCATGGGGCCGTGGATGAACGTGCTCGATCCCGGCTTCAACCTGCATCTCCGGGAAGACCGCATCGCCACGGCCTGGGTGGTGCGGAAGCCCACGGCCGACGGCATCGTCACCTCGCTTGAGCTGTTCGACGCCGCCGGCGGTACCATCGCCTTCGTGTTCGGCCGGCGCAAGCCGTCGGAACCCGAGTTGGACGGCTGGCGCGCGTTGACCGCCGGGCTCATGGCACCGGAGGCGGCGCCATGAGGACATGGCTGCCGGTCCTGTTCTCCCTGGTGCTGGTGTCGATCGCCGCCGCCGCCGAACCGCCCGGACGGATCGTCTCGGTCGGCGGCGCCATCACCGAGATCGTCAACGAACTGGGCCTGGGCGACCGTCTCGTCGCCGTAGACAGCACCAGCCAGCACCCGCCCGCCATGCGGGCGCTGCCCCAGGTCGGGTACATGAGGGCGTTGTCGGCCGAGGGCGTCGCGGCGCTCCGCCCCGACCTGGTGCTGTTGAGCGACAATGCCGGCCCGCCCCCGGTGATCGCCCAGATCCGAAGCCTCGGCATTCCCACGCGGATGGTCCCCGACCGGCCGACCGTGGCGGGCGTAGCGGAGAAGGTCCGCGCGGTCGGATCGTTCCTGGACCGGCAGGGGGAGGCGGAAGCCATGGCCCGTGACATCGTCGAGGGGGTGGAGGCGGTCCGCGCCGTCGTCGCCGACATCCCCGATCGCCCGCGCGTCCTGTTCCTGATGGGGCTGGGCCGGGGTGCCCCGACGGCGGCCGGGCAGAACACCGCCGCCGACGCCATGATCCGGCTGGCGGGAGGGGTGAACGCCATGGAAGGGTACGAGGGCTACAAGCCCGCGTCGGGCGAAGCGATCCTGGCGGCGGCGCCCGACGTGCTGCTGCTCCCCTCCGACGCGCTGGAGGCCGCCGGCGGGCGCGACGCGATCCTGGCGATGCCCCAGTTCGCCGGGACCCCGGCGGCCCGCCACGGCCGCCTGGTCGCCATGGACACGCTCTACCTGCTGGGCTTCGGCCCCCGCCTGCCCCACGCCGCCGCCGATCTCGCCCGGGCGCTGCACCCCGACCGGGCCGACGCCTTCCCGAAGCCGCCGGCGGACCGGTCGTGACCAGCCTGCCGGTGCGCGGCGATGCGGCGGGGCTCCGCCAGCCGGGCGTGCTGGCGCTGCTGGCGGCGCTGGCCTGCTGCGCCGTGGTCGCGAGCCTCTCCATCGGCGCCTCCGCCCTCCCGCCCGGGACGGTCGTCGCGGCGCTGACCGGGGGCGACGTCGCGTCCCGGGACGCCGCGATCGTGCTCCAGCTCAGGCTGCCGCGCACGCTGCTGGGGTTCGGCGTCGGGGCGGCGCTGGCGGTCAGCGGCGCCATGATGCAGGGTTTGTTCCGCAACCCCCTGGCCGATCCGGCGCTGATCGGGATCTCCAGCGGGGCAGCCCTGGCGGCGGTCGCGGTGATCGTGCTGGGCGTCCCGGCCGCGGTCGCCGGGCTGGTGGGGCCCTTCGCCCTGCCGGTCGCGGCCTTCGCGGGAAGCCTCGTCACCATACTGGCGGTCCAGCGGGTCGCGCGCGGCGACGGCAGGACCGACGTCGCGACGCTGCTTCTGGCCGGCATCGCGATCAACGCCATCGCCTCGGCCGGGACCGGTTACCTGGTCTTCGGCAGCGACGACCGGCAGATGCGCGACGTCACCTTCTGGACCATGGGATCGCTGGGCGGGGCCGCCTGGCCGGTGGTGCTCGCCCTGGCGCCGTTCGCGCTGGGCGCCGTCCTGGCCGCGGGCCGCTGGGCCGGCGTGCTGGACGCGCTGCTGCTGGGCGAGCGGGAGGCGGCGCTGATGGGCTTCCGGGTCGAACCGGCCAAGACCGGGATCGTGATCGTCTGCGCCGCCGCGGTCGGCGCGAGCGTGGCGGTCGCCGGGGTGATCGGCTTCGTCGGACTGGTCGTGCCGCATCTGGTCCGGCTGGTCGCCGGGGCCGGGCACCGGCTGCTGCTGCCGGCGTCGGCCCTGCTCGGCGGGACCCTCGTGCTGTTCGCCGACATCGTCGCGCGCACCGCCGTGGCGCCGGCCGAACTGCCGATCGGCTTGGTCACGGCGCTGATCGGCGGCCCGTTCTTCCTGTGGCTGCTGATCCGCCGGCGGCGGGAGAACCTGTCATGATCCGCGCGACCGAGGCGACGCTCAGGCGCCGCGGCCGGGCGCTGGTGGACCGGGTCTCGCTGGACCTGCGACCCGGAACGCTGACGGCGGTGCTCGGGCCGAACGGGGCCGGCAAGTCGTCGCTGGTCCGGCTGCTGTCGGGCGAGGCCGCGCCCGACGCCGGCACCGTCACGCTCGACGGCTTTCCCCTGGCGAAGTGGGAGCCGGAGCTGCTGGCGCGCCGCCGCGCCGTGCTGTCCCAGTCGGTCACCCTGTCCTTCCCGCTCAGCGCGGGCGAGGTGGCGACGCTGGGCCGGGCGCCGCACAGGACCCGCGCGACGCGGGCCGAGACCGTGAGGATTGTCGAGCGGGCATTGCGGGCGGCCGACGCGCTGCACCTCGCCGGGCGCTCCTACCCGTCCCTGTCCGGCGGCGAACAGCAGCGGGTCCAGTTCGCCCGCGTGCTCGCCCAGCTGGACGACCCTGCCGACCCCTCCGCCCGCTACCTGATCCTGGACGAGCCGACCTCCAGCCTGGACATCCGGCACCAGGCGCAGCTGCTCGGGCTGGCGCGGGGGCTGGCGCATCAGGGCTGGGCGGTGCTGGCGGTGCTGCACGACCCCAACCTCGCCGCCGTCCACGCCGACAGGATCGTCCTGATGCGCGACGGCCGCGTGCTGACGGCCGGCGACCCCTGGAGCGTGATGACTCCGGAATACCTGACCGCCGCCTTCGACCATCCCGTGCTGGTGTCTCGGCGGACCGACCTGGACCGGCCGCTGATCGTTCCCGCCGTCTAAATCTTTATTGCGCAGTATTGTCCACCGACCGGCCATCCCTTCCAAGCATGGCTGCCATTTCTTGGAACACTGCGCCTCCCAGAGCGTTGCTGGGCGACTGAAGGCGGGCATCTTCCGGCAAGGCGAAAGTGACATGAAGCTGTTTGAATGCGAGAATTGCGGCCAGCCGCTCTATTTCGAGAACACCGCGTGCGAGAGCTGCGGCCATCGGCTGGGCTATGTTCCGGAAGTCAACAAGGTCACCGCGCTGGAGCCGGAAGGCGAGTCCTGGCGCGCCCTCGGCGCGCCCGGCACCCTGTACAAGTTCTGCCTGAACGCCGGGGTGGACGCCTGCAATTGGCTCCTCCCCGCCGATTCCGCTGAGCCGCATTGCGCCGCCTGCCGCCACAACCGGACCATCCCGGACCTCTCCGACGCGGAGAACATGGCGCGCTGGCGGAAGCTGGAGATGGCCAAGCACCACCTGTTCTACACGATGCTGAAGCTGAAGCTGCCGCTGAAGAACCGGACCGACGATCCCGAAGGCGGGCTGGCGTTCGACTTCATGTCCGACCAGATGGACGCCAACGGCAACGTGACCACGGTGCTGACCGGCCACGACAACGGCCTGATCACCATCAACGTCGCCGAAGCCGACGACGCCGAGCGCGAGAAGCGCCGCACACAGATGCAGGAGCCCTACCGGACCCTGCTCGGCCATTTCCGCCACGAGGTCGGCCATTACTTCTGGGACAAGCTGGTCCGCGACGCGGGCGAGGAAAGCCTCGCCAGGTTCCGCGAGATGTTCGGCGACGAGCGGGCGGACTACGGGCAGGCGCTCCAGACCCACTACAACACCGGAGCCCCGGCCGACTGGCAGGAAAACTTCGTCAGCACCTACGCGACGGCCCATCCGTGGGAAGACTTCGCCGAGACCTGGGCGCATTACCTGCACATCGTCGACACGCTGGAGACGGCGCGCTCCTTCGGCATGAAGATCCGCCCCCGGATCCGCCTGGGCCACGCGCTTCAGGCCGAAGTGGACTTCGATCCGCACAAGGCAAAGGACATCGACGACCTGATCGACAACTGGCTGCCCCTGACCTACGCGGTCAACGCGCTCAACCGCAGCATGGGCCAGCCGGACCTCTACCCGTTCATCCTGTCCCCGGCGGTGATCGCGAAGCTCGGCTACATGCACGACCTGACGCACTCATAAGGAGACGATCCCTCGTAGGTCGGCCTTGCCCGAAGGGCCAACGCCGACGGCATACGAAAACGTTGGAGCCTGTTGTCGGCATTCGCCCTTCGGGCGAAGGCCGACCTACTCCTCCTCCCGCGTCGCCAGCACCGGCCGGGAGTCCAGCAACCCCGAGGCCTTCAGGTCCTCCAGGTTAGGCAGGTCGCGCAGGCTCTCCAGGCCGAAATGGTCGAGGAAGCCGTCGGTGGTGATCCAGGTCAGCGGCCGTCCCGGCGTCTCGCGGCGCTTGCCGGGGCGGATCCAGCCCGCCTCCATCAGGATGTCGAGCGTGCCCTTGCTGGTGGCGACGCCGCGGATGCTCTCGATTTCGGCGCGGGTCACCGGCTGGTGGTAGGCGATGATCGCCAGCGTCTCGACGGTGGCCCGGGACAGCTTCCGCTGCACCTCGGCATCGACCCGCAGCTTCTCCGCCAGATCCGGCGCCGTCCGGAAAGACCAGCGCTCGCCGGTGCAGACCAGGTTGATGCCGCGCTCGGCATAGGTCGCCGCCAATTCCCCCAGCAGCGCGTCCAGGTCGGTTCCCGGCCCGAGCCGGGCCGCCAGGCTGCGGGCGTCCAGCGGTTCGGCCGAGGCGAACAGCAGGGCCTCCAGCAGTCGGAGCTGCGGGTTCATGGCATACGGGCTCATGACGGCGACCGCACGCGGCGCAGGTATATGGGCGAGAACACGCCGTCCTGCCGAAGCTCCAGCTTGCCGGCCTTGGTCAGCTCCAGGCTGGCGACGAAATGGGCGGCCAGGGCCGACCGGCTCAGCAGCGTGTCGCCGCCCGCTCCCGGCACGAAGTTGGCGAGGTCCGTCCAGTCCGGAAGCCGGCCCAGCATCTCCGACAGATGCTTCAGCGCGTCCTCCAGCGAGTAAAGCTCGGTCGGCTGGATGCGCCAGGTGCCGAACTCCTCGCGCCGCTTGTGCTCGGTATAGGCCCGGAGCAGGTCGTAGAGCGACAGGTCGAAGATCGACCGGGTGACGATGCGGATGCCCTCCGGCGCGCCGCGGGCGAACACGTCCCGCCCCAGCCGGGGCCGGTCGAGCAGCTTGGCGCCGGCCTCCTGCATCGCCTCCAGCCGCTGGAGCTGGAACGCCAGGGCCTGGGCGAGGTCCTCGCCGCTCGGCTCCTCCTCGTCCTGCTCGGGCAGCAGCAGCCGGGACTTCAGGTAAGCCAGCCACGCCGCCATGACCAGATAGTCGGCCGCCAGCTCCAGCCGGATGCGCCGCGCCTCGGCGACGAACTCCAGGTACTGGTCGGCGAGCTGGAGGATGGAGATCCGGGTCAGGTCCACCTTCTGGTCGCGGGCCAGCGTCAGCAGCACGTCGATCGGCCCCTCGTACCCGTCGAGGTCGAGGACGAGCTGGCCCTCCGGCGCCTCCAGGATCGCTTGGTCGGCCATGGGGCGTCAGCCGTGCCCGGTCACGAAGCCGAGCAGCCGGATCACGTACTCGACCGGCGGCCCCAGCAGCCAGGGCAGAACGCTGAGGTTATAGCCGAGCTGCGTCCCGATCAGCGGCATGATGAACAGCACGCCGATCAGGATGAACAGCCCATAGGGCTCCAGCCGGGCGATCGGCATCGCCAGCTGGCGCGGCAGCAGCCCGACCGCGACCCGGCCGCCGTCCAGCGGGGGCAGCGGGATCATGTTGAATACCGCCAGGATCACGTTGATCTGGACCGCGATCACCAGGCTCTGCTGCACCCACAGCAGGGCCTCGTCCGGCAGCAGCCCGACCCAGCGGAGCGCCCAGGCCGAGAAGAAGGCCAGGACGATATTGATCGCCGGCCCGGCCAGCGCCACCAGCACCATGCCGTAGCGCGGGTGGCGCAGCCGCATGAAGTTCACCGGAACCGGCTTGGCCCAGCCGAACAGGAACGAGGTGGTGAAATACATGATCGCGGGCAGCACCACCGTGCCGAACGGATCGACGTGGCGGAGCGGGTTGAAGGTGACCCGCCCCAGGCTCTTCGCCGTGTCGTCACCCAGCTTCCAAGCGACATAGCCGTGGGCGGCCTCGTGGAAGGTGATCGCCACGATGACCGGGATCACCCAGACCGACGCGTCGAACAGGAACTGCCCGATATCCGGCATCAGGCCACCAGGTCCGCGCCGGGATCCAGGGCATCGCCCTCCAGCAAGGCGTCCAGCCGCTCGCGCATGGCGTCCACGTCGCCCCGTCCCGGCGGCTTCAGGAAGGTCAGCGCCCGCTCCCACCGGACCGCCGCGGCGTCGGTCAGCGGCGGCACCACGCCCAGCAGGTCGCGCATCTCCTCCAGCTTGCCGTTGCAGTGGAGCACCACGTCGCAGCCGGCCTCCAGCACGGCGGCCGCGCGCTCGGCGACGGTGCCGGCCAGGGCCTCCATCGACAGGTCGTCGCAGAACAGCAGCCCGTCGAAGCCGATCTGCTCGCGGATCACCGAGTTGATCACGATGCGCGACGTGCTCGCGGGGTGGACCGGGTCAAGCTCCCGGTAGACCACGTGGGCGACCATGCCCAGCGGCATGTCCGACACCACCTCGAACGGCAGGAAGTCGCTGCGCGCCAGCTCCGCCCGGCCCGCCTCGACCAGCGGCTGCTCCAGGTGGCTGTCGCACAGCGCCCGGCCGTGGCCCGGCAGATGCTTGATCACCGGCAGCACGCCGCCATCCAACAGTCCGGTGCAGGATATCCGGGCGAGGCTCGCGACCAGTTCCGGATCGTCCGAGAAGGCCCGGTCGCCGATCACGTCGTGCGATCCGTCCACCGGCACGTCGCACACCGGCGCGCAATCCACCGTGATGCCGACGTCGTGAAGCATCGCGGCCAGCAGCCGGGCGTTCAGCCACGCGGCCTCGGCCCCCGCCTCCGGGTCGCCGACCGCCAGGTCGCCGATCCGGCGGGCGGCCGGGTGCGCCGCCCATTCCGGCGGGCGCATGCGTGCGACCCGGCCGCCCTCCTGGTCGATCAGAACCGGCGCGTCGGCCCGGCCGACCGAGGCGCGCAGCTGCGCGACCAGGGCGCGGACCTGGTCGCGGGACTGGCAGTTGCGGCGGAACAGGATGAAGCCGAAGGGATCGGCGAGGCGGAAGAACTCCCGCTCCTCCTCGCTCAGGCCCGGGCCGGCACAGCCATAGACGACGGCGGCGGGACGCTTCCCGGAGAGAACGGAGTTACTGGCGGACAATTATGCACCCGACGCTCTGGGCCTTCAGGGAGGAGCAGATGGACGAGGCGCGGGCCTCGTCCACCGGCCCGGCCTGCACCCGGTAAAAAATCCCCTTGGCGCCCAGGTCGGCCCGGACATAGCTGACGCCGAGCCCGCCAAGCACCTCGGGGTAGCGGCGCTGAAGCCGCTGGAATTCGGCCCGCGCGCCCTCCTCGGACTTGACGGAGGCGATCTGGAGACGGAAGCCGCCCCCTCCCGAGGATGCCGCGGGTGCCGGCGGCGCCGGCGGCGGCAGGGCCGCCGTCTGCGGGGCAGGCTGCGGCGGCGCGAGCGGCACCGGACGCGCCGCCGCAGCCGGCGCCGGCGGGGGTGCCGGAGCGGCGGCCACGGGCGGCGGGACTTCCTCCGCCGGCCCCTCGTCCTCGACCAGGCCCGGCTGCTCCGACGCCGCCATGTCCTGGGACAGCGGCACCGGCGCGCCGGTCGCGGCCGGCGGAAGCTGCGGAGTCGGCTCCGGCACCGCCTGCGGCGGTTCGGGGCGCGGCAGCGGCGATTCCGGCGGGGGCAGCAGCCGTTCGACCGCCGCGGTCTCCGTACTGCCGGTCTCGGCCTTCAGCCGGTCGTAGATCAGCTTGTCCTGGTGCGGCACGGCCATGCCGCCGGGCTGGTCCGGGCGCAGCTTGACCGGCGAGCCGTCGGCCTTGATCAGCGGCATGCCGCCATCCGTGGCCCCGTCCTGGCCGCCGGTATAGGTCAGCCAGACGATGGCGAAGAACAGCACCAGCCCCACGCCGGCCAGGACCGGGGCGAGCAGCCGGCGCCGGCCGCGCGCCGGCCGCGCGTCGGGGTTGGGCCGGTAGGAGCCGCGCTGGTAGACGCGCGGCTCCACCCGCAGGTCGCGGGGCATGTACCGGGCATCCTCGGCATCGGGACCGTCGCCGGCGGCATACTCGTCCCGGCCATCGCCCTCCGGGCCGTATCCTTCCCGGCCATGGGGGTCTCTGCGATCGTACTGGCTCATCCGCGCAGTTCCTCGACAGGCTCCACTCCCATCACATCCAGACCGGATGCGATCACGATCGACACCGCCTTGATCAGCGCCAGCCGGGCGGTGGTCAGCTCAGGGTCTTCATCGAGCAGGAAACGCATGGTCGTGTCGTCCTTGCCCTTGTTCCACAGCCCATGGAAGGCCGCCGCGAGGTCGTACAGGTAGAAAGCGATGCGGTGGGCCTCGTGGGCCTGAGCGGCGGACTCGACGATGCGCGGCCAATTGGCCATCAGCTTGACCAGGGCCAGCTCCTCCGGCGCCTCCAGCCGGGACAGCACGGCGGTCGCGGCCAGGTCATCGGGACTCAGGCTCCGCTCCGGATCGGCGTCCCTGGCGTGGCGCAGCACCGAGCAGCACCGGGCATGGGCGTATTGGACGTAGAAGACCGGGTTGTCCTTGGACTGCTCGGTCACCTTGGCGAAATCGAACTCCAGCGTCTGGTCGTTGCGCCGGGTCAGCATGATGAAGCGGACCACGTCGCGGCCGACCTGGTCGATCACGTCGCGCAGGGTCACGAAGGTGCCCGCGCGCTTCGACATCTTGACCGGCTCGCCGTTCTTCAGGAGGTGGACCAGCTGGCAGATCTTGGCGTCCAGGGAGCCCTGCCCGCCGGTCACCGCCGTTGTCGCCGCCTGCATCCGCTTGACGTAGCCGCCGTGGTCGGCGCCCAGCACGTCGATCAGGGCAGGGCTGCCCCGGCGGAACTTGTCCAGGTGATAGGCGATGTCGTTGGCGAAATAGGTCCAGCTCCCGTCCGACTTCTTCAGCGGGCGGTCCACGTCGTCGCCGAACCGGGTGGCGCGGAACAGCGTCTGCGGCCGCGGCTCCCAGTCCTCGGGCTTCTTGCCCTTGGGCGGGTCCAGGACGCCGGTATAGATCAGCCCCTGGTCGACCAGCGACTGGTAGGCATCCTCCACGGCGCCGCTGGCGATCAGGTTCCGCTCGGACGAGAAGACCTGGCGGCGCACGCCGAGCGCGTCCAGGTCGTCCTTGATCCCGGCCAGGATCCGCTCGATCGCGAAGTCTCGCACGGCGGGCAGCCACTCCGATTCGGGAGCGTCGAGCCATTTCGGCCCGTCCCGCTCGGCCAGTTCGGCGCCGACGTCCTTCAGGTATTCGCCCGGATACATGCCGGCCGGGATCTCGACCGTCTCGCCCAGCGCCTCCCGGTAGCGCAGATAGGCCGAGCGGCCCAGCACCTCGACCTGCGCGCCGGCGTCGTTGATGTAGTACTCGCGGGTGACGGTATAGCCCGCCTTCTCCAGCAGGGAGGCGAGCGCGTCGCCGACCACGGCGCCGCGCGCGTGGGCGGCATGCAGCGGGCCGGTCGGGTTGGCCGAGACATACTCGACATTGACCGCCGATCCGGCGCCCACGCTGCTGTTGCCGTAGGTGACGCCCGCCACCAGGATGTCGCCGATGCGCTGCCGCCAGGTGTCGTCGGACAGGCGCAGGTTCACGAAACCGGGACCCGCGATCTCGACCGAGACGACGTCGGCCAGCCCCTTCAGGCGCTCCACCAGCATGTCGGCGATCTCGCGCGGCTTCAATCCTGCCTGCTTGGCGAGCACCAGGGCGGCGTTGGTGGACAGGTCGCCGTGGGACGGATCGCGCGGCGGCTCCACCGTCACCTTGGAAAGATCGAGCCCGCCCGGAAGCTGCCCGCTTGCCGCGAGGTCATCGAGGATGACGCGAAGGTCTTTGGCGAACTCGTTGAACAGATTCATCAGGTCTTGGATTCCATGTCGAACATCCGCTCGTACTCCGCCAGGGCGAAGCGGTCGGTCATGCCTGCAATATAATCGGCCACCAGCCGGGCGCGCGATCTTTCGTCGTTGCCGCCCAGCGCGGCCAGGTCGGCCTGCCACTCCGTCGGCAGGCATTCCGGCTCGGCCATGAACAGCGAGAACAGTTCGGAGACCACGCGCCGCGTCTTGCTGGAGACGCGGTTCACTTTGTAGTGCCGGTACATGCGCTGTTTCAGGAATCCGCGCAAGACCCGATCATGGTCGCGCATCCCGTCGCTGAAGGCGACCATGGCGCAGGGCGCCGAGCGTACCTCGGAGGCGGAGCGCGGCCCGGCCCCGGCGATCCGCCGCCGGGTCTCGGCGATCAGGTCGGTCACCATGTGGTCGATCATGCGCCGGATCGTCTCGTGGATCAGGCGGGTCCTGTCCAATCCTGGATAGCGGTCGTGGAGGCTCCGGATGATGCCGCCCAGAAGCGGCAGCTCCGCGATCTCCTCCAGCGTGAACAGCCCGGCGCGCAGCCCGTCGTCGATGTCGTGATTGTTGTAGGCGATGTCGTCCGCCAGCGCCGCGACCTGCGCCTCCATGCCCGGATTGGTGCCCAGTTCCAGGTCCAGCTCCTGCTGGAACTCGCGGATCGTCGTCGGCAGGGCATGGCCGGGCAGCTCGGGAAGCAGCGGGCCGTTGTGCTTGACCACGCCCTCCAGCGTCTCCCAGGTCAGGTTCAGCCCGTCGAACTCGGCGTAGCGGCGCTCCAGCCGGGTCAGGATGCGGAGCGTCTGGTCGTTGTGGCTGAAGCCGCCATAGGGCTTCATGGCCTCGTTCAGCGCCTCCTCCCCGGCATGGCCGAAGCAGGTGTGGCCGAGATCGTGGGCGAGCGCCACCGCTTCCGCCAGATCCTCGTTCAGGCCCAGGGTGCGGCTGACCGAGCGGGCGATCTGGGCGACCTCCAGGCTGTGGGTCAGGCGGGTCCGGTAATAGTCGCCCTCGTGGTAGACGAAGACCTGCGTCTTGTATTTCAGCTTGCGGAACGCGCCGGAATGGATGATGCGGTCGCGGTCGCGCTGGAACACCGACCGCGTCGGGCTCTCCGGTTCGGGCTTCAGCCGGCCGCGGGTAAGCTCCGGCCGGCACGCATAGGCGGCCGGTCCCGGTTCGGCGTTCCGGAGAAGGGATTGATCAGCGATCATGCCCGGACACTACCGATAGTGGGGTTCATATTTCAATCACCATCGCGACCTATTGACCTGCCGCGCCCCCGGCCCTTTGAAGAGACGGTCAGGTCTGCTTACATAGGGTTAAGTGAAACTTCCCGACATGGGCATTTTTTAGGCCCGCTTCCGGCGTACCTCCCGCAGAGACCGCGCAGAACCCAAGGAGAAGACCATGGCCGACACGGCGCTCAACACACCGCAGACCGACTCAGCCGCCGCCGTGGGTCTGGGCGGACGGTCCCTCTCCATCTCCGACAGCGCCGCCAGGCGGGTGGCCGTGCTCCGCGGGATGGAAGGCGACGACGCCCTGATGCTGCGCATCACGGTATCCGGCGGCGGCTGCTCGGGCTTCCAGTACGGCTTCGGCTTCGACAAGACCGTCAACGAGGACGACCACGTGTTCGAGCACCTGGGCACGTCCGTCGTGACCGACGACGTGTCGCTGGACCTGCTGAACGGCTCGATCGTCGACTTCGTCGAGGACCTGATGGGGGCCAGCTTCCAGATCAAGAACCCCAACGCCACCGCCTCGTGCGGCTGCGGCTCGTCCTTCGCGGTGTGAGGCGGTCCGGCCGCCGACCCGAAAGCCCGAGTTTCAAAGGATTTTCTACGATAAAGTTGGATAATAGCCAGTACCGTAGAAATTCGTGCGCCATGCCGGACCTGATCGAAATGACGTCGAACCAGCGACGGATGCTGGTGGATACGCGCCAACTCTGGGACGCCCGGGACGCCGATCCCGCTGCCGGCATCCGGAAGATGCGCAGCTTCGGCCCCCGGTCGCCCGACACCGAGAAGACCTATGAAGCGTTCGTGACCGGGCGGGCGGAAGCACAGGAGCGCCTGGAATCCCTCGGCCAAAGACTTTGATCGTCCACCGCTACCTGCCCGGACTGCCGTTCCAGCCCGAGCACCCGAGATGCTTCGCCCAGGCGGCGAGAAAGCTTGCCGACGAGGGAGACGATCCGTTCTTCCGCGCTCCTTGAATGCCTGGGGGCGTCCAGCCTTCAGTTCAGAGGATCGGGATACCAGTGGTCGCGCCCGATCTCCAACAGGCGGTGCTCCCGCCGCCGCGGGGACCGAAGCCCCCCGCGGCGGCGGAAAACAAACACTGGCGCAAGCGCGCCCCCGGTGTGGTAAATCTCATTCCAGCCATCGATGTTGCTCTCAGCAGGTGTATCGGTGGTCAGTTCGGGTCATGGAGCTGGTTACTCCGGACCCGGCCGCCCGGCGGGTGCGCGGGCAGACGGAAGTCCGCTCCGAATACTCGCGTCTCGTCAATCGCGGCGAGACTTTCCCATACCGACGCAGGCATGGCTTGCCGCTGCAGCCACCGACACGCGGAGATCCCTCCCCGGACATTGCGACCGCCGGAATACCGGAATCCTGCCGGCGACCACTGACTACCAAGGAAGACCCCCATGAAAATCGCCACCTGGAACGTCAATTCCGTGAAAGCCCGCCTGCCCAACGTGCTGGCGTGGCTGGAGCGCACGTCGCCAGACGTCGTCCTGTTCCAGGAGATCAAGTGCGAGACCGCCTCCTTCCCGAAGCAGGACTTCGAGGCGCTGGGCTATTGCTGCGCCGTCGTCGGGCAGAAGAGCTACAACGGCGTGGCCCTGCTGTCGAAGCAGCCGGCCGAGGACGTGCTCGACCACCTGCCCGGCGACGCCGAGGACACCCAGGGCCGCTATGTCGAGGCCACCGTGGCCGGCGTGCGGATCGCCTCGCTCTACCTGCCCAACGGCAATCCCGTCGGGACCGAGAAGTACCCGTACAAGCTCCGCTGGATGGAGCGGCTGCGCCGTCACGCGGCCGACCTGCTGACGACCGATCAGCCCTTCGTGCTGGGCGGCGACTACAACGTCATCCCCGCCGCAGAGGACGTCTACGACCCGCAGGCGTGGGAGACCGACGCCCTGTTCCGCCCGGAGACCCGCGCCCAGTTCCGGGCCATGCTCAACCTGGGCCTGACCGAGGCGTTCCGGGCGGTGCATCCCGACGAGGTCCGCGCCTATACCTTCTGGGATTACCAGGCCGGCCGCTGGCCGCGCGACCAGGGCATCCGGATCGACCATTTCCTGCTGTCGCCCCAGGCGGCGGACCGCCTCGTCGATTGCCGGATCGACCGAGGCCCGCGCGGCGAGGAGAAAGCTTCCGACCACACCCCGGTCGTCCTGGAACTGGCGGACTGAGGCCGGAAAGAGGCATTCAACCGTAGGTCGGCCTTCGCCCCTAGGCGAACGCCGACATCGGACCCCAACGTAGCCACATGCCGTCGGAGTTCCCCTCCGGTCATCCGTCCTGGAAGGTGTCGCACGACGTCGGAGCGCCCGACTCCAGCCCGCGGCGGAACCACTCGACCCGCTGGGCCGAACTGCCGTGGGTGAACGAGTCGGGGGTGATCCTGCCGGTCGCCCGCTCCTGCAACCGGTCGTCACCGACCGCGCTGGCGGCGTTCAGCGCCTCGTCGATGTCGCCCGGCTCCAGGATCTGCCCCTGCCGGGCCAGGTGGAAGGCCCAGATGCCGGCGAAGCAGTCGGCCTGAAGCTCCAGGCGGACCGACAGCGCGTTGGCATCGCCGCGCGACGACTGACGCTGTGCCGCCTGCACGTCGCCGGAAACCCCCAGCAGGTTCTGGACATGGTGCCCGACCTCGTGGGCGACCACATAGGCCTGGGCGAAATCGCCCGGCGCCCCCATCCGGGTGCGCAGGTCGCGGTAGAAACTCAGGTCGATATAGAGCTTGCGGTCCGCCGGGCAGTAGAACGGCCCCATGGCCGACTGGGCGAATCCGCAGGCCGACTGCACCGCCCCGCTGAACAGCACCAGCACCGGTTCCTCATAGCGCCGGCCGGATTGGGCGAAGATGTCGCCCCATACGTCCTCCGTCTCCGCGAGCACGACGCTGACGAAATCCGCAAGGTCCTGGTCCCCGCCCGACCTCGGCGCCGAGGCGGTGCCCATGCGCGGAGGCGGCGCCTCGACATAGCCCCCGCCGGAGCCGCCGGAGCCGCCGTTCAGCAGGAAGCTGGGATCGAAGCCGAACACGAGCCCGAGCAGGAGGATCACCACCGTCCCCACGAGGCCGAAGCCGCCGCGCCGCATTCCCCGGCCGCCGAGCATCCCGCCCGGCAGGCGCGACCCGGACACCGGACCCATGCCGCGCCGGTCCTCGATGTTGTCACTCTGCCGGCGCCCACGCCACTGCATCCGATTGCCCCCCGCATGTTTGAATGACCGGTCAAGAACGTTGAAGATGAACGACCCAGGAGGCAAAAAGGGTTCAATGCCCGATGGGTGATAATCTTCGGCGGCGTCGAGCCGGCTTGATGGAGGAAGCGATGGTATTGACGGGAGGGTGCCTGTGCGGCGCGGTGCGCTACCGGATCGACGGCGAACTGGCCGACGAGGGAGCGGGGTTTTGCCACTGCGGCCTCTGCCGTCGCGCCAGCGGCGCGCCCGTGGTGGCGTGGGGAACCTGGCGGACCTCGGATTTCCGGTTCACCGACGGCGAGCCCGCCGAGTATCGATCCTCGCCCAAGGGGATCCGGCGGTTCTGCCCCGCCTGCGGGACCCAGCTCACCTTCAACTATACCGAAGGTCCCGAAAACATCGACGTGACCCTGGCGACCCTCGACGATCCGAACGCGGTCGAGCCACGGCACCATAGCTGGTGCAGCGCCGCCGTTCCGGCCTTGGACGCGAGCGCTGATTTGCCACGGTATGCCAAAGGCGGCAGCGATTTCACCCCTTACTGAAAGCTCCTATACCGACTGGTGAATGCAGTCCGGCATCGGCAATTCGGGATCGTATCAATTGAGGCGACACGTCTTCAGGAAGGCTCCGGATCGGCGCGAGATCGCCTTGATGCTGTCGGCGCTGGAGAAGCAGGCGAAGGAAGCCGCTTCGCTCGCCGACCGGGCCCACGGCGAAGCCAGCCGCGACTCGTACACCGCCTACTTTCGTTTCCGGGCCAAGGTGGACGAGGTCCAGGCGCTGGTCGCCTTGATCGAGGAGCGGCTGGGCCGCATGAAGGATGACCAGGCGGAAGAACTGCGGGAGCAGTTCCGGCGGCTCGATGTCGCCGTTCTCGTCATGCTGGTCCGGACCAGCACCCGCTTCTATGCCCTGATTGGAAAGTCGAACGCCCTGCCGCTGGGCGCCCGCGAGCTGTTCCTGCCGGAACTGCGGACCCTTTCGGAAGTCCGCGACCGGGTGACCGCGCAGCCGGAGCACGCGGCGCTCCAGAGCACCGGCCTGCTGGAAGCGGTGGAGCTGGCGCTCGGGATGGTCGAGGGGCTGGTCGCCCGGGCGACCAGCCTGCCCGACTTCAGCCAGCCCGGGCGGCGCTGAGCGGGACCGGCGCCTTGCCGAGCGGGCCGACGACTGCCTCCAGGAACTTGAGCAGGCACTGGTCGTGCCACGGATCGGTTCCGGCGCCGTGGAACCCGACATGGCCGCCGCTGCGCGGCAGCAGCGGGGTCAGTCTCGGGTTGGAACTCCAGTCGAAGCCCAGATAGGCATCGGCCGGAATCCAGGGGTCGTCCAGCGCGTGGATGACCAGCGTCGGAACCTTGATGCCGCCCATGAACCGGACGGCGGAATTCACCTGGTGGTATTCGTCGGCACTGCGCCAACCGCCCCGCGGCGCCGTGAAACGGTCGTCGAACTCGTGGCAGTTCCGCACTTCGCGGACGATCGGCTTGTAATGCTCCGGGATCGGCATGCCCAGCACCTCCTCCTTCATGCGGGCCAGCACCCGGCGATGATAGAAGAAGTTGCGGCGGCTCATCATGCGCCGGGTGGTCTCGGCCAGATCGATCGGCGCCGACACCGCGGCGGCGGCGGCCACCCCGTCGGGAGTCCCCTCGCCCAGCAGCTTCAGCGTCAGGTTGGCGCCCAGCGAGTACCCGACCAGCACGATGCCCGACCGCGTCAGCGGCTCCGGGATCCGCGCCAGGACGCTTCGGAGGTCCTCCGTCCTGCCGGCATGGTACTGCTCCCGGCAGAACGGGCGCGACGGTCCCGCTCCGCGCAGGTTGACGCGCAGGACCCTCATGCCCCGGCGCAGCAGGACGGCCGCCGTGGCGCGCATGTAGTGGCTCTCGACGCAGCCGGCCAGCCCGTGGACCAGGACGGCCAGCGGCAGGTCCCCGGCCGGTTCGGCCGGCTGGTTCAGCGTCGCATGGAGCACGTCGCCGGTGGCGTCCGGCATGCGGAAGCGCATCAGCTTCTGCGGGTGGTCCTCCGGCCGGTAGGACTGCCGCATCAGCACGCTGCGCACGGTCTGGAGATCGGCGCCCCACCAGGGAGCGCGCGGCGTGAAGGACGGGAAGTCGAACGGTGCCGCGGCCACGGCGGAGGTCAAGTCGACGGGCACGGTTCCGCCGTCGACTTCGCCTGCAGTTTCAGCGGTCGTCGGGTTCGGAGGCATACTGTTCATAGGAGCGGTGCAGTGCGGCATAGAAGGGGTTGGTATCGATGAACTTCATCATGGCTTTCAGGTTGGCCTTGTCGCCCTGAATCCATTGATCGGCCGCCTGCTGGTGCTCGGGATGAATCGACAGGAGGTAGAATGCGGCCTGATCGACCGACATCATCTCCTCCTCGCCCAATTTTTCCAGGATGGCGCCGATATGGAGCGGAAGCACGGCGATGAACGGTATGTCGCCGCGGCTGTCCGGATCCTGCCGGTTTCGGTCGAAGGCCTTTCGCAGCCGTTCGATGATCTGGAAGAACACCGCGCGGCGCTGCTTCCATGTCGGCTCTTCGGCCAGGATTTCAACCAGGCTGTCGAACAGGCGGGCCTGGTCCTCGTCGAAGCCCTCACAGGCCGACTGCGCCGGCTTCGGTATCGGAAATGCGGTCATCGGTGTTCCCCGTCCGTCAGACGAGGAAATCGCGGACCGCCGCGATCTGATCATCCGACATGAGCGGCGGAGCATGTCCGACCCCGGGGAATTCCACCAGCCTGGGGCGCGGCCCGCGCCCGGTCATCTCGCGGGCCGTGCCGGCCGTCAGCAATGCGCTGTCGGCACCCCGCAGGAGCAGCGTCGGGCACGCGATGCGGTCGTAGACCGGCCAGAGATCGACGTCCTTCGCCGGCCCCGCCGCCGCCATCGCCGCGCCGATGGCGGGATCGTAGCCAAGCCTTAGCCGGCCGTCCTCCCCGCGCCGCGCCTCGACCTCGGCGAGACGGCGCCACTGCGCGTCGGTCACCGGCGCATAGCCGGTCAGCCGCGCCCGCAGTTCCCTTTCGACGCCCGCGACATCGTCGAACGTTGGCTGCTCGGGAACATAGTCGCCGATCGCCTGCAACGCCGTCCCCGGGATGAAGGCCCCGACATCGTTGATCACCAGCCGCCCGACCGGCGTGTCGGGCTGGGCCGCCATCATCATCCCGATGATGCCCCCCATCGAGGTCCCGACCCAGTCCACCGTCTCCACGTCGAGCCGGGCGACGAGCGCCGTCATGTCGGCGAGGTACTGGGGAAAGCCGTAGGAAGCCGGCACCGGCAGCCACCCGCTCCGCCCGCGCCCGGCGACGTCGGGACAGACCACGCGGAAGCCCTGCGCCGCCAGCACCGGCGCAACCTCGTCGAAGTCGTGGGAGTTGCGCGTCAGGCCATGGACGCAGACGACCGTCCGGTCTGACCGCTCCGGTCCCCACTCGGTGTAGCCGATCCGGTGAAAGCCGGCGATGTTCAGCCCGCGAAGGCTCTTTTCTCTATAAGCGTGCATACATAAAAACGTAGCACACCGGCGCCGCCGTTCCAACGGCTCCGCGACGGGACACGCCCGCGCGTGCGCGTCAGTGCCGCGGTTCGCCGGCGAACAGTTCGTCGAGCGAGGCCGCGGTCATCGCCCGGCGGAACAGGCGGTCCATTTCCTCCGGCTCGGTCCTGCGGACGCGATCCTCCAGCCCGGGCGGAACCGGTCCGAACCGCGACTCAAGAAACATCAGGATCGTGTCGGCCTTGCCCTTGGCGAAGCCCTTTTCCTCACCCTGGCGGAGCCATTCCTGTGCAGCGAGCGATACCAATTCCCCCTCCCGGTCCGGATTGACCCGACGAGCCACCCTGGACAGCAGGTCTGCCGTGATGGCCGGATACATCAGGATCATATAGCGGATCAATTGCTCCTCAAAGGTCGTTCCGCCGCGCAGGGCGGACAGGATCTCCCCCAGCAGGGCTTCCGGGTCCGACGGGCGGAAGACGTGCTTCAGCGCCAGCAGCCCGGCACGCACGTCGCCGTCGGACGACAGCTCCGCGTCGGGGATCGGTCCCAGGTCGCACAGGATATATCCCATGTCTCCCGGCACCTGCTTCAGGTCCTCGTCGGCGTCCAGGCAGGCGGTCACCGACGTCGGCACGTTCCACGGTCCCCTGCCATGGTAGAAGACCATCGGGATGATCGGCGGCAGCCGCAGCCTTCCCCGTCCGGCCGCCTCGGCGAAGCGGCGCCAGATCTCCGCCCGGTACCGCAGCACCTGGATCGGCGTGAAGGGATCGGGAAAGCCCTTGTGCTCGATCAGGATGTAGAGCAGCGCGAACCCGCCGGCGCGCAGCGCGACGCTGAACAGCCGGTCGCTCTGGCTTGGGTTCAGTTCCGGATCGACGAAGGTGCCGTCCAGCAGCGTCGGCGGCCCGTCGGCCAGCCGGGCGGCGATGTCCGGCGGCAGGAAATCGCGGATCAGGGCGCCTGCCCGCACCGGATCGTCGATCAGGGCGCGGAACAGCGAGTCGTGAATGGCGGACATCGGGCGGCGCATACCATGGCAGGAGGCGGGCGGCGGATGGAGCCCGATTTCCGCTTGCCCGCCCATGCGGCATGATGCCGATCCCGGGAGCCGCCCTACTCGGCGGCGCTCAGGAATGGGAACGGGACCGGCTCCATCCCGGCCGTCGGCAGGAAGGCACCGTCGCCGACCTCCACGAAGCGGTCGGGCAGAAGCCGTTGAAGTCGGTGCGCAGTTCCAGCGTATAGGCCCCGGCCTGCCCGATCTCGATATAGTCCCCCTCCCGCACGTCGGCCGCGAGCCGGTACGGGCCTTCCATCATGTCGGCCGCGTCGCAGGTCGGCCCGAACAGGCCGAACTCGCCCAGGTCCTCCTCCAGCACCTCGACCCGGTCGCCGACCGGCCGCAGCACGCGCATGGGGAAGCGCAGCCCGGCATATTTCAGGTCGGACAGGCTGCCGTAGACGCCGTCGTTGATATACAGGAAGTTGGCGCGGCGAAGCTCCACGCGGACCACCAGGGAAGCACCGGCGGCCACCAGCGCCCGGCCGGGCTCGCACCACAGCTCGCACTCCGCCGGAAGGCCCATCCCGGCCAGCCCGGCCTCGATCGCGGCGACATAGTCCTCCAGCGGCGGCGGGTGCAGGCCGACATAGGCGACGGGAAAGCCGCCGCCCACGTCGATCACGCTCAGCGGCACCTCGGCCAGGTCGAGCGTGTGCGCCGCGAGCCGCAGCGCCGCGGTGTATGAACCGGGCGTCAGGCACTGCGAGCCGACATGGAACGACAGGCCGACCTCGCACCCCGCCCCGTGTGCTTGCCTCAGCAATGCTGCGGCCTGAACCGGGGACGCACCGAACTTGCCGCCGAGATCGTAGACCGCGGCGCCGCGCGCCGTCGCCAGCCGGACCACGATCACCAAGTCGGTGGCCCCGCCCGTCTCGGCCAGCACCTTGGCGAGTTCGTCGGCATGGTCGACCACGAAGTGCCGGACTCCATGCTGCCTGTAAGCCGCCCGGATGCCGCCCCGCTGCTTGACCGGATGCATGAAGTAGGAGGCGGTATCGGCGAACCGCTCGGCGACCACCGAAATCTCCGGCAGCGACGCGGTGTCGAAGTGGCGGATGCCGCCGTCGTGCAGGGCGTCGAGGAACGCCGGCTCCGCGTTGCATTTCACCGCGTAGAGGACCTTGCCGGGAAACGTCTCGACGAAGTGCCGGGCCGCTTCCCTCAGGACATGCGGACGGATGCAGTAGACCGGCTGTTCCGGCCGAAGCGCCGCGACCATCGCGGCCGCATCCGCGTAAGCGGCATGCTCGTGAGCGGCAAGGGGAGCGGTGAAGGGCAAAGACATGGGCGCGCGTTCCATCATTCAAGATGTACTGGGAAAATGCACTGTCGATGACGGGAAGAGCCGACCGTCACCTGCCTCGCCCGCCACGGGAGCGATATTGATCGCTTTATGATTTTTCCAGGGTAAAGACTCAGTTAACGGCACACCTTCCCTGCATTTATACTTCATTTTAAACACGAACCGGCACCTCTCTTCGGAACAGGCACGGCTTGACAGCCGGGATCGTCATGCTGCAATGCAGTCATTCCCGTGGGCATCGCCGGGTGCTACAAGGACGCCATGCCGCCGGCCGGTCGCCGCCCCTTGGCGAAGGCCCGGCGAAGGCCAAGAAAATCAGGAGGATCGATCGTGGCACCGCAAACCCTCACCCTCACCCTGGACCCCCACGCGCTGGCGCGGGAACTGTCGGGCAAGCTGCTGATCGACGGGGAACTGGTGCCCGCGCGTTCCGGCAGGACCTTCGCCGTGGTCAATCCCGCCACCGGCGAAACCATCGCGGACGCCGCGGAGGGCGAGGCGATCGACGTGGACGTCACGGTCCAGTCGGCCCATGCCGCGCAGAAATCCTGGTCCAAGCTGACCGCCCGCGAACGCGGCCGGCTGGTCACCGAGTGCGGCCGCCGCCTGACCGAGCATGCCGAGGAGTTGGCCCGCCTTGTGGCGCTGGAAACCGGCAAGGCGCTGCGTACCGAGAGCCGGGTCGAGTCCGGCGTGCTGGCCGACGCCTTCATCTTCTACGGCGGCCTCGGGTCGGAGCTGAAGGGCGAGTCCGTTCCCTTCAATCCGAAGATGCTGACCGTCACCCAGCGCGACCCGATCGGCGTGATCGGCGCCATCATCCCGTGGAACGTCCCGATGATGCTGATGGCGCTGAAGATCGCGCCGGCGCTGGTCGCGGGCAATACGGTTGTGGTCAAGTCGGCGGAGGAGGCGCCGCTGGCCGTGCTGCGCACCTGCCAGATCATGAACACGATCCTGCCCAAGGGCGTCTTCAACATCCTGTCCGGCCAGGGGCCGGAATGCGGCGGGCCGCTGGTCGCCCATCCCAAGGTCGGCAAGGTCAGTTTCACCGGCTCGGTCGAGACCGGCAGGATCATCTATCGGGCGGCGGCCGAGAAGCTGATCCCGGTCACGCTGGAGCTGGGCGGCAAGAGCCCCATGATCGTGATGGGCGACGCCGACCTGGACAAGGCGATCGACGGCGCCGTCGCCGGCATGCGCTTCACCCGCCAGGGGCAGAGCTGCACGGCGGCCAGCCGCATCTTCGTCCATGACAGCGTCCACGACGAATTCGTCAGCCGCCTGAAGGCCCGGGTCGACGCGATGAAGATGGGCGACCCGCTGGACGAGGCCACCGACATCGGCACCATCGTCTCGCCCCAGCAGTTCGAGAAGGTGAATTCCTACATCGAACTCGGCACCGGCACCGCCGGCGCCACCGCCCATGCCTGCTCGGCCATGCCGGACGACCCCAAGCTCGCCAAGGGCCTGTTCGTCCGCCCTGTCATCTTCACCGGCCTCGGCAACGACAGCCGGCTGGCGCGGGAGGAGATCTTCGGCCCGGTCACCTGCATCATCCGCTTCACCGACTACGACAGCGCGATCGAGCAGGCCAACGACAGCGAGTACGGCCTGGCCGCCACCATCTGGACCCGCGACCTGCGCACGGCACTCGATGCCACCCAGCGTCTGGAGGCGGGCTTCGTCCAGGTCAACCAGAACCTCGTGGTCCAGCCCGGGCTCAGCTACGGCGGCATCAAGCATTCCGGCCTCGGCAAGGAGGCTTCCCTGGAGGCGATGCTGGAACATTTCACCCACAAGAAGACGATCATCCTGAACATGGCTTGAGACGGCGGGGCGGCGATGCGGCGGTTACGGCGGACGATCCTGGCAATCCTGGCGATCGCCGCCGCCGTCCCGCTGCTCGGCGTTCCGGCGGCCTGGCTGTGGCTCCGCTCCGGCCTGCCCGCCCTGGAGGGCACCGTCGCCCTGCCCGGCCTCGTGTCGAAGGTGGAGATCGCGCGCGACGGCAACGCGGTCCCCCACATCTTCGCGCAGACCCAGGAAGACGCGTATTTCGCCCTGGGCTACGTCCACGCCCAGGACCGGCTGTGGCAGATGGACCTGAACCGCCGGATCGGCGCCGGCCGGCTGTCCGAACTGATCGGGGCCGGCGGCCTGCGCTACGACAAGCTGATGCGCACCCTGGGATTCTACCGCGACGCCGAGGCCAGCGTCCGCGCCCTGGCGCCGGAGGTACGCCTCGCGCTGGAGTCCTACGCCGCCGGGGTCAACGCCTGGATGGACGGGCGGAGCGGCCCCCTCCCCATCGAGTTCCAGGTCCTCCGCTACGAGCCGGAACCCTGGCGGCCGGCGGACAGCATCGTCTGGGGCAAGCTGATGGCGCTCCAGCTCAGCGGCAACTACACTGAGGAACTGCTGCGCGCCCGGATGATGCAGCGCCTGCCGCCCGACCGCATCCGCGACCTGTTTCCCGATTACCCCCCCTCGGCCCCGGTCACCCTGACCGCCGGCCTGCCCGACCTGGACTTCGGCCGGCTGGCCGCCGCCCTGCCGCCGCCGCTCGGCCCGGCGACCGCGTCGAACGAGTGGGTGGTCTCGGGCGGGCGGACCGGCACCGGCCTGCCGGTCCTGGCCAACGATCCGCACCTTCAGCTCGGCGCCCCGATCCTCTGGTATCTGGCCCGCATCGAGGCGCCCGGCTTCTCGGTCACCGGGGCCACCGTTCCCGGCGTGCCGTTCCACGTGCTCGGCCGCAACGACCGCATTTCCTGGGGCTTCACCACCACCGGCGGCGACGTGCAGGACCTCTTCATCGAACGCCTCGATCCCGCCGATCCGTCCAGGTATCTCACGCCCGACGGTCCCGAGCCCTTCGTCGAGCGCGGCGAGACCATCCGGGTCAAGGACGCGCCGGACGAGACCTTCACCGTCCGAACCTCCCGGCACGGCCCCGTGCTGTCCGACATCGAGCCGGACGCTCTCGGCGCCGCCCCCCAGGGCCACGTCGTTGCCCTGGCCTTCACCGGCCTCAGCGACCGCGACACCACGCCGGAAGCGCTCTACCGCCTGGCCCGCGCGCCCGACTGGGAGGGCTTCAAGGCGGCGCTCCGGCACTTCCAGGCGCCGCTCCAGAATATCGTCTACGCCGATATCCAGGGAAACATCGGCTTCTACACCCCGGGATTGGTGCCGATCCGCCGCAAGGGCGACGGCAGCCTGCCGGTGCCCGGCTGGACCGACGAGTATGGCTGGACCGGCGCCGTCCCGTTCGACCGGATGCCGCAATCGTTCAACCCGCCGGCCGGGCGGATCGTCAACGCCAACAACCGCATCGTCGGTCCGGACTATCCGCACTTCCTGACAAACCGCTGGGACGACTGGTACCGCGCGGCCCGGATCGAACAGGTCCTCGCCTCCGGCCAGCGCCACGACGTCGACGCGGCGGAAGCCCTGCTGATGGACAACGTCTCCGTCGCGGCGCTGGAGCTGCTGCCCGAGATGCTGCGGACCGAACCGGCCTCGCCGCAGGCCCGAGCCGCGCTCGACCTGGTGCGCGCCTGGGACGGCACCCTGACCCGCGACAGGCCCGAGCCGCTGATCTTCGAATGGTGGCTGCGCGACCTGCACCGGGCGCTCTACGCCGACGAGCTGGGCGGGTTGTTCGGCGACGTCTGGTCCTCCTCGCCCCGGCTGGTCATCCACATGCTCCGCGATGCGCGGCGCTGGTGCGACGACGTCACCACGCCGGACCGGACGGAAAGCTGCCCGGACGTCCTGGCCGCCTCGCTCGAACGCACCGTCGCGGAGCTTGGCGAACGCCACGGCGCGGACCCGGCCGCGTGGCGCTGGGGGCTGGAGCACCGGGCACCGCTCGGCCATCAGGTGCTCGGCCGGGTCCCGGTGCTCAAGGACCTGTTCGACATCGGGATCGAGACCGACGGCGGCAACCAGACCGTCAACCGCGGCGGCAGCGCCGTCCGCAACGCCGAGACCCCGTTCGCCCACATCCACGGCGCCGGCTACCGGGCGGTCTACGACATGTCCGACCTTCAGAACTCGCGCTTCATGATCGCCACCGGACAATCGGGCAACCCGCTGTCGCCCCATTACGGCGACCTGGTGGAACGCTGGCGCGACGGGGAGCATTTCACCATCGGCGGTTCGCTCGACCGGATCGCGGCCGACGGCCTCGGCCGCCTGACCCTCGTTCCCCCGCCCTGAGACCCACCGACCTGAGTCACCCGAAGCCGGAGCAGCCGCCCATGCCCATCGCCCTCGACGATATCCGACGCGCGGCGGCGATCCTGGCCGGCGAGCTCCCGGTCACGCCGACCGTCGCGGCCCGGCGCCTGTCGGAGCAGACCGGCACCCGCCTGTTCCTGAAGCTGGAAAGCCTGCACCACACCGGCTCCTTCAAGGAGCGCGGCGCCCTGACCAAGCTCCGGAGCCTGGACGAGGCAGCGGCCCGCCAGGGCGTCATCGCCATGTCGGCCGGCAACCATGCCCAGGGCGTGGCCTATCACGCGACCCGGCTGGGCATCCCCGCCACGATCGTGATGCCGGCGCAGACGCCCTTCACGAAAGTCGAGCGGACCGAGGCCTACGGCGCCCGCGTCCTGCTCCACGGCGAGACCCTCGGCGACGCCGAGGCTTTCGCCCACGACATCGCAGCGCGCGACGGCCTGACCTTCGTGCATCCCTACGACGACCCGCTGATCATCGCCGGCCAGGGTACCGTGGCGCTGGAGATGCTGGACGTGGTACCAGACCTCGACACGCTGGTCGTGCCGATCGGCGGCGGCGGCCTGATCGCCGGCATCGCCACGGCCGCCAAGGCGCTGAAGCCCGGGATCGAGATCATCGGCGTCGAGGCCGAAATGTACCCCTCCATGAAGCAGACCCTGGCGGGGGAAACCGTCACCTGCTCCGGCGCCACCATCGCCGAAGGCATCGCCGTCAAGGCGCCCGGCCGATTCACCCGCGAAATCGTCCGCGATCTGGTCGACGACATCGTCCTGGCCGGCGAGGAGTGCCTGGAACGCGCGATCTACACCCTGATCACCGAACAGAAGCTGGTGGTCGAGGGAGCCGGCGCCGCCGGCGTCGCGGCCCTGCTCGACGACCCCGCCCGGTTCAGGGGCCGGACCGTCGGCACCGTGATCTGCGGCGGCAACATCGACGCCCGCGTGCTCGCCTCGATCCTGATGCGCGGGCTGGTCCGCCAGCGCCGGGTCGTGCGCCTGCGCATCGGCCTCAGCGACGCGCCCGGCGCGCTCGCCAAGGTTGCCCAGTTCCTGGGAGATGCGGGGGGCAATATCGTCGAGGTCTACCACCAGCGCCTGTTCCACAACGTCCCCGTCAAGATGGCCGACATCGACGTGGTGCTGGAAACCCGCGACCCCGCCCATGTCGACGCCATCATCGCGAAGCTGCGCGAGGCGGGTTATCCCGCGGAACTGATGGACGACGTGTCCTGACGGAACGGCCGACGGGACCAGGGTCGCCGCGGAAGCGGGTATCTTTCGAGACCAATATGGTTCGGCCCGAATCGCCATGCTGTCCATTGAACATGCTGTCCGTTGACAGAGTGAAGGTTTTCCTTTTCCGAGCAGGAGGCAGCACCGTGGAAAGCCGCAATTACATCTTGAAACTCCTCTCGCCGGACGAGGAGGCGCTGGTCCGGCCCCATCTGGAGGCCGTCGCGCTCCCGCACAGGATGACCGTCGTCCATCCCGACGAGGTGATCACGCATGTGTTCTTCATCGAGCGGGGATGCGCGTCGCTGATCAACATCCTGCCCGACGGCAGCGCGGTCGAGGTGGGTACGATCGGGAACGAGGGAATGGTCGGCACGCCCGTCCTGATGGAATCCGACAGGATGCCCATGCAATGCGACATGCAGATCCCGGGCGACGGCTGGCGGATGCCCTCGCAGGCGCTGAGGACGGCGCTCCGCCGCAGCGACACGCTCCGCGCCAAGCTCCTGCGTTTCGCCCAGGGGCATTTCAACCAGGTGGGCCAGACGGCGGCTTGCAACCGCCTCCACACCATCGACGAGCGGTGCGCCCGCTGGCTGCTGATGACCCGCGACCGGGTCGGCGACGATTTCCCGCTGACGCAGGAATATCTTGCCGTCATGCTTGGCGTGCGGCGGGCCGGCGTGACCATCACCGCGAACCTTCTGCAGAAGGCCGGCTTCATCCGCTACACGCGCGGACACATCACGATCCTCGATCCGGCCGGGCTGGAGGACGTCGCCTGCGACTGCTACCGGATCATCCGCGACGAGTTCAGGCGTCTCGGGCCGGAAAACTAGGAACCGCGATCGGCTCGGGATCCTCCTCGCCGACAGCGGAGAGGGAGCCGCCCTCCTCCACCTCGATCTCGTCCTTCGCCTGCTGCCAGTGCCGGTCCCGTCGACCCTCCGGGCGGCCTTCGCGGATCCAGATCTCGTGGGCGCGCTGCCGCACCCGTTCTTCACGGCCATCGGTGTCCATGGCGTTCATCCCTCTCGCCGAGCGCTTCCGATTGAAACGCGCGCGGCGGAAGAAATGATCCGCCGGACTGACGGTCATGCCGCCATGGGTAGTTCCAGGCGGGGGCAGATCTCGGTCCGTGTCCGGTGGAAGGCGCTGTTGAAGACCGCCTCGTCCTCCAGGACGTATTCCCACCAGCCGCGCTGGCGGTCCATCTCGACCTCCAGGATGGTGATCGGCGTCGCGTTGGCGGGGGGAGCCACCGGGCGGCCGGTCCGGAGCAGCTGGTTGATCAGCTCGATCTGGCCCTTCTCGCCCAGATAGCTGCCCAGGAAGTTCACCTCCGTCTGCATGTCGCGCAGTTCGATCAGGCTCGACGGCGCGTCGCCCAGCCAGCACGACGCCAGCGGGCGGCCGACCACGATGGTGTCGATCCCGTTGCCCTTGTTGGGGATCTCGCTGAGGATAAGGCCCCGGAGATAGGCGCCGTCGAGCAGGTCGCCCTCCTCGTGGAAGCCGTATTCGTAGAGGCGAAGGGCGTTGCGGACCGCCTCCTCGGTGATCGCCTGATACTTGATCCAGGGCCGGCTGCCGCTCCCGGCGCCGGGAGCGTGGCCGGTCAGCGTGGCCGCCGTCCCGTTCATGAAGACGTATTCCTCACCCTTGACGAAATCATAGGCGTTGAACATCACGCCGATGCCGTGCCCGTCGGGTCCCGTGTCGGCGTTGAACAGGCGGGCGATGTCGGAGAACACGTCCGGGTCGAACAGGGTGTCCTGGGAAACCAGCGTCCGCGCCGGCATCATCCGGTACATCTCGCGCCACACCGAGAAGTCGCGCGGGTTGGCGAGGAACTGCTTCATGGAACGGGTGAGGTTGCCCAGCATGTCGGCCGAGAACTCCGGCACCGAGGGGCGGATCTGCTGGAACGGCCAGGTCATCAGCTTGAAGTTCAGGTTGACGTCGGTCAGGTCCTTGAACGGCTGGGCCGAATTGAAATGCCGTTGCAGCATGCTATAGGGGTTCACCTCCGACCCGGGGGTCAGGCCGCGCAGGTAGGCGTAGGTGAAACGGATCTGGCCGGAGGTGCACGAGATCAGCCTGGGTTTCCTGCCGCAGCGGTAAAGCGCCTCGATCACGCCGGCGCCGTGGGCGTTGTTGCCGGCAAGCCCGCCGAGAGCGACCGCGAAATTCCCCTGGATCTGCTTGGGCGAAGCCTCGCGGGGGCTGACGGTTTCATAGGCTGGAGGAAGCTTCTTACGGTGTGGCATCGCGACCCCATGCATATCATTGCGTGTATGTATCTGTTTTGTAATGTCAAATTAGACGAGCTTCGCTAAAGCAAAGTAACCTTTGGGAGGTACTATCCGTTCATGCTCCGCGTCATAATGTCGTGCCTGCCCCGGTTGTGCCGAACCGGAGGGGCCTGATGGGGGATCGTTCGCCGCAACGGCTGGCCTATGTCCTGCTGCTGTTCGCGCCGCTGCTGATGTCGAGCAACATGCTCGCGGCCCGCTGGGTGGAGGGGAGCGTTCCGCCGGTGGCGCTCGCCTTCGGGCGATGGCTGCTGACGGCGCTGCTGCTGCTTCCCTTCACGGCGGGCGGGCTGTGGCGCCACCGGTCGGCGGTGGCGGCGGAGTGGCCGACGCTGCTGCTCCTGGGCGCGCTGGGCATGGGGGTCTGCGGGCCGCCGGTCTATCTGGCCGGGGTGACCACCACGGCGACCAATATCGGCCTGATCTATTCGACCACGCCGATCCTGATCGTGGTGTTCGGGCGGATCTTCTGGGGCGAAAAGGTATCGGTCCGGCAGGCCGCCGGCATCGCGCTGTGCCTCGCCGGGGTGCTGGCGATCGTCACGCGCGGCGATCCGGGGACGCTGGCGAGCCTGTCCTTCACCGCCGGCGACCTCTGGACCGTGCTGGCGACCCTGGGATGGGCGCTCTATTCGGTGCTCCTCAAGCACCGTCCGTCGCGCCTGGACCTGACCGCCAGGTTCACCGCGATCACGCTGGGCGGGGTGCTGGTGCTGGTGCCGTTCCTGGGGATCGAGGCGGCGCTGGGCGAGCGGGCGCTGTTCGACGCGCGGACCGTCGGAATCTGGGTCTTCCTGGCGCTGGTGCCGGGCCTCGGCGCCTATCTGCTCTACGGCAAGCTGGTGGCGATGGTCGGGCCGAGCCGGACCGGTCTGCTGATGTACCTGGTGCCGGTCTACATCGCGGGATTGGCTTGGCTGCTGCTGGGCGAGCAGCCCCGGCTCCATCATCTCGCCGGGATCGCGCTGATCCTGCCGGGGATCTATCTGGGGACCGCCGCGCCCGCCCCTTCCCCCGCCGCCGAAGCCGGCAGCAGGTGAAACGGCCGCGGCGGCGGCCGGTTGACCGGGGGAGCCCCATTGCGAACCCACGGAGATCCGATGCCTGACATTCCCCGCGACAAGACCCCGGACAGCACGTTGTCCCTGCTGAAGGAAGGCTATCTGTTCATCCCCAACCGGTGCCGGCGCCACGGGTCGGACATCTTCGCGACCCGCCTGATGCTTCGCCCGGCCGTCTGCATGAGCGGTCCGGAGGCGGCGCGGGAGTTCCATCGTCCGGGCCGGTTCACGCGGAAGCGGGCCGTCCCCAAGCCGACGCTGATGCTGCTCCAGGACAAAGGCAGCGTCCAGACGTTGGACGGCGAGGCCCACCACGACCGGAAGCGCATGTTCATGTCGCTGATGACGCCCGACGCGGTCAGGCGGATGGGCGACGCGCTGGAGACGGCGTGGCGCGCGCGGCTGCCCGCCTGGGAAGGCATGGACCGGGTCGTGCTCCATGACGAGGTCCAGGGCGTGATCTGCCGGGCGGCCTGCGACTGGGCCGGCGTGCCGCTGGGCGACGACGAACTCCCGGAGCGGACGCGCGAGTTCGCCGCCATGGTCGACGGCGCCGGCGCCGTGGGCCCCCGCAACTGGCGGGGCCTGATGCTGCGCCGCCGGACGGAGACATGGGCGCGGGAGCTGATCGAGCGGGTCCGGAGCGGCAGCCTGCCGGTAACCCAGGGGACCGCGCTGGACGTCATCGCCCGGTTCCGCGGCAGGGACGGCGGCCAACTCCCGGCGGATGTGGCGGCGGTGGAACTGCTCAACATCCTGCGGCCGACGGTCGCCGTCCACCGTTACGTCACCTTCGCAGCCCTGGCGCTCCATCGGTATCCCGAAACGCGCGGCCAGGCCGCGGGCGACGACCGTTACCTGGAGATGTTCGTCCAGGAGGTGCGGCGCTTCTATCCCTTCTTCCCCCTGGTCGGCGGCCGGGTGATGGAGCCTTTCGAGTGGCGCGGGCACCGTTTCGGGCCGGATGACTGGGTACTGCTCGACCTGTATGGAACCAACCACGACGCCCGCACCTGGAAGGACCCCGGCAGCTTCGAGCCGGAGCGGTTCGTCGGCTGGGACGGCAGCCCGTTCAACTTCATCCCCCAGGGCGGCGGCGACTTCGATCTCGGCCACCGCTGCGCGGGGGAATGGATCACCATCGAATTGATCAAGCGGGCGGTGCGGATGCTGATCACGGGAATGCGCTACGACGTGCCGCGCCAGGACCTGGACATCCCGCTGTCGCGCATCCCGACGATGCCGAACAGCGGCTTCGTGATCACCGGCGTGAAGGCCGCGGCGTGAAGCCCCTCCCGCCCCGCCCTACCGCCGGGGCGGCGGCTTGGCGTCGCGCAGCAGGACTATGCTGATGCGGCGGTTGCGTGGCGACTGGGGATCGTCCTGGAACAGGTGCTCTCGGTCGGCGCGGCCGACGACGGTCTCGATCCGGCTCTCGTCGATGCCGCCGGCGATCAGGGCGCGCCGGCTGGCGTTGGCCCGGTCGGTGGACAGTTCCCAATTGCCGTACACGTCGCCCCGGGCGAACCGGGTCCCGTCGGTGTGGCCGCTGATCGACAGCTTGTTCGGCAGGCGGCCGACCGCCTGGGCCACCAGCCCCAGGAGCTGGCGGGTCGGCGTGTACATCTGGGCGCTGCCGAGCGGGAACATCGAATAGTTCGCCTGGTCGACGATCTGGATGCGCAGCCCCTCCGTCGTCTGCTCGATCATCAGGCTCTCGGCGAGCTGCGCCAGTTCCGGCACGCCCTCGATCGCCTTGCGCAGGGTCTTCTCCGCCTCCTCGAACTGCCTCTGCTCGCGCCGGGCCATCTCCTCGCGCAGCGCCCGTTCCTCGATCTGCCGGGCGCTCATCCCGGCGCGGTCGTACAGCTCCTCCGAGTTCTGGTCGGGTTCCCGGTCGGACTCCCCGGCCCGGCTGGGGGTCGGCTGGGCGACGTTGAGCGGCGCTCCGGGCGAGATCATGGCGCCGGGCACCGTGATGGTCAGCCCGCCCAGCACGCCGCCGCTGCCGCTGGTCGAGCGCGACACGCTGGCCGGGCTGAAATAGTCGGCGATGCCCTGGCGCTGCTCCGACGTGGTGACGTTGAGCAGCCAGAGCAGCAGGAAGAAGGCCATCATCGCCGTCACGAAGTCGGCGTAGGCGACCTTCCAGGCGCCACCGTGATGGGCGTCGTGGCGGGACTTCTTCTTCCGCTTGATGATGACGACCGGCTGCTGACCGCCGGACGACTGGGAAGGGGGAGGCGCCATGGCGGCCGTCCGCTCAGGCCGGCGGCAGCGCCGACGTCGCCTCTTCGACCTCGTAGAAGGTCGGGCGGACGTCGGACAGCAGGACCTTGCGGGCGTACTCCACCGAGACGGCGGGGGCGTAGCCGTGCAGGTGGGCCAGCAGCCCCGCCTTCATGCACTGGAAATACTTCGCCTCGGCCTCGTACACCGCCTTCAGCGAGCTGGCGATCGGGGCGAGGAACCCATAGGAGATCCAGACGCCCAGGAACGTCCCGACCAGCGCGCCGCCGATCAGCTTGCCCAGCACTTCCGGCGGCTCGGTGATCGAGCCCATGGTCTTGATCACGCCCAGCACCGCCGCGACGATGCCCAGCGCCGGCATGCCGTCGGCCATGGTCTGGATCGCGCCGGAGATCTGGGCGTGCTCCTGGTGGTGGGTCTCCAGCTCCTCGTCCATCAGGTTTTCCAACTCGTGCGGATTGTCCGAGCCGAGCGACATCAGGCGCAGGTAGTCGCACAGGAAGACGACGGCGTGGTGGTCGCCGTGGAACTTGGGGAACTGCTGGAACAGCGAGCTTTCCTCCGGCTTCTCGATATGCTGCTCCAGCGCCAGCAAGCCGCGGGTCTTGGCGATCTTGAAGACTTGGTACTGTAGGCTGAGCAGTTCCAGGTAGCTTTCCTTGGTGTAGCGCGATCCCTTCAGGAGGGTTCCCATCGCCTTGCCGCAGCGGCCGAGCACCGTCTTCGGGTTGGAGATGATGAAGGCGCCGATAGCCGCCCCCACGATGATGACGACTTCGAACGGCTGCCAAAGAACGGCGAGATGCCCACCCATGGCCGCGTAGCCGCCCAGCACGCAGGCCAGCACGGTGATGGAGCCGATGATGAACAGCATGTCGTGGAGCAGCCACCGCGTTGAGGACAAGGGAACCGGACCGACAGAGTCGTTCAGTTTCGTTAATAAGCCCTTAGTGACCGTGCGGGAGTAGGAAACGCCGGGGTACATGAGGCTTGCGCGCCGCCCCCGCCTGCTATACCGAAGCACGCGACATGCCCGCACGCGACATGTCCGCACGCGACATGTCCATGAGCCCACGGTAATGAGTCCAGCGCGATGAGTTTCGACCGGCGGGCGTTCCGAAACGCCCTTGGATGCTTCGCCACCGGCATCACCGTGGTCACCACGGTGAACGACGCCGGGGAGACGTTCGGGCTGACCGCCAACTCCTTCAGCTCGGTGTCCCTGGACCCGCCGCTGGTGCTGTTCTGCCTGGGCCGCTCGTCCAACGCCCTGGACGTCTTCACCGCCTCCGGCCGATTCGCCGTCAACGTCCTGGCCGAGGCGCAGCGCGACCTCTCCGTGCGCTTCTCCACCGCGATCGGCGACCGCTGGGACGGCGTCGAGTGGGAGGCGTGGGAAACCGGCTCCCCCATCCTGAAAGGCTGCCTCGCCTCCCTGGACTGCATCACCGAAGCCGTCCACGACGGCGGCGACCACGTCATCCTGGTCGGCCGGGTGAAGCGCCTGGCCTCCGTGGCGGAGGGCAAGCCCCTGCTCTACTACAAGGGCGACTACGCCCGCGTGGAGGAGTGAGGGCGGGCCGCCGTCGTGGTGCCCGCCGTCGTGGTAGAGGACAGCGACCTGTTCGACCCGGCCTATCCGAATGTCATCCTGGTGCCGCTTACCGACGATCCTAAATTGGCCATGCCCTCCCTGTCCGTATCCATCGCTCCGACGCCGGAGAATGGGTGCCCCAAGGTTTCCTGGGCCATCGCCCACCATGTCACGGCAACATCCAAGCAGCGGATACAAACGACCGCATCCAGGATCACCGACGCTCAACTGGCGGAGATCAGGCGGCGCATCGCCCTGTCGATCGGCTTTGACGGCGACTGATGTTTCAGCGGAGCGGTCGCGGCGTAGGTCGGCCTTCGCCCGTCAGGGCGAACGCCGACGCCCTGCATCAACGCTTCGGCCGCCACAATTAAAGGGGTCAGAGTAATTTCCCGCCGAAAATGATAAAGGCGGCATGAAGAGGTGCCGATGGTGTCTCTTTGACGAACACCATCGGCCCTGGTCTACCTTACCTACGAGCTAAGGCAGATTAGGTTTCAATCCACGGCGCCAACCCCGCAGGTGGATCATGCACGCTTCCTGCGAACCGGTCAACTTCGCGCAACCTTCCTAATATGTCTAAGCTTTAATTTGATTGTATTTTTCTTCGGATAAGTCCGATAATGCGTGATGGATTAGTGGACGGCTCCGTATGCGGGCGACACGAACGATCCTAAGCGAGGTTTCCGTCTATGTCCTCCTATCCGATCTCGATTGAAGTATCCGGACCACTCGCCATGTTCGCGAGGCCGGATACCGGCGTCACACCTACCAGCTATCCGGTACCGACATGGTCGGCGGCCAAAGGCATCCTTGAATCGATCGCCGCGCTGGAACGAGGCGCAGCCATTCACCCGATCCGGATTGAAATCTGTCGGCGCAAAGGTGAAGCCGGCGGCGAGGTTCATTTCCAGAAATATGCAACCAATTATGGCGGCCCATTGCGCAAACGCGGCCAATTCAACAGCGGATCGAGCTTCCAGTTCTTCGCGACGGTCCTGGCGGACGTCTGCTACCGGATCCATGCCGAAGTGCGCAGGTCGGGATCTTCGCCCGATCGCAATCCCCCGCATCACCTACAGGAACTGTTCAACCGGCGCCTTGCGCAGGGCCGGTGCCACCAGACACCTGCTCTGGGTTGGAAGGAGTTCACCTGCTCCTACTGGGGAGCATTCCGAGAATCGGAGTACGAGGTGGATACCGCGCTGGATCTGCTGGTGCCGTCGATGCTGGTCGGCATGTGGAGCAATGCCAGCCACGGCAAATACCAACCTCGTTTCGCTCAGAACGTCAGCGTCGAAAGAGGAGTGCTCAGTTTTGCTGAATGAACTTCTCGCGATCGAGCGTGGGTTGGCGGCCTCCAAGATGATGCTGGCAGCCGAACGCCATTCTGACGTCAAGAGTGTCGGCCGGACCAGAGTTGTCATCGTCCGCCTTGCCACGACCGGCGGTGTATCAAGCGTCGGTATCGCGCCCGACGACCTTGTCCCCAATCTCTGGACCTTGCGGGACGGCCAACACAACAGCTTCCCCGCTGTCCAGTTGCGGCTGAAATCGATCGCTCCCGAGCCATCGACAGAGCAGAACCACGCCGGCATCGATATCCTGGCCGCAAAGTTTCATGCCCTGCCATGGTCTCCGACCTGGGTCGGCAAATCTTTGAGATCGCGCTTGGGAGAACGAGCCGCGCAACTTCGCAGTCTAGCTGACGATTCCTTTACCGCAGCCGTTCCAGCGGTGATCGATCGATTTCTATTGGCCTCCGAAGATCCGGGCGAATTGCTGCGCGGCATTGCTGTCGCCGTGCTTCGCGAAGTGCAAAGCGGCGTGGCCGAGTGGATGAGGGCTGGGCATGAAGTTCTCACGCTCGGCGGCACTTTTTACTTCGACACCGACGCCGGCGAATTTCCCCGGAACGTAGCCGATCCCCGACAGATAGGACCGGTAAGCGTTGCCCTCGCCGGGAGCGCATCGGCGGGACCCAAAGGACGATGCGCGCTGACCGGTCTCGAAGGGTCGCTGACCGTCCAGTTTCCACAGCCGAACCTTCCGATCGTCGGCCAGACATATCTTTTCTCGAAGAATCCTGATCTTCCTTCTGCGGGGCGGTATGGCCGGGCCGGAACGGACGGGATAGCCATCGGCATCGATACGGTGGGTAAGCTTCGATCCGCTCTCGACACGATCATGGAACCTCATCGGGAGGGGAAGACATGGCGGAGCATACCTGGTGAGAAGCCCAAGCAATCGGACCTGATGATCGCCTTCGTCGAAGGCGTGCCTGATGCTCCCGTGGCCGAACTGCTTGCCACGCGGAATGATCTGGACGATCAAGAAGAAGAAGAACGAGAAGATGCCGAGGGGGAGTTCGAGAGGCGCACCGAACGTTTGATGCAAGCGGTCGAGGCGGAACGAGGCGTGGACTTTCGCAAGACTCCCGTGAATGTCTGCGTGCTGCGCAAGGTCGATCCCGGCAATCACAAGATCGTCTGCCATCAAGCCATCACCGTCGATCGTTTGTATGCCGCCGTCCAGGACTGGCTGGCCGGGGAGCGCAATATCCCTTCCTGGATCGCGATGCCGGTGCTCGTCAAGGGCAAGAACACTCTTCGTCTGTGTTCGCCGCCTCACCTCGCTCCGCTACAGGTGCCGAAACTGTCGCGTACGGCCTATTTCCGGGGAGGCAAGGGGTCAACCGAACTGGCAGGACTCGCCGCGTCCGATGTCTTTCACATTTTCCTCGGGCATGACGGATTCGGGGTGCAGGCGGCGAGGGCTTTGCACCTGTTGATTTCCCGGTACGGCGTCCTTCTGTCCGGATCGGGACACGCCCTGAGAGCATTCGACATGGATCGCGCGAAGCAGTTCGACCGTCGGGCCGCACTGACTGCCGTCACGCTTTTCGGGATTCTTCTCCACAAGATGCAACGCGACGGGGAAACATACATGAAGGGCGCAGGCTTCAAGCTTGGACAGTTCCTCTCGGTGGCCGACAAGGTTCACCTTGGCTACTGCGCGGATATGCGGGGCGGCGCGACGCCGCCGACCCTTCTGGGCAACGCCGTAGTCTCGATGGCGCAGACACGCCCGGCAATGGCGCTCGATTTGGTATGCCGGCGCTGGAAACCTTACGGGGGGTGGCTGCGTCAGCCGCGGGCGCGCGAAAAAGCCGCTAAATTCCTCAGCGATGCGGAAAAGCTCCTGACGGCGGATCGGAACAGCAGGGAAGGCAGAGAGCTTCGCGCGCTCGGCATGGCCATCAGGACCGCCATCTCGCAGGCTCAACGGTCGGCGGAACTCTGCCGGGAACTCCAGGAAATCGGGCTCGCCGATTACCCGGTGGACGACGTTTTCCGTGCCGAACTGCTGCTTGGATACGTGGCGGGACTTGAACCCAAATCGCGCGGCGAAGATGCCGATGACAATGAAGGGAACCACGACGATGCCTGAGTTCTTCAATCGCGGCACCGGACTGCTGATCATCGAAGTCAGATGCTCCAATCCCAATGGCGACCCTGATCAGGAAAGCGAGCCGAGAACGCTCAGCACTGACGGCCGGGGGCTGATCTCGCCGGTCTCGTTCAAGCGCAAGCTCCGCGACCTCGTGGAAGATGCCGACGGCCCGGTAGCGCGGAAGGCGTTCAACCTGTCTGCCATAACGCTGGCCGATGGCGTCAGCTATCGAATTCTGGAAAGTCGCGGACGGGATCGGGAGTCCATCGGCAAGCTCAATCCCGATGCCTTCAAAGCCGCATTCTGGGATGCCCGGGTCTTCGGGAACACCTTCCTGGAGTCCATGAAGGACGACGGCAAAGACACCAAGGGCAAAGGCAAGAAGGACTCCCGTGATCATTTCATCAGCACCGGCGTCGTGCAGTTCGGGCCGGGGCTCAGCGTCGCGCCGGTCGAGATCGAGCGGCTGACCACCACCAACAAGTCCGGCGTCGAAGACGGCAAGGACCGTGGCATGGCTCCGCTCGCGTGGCGGGTCGTCCAGCACGGCGTATACGCCATGCCCTTCTTCGTCAATCCGATGGCGGCACGCAAGACGGGGTGCTCCCCCCATGACATCGAACTCTTGAAGTTCCTGATCCCCCATGCCTACCGCGCCACCGCCTCGGCGATCCGCCCGTTCGTCGAGATCCGTCACGCCTGGTTTGCGGAGCACGGAGACCCCCTCGGATCATGCCCGGATTATTTGATCATCGATGCGCTGACGCCTCGTAAGGTCGGGGGACGGGCCGATGCTCCGTCACGCTCCATCGAGGAATATCAAGTGCCCGACGCTCTCCCGGACGGTGTGAGATCCCGCGTCAAGTCGTTCGAAGACCTATGTCTCAAGTCCTGGGCGTGAAGCGGCACGATGCCCGCGCCACATCCGCCGCTCGCACACTCCGCGCCGTCGCGCGGGGAACAAGGGCAGCCATATGGGGATCATGTCCGACAAGTGCGGACTCTGGCGGAACGCAACGCCCGGGAGCTTCTGCGCTTCGCCGTCGATCTGGACAGGACGGCGTTCGTCGAAGGCGTGGAAGATGCGGCTTCGTTCCACGATCTTGGCAAGCTTGATCAGCAGATCCAGGCGGCTTTCCGCCGCGGACGCGGCGGTAAGCCGGAATGGGACCATATAGATGCCGGCGTCGCCCATGTCTCCGCAAAGGGCAACATGCTGGCGGCGTGGCTGATACGTGCCCATCATTCCCCCGGCCTTCCCGAATCGAAGCTGCATTTCAACAAGGACGACGCGGGAGCGAAACTGCGAGGCCGCCGACGTGATGGGGAAGTTCCCGACGAAGCGCAGGTCGAACGGACCGAAAAGTACCTGCCTTCTTACCTGAGCGAACACGAGAAAGTTCTCGGGATTCCCGACGTGAAGGCAGCGAAGGCGGCCCGTGGCCTCACTCTGCGCTTAGCCTTGTCATGCCTCGTCGATGCGGATCACACCGATACCGCGACGTTCGATTCGAAGCGTGAGCCGCTTGCTCCGCTTGAGGCAAGGTGGGACGAGCGCCTTCGATCGCCCGATCGCTACGTCAACCAACTCGGCGCCGACCAGGATTCGGACCGTAACCGGCATCGACGTCAGTTTTACGACGCCTGTCGGGATTCGGATGTCAACTCCCCGGTGGTGGCCTGCGAAGGTCCGGTCGGGCTTGGCAAGACGACCGCGGTCACGGCATACCTGCTCAAGCAAGCCATGCAGCACGAACTGCGCCGGATCATCGTCATCGCTCCATACACGAACATCATCACGCAAACAGCGGAAACGCTGCGCAAAGCATTGACTCTCGACGGAGAGAACCCGGAAGAGGTTGTCGTCGAGCATCATCACCGGGTGGATTTCGACGGACGCGAACATCGCGACCTCGCCGTTCTCTGGCGAGCCCCCGTCATCGTCACGACGGCGGTTCAGTTCTTCGAAACCCTTGCCGCCTGCGCGCCCGGCCCCCTCCGCAAGCTGCATCGGATTCCCGGCTCCGGCATCTTCCTGGACGAAGCCCATGCGGCGCTTCCGGCCCGCCTCTGGCCTCAGAACTGGAAGTGGCTCAGGGAACTTGCGGATCGCTGGTCCTGCCGCATCGTCCTTGCCAGTGGATCACTCGTCCGCTTCTGGGAGAATCCGGACATCGTCACACCCCCGATCTCCTTCACTGAATTGATGCCGTCAAGCCTCGGCGTGAACGCCAACCATGCAGAACGTCGCCGGGTCCGGTACCGTTCCGGCGGACACCATGGCTTGGCTTCGCTGACGCGGATGATCGCCGCGTCGGAGGGTCCCCGGCTGGTGATCTTGAACACGGTACAGAGCGCCGCGATCGTCGCAAAGGAGCTTCGGACATCCGGACAGGATGTCCTTCATCTGTCCACCGCCCTCAGTCCTCGCGACCGCGACAGCGTTCTGGGCACCGTCAAAAGCCGCCTGACTTCCCGAAAGGAAGATCGCGTTTCCGATTGGACGCTGGTGGCGACAAGCTGCGTGGAAGCTGGGGTGGACATTTCGTTCCGAACCGGATTCCGTGAGAGTTTCAGTACCGCCAGCCTGATCCAGGTCGGAGGGCGCGTAAATCGGCACGGCGAGTTCACCGGGATCGGAGGCAGCGTCGTCCACGATTTCTCGCTCGAAGCAGCGGACGGCATTACCGATCACCCCGCCGCCGGAGGCTCCCGCAGCATTCTGAAGCGGCTCCTGGAGACCGGTGTGTTGGAAAGCGACCGATCGGCGGCCGACATCGTCACTCGGGCGATCGCGGAAGAAATCAATGCGATGGGCGGTCTTGGCCATGATGCCCTTGCCAAGGCCGAACGCGCAGGAGATTACCCCGGCGTCGCCCGAGCGGCCCGTATCATCGATGCGGATACGCTGCTGGTCGTCGTGGACAAGCCCACCGCCGACCGGATACGACGCAGGGAGCACGTCACGTCCCGGGAACTTCTCCAGGCAAGCGTCCAGATATGGCGCAGCAAGGCTATGGATCTGGGCCTCGACAGGTTGCGGGATAGTTCCGAGCTGTTCGCCTGGCCGCATCGGTACGAGCCGGATTTTCTCGGCTACATGGCAGGCGTCCTGGAGTTGACCGAATTCCGGAACCGGGGCGGAGCCATCATCTGATGCCCGACGAAGACCCCCTGCCCCTCTCGGCGCTCCAGCACTACCTGTTCTGCCCGCGCCAGTGCGCCCTGATCCATGTCGAGCGGCAATGGGCCGAAAACCGCTTCACGGCCGAAGGGCGCGTCCTGCACGAGCGGGCGGACCTTGGCGGAAGATCAAGCCGCTCCGGCGTGCGGGCGGTCCGATCCATGCCGCTGCGCTGCCGCCGGCTCGGCATCGGCGGGGTGGCCGACGTGGTGGAGCTGCACGACGGCGGGCGCCGCCCCTATCCGGTCGAATACAAGCGCGGCCGGCCCAAGGCCCACCGGGCGGACGAGGTTCAGCTCTGCGCCCAGGCCCTGTGCCTGGAGGAGATGTTCGGCACCGCCATCGAGGAAGGCGCCCTGTTCTACGGCGAGAACCGGCGCCGGACCGCCGTCCGCTTCGATCCCGGGCTGAGGGCGCTGACCGAGCGCACGGCGGAGGCGGTGCGTGCCATGCTCGACGCCGGCCGCACGCCGCCGCCGGTCCATGAAGACCGGAAATGCGGCCGATGCTCCCTGATCGACCTGTGCCAGCCTCGCCGCCTCTCCCATCCGCCCGCCGTCGCCGACTGGCTGTCCCGCCGGTTGCAGGACGACTGACGAGGAGTCATCCCCCATGCGCCGGCATCTCAATACCCTGTTCGTCACCACCGAAGGCGCATGGCTGCGCAAGGACGGCGCGAACATCGTGGTGGAGGTCGAGCAGGCCGAAGTCGGGCGGGTGCCGGCCCACATGATGGGCGGCATCGTCTGCTTCGGCCGGGTCGGCATGTCGCCACCCCTGATGGGCTTCTGCGCGGAGCAAGGCATCGCGGTCTCCTTCCTCGGCGAGAACGGGCGCTTCATCGCGCGGGTCGAGGGACCGCAGAGCGGCAACGTCCTGCTGCGCCGCCGCCAATACCGCGCCACCGACGACCCGGCGGCCTGCGCGGTGATCGCCCGCGCCCTGGTCGCCGGGAAGGCCGCCAACCAGCGCACCGTGCTGCGCCGGGCGCTTCGCGACCATGCCGACTCCCTGGACGCCTCCGGGCGCGCCCGGCTGGACGATGCGCAGCGCCGGCTGGCGGACGTGGCGCGCCTCGCCGCCGGGGCGTCCGACACCGATGTCGCGCGCGGTCACGAGGGCGACGGCGCCGCCGCCTATTTCGGCGTGTTCGACCTGCTGATCCGGTCAGAAGACCCCGCGCTGCGCTTCACCGTCCGCAGCCGCCGTCCGCCGCTGGATGCCTGCAACGCGCTGCTCTCCTTCCTTTACGCGATCCTGGGCCACGACTGCCGCTCGGCCCTGGAAACGGTCGGGCTCGACCCCAGGTCGGTTTCCTCCACCGCGACCGCCCCGGGCGGGCCGGGCTGGCGCTCGACCTGATGGAGGAGGTCCGGCCGATCCTGGCGGACCGGGTCGCGCTCAGCCTGATCAACCGGCAGCAGGTCACGGCGGCGGATTTCGACTACCGGGACGGCGGCGCCGTGATGCTTCGCGACGATGCCCGCAAGACGGTCCTGGCCGCATACCAGGAGCGCAAGCGCGACGAGATCACCCACCCGTTCCTGGACGAGAAGCTGACGCTCGGCCTTGTCCCGCACATCCAGGCGAGGCTTCTGGCCCGCCACCTGCGGGGCGACCTCGACGGGTACCCGCCTTTCCTGTGGAAGTGATCCCCCATGCTGATGCTGATCACGTATGATGTGAATACCGAAGACAAGGCGGGCCGCCGCAGGCTGCGCCGAGTCGCCCGCGCCTGCCTGGATTTCGGCCAGCGCGTCCAGTTCTCGGTGTTCGAATGCGAGGTCGATCCGGCCCAATGGACCGCCCTCCGCGCCCGCCTGTTGGGCGAGATCGACCCGGCGACCGACAGCCTGCGCTTCTACAGCCTGGGCGCCGGCGGCAAGCGCCGGGTGGAGCATGTCGGCGCCAAGCCCGCCCTGGACCTGGACGGAACCCTGATCTTCTGACCCGCCCCCGCCCGCGCGAACCCCAAGCGGTTACGTTTTCCCCGGAAGGTTCGCGCAGACGATTTCCCTTGCGAAATCAACGCATCCGGGCAGGATGTCACGGCTTGGTGCCGGATTCTCGAAGCCGCATCGGGAGGTTCGCGCAGCACCGGGTCTGCGCCGTTATTTTACAAGTACATAGCAAGACCCGGTCGCCCCCCGTGCGGGGGCGTGGATTGAAACATTCACAGCAACAAGTAGGCCGCCCGGGCAACCGGTCGCCCCCCGTGCGGGGGCGTGGATTGAAACATAAATGACAACCTCTCCCCTGCCGCTCAATCCGGTCGCCCCCCGTGCGGGGGCGTGGATTGAAACCTGAGCAAGCGGCCCGGAATTGTAGTCGCCAAACTGTCGCCCCCCGTGCGGGGGCGTGGATTGAAACAACGCGGATACCGGGCGGGATCTCCAGGCGCAGACGTCGCCCCCCGTGCGGGGGCGTGGATTGAAACTGACGTGGCGTCCAGCCCTGTCACCGTCAGCGAGTCGCCCCCGTGCGGGGGCGTGGATTGAAACATGCGGATCGACCCGTCGCGCACCACCTTGCCGCTGGTCGCCCCCCGTGCGGGGGCGTGGATTGAAACAAGAAGGTCTATTTCGACCCGCTGCTTGGCCGGGCGTCGCCCCCCGTGCGGGGGCGTGGATTGAAACCTCGGGGACGGATAGTCCGCGCGGCCCGCGAAGAGTCGCCCCCCGTGCGGGGGCGTGGATTGAAACCTCTTCCCCGGTGTCGGGACGTTGCTTGGGGCTCGTCGCCCTCCGTGCGGGGGCGTGGATTGAAACGATAAATTTTTTATAGTTAACGCCGCTACCGTATCGCGTCGCCCCCCGTGCGGGGGCGTGGATTGAAACTCCGCTTCGCAACAGAGCGTTCCTGTTTCCGGCCGAGTCGCCCCCGTGCGGGGGCGTGGATTGAAACGATATGGCCGCGAGCCAGTCGAACGCCCTGTACATGTCGCCCCCCGTGCGGGGGCGTGGATTGAAACACGGCGGCGGCTACACCGGCCAGACCCTCCAGTTGTCGCCCCCCGTGCGGGGGCGTGGATTGAAACGGTCGGCAGCAGATGGCCGTACATCTCCCGCGCCATGGCCGTCGCCCCCGTGCGGGGGCGTGGATTGAAACCCGCCTGCCCGCCCACCGGCATGGTGGCGACGCGGTCGCCCCCCGTGCGGGGGCGTGGATTGAAACAGATCCATTAGCGCGGACCATTCAACGGACGGCCGTCGCCCCCCGTGCGGGGCGTGGATTGAAACTGCCTGTTGATCAGCCTGCAGGACCCCACCGGCGTCGCCCCCCGTGCGGGGGCGTGGATTGAAACTCCGCCAAATGACGGACGGCTACGCGCTCGCCATGGTCGCCCCCCGTGCGGGGGCGTGGATTGAAACAACGCGACGCGGAACACGGTGCTCGGCAACAGCGCCGTCGCCCCCCGTGCGGGGGCGTGGATTGAAACTTATCCAGCCCGGCCGACATCGTGATCTACGGCGGGTCGCCCCCCGTGCGGGGGCGTGGATTGAAACAACCGGAAGAGCATGGAGACCGGCATGTACGGCGACGTCGCCCCCCGTGCGGGGGCGTGGATTGAAACTGAGGAGGTGACGACATGGCGAAGACGCCAGCGTGGTCGCCCCCCGTGCGGGGGCGTGGATTGAAACCGCTCGACGTTCGGCAAGGCGCTGTCCGGCGATGGTCGCCCCCCGTGCGGGGGCGTGGATTGAAACACCGTGATGGCCGCGTTGTCGGCCGGCGCCGCCGGTCGCCCCCCGTGCGGGGGCGTGGATTGAAACTCGGAGGTGACCGGGCGCGTCCAGTCTTACTATCGTCGCCCCCCGTGCGGGGGCGTGGATTGAAACCACAGGTCCGGGCTGTACCACTTCATGGCGACCGGTCGCCCCCCGTGCGGGGGCGTGGATTGAAACAAGGCCATGGCGGCGCAAGTCGAGGATGCGCTGAGTCGCCCCCCGTGCGGGGGCGTGGATTGAAACGGGGCGTGATGGAGCGGCCGGAACCTTCTAGGTGTCGCCCCCCGTGCGGGGGCGTGGATTGAAACAATGCCCAACTTGTCGGCATAGGCTTCAACCCGGTCGCCCCCCGTGCGGGGGCGTGGATTGAAACACCTCGGCACGCGGGACGTTCCGCGACATCGAGGGTCGCCCCCCGTGCGGGGGCGTGGATTGAAACAGCCTGGAGGCATCATGACGCCGCTGAAGCCTCGTCGCCCCCCGTGCGGGGGCGTGGATTGAAACATCGGCGTGGAGATCGATCCACTGTACTTCGACAGTCGCCCCCCGTGCGGGGGCGTGGATTGAAACGTCGAACGTGGCGGCGTCGCTTATGACGTGGAGGGTCGCCCCCCGTGCGGGGGCGTGGATTGAAACCTCTTCGTCCTTGCCCCCACCGTTAGGCGCGTCGGTCGCCCCCCGTGCGGGGGCGTGGATTGAAACCGTATTGACCGCGACGCGCTCCGTCCACTTCCGGCGTCGCCCCCCGTGCGGGGGCGTGGATTGAAACGCCTGAAGACCGGGGCAGACGTCACCATGACGACGTCGCCCCCCGTGCGGGGGCGTGGATTGAAACATCGGCATTGAGATCGAGCGCCGGTACTTCGACAGTCGCCCCCCGTGCGGGGGCGTGGATTGAAACAGGAACAGGTCGAGCAGCCGTCCGGACAGCTTCGGTCGCCCCCCGTGCGGGGGCGTGGATTGAAACGCTGGAGCCAGCGCGGTCCGGCACCCGATGCTGAGTCGCCCCCCGTGCGGGGGCGTGGATTGAAACTGCGGACATGCGGAGTTCGACGTATCAGCAGGGGTCGCCCCCCGTGCGGGGGCGTGGATTGAAACTAGGGGATATATTTAACGACCCCGAATTTGTAAAGTCGCCCCCCGTGCGGGGGCGTGGATTGAAACGCCCTGGTCCGGCGTCGAATACCTCCCCTGCCGAGTCGCCCCCCGTGCGGGGGCGTGGATTGAAACGATGATGCTGCGACGAGGGCGCTGCGATGACGGGTCGCCCCCCGTGCGGGGGCGTGGATTGAAACTGCCAGTTCGGTCTGTGTGAGACCGGCCCGGCGTGTCGCCCCCCGTGCGGGGGCGTGGATTGAAACAACGATGATGCCTATGTCGAGGCTGCTGGCGGCGTCGCCCCCGTGCGGGGGCGTGGATTGAAACGCTCCAGGGCGCCAGGACGCCTTGAGCTTCGCCGCGTCGCCCCCCGTGCGGGGGCGTGGATTGAAACTCCAATGGAGGCTTCGACTTCCCGGCGATCGTAGGTCGCCCCCCGTGCGGGGGCGTGGATTGAAACAGCACGGGGAGGCCCGGTAATGCAGTGGCTGCGACTGTCGCCCCCCGTGCGGGGGCGTGGATTGAAACATTCACGAGCGGCTGGAGGCGCAGCGGGCCGAGACGTCGCCCCCCGTGCGGGGGCGTGGATTGAAACGGCCTACCCGTCCGCTTTCAGCACGGGGAGGCCCGGTCGCCCCCCGTGCGGGGGCGTGGATTGAAACCCTGATTACGAGCGGGTGATTCCCGGTGCTGACCAGTCGCCCCCCGTGCGGGGGCGTGGATTGAAACGGCACGGAATCCGAACTCCAGTCGGTGCAGATGGAGTCGCCCCCCGTGCGGGGGCGTGGATTGAAACCGCTCTGCCGGCCGGCGGCGTTTCGGTGGACGCTGTCGCCCCCCGTGCGGGGGCGTGGATTGAAACAGCGAGGGCGAAGAAGGCTTCCCGAGCGCGGGCCGTCGCCCCCCGTGCGGGGGCGTGGATTGAAACCGCACCAGCAGCAGGAATGCGTTATCTGGGGTCGTCGCCCCCCGTGCGGGGGCGTGGATTGAAACGCGTCGTATGCTCGTCTCCGGAGGTTGACCGTGCCGGTCGCCCCCCGTGCGGGGGCGTGGATTGAAACGAGGATGGGCGGCCGGTCAACGTCATCGGCCGGGTCGCCCCCCGTGCGGGGGCGTGGATTGAAACCTGGCGGACCTGTCGGCGCAGCACACCGTCTATGGTCGCCCCCCCCGTGCGGGGGCGTGGATTGAAACACCGTGGACGAGCTACAGCCGGACAAGCCGGCCGGGTCGCCCCCCGTGCGGGGGCGTGGATTGAAACAGGAAGATGCCGGCTTCCTGCGGGGCGCGGGCACGTCGCCCCCCGTGCGGGGGCGTGGATTGAAACGCCTTCTCGAACGCGGTGCGGGCCTTGTCCTGGACGTCGCCCCCCGTGCGGGGGCGTGGATTGAAACCAAGCGGCATAGGCGAGGCTGCCGTGATCTCCGGGTCGCCCCCCGTGCGGGGGCGTGGATTGAAACCTCCCTGTAAACTCCCCCCGGCGCCCAGCGGCTGGTCGCCCCCCGTGCGGGGGCGTGGATTGAAACTTCGACCAGTTCGGCGTGCTCGATCCCATCGCCATGTCGCCCCCCGTGCGGGGGCGTGGATTGAAACGCCATTTCGAACAGGTTCTGCGTCGCCGGGTCCTCGTCGCCCCCCGTGTAAGAAAAAGGGTCAGAGTGAATTTATCTCAGCGTTCGATGTCTTCCCAATCTACTCCCGACAAAAAGGATTGCAATCCTTGAGAGTTTAAGACAATTTACCTATTTTAATCGCCAGCCCACCCGGAGCGCGCCCCCATGTCCGATACCGCCACAGACCTGGACCTGGACCTGGACCTGCCCCACCGGCAGGAAGCCTTCGCCCGCCACGTCGCCTCCGGCCGGAGCCTGACGGCGGCTGCCCGGCTTTCCGGCTATGCCTGGGACGGTGCCCGCCAGGCCGGGTCGCGGCTGATGCGGGATGCCCGCGTCGCGGCGCGCGTGGCGGAGCTGATCGCCGCCGAGGAATCCCGCCGGCGCGAGGAAACGGACGAACTTGTCGGCATGCTCAAGCGGGTGATGCTGGACGCCCTGGAGAAGCGGAACCACTTCGCCGTGCTGCGGGCCGTCGATCGGATCGCCCGCTTCCGCGGTCTCATGCCCAATTCCCGCAAGCCTATCGTCGCCTTCGACGACGACGACGTTCCCGCGGCACCGCCGGAGCCGGAGCCGGCACCCGAGCCGGCCCCGCCGCACGAGGAGATGAACTACGACCACGAGGACAGCCAGTCGGCCGTCGCCACGGCGCGCCGGATGCTGCGCTGCATGGCCTACCTGGAAGACCACCATCCCGAGATCGCCTGCCGGCTCTCCCGGGCCAGCCAGGCCCTGCCTTACTTCGACCGGAAGGGCCGGCTGCTCCCGCGCCGCCAATGGCCGGCGCTTCCCGCCGCGGCGGGATGACCGATGATGACCGAGGATGACCTTCGCGGTCATCCTCGCGGAGGGTCATCATCGCCCCCGCCGGCTGCCGGCGCCGCCCCGTGGCCGGGGCGGCACGGTTCACCGCGCAGTTCCCGTCGCGATCACACGGACTTCAAGGACGAGATCTGATCGTTCGGAAGGCCGGCCTGACCGACGTTCGGATAGCTTCCGGGACCATAGGTCGTTCCGATCGGAGTCTGATAGTTGATGTCCTGGTAGAAGGTCCAGGTACCCGAGATCACGACGAAGCTGGAGATCTGGTCGTTCAGTCCGGTGGGACGCAGATCCGAGCATGCATCGGTGATCAACAGGGAAGTGCCCTGCATGTTGAGGTCCTGATAGACCATGATCTGATTGACGCATTTCAGGGATGAGATCTGGTCGTTCGGAAGGCCGACCTGACCGACGTTCGGGTAGGTCCCGGGACCATAGGTCTTTCCGACCGGAGTCTGATAGTTGATGTCCTGGTAGAACGTCCAGACGCCCGAGGTCACGACGAAGCTGGAGATCTGATCATTCATGCCGCTGGGACGCAGATCCGAGCATGCATCGACGATCACCAGGGAATTACCCTGCATGTTGAAGTCTTGATAGACCGTGATCTGTCCGCCAGGAGAGTCACTCATTTTGCATCCTTATGTATGCTATTATGATGTATTGACCTACTAGAGTCTTATACTATCTATCATCTACATAATTAACGAAAGTTTTAAACAATGTGAATTAAAATATTCTATTTCGATGTCAAAATTTACATAAGAATATTTGAAGAGGTTGGAACCGCTTTCTCGATCGGTGCCCACCGGCCCTCCGCAAAGGATTGATCTCCTCGCCTTGCTATGACAGAATACCTATAGCGACAGCGGACCACCGGAGACCGCCCACATGCCCCCAGACAGGGCCGCCTCGGAGCCGACCTTTCACTCTAAGCCGGGCACTCCAAGCCGGGCACTCCAAGCCGGGCACCCCAAGCCGGCGCGCGGCAAGGCGATGGATCATGACGGAAGATGACATCGGCGGCCATTTCGGGCGGTTGCGCCCTTCGGACCGCGGGTCGGACGGCGGGCCGGAGCGGTTTCCGACCGGGCTGACCCGTTGCGGTCCATGCGGCCTGCCGTTCAACGCATCGCCCCGGCTCCCCCGGCTGGATCGACCCGATCGGGCAGCGCCTCAAGGCGGCGCCCCGGCGCATCAAGGGCCGTCCCGCGCAGCCCGCCGGGCGGCCCCGATCATGACGAATGATGACATCCGCGGCCGTGGCAGGGGGAGTCGGCCGGGGGAGACTGCGGGGCGTGCCCCCGCCCTACTCCGCCGCCTCCCGCCGCATGGGGTTGTTGGGATGGTCTTTCCAGGTCAGGAAGGGCTTGCCCTCGTCGCGTCGCTCCATGGTGATGCAGTTCTCGACCGGGCAGACATGCATGCACAGGTTACAGCCGACGCATTCGTCCTCGATCACCTCATAGCGCCGGGCGCCCGCCAACCGCAGGGCGCCGATCGCCTGGTGCGCGGTGTCCTCGCAGGCGATGTGGCACAAGCCGCACTTGATGCAGCTGTCCTGGTCGATATGGGCGACGATCTTGTAGTTGAGGTTAAGGTCCTCCCAGTGGACATAGTTGGGGATCGCCATCCCGGTGAAGTCCTTGACCTCCCCGAAGCCCCGGCGGTCCATCCAGTTGGCCAGGCCATCGGCCATCTCCTCGACGATGCGGAAGCCGTGGTGCATCGCGGCGGTGCAGACCTGGACCGTGCCGGCGCCCAGGCTGATGAACTCCGCCGCGTCCCGCCAGGTGGAAACGCCGCCGATGCCGCTGATCGCCATCCCCCGGCATTCCGGGTCGCGGGCGATGTCGGCCACCATCCGCATCGCGATCGGCTTGACCGCCGGGCCGCAATAGCCGCCGTGGGTGCCCTTGCCGTCCACCGTGGGGGTCGGCGCCATCGCGTCCAGGTCCACCGACATGATCGACTGGATCGTGTTGATCAGCGACACCGCGTCGGCGCCGCCGCGCTTCGCCGCCCGCGCCGGGCCCAGGATGTTGGTGATGTTGGGCGTCAGCTTGACGATCACCGGCATGCGGCTGTGCTGCTTGCACCAGCGGGTGACCATCTCGACATATTCCGGCACCTGCCCGACCGCCGAGCCCATGCCCCGCTCCGACATGCCGTGCGGGCAGCCGAAATTCAGCTCGATGCCGTCCGCTTCGGTCTCCTCGACCCGGCGCAGGATGCTCTTCCAGCTCTCCTCCTCGCACGGCACCATCAGCGACACGACCATGGCCCGGTCGGGGAACCGCTGCTTGACCGACTTGATCTCCTGGAGATTGACCTCCAACGGCCGGTCGGTGATCAGCTCGATGTTGTTGAAGCCGGCGACGCGGGTGCCGTTATAGCTGAAGGCGCCGTAGCGCGACGACACGTTGACGACCGGCGGGTCCTCCCCCAGCGTCTTCCACACCACGCCGCCCCAGCCGGCCTTGAAGGCGCGGACGACGTTGTATTCCTTGTCCGTCGGCGGCGCGGAGGCCAGCCAGAACGGGTTGGGCGACCGGATGCCGACGAAGTTGGTGACCAGACTTGCCATGACGCTATCTCCCTGTTCCTGCCCCTGGACCCGACCTTGACCTTTTTCCCGGCCCGGCCGTCACGATGCGCCCAGCAGGCGGTGGATCGCTTCCGCCGCCACCTTGCCGTCCTGCACCGCCGACACGGTCAGGTCGATCCCGGCCACGCAGTCGCCGCCGGCGAACACGTTGGGAAGGGAGGTCTGCCGGTCCTCGTTGACCGCGAACCGCCCGTCGGGCCGGAACTCCAGCAGTTCCGCCAGATCGGCGTCCCCGACCGCCGCCGGAACGAAGCACTGGCCGATCGCCTTGAACACCATGTCGGCCGGGATGCGGAAGAACTCCCGGGTGCCGGCCAGCCGTCCGGCCTCGTCCAGGAGGGTGTATTCGAACTCGACCTCGCGGACCTGGCCGCCCGCCCCGATCACCCGGCGCGGCTGGGCCCAGTACTTGATCCGAACGCCGTTGGTCTGCGCCCATTCCTGCTCGGCTCCGGTCGCCGACATGGCGTCGGGGCCGCGGCGATAGACGACCGTGACGTCCTCCGCCCCCAGCCGCTTGGACTGGGTCGCTACGTCGATGGCGGTGTTGCCGCCGCCGATCACGACGATCCGGCGCCCGACCGGCAGCGCCGACTTGTCCGGGGCTTGGCGCAGCGCCGCGATGAAATCGACCGCGTTGACCACGCCCTCCAGCTCCTCGCCCTCGATCCGCAGCGCGTTGACCGCGTTGTGGCCCAGCCCCAGGAACACCGCGCCGTAGCCGGCCCGAAGCTCCGCCAGGGTCACGTCGCGCCCCAGCGCCTTGCCGTGCTCGATCGTGATGCCGCCCAGGGACAGGATGAAATCGACCTCCCGCCCGGCGAAACCATCGGTCACCTTGTAGGCGGCGATGCCGTACTCGTTCAGGCCGCCGGGCTTCTCCCGCGCCTCGAACACGGTCACCTCGTGGCCGTGCATCGCCAGCTGGTGCGCGCAGGACAGTCCGGCCGGGCCGGCGCCGACCACGGCGACCTTGCGGCCGGTCGGTTCCGCCCGCTCGAAGGGCTGGATGCCGCGCTCGAACAGCCAGTCCGTCGCATAGCGCTGGAGCGCGCCGATCGCCACCGGCTTGTGCTCCTGCGCGGTGCGGACGCAGGCCTGCTCGCACAGGATCTCGGTCGGGCACACCCGGGCGCACATGCCGCCCATGATGTTCTCCTCCAGGATCGTCACGGCGGAGCCCTTGACGTTGTCGCCGGCGATCTTCCTGATGAAGCTCGGGATGTCGATGCCGGTCGGGCAGGCCTCCATGCACGGCGCGTCGTAGCAATAATAGCAGCGCGCCGCCTCGATCAGCGCCTGCTTGCGGCTCAGCGGCGGCGTGGCATCGTCGAAGTTGGCCTCGTACTCCCGCGGCGACAGCCGCCTGGGAGCAATGTCCGCCGGCACGTCCATCACGCTCGTCATCCCGCCTGCTCCTGTTCCGTTGGTCGCTTCGTTCCTTTCCGCCGGGCCGCTTCCGGTTCGGTCCCGTTGGTTCGGTCCCGGCGGGCCGTTTGTCGGCATCTTTGGATGAATGCTATAAACAAATTGACCGCTTGGTCAACTTGTTTCAAAAATGATCGGATATGGGACGGATTGCTGCTGAGATGGGCGACATGATGAATAATTCGGCTGCTTCCGGCGTCACCTCCCCTCCCCGCGGGCGCATCCGGCGGGAGAACGAGACGCGCATCCTGGAGGCGGCCGAGCGGGTCTTCGCCGAAACCGGGCTCGCCGGGGCCACCATGGCGCAGATCGCCCAGGCGGCCGGGTTGCCCAAGGCCAACCTGCACTACTATTTCGGCACCAAGGAACAGCTCTACCAGGCGGTGCTGACCGGCATCCTGGAACTTTGGCTGGACGCCACCGACATGATCCGTCCGGAAAGCGACCCGGCGGAGGCGATTTCCGGCTATGTCCGCGCCAAGATGCGCCATTCCCGGCTTCGGCCCCTGGCGTCCAAGGTATTCGCCAACGAGCTGCTGAGCGGCGCGCCTTTCCTGACCGACTATCTGGAGATCGATTTGAGGCAGCGGGTGGAGACCAAGTCCCGGATCATCGCGGGCTGGATCGCGGAGGGGCGCATGGCGGCGCTCGACCCCAGGCACCTGTTCTTCATGCTGTGGGGCATGACCCAGACCTATGCCGATTTCGCGGTCCAGATCCGGTCCGTCATGGCCGTGGAGAGCCTGAGCGACGCGGCTTGGGAGGAGGCGACATCCGAGGTCGTCGCTTTCGTGCTGCGCGGCTGCGGCATCGGCCCTTTGGCAGGAGCGGCCCGGTGAAGAGCGATACCCGCCAGCAGCGCATCCTCGACCTCGCCGGGCGGCAGGGCTTCGTCTCGATCGACGGGCTGTCGCGCCAGTTCGAGGTGACGCCCCAGACCATCCGGCGCGACATCAACCAGCTCTGCGAACAGGGCTTGCTGGAGCGCCACCACGGCGGCGCCGTCCCCCGCTCCACCACCCACAACGTGGACTATGTGGAGCGCAAGGCCCTGGGGTCGGAGGCCAAGCGGGCGATCGGGCGCCTGGTGTCGCGCCACGTTCCGGAAGGCGTCTCGCTGTTCATCAATATCGGCACCACGACGGAGGCGGTCGCCCAGGAGCTGGTCAACCACAAGAACCTCAGCGTCATTACCAACAACCTGAACGTGGCGGCCTTCCTGGCGGCCGGCACCGACCTGGACGTGCTGGTGGCCGGCGGGCTGGTGCGCAACCGCGACGGCGGCATCATCGGCGAGGCGACCATCGACTTCATCAACCAGTTCAAGGTCGATATCGGCATCATCGGGATCAGCGGCATCGACCTGGACGGCACCCTGCTCGACTTCGACTACCGGGAGGTCAGGGTCGCCCAGGCCATCGTCCGCAACGCCCGCACCGTCTTCCTGTGCGCCGACCACAGCAAGTTCGGCCGCAACGCCATGGTGCGGCTCGGCCATATCGGCGAGGTCTCGGCCCTGTTCACCGACCGGGTGCCGCCCGCCCCGCTGGCCGACGTGCTGGCGGCCCACGACGTGGAGGTGCATATCGCGGCGGAGGATTGAAGGGACTGAGGGGATCGAGGCGTCACGCCGCGCGGCTGGCCGGTTCCGCCTTCCACATGTCCCACCAGGCTTCCATCCGGCCCATGAAGACCTTGGGCCTGTCGAGATAGAGCCTGGCGCCGAGCAGCCGGCTCACGGCCTGGAGGTCGGACCGGCGCTGGTCGATCATGCCGACCAGGGGCCGCACCAGGGTGGGTCCGCCGAAGACCTGCTCCTCGGCCTCCAGCATGCAGCGCAGCACGGCGAGGTCGTGCTCGTCGCCGAGCAGGCTGCCCAGTTCCCCGAACTCCCCGGCAAGGGCGCCCACGGTTCCCGGCCACACCGGCGTCAACAACTTAAGATGGTAGGAGAGATACTTCGCCTGCTTGCGCCAGTCGTGGAAGTCATGGGCGGACGGCGCGTCGCCCAGCCCTTTGAACCGCCTCGCCCCGTCGCGGTAGACCTTGTGCAGCCCGGGCCTCAGCACCTTGAAGCCGGGGCTCCGCAGGGTCCAGGTCTCGACCCGCCCGCGCGCCTCGCGCAGCATGCCGGCGACCTCCTCGGTGGTCCGTTCCTGCTCCAGGTGCTCCGCGGAGGCGCGCTCGCAACGCTCGACTAGGGCGTTCCGGACGGAAGCGAACCCGCCGGCGCCGTCGCTGCCCTGGCGCCCGGCCAGCTTGTCCAAGGCCTCGATCATGACCGAGGCGTCGCGCACCGCCGACAGCCGGCGCTGGGCGTCGCGGAAAAAGGCGTTCTCCCGGGCATAGGCGCTCCCCAGTCCGCCGCGGGCGAGCCGCAGCAGCGCGCGGATCTTCTTGCACCCCTTCCGGGCATTGTGCACCGCCTTGTGCCGCTCCTTGCCGCCGGTCAGGGCCGCTTCCGCCTTGTCGATCTGCTCCAGGGCGATGCGGCGGACGCCCTGGGGCACGGTCTCTTCCGGCGTGAAGCAGTACGCCATTCCTCAATTCTCCTCGATACGTGCGGGTGGCTCGAACTTTGCTGGACCGGTTCGAAGCAGCAACAGACGGAGGTCCTCTTCCTCTCGGTCGGCCCGATCGGATTGCACGGTCTCGGTAACGCTTCAGAGTTCGGGGGGAGCCCTCGACAAAGCTGCCGGATCGTCCCTGATAACCCTCGCACAAGGACCCCGGAGCGCTTATTTCTGTGACAGAAGGGGGACTAATGAGCGTACCGGAAAGATCAAGCAACGTGGTGTTGAGTTTTCTGCGCAAGCGCCAGGATGTGGAGCAGGTGGCGGCGACGGTGCCCAAGGGCATCCGCGTCTATGCGATCGGCGACATCCACGGCCGCGCGGATCTCCTGATGCGCCTGCTGGATATGGTGACCGACGACGCCAAGGCTTCGCCGGGGCCGGTCAACTACCTGGTCTATCTCGGCGACTACGTGGACCGCGGCCTGCATTCCCGCCAAGTGATCGACCTGATGATCGGCGGCCCGCCGGCGACCTTCGGCTCCGTCCATCTCAGGGGCAACCACGAGGCCGCCTTCCAGGAATTCCTGACCAGCCCGACGGCGGGTCCGGGATGGTTCAAGTTCGGCGGCCTGGCGACGCTGCATAGCTACGGCATCCAGATCCCCTCGGGCCTGACGCCGGAGGAGCGGATCTCCCACGCCCAGCAGGAACTGCGGCGCGTGATCCCGCCGGCCCATGTCAGCTTCCTGAACCACCTGCGGCCGAGCCTGACGATCGGCGACTATTTCTTCACCCATGCCGGCGTGCGCCCGGGCGTTCCGCTGAACCGCCAGGACGGGGACGACATGATGTGGATCCGGGACGATTTCCTGAACTCGACCGCCGACCACGGCAAGGTCGTGGTCCACGGGCACACCATCACCGACCTGCCGGAGGTGCGCAACAACCGCATCGGCATCGACACAGGGGCCTATGCCAGCGGCCATCTCACCTGCCTGGTGCTGGAGGGCGACCGCCGCCGCTTCCTGGCGACCTGACGCCCTCCGGGCCGGCGGTTCAGTCCCGGAAATTGATGTATTGCAGGGGCTGCTCGATCTTCAGCCCCTTGACCAGCGCGATGGCGGCCTGGAGGTCGTCGATCTTCTTGCCGTTCACGCGCAGCTCGTCGCCCTGGATCGAGGCCTGCACCTTCATCTTGCTGTCCTTGATCGCCTTGGTGATCTGCTTGGCCAGATCCTTGTCGATCCCCTGCTTGACCGTGATCACCTGGCGCACCGTGTTGCCGGCCGCCTTCTCCGGCTTGCCATAGTCGAGCGCGCCGGAATCCAGCTTGCGCCGGGTGAAATGGACGACAAGCAGCTCGTGCATCTGCTTCAGCTTCAGGTCGTCGTCGGCCAGGACGGTCAGCTCGTTCTCCTTGCGCTCGATCGAGCAGTGCGACCCCTTGAAGTCGTAGCGCTGGCCGATCTCGCGGGTCACCCCGTCCAGGGCGTTGTCGACTTCGGCAATCTCGGTCTTGGAAACGATATCGAACGACGGCATGGCCCCACTCGTATTCTTGTGCTTGCGGATCGGACCGGACCCTAGCACGCCGGACGGCAAAACCATACTGTACGGAGTGTTGAAAGACCGCCGGCAGGGCACAGCTATACCACCGATATTGTGCCCGAAGGCCCCTACACGAGGAGACCAGGAATGCCACATCTCGACCGCGACAGCTTCATCGCTTTGCTCGGCCGCCTCGGCGATCCTGACGAGGCCGAGGTTCTGGCAAGCGCGCGCGAGATCGACCGGCGTGTCCGGGAAAGCGGACTGTCCTGGAACGACCTGCTGGTTCCGCCGCAGGGAGCCGTCGACGAAGACTATCACGGCGCCTTCACCGACGACGACCCGCTGGAGGTCGGCCCCGTACGGCGGCCCGGCGGCTATCCGGACGACCTGACGCTGATCGAGGAGCTTCTGTCTCACGACACGCTGTCGCCGGGCGCCCGCCAGGAGCTGCTGGACTTCAAGTCGGACATCGCCGAGGGCGAGTTCACAGACATGGATTCCAAGTACCTGCGCGACCTGCACGCCCGGCTCAGCCGGCAGGCCCGCCGCTCCGCCTGACCAAGGCCGGGACGATCTCCTCGACCCGCTCGAACAGCACCAGCGGCGACTGATCCGCGAGCACCCTGGGCGTGGCGTAGCCCCAGGACACCGCGGCGAACGGTATGCCCTGGGCGCGGGCGGCTTCGGCGTCGCGGACCTCGTCGCCGATGCAGATCGCCTGCGCCGGAGCCACGCCGCCCTGCCGGAGCGCCGCCTTGAACCGGGCCGCCTTTCCGAAGATCGACGCGCCGCAGCCGTAATGGCCGATCAGCGCGGCATTGTCCGGCCCCAGCACCCGCCGGACATTGGCTTCCGAGTTGGAGCTGACGACGGCCAGCCCGACGCCCGCCGCCTTCAGGCCGCGCAGCATCTCCGGCACGCCGTCGAACAGCGCGATGCGCCCGATATCCGCCGCCATCAGCCCCTTCATGTGGCTGGCGATCAGGGGGAGCTTCCAGACCGGGACCCGGAGTCGCCGCAGGATCTCGCGGTTGCCGACGCCGCGCAGGGCTTCGAACTCCGCCGCGTCGATCGTCCCGAGCCGGTAGCGTTCCGCCACCTGGCTGAAGACGGAGCGGAACCAGGGAAGGGAGTCGGCGAGGGTGCCATCGAAGTCGAAGATGGCGAGGCGATACTTCATGGAGCGAATGGTTCCACATGAGATTGAAGGCTCATGTGAAACACGTGGACGGCCCCGGATCAAGCGCCGCCGATCGGCTCCCCCCAGCGGGTCAGGCCAAGCCGGTGCGGATGGAGCGCCGGGCAGCCTGCCTCCGGAAGGCGGGTCTTCAGGACAAGGTTGCAGCCGCACAGCTCGCAGATCGTTTGCTCCAGCCCGCCGGCCAGCCTGTAGACCAGCAGGTCCGGCGGACGGGTGGCGTGCTCGCACGCGGCGCAGGCCTCGCGCCGCCGCCGCAGCGTCTCGTCGTCCACGGTGGCGAACAGATCGCTGGCCCACAGCGCCAGGGCGTTGGCCGCCCGGCGGACCAGCCTCGCCTGCCTTGCCTGGGGCGACTTCGCCGCAACCTCCTCGACCTCCGGCGGATCGTCGAGCAGCCTGCGCAAATGCTGCGGGTCGCCCTCCCGGGCGGCGAACAGGCGCTGGGCATAGGGCCCGTCGTAAAGCGCCGCCCGCAGCGCCGCGTCCGGCACGGGGCCGCCGAGGCCGAGCATGTCGCCGAACGCCCGCCGGTGATCGTCCCAGCCGGCTTCCGGCGCCTCTCCGGGCATCGGTTCGCCCATGATCAGGCGACCCGGCGTCGCGGCTGGAACCCGGCGGGGCCCGTGCGGCGGCGCCTGTAGGCCACCATGCGGATCAGGACGCGCGTCTGGTTCGGCAGTCCCTTCAAGGCATGGCCGATCGCGGACCCCAGGGACCTGTTCGAGCTGAAGTCGATGTGCCGGACCGAGCTGAGATAGCTGCCGTTTCCGCCGCCCTGCTGGAACATCGCCATCGGAATCTCGTCGCGATCGAGCTTGGGTTTCGTCGGAATGCCCTTCAACGCGAATTTCCTCCTGACCTTCGCGCCGGTGCGCTCGACGGACCAGACCGGAACGCCTTTCTGAACCTCGATATAATGCCGCATGTGTTCAGCCGCCTCCCCGTAGCTGGACTTGCTCACCGACAATACGTAATCGTGGTACAGCTTCTCCTTGATGCCCGTCTTGACGTTGAAGTAGGTCTTCGCCTTCGGTGCCGGAACCGCTTCCAGGGTCAATCCCCGGCCGTTGCCGTTCGCGGCCGAGGCACCTGCCGTGTGCTTCGCATTCCCGGCCGATTTGAAGGCTTTCGGCTTTCCAGCCACCGCGCAGGATTTCGACGGCGCATTGTGCGCCCAGAGCTTCAGGCCGGAAACGAAGTAGGACTGGCTGCCGCTGACCGCGAAGTTGTAGACGGGCTCCGGGGCGGCGGCCTTCTCGACCCGCTCCACCGCGGCGCCGCCGGGTTCCAGGGTCGCCAGGACGTCGCCGGCCGCGAGCGCCGCCGCCACGGTCCAGCCCTTGCCTTCCACCCAGAACGGATGCTGGGCGGTGGTTCGGATCACGGTACCCCCGGCCGTGAGATGGACGGCGTCGTCCGCCATGCGCCGGTAGGTGCGCAGGACGAGCTTTGGCTCGGCGGGTTCCCCCTCGGCGCCCCGGGACAGCACGTAACTGCCCGGCCGTACCTGCTCGACCGGCACGACGCCCTCCGTGGTGGCCACCAGGGTCCCTTCGGAGAAGCTGGCGCAGGGCCCTTGCCCCTCCCAGGCTGCTCCCTCGGGAGCATCGACGTCGGCGGCGTTTTCGAGCCTGGAATAACCGCGGCCGGCCATCCGGCTGCCGGCCTCGGACATCACCGCGGCGCCCCCGGCGAACACCCCCTCGGTCACGCCGCCCAGCACGGCGCCGGTCAGGGCCGCCATGGCGATGCCCTCCGGCGACTCGTTGGCGATCCCGGCATAGGCGGCGTTCTCGGTGCCGCCCAGCAGCATCCCGCCGAGGATCGCGGGAGCCACCCCGGCTTCGGCGAAAGCGGCGCCGACCTCGGCCCCGACCGCCCCGATCGCGGCGCCGGCGAACAGGCCCTCGTAGGTTCGGGCGCTGTGCCAGTTCCAGTCAGCGGGATTATAGCTGTGGTCGGCCGCCGAGCCGCCGAAATAGGCCCCGGCCGCCACGCCGACGGCCAGCACCACCAGCTCGACGAATTCCCCGTCCGGATCGGTCAGCGATTGCGGATCGTTGGCGGCGTACAGATAGGGGCTGGAGAACTGCCGCGCCGGATCGGGCTTGGTGAACTGCCCCAGTTCGTCGCTGTAGTAACGCGAGAGGAAGTAGTACAGGTCGGTATTCTCGTCCAGCTCCTTCCCGCCGAACTTGACGCGGAAATTGTCGGCCCCGGAGGTGAGGGAGGGATCGATCGCCCCGAAAGGCCGGTAACCGATCTGCGCCACCTCCTTGCCGGCGGCGTCGGTCACCAGGAAAGTGCTGTCCACCTGGTCCCCGAAGGTGAAATAGGTACCCGGCGTCGGATAGCCGCCGCCGGCCGATGCCGCGGCGGCAGCCCCTTCCGCGGGCGTGACCTGGCGGGTCAGGGCGGCGAAACGGCCCTCCGGGCCGATTAGGTAGCGGGTCTGGTAGACCTGCCCGTCCCGGCGCAGTTCCTCGAAATCGGTGGAGACATAGAGGTTCACCGTCCCGTCCGGATCGGTCCTGACCAAGCGGCGTCCGCTCGCGTCATAGGAGGCTTCCGCGACGGTCGTATAGCCGGAGGTATCGGCGCAGGCGCCGTCCGCCGTGCCGTCGGCCTGGCCGCTGAGGACCGTCGCCAGGTTCGCCTCGGGATCGTACCGGTAGCACCATGCCTGCTTGTCGAGGACTCGCGCCGTCATGGCCCCGTTGCCGTCGAAGGCGGCGGTCAGGCCATTGCTGGCGGAGGCGAGCCGGTTGGTGTTGGGCGTCCGGGCATAGGTCACGCCATCCTTCAACGCGATGTTGCCGGCCAGGTCGTAGGAGAAGGCGAAAGTGCCGCTGGAGCCCGCCGCCTGACTGAGCCAACCCGTGTCTTCGTAGGTATAGCCGGTGCTCCCGGTCGTCGCGCCGTTGCGCTTCCGGGCAACCTGCGTAAGCTGGCCGAACGCGTTCCATGTGAAGTCGGCGGAGAAGGCGTCCGTCGCGGCGCCGGAAGCCAGTGAAAAGCTCTGAAGCCTGCCCATCCCCGTGTCATAGGGATAGAAGGCGTTGGTCGTCGTCAGGCCGTTGTTGTAGGAGATGGACGTCGGCTGGTTCAGGGCGGTGTAGCCGGGATAGCTTCCATAGGTCGTGAACGCGGACTCCCCGACATCCCGGAAAGCCACCGACGAGATCCGCTGGAGGATGTCGTAGGTGTTGCGCGTCACCGATCCGTCGGGATGCGTCATGTCGATCGGCTGGCCGAGCGGGTCGTAGGTGGTCGCCAGGGAAAAGGTCGAGCCCGCGAGGGTCAGGACTTCCGAACCGACGAGGCCGTAATCCGAGTAGCCGAACGTCTCGACCGAGTCCGGCCTTGTCACGGTGGTCAGCCGCCCCTTGCCGTTGATGGACGCGGACTGGTCGTAATCCAGCGTGGTGGTAACCGTGGCGCCGCCATCCGCCGACGCCACGGCCCGCGACGTGATCCGGCCGAGGCTGTCGTAGGCCAGCGTCGTCCGGTTGCCCGAGCCATCCACCGAGCCGACCATTCGGCCCGCGTCGTCGTATGTCCAGGCCTGCGAGCCGGCATCGGCATCGGCCTGAGCGATCAGGTGACCGAGCGAATCATAGGTGTTCCGCGTGACGTTCCCGACCGGCCCGGTCATTGAGGTCATGCGCCCGATCGGATCGTAGCTGCTGGTCGTGACCGCCTGGTTGGGGTCCACCCGCTTCAGGAGGTTGTTGCGCGTGTCGAGGGTGGCCCGGCTCGTCCGAGCGTCGGGCGTACCGGCACCGACGGTGACCGTCACCAGAAGCCCGCCCTGGTCGTAGGCGGTTTCCGTACGGGTCCCATCGGGCAGGATTTCCAGGATCGGCCGGTTCAGGCTGTCGTACTCGACCTGCGCCCAGCTGGGAGCGGCGTTCTGGAAACGCGGCGCCGACACCCTGTACGGACGGCCGGAGGTGTCGTACTGCGTGCCGGTGACGATCGACGTGTCGGAGGTCTCACCTCCCTGCACTGTCTGCGTGGGCCGGTTCAAGCCGTCGATATAGTCACGCTGCCATGCCCAGGTGGTGGTGTCGCCGTTGGACCAGTCGCGCCGCCGCCGCGTCTCTGTGTAGATGCCGTCCCCGTCCTCGCTGTAGGACACCGCCGACAACTCCACCGGATCGGAACTGGCGCCGCTCCCGTCGGGACCATAGGACTTCACCTGCCGCCCCAAGCTGTCCAGCACGACCGAGAAGACCCTGCCGTTGGGGTCGGTCAGGGAGGTCTGGACGCCGAACGCGGCATCGTAGGCCGTCGTCGTGACGAGCGGCCCGGCATTGGCGGTGGGGGAGACGTGCTGGTGGCGGGGAAGGTCTGGTAATCGGCGTCGTACGTGACCGTGGTCGTGTTGCCCGCCGGATCCGTCGTCGTCGTCAGGTTGCCGAAGCCGTCATAGGTCATCGCCGAGGTGACCCAGACGGCGTTGACATCGTCCCAGTCGGCCTGGGAGGTCACGTTGTAGCGGGGATCGTAGGCGACCCGCGCCAGACTTAGGTCGGCGCCGGCGGTCCAGGCGGGTTCGGCCGCCGCCAGGAAATCGCGGCAGGAGCTTCCGTCTCCGGTGGTCTTGGTCGCGACCAGGTATCCGAGCCGCCAGGCGGCGGGATCGTTCTCGAAGGTCGAGCAGTCGTAGACCGCCTGTTCCGCCCTCGTCGGGTCCCCGAGGCTGGCATGGAAGACCAGATTGCCGTAACCGTCGTATTCGTAGTCGTCCTCGGTCGTGTAGGCCACGCCGCCATCCTGGTAGAAGGTGCGGACGGTCTCCCGGTTCAGGACCTGATAGACGCCGGGATAGGGCTCGATCGTAACCGGGGAGTGGACGGTGGTCTGGAACAGCGCGCCCGACCCATCGTATCCGTTGGTCTGGACCACGAAGCCCTGCTGCGGAAACTCCTGCGCCATCCGGTTCGTCATCCTGCGGCCGGTGGCCTCCTCGATGACCGTGAGCGTCTCGAAGCCGAGCCACTGGCTCTGGTCCAGATCGGTCATCAGGTTGGTGTATTGGTTCCGGTAAGTCGTCGACCACCCCTGGCCGTCGCGGCGCGTGTAGGTCTTGACGACCTGGAGCGGGCTCTCGACGGTCAGGTTCGGGTAGGCGGTCACGGTGGTGCGGGTATAGACGCCCGGGTCCGTGATCGGGCTGTAGGTTATATCGACGCCGCCGCCGAGGCCGTTGGTGACCCCCGTGACCAGATCGTTGAACGGCGCGTCCCGCACCATCGCCGCGTCGAAGCCGCTGTCCTGGCGGCAGAGCAGGTCGGCGTACCCGTCGCCGTTGAAGTCGCCCAGCCCGCCGGTCGACCCGGCGCCCGAGCAATAGCCGGTGGCGATCACTCCCCCGGAAGAGTTGGTGGCGTCCTTGAGCTGGGTTCCGGTGGAAAACTTCACCGACTGAGTGCCGCTCTGGTCGCTGCACAGGAGATCGGGCAGGCTGTCGCCGTTGAAATCGTTCCAGCTCACCGACGCGGTGCTGCCGGAACACCAGCCGGTCAGCAGCAGCCCGTCGGCCGACGCGCCGGCCGGAGGCTTCACGGTGGTCGCGGTGGAAAGCAGTATCCTGTGGCTGCCGTCGGTGCCCCGGCAATAGAGATCGTCGTTGCCGTCACGGTTGAAGTCCACCGTCGAAAGCGACTGGCCCGAACCGCCGCACCAGCCCGACACCACGGCTCCCGCGGCGTCGTTGTTGGGGCTCTTCAATGCGGTGGAGGTCGAGTTGACGACCTGGACCGAGATGTTTCCGCCCGGCGCCACGCAGATCAGGTCGGCCTTGCCGTCATTGTTGAAGTCGGCGGTCAGCCGGTGCGATGCCGAATTGGCACACCAGCCGGTCAGGACGGTGCCGTTGGCATTGCCGTTCGGCGTCGAGACCGATTTCCCGTCGCTGACCATCACCATCTGGGTGCCGCTGTCGCAACTGCACAGGAAATCGGCGCGTCCGTCATTGTCGAAGTTGCCGACCATGGCCCGGCAGGAGGAAGCCGGGCACCATTGCGACCGGACCAGCCCGGTGGCCTGGCTGTTGACCGTCGACAGGTACTTGCCGTCTGATTTGAGCACGCTGACCGAACCGTCCGCGGCGATGCAGGCGGAGTCCGCCAGCTGGTCTCCGTTGAAGTCCGGCCAGACGCTGATGTCCTGCGGCCCGGTGCACCACTTGACGGATGTGAGCAGTCCGCCGGCCTGGTTGTTCGGGGTCTTGAGATAGCTGCCGTCGGAAACGAGCGCGTACTGGGCGCCCGACGCATCGACACAGGTCGCGTCCAGCATGCCGTCGCCGTTGAAGTCCGACCAGGACCACCGCCCGCCGCTGCCCGCGCAGAAGGCGTTCGAATTGACCTGCCCGTTGGCGCGGGTATTGGCGGAGGACACCTGGTTGGCGGAATTCGACCACGAGAACGCGGTCGCCGGCAGGCAGTCGCCCGAGCCCGAGCATTTCCTGACCTGCGAGACGATCGGCCGCCCGGTCGCGCCGGTCCCATAGGACAGGGTGTAGGTCAGGACGGTCGCGCCGGACACCTGCGTCGTTATGGTCGTCAGGGTCTTGTCCGTCTTGAACAGCAGGCCGGCCTTGTACTTGTTCGGCCAACTGGACCGATTCTGATAGCCGAAGACAATTTTGCGCTGGGCCTGCTGACCGGCGGAGTCGTTCCTCGTGTACTCGATCCGGTCGGGATAGCTCTGGTTCGTGTTCTGATTGAGCGTGTAGAAGAAGTCGATGGCGTTGCCGTTGAGATCCCTGATCGTCGCGACCTGCCAGGAAAATTTCTCCGACCTGCCCGACAGCGGAAGGGCCGAATCGGGCGTCGTCCCGAAGCTCATGGTCCAGCCCTGCCTGGTCACCGCCGTGAACGAGCAGGGTCCCGTCCCGCAGGTGCCGGTGGCGGTCACCCGGGTCCAGGACTGCATCTGGGTCTGGTAGACCGATCCGTCCGAGCCGTATTCGCCGCCGCCCGAAACCTTGATCAGCCTTTGGCCGTCGAGGCAGAACCGGTCGTTCGAGTCGATGTCGACGGCGCCGTCATAACCGTCCACGGCCCGGTTGGCCGCGCACCGCGTGATCTGGGAAAGCCCGTCGAGCGCGAACCCCACGCCGAGCAGCCCGTCGGGCGCCTGGCTGTCGTAACGCAGGGTCAGGCTGGGCTCTACGCCGTTGGTCCCGGGCGGCACCTCGATGGGCATCGCGTAGACGCCCGATCCGTTGGGGCTGACCGAGAATGTCGCGTCGATGGTGCCGAACTCGTCGGCCGGCTGGTAGGACGCCGACCGGGCGGAGCCCGGACCTGCGATGGCGGCCACCAGGCCAAGGACGACGACGATCGCCCGGAACATCGTCGGCGGACGGCGGAAGGGCGCGGAACGGGGATCCATGGCGAACCTCGGCTGACTGAAGTCGGGACGGCTGAAACCGGCATCGCGGAGCGGCCCCGATGGCACCGCCCCGCTGTTCCGGACGATCGGAAGGATCAGGCCGCCTTGCCGTTGATGGTCATGCGCCCGGCGGAACCGGCCATGCCGTCCATGCCGGACGCGCCGACCGATGTGCCGGGATCGCCGGGGCTGCCGGCGCTGCCGCCCTTGCTGCCCGCACTGCCGGCGGCCCCCCCCTGGCCGACGCCGCCGGGTGTGCCCTGGTGACCGGCGACGCCCCCTTGGTTCGAACCATTGACGGTGCTGGTGCCGTCGGCGGCGGTGTAGGTGATGGTCACCTGGTTTCCGTTGCCGCCGTTCCCGCCGTTGCCGGCCGCTCCGCCGTTCCCGCCGTCGCCGCCGTTGCCGCCGTCGCCGCCATGGGCCGTGACGGCGCAGCAGGTCTTGCCGTTGCCGCCGTTGCCGCCGTTGCCGCCATTGCCGCCATTGCCGCCATTGCCGCCATGACCGCCGGGACCCCCGACATTGATGACGCTGATCGAACCGGAAACGGTACCAAGGTTCAGCGTGACGTTCGGGGCATCGCCGCCGTTGCCGCCATTGCCGGGTTGGTTGCCGTTGCCGGCTTGGTTGCCGTTGCTGCCGACACCGCCGTTGGTCCCGCCGCGGCCGTAGTGCCCAACCGAGCAGCCGCCCCCGGTGCAGGAGGCGTTGGCTCCGTTCGAGCCGTTCACGCCGTTCGCGCCGGCGGTGCCATTGGCCCCATCAACCCCGTCGGTACCGATGACCACGATGTCGTACTGGGAGGTGTATGGCTCGCCAGTCGTGGCGGAGGCGCTGGCGGAATAGACCTTGGTCAGCGTGTTGCACGAGAAGGTGCAGGGAATGCTGATGAGGATGTAGCCGCCGGCCTGCAGCGTGACGTTGTTGTATGCCGTGGCGACCGCCGAAGACGAGATGATGAGGGGCGAGGTCGAGGTGATCGTAATGTCCGAGGCCATGGAAAACCGTTCCTTCCGCTTGAGTCTTATTGATTGACACGTGCAGAAATCACCCGAGCATACAGCCTTTAGGTCTGCTGCATAACCGAGTAACGTCAAATATGACTGTCATTCTCTGAGGGATGATAGCCAGATCAGAATGAACTGAATCGAATTTTGCACAAGAAGAAAATCTACTCGTTTGTTTTCAAATTTTTAATATTCAAGGAACTCAGATTTCATATACATACAATTGTACATCATCCATGCTGATACTTCCGGATGCTGGGCGGATGCCCGCTTTCAAAACCGGATCGGCAGTCGGCTAGCGTCCCAGTGGAGATTTTTCCGCTTCATCTGCCGAAGCGGTTGTCGAGGCTGGTGACATTGCCCGGCCGCAGGATCGTTGCGAACTGGATTCGGGCACGGGTCACGGAGAGCTTACGGTTCATCGGTCCCGAGACGATCCGGGGACCCTTTGATCGATCAGGCTGCTTCAGCGCAAGGCGGCGATGAAAGCCTGTTATGCCCCGGTCGGCATGTCACTCTCCGGCCCGTTTGAGCCGAGCATCACCAAGGACGGCTTCCGCGGCAAGCCCTCGCCGGATGCGTCCATGCCCCCGCACCCGCCATGATGCCCGAAGCACGCACCGCACGGCCACCCGTGAGATCGACCGGCGCCATGGACCTGTTCGAATGGCGTGTCCGGATCAGGAAGCCAGCCTCGGATCCGACTCCGAAGCTGGCCGTTTCCCCGTATCCCCTTACTCCATCTGCTCCGCGTAGTGGCAGGCAACCCGCCTGCCGTCGACCTCCCGAAGGGCGGGAACCTCGTCCGCGCAGCGCTGGGTCATGTGCGGGCAGCGCTTGTGGTAGGGGCAGCCCGACGGCGGGTTGATCGGCGACGGCAGTTCGCCGGTGGGCGGCGGGATATCCTGGCGGAGCGCCGGGTTGACGCGCGGCGTCGCCGCCATCAGGGCCCGCGTATAGGGGTGGCGTGGGTGGGCGAAGACGGTTTCTTTCGGCCCGTGCTCGACCGGACGGCCCAGATACATCACCATCACGTCGTCGGCGATGTGCCGGACCACGCTGAGGTCGTGGCTGATGAACAGGTAGGCGAGGTCCAGTTCCTCCTGAAGGTCCATCATCAGGTTCAGCACCTGCGCCTGAATCGACACGTCGAGCGCCGACACCGGCTCGTCCGCCACCACCACCCGCGGGTTCAGCATCAGCGCCCGCGCGATGGCGATACGCTGGCGCTGCCCGCCCGAGAACATATGGGGATAGCGGTCGTACTGGTCGGGCCGAAGTCCCACCTTCGCCATCATCGCGGAGGCGCGCTCGCGCCGCTCCGCCCGGCCCAGGTCGGTGTTGATGACCAGGGGCTCCTCCAGGATCGTGCCGATCCGCTTGCGCGGGTTCAGCGAGCCGTAGGGGTTCTGGAACACCATCTGCACCTTGCGGCGCAGCGCCTTGGCTTCCGCCCGGCTCACGCCGGTCACGTCGCTGCCGTCGAACTTCAGCTGGCCCGACGTGGGCGGGTCGATCAGGGTCACCATGCGGGCCAGCGTGGACTTGCCGCAGCCGGACTCGCCGACCACCGCCAGCGTCCGCCCGGTCTGGAGCGCGAAGGAGACACCGTCCACCGCCTTGACCGTCGCGTCGGCGCGGAACAGCCCGCGCTTCAGCCGGTAGTGCCTCTTCAGGTCCACCGCGTCCAGCACGGTCTCGCGCCGGGCACGGGCCGCCGGCCAGTCCGGCGTGATCGGAGCCGCGGTCATGCCGCCACCCCGCCGGTCACCTGGAGCGGATAGAAGCAGCGCGCCGTCCCGCTCTCGTCCGGGAACAGCGGGACCGCGTGGGTCCGGCACTTCTCCTGGACGAAGGCGCAGCGCGGGTTGAACAGGCACCCGCGCGGACGGTCGGCGATGCCCGGCACGACGCCGGGGATGGTCGGCAGCCGCCGCTTGCCGATCGCCCGCTCGGGCAGCGCGTCGAGCAGCGCGCCGGTATAGGGGTGCTGCGGATGGGTGAAGAGATCGCGGGCGGGGCGGTTCTCCACCACCTGGCCGGCATACATCACGGAGACGCGCCGGGCGGTCTCGGCGACAACGCCCATGTCGTGGGTGATCAGGATCAGCGCCATGCCGCGGTCCTTCTGGAGGTCGAGCAGCAGGTCTAGGATCTGCTTCTGGATCGTCACGTCGAGCGCGGTGGTCGGCTCGTCGGCGATCAGCAGCCGCGGATTGCAGGAGATCGCCATGGCGATCATCACGCGCTGGTTCATGCCGCCCGAAAGCTGGTGGGGGAACGACGACAGCCGGCTCTCGGGCGCCGGGATGCCGACCTGCTCCAGCAGCTCGATCGCCCGGCGCCTGCGCTCCGCCCGGCCCATCCTCTCATGGACTTTCAGGCTCTCCATGATCTGGAAGCCGATGGTGAAGCACGGGTTGAGGCTGGTCATGGGCTCCTGGAAGACCATGGCCACGTCCTTGCCGGTCAGGTTCCGGCGCTGGCGTTCGGTCAGGGTGCGCAGGTCGCGCCCGTCGAACTCCATCTTGTCGGCGACCACGCGGCCATTGTTGGCGATCAGACCCATGACGGCCAGCGAGGTCACGCTCTTGCCGGAGCCGGACTCGCCGACGATGCCGAGGACTTCGCCCTCGTCCACCGTCAGGTCGATGCCGTCGACCGCCCGGAACGTGCCGGCGCGGGTCGAGAACTCGACGGAGAGGTTGCGGATATCGAGCAGAGGCATGGAGTGCCCTTATCGCTTCAGTTTCGGGTCGAGGGCGTCGCGCAGCCCGTCGCCCAGCAGATTGAAGGCCAGAACCGTGATCAGGATGGCGAGGCCGGGGAACGTGACGACCCACCAGGCGCGGCTGACGAACTCGCGGGCCGACGCCAGCATGGTGCCCCACTCCGGCGTCGGCGGCTGCGCGCCGAGGCCGAGGAAGCCCAGCGCCGCGGCGTCCAGGATCGCGGTCGAGAAGCCCAAGGTGGCCTGCACGATCAGCGGCGCCGTGCAGTTCGGCAGCACGGTGATGAACATCTGCCGGAACACGCCGGCGCCGCTGACCTTGCTGGCGACGACATAGTCCTTCGACAGCTCGGTGATGACGGCGGCGCGGGTCAGGCGGGTGTAGTGCGGCAGCACGACGAGGCTGATCGCGATCATCGCGTTGGTCAGGCTGGGGCCTAGGATCGCGACGATCACGATGGCGAGCAGCAGCGACGGCAGGGCCAGCATGATGTCGCACAGCCGCATGATCGCGATGTCGGTGACGCCGCGGGCGAACCCCGCGATCAGCCCCAGGATCACGCCGATCGCCAGCGACAGGGTCACCACGATGACGCCGATCAGCAGCGACAGTCGGGCGCCGTGGATGATGCGGGACAGGATGTCCCGGCCGACGTCGTCGGTGCCCATGGGAAACGCGAACGAGCCGCCCTCCGCCCAGAACGGCGGCTGGAGGATCGCGTCGCGGAACTGTTCGGTCGGTGAATAGGGTGCCACCACGTCCGCCAGGATCGCGGCCACCGCCACAATCACGATCACCACCAGCCCGGCGACGGCACCCTTGTTCTGGGCGAAATAGTGCCAGAACTCGCCGAGCTGCGACGGCGGACGCTGGTTCGGCAGGGGCGCTCCGGTCGGTGCGGCGGCGTCGATCTGGGTCTCTACGGTCATGGCTCAGTGCCCCCCGTGACGGATGCGCGGATTGAGGATGCCATAGGTCAGGTCGACCAGCAGGTTGACCAGCATGATCACCGCGGCGACCAGCAGGACGCCGCCCTGGAGAACGGGATAGTCGCGCCTCGCCACGGATTCGATCAGCCACTTGCCGATGCCCGGCCAGGCGAAGATGGTCTCGGTCAGGATCGCGCCGGCGAACAGCACGCCGACCTGAAGACCGATGACGGTCACCACGGGGATCAGGGCGTTCCGAAGCGCATGCTGGGCGATCACCCGGAACGGCGCCAAGCCCTTGGCCCGCGCCGTGCGGATATAGTCTTCGCCCAGCACTTCCAGCATCGACGACCGGGTCATGCGCGCGATCACCGCGAGCGGCACGGTGCCGAGCACGATGGCGGGCAGGATCAGGTGCGACAGGGCCGAGGCGAAGGCGCCCTCCTCCTCCGATAGCAGGCTGTCGATCAGCAGGAAGCCGGTCACCGGCTCCACCCAGTACATGACGGAGATGCGCCCCGAAACCGGAGTCCAGCCCAGGTTGACCGAGAACAGCAGGATCAGCAGCAGCGCCCACCAGAAGATCGGCATGGAATAGCCGGTCAGGCTGATGCCCATCAGGCTATGGTCGAACACCGATCCGCGCTTGACCGCGGCGATGATGCCAAGCGGCAGGCCGATGATCATGGCGAACAGGATGGCGCAGACCGACAGCTCGATGGTCGCCGGGAACAGGGTCAGGAACTCGTCCAGGACGGGCGTGCGGGTCACGACGGACTGGCCGAGGTCGCCGCGCACCACGTCGGCGATGTAGGTGCCGTACTGGACCAACAGGGGCTTGTCCAAGCCCATGGCGGCCCGCAGTTCGGCATGGCGCTCGGGGGAGATGCCGCGCTCGCCGGCCATCAGCTCGACCGGGTCGCCCGGGACCAGCCGGATCAGCGCGAAGGTCAGCAGGGTCACGCCGATGAAGGTCGGAATGATCAGGCTGAACCGGGTCAGAATGAAACGGAACATGGTCAGCTTTATGTCTGCGGAAAAGCGGGATCGCCCCCTGCCCGGAGGGCAGGGGGGTCTTCAGCTTCCGATCGGTTCTAGTTCAGGTCCACGCCGTAGAAGATGTGGCCGCCGAACGGATCGATCTTGTAGTTCTGCACTTCCTTGCGGATCGGCTCGAACACGACGGAGTGGGCGACCGTGACCCATGGCGCCTGCTCCTTGAACACCACCTGCGCCTGTTCATAGAACTTGGTGCGCTCGGCGATGTCCGGCGTCCGCTTGGCCTTGACCAGCAATTCGTTGAACGGCTGATGGCAGAAGCGGGCGCGATTGGCGCTGCCGACCGCCTCGCAGCCGAGCAGGACATACAGGAAGTTGTCGGGGTCGCCGTTGTCGCCGGTCCAGCCCATCAGCATGGTCTGGTGCTCGCCGTCCTTGGTGCGGCGAAGGTACTCGCCCCACTCGTAGCTGACGATCTTGACCTTGACGCCGATCTTCGCCCAGTCGGCCTGGACCATCTCGGCCATGCGGCGGGCATTGGGGTTGTACGGCCGCTGCACCGGCATGGCCCACAGGTCGGTCTCGAAACCGTTGGGGAAACCGGCTTCGGCCAGCAGCTTGCGCGCCGCCTCCGGATCGTACCTGGTGTCCTCCACCGCATCGTTGTACGACCAGATGGTCGGCGGGATCGGGTTCTTGGCCGTCTTGCCGGCGCCCTGGTAGACCGCCTCGATGATGGCGTCCTTGTTGACCGCCATGCTCAGCGCCTGCCGCACCTTGACGTTGGTGAAGGGCTCCTTCTCGGTGTTGAAGGCGAGATAGCCGACGTTCAGGCCTTCCTGCGACATCAGGTTGATGGCCGGGTCGGTCTTCATGGCGGCGAGGTCGGCCGGGTTCGGGTAGGCCATGACATGGCACTCGCCGGCCTTCAGCTTGGCGTAGCGGACCGAGGCGTCCGGCGTGATCGAGAACACCAGCGTGTCGATCGGCGCCTTCCCGCCCAGTAATCCGGGTTGGCCCGATACCGGATGACGGCGTCCTTCTGGTATCCCACGAACTGGAACGGGCCGGTGCCGACCGGCTCCTGGTCGACCTTGGTCTGGGTGCCGGCCTTGGCCATCTGGTCGGCGTACTCGGCCGACTGGATGGACGCGAAATCCATCGCGAGGTTGGCGAGGAACGGCGCCTCGGGCTCGTTGAGGGTGAACTTGACCGTATAGTCGTCCACCGCCTCGATGCTCTTCAACAGCTTGGGCATGTCCATGCTGTTGAAATATTCGTACGCGCCGCCGGACACCGTATGATAGGGGTGCTCGGCCTTCCACTGGCGCTCGAACGTGAAGACCACGTCCTGGGCAGTGAAGTCGCGAGTCGGCTTGAACGACTTGGACGTGTGGAACTTCACGCCTTTGCGGAGCTTGAAGGTGTATTCCAGCCCCTCCTCCGACACTTCCCAGGATTCCGCCAGACCGGGCACGATCTTGGTCGTGCCGCGCTCGAAATGGACGAGCTTGTCGAAGACTTGGCGCGACGTCGCATCAAATGTCGTGCCTGCGGTGAAAAACGCAGGATTGAAACCTTCCGGGCTGCCTTCGGAGCAATAAACCAGAGTTTTTGCCGCGAGCGGTGAAGCGAAGCCCGCCGCGAGAGCCAACCCGAGGGCCGCCCCGCGCAGTGCTTGATGCATTTTAAGCCTCCTGTAAGCGTCTTTTCTTCAGACAGCTCTTTCCAGCGCGACTACCCGCGCCGAGATGTCGTGGTTCTCAGAATAGCCTTACAGGGAGAGTGACTGTCAATGTTAATGGATTGTTTCACGCGCAATTGATCATCGGGGTCCGATCGGGCGCATCAGGGCGGCTTCCATCACGTTTTTCAGATGATCCGGACCGAAGGGCCTCAGCAGCACGGAAACGTCGGCATCTCCCAGCAGCTTCACCCGCTCCGGCCCGTCGTCGCCGGAAACCACGATGGCCGGGATCGCCCGCCCGAAGCGCCGGCGCACCGAATCGACCGCTTCCAGGCCGTTGGCGGCGCTCCCCGGCCGAAGCTCGGCGATCAGGAGATCCGCCGCGGCGCCGGCCTTCTCGGGTACCGCCGCCGTTGCGACCGAACAATTCCAGCTTTCCAGCATGACCCGCAGCGCCGTCACCTGGACGGAGTCGCCGCCGATCACCAGGACCGAAACCGGATCCGCCGCCGCCGCCTCGCCGGCGCGCCCGGCACGGCGCATCGAGATCGTGAAGACGGATCCCTTGCCAACCGTCGAACAAACGTCGATGCCGTGGCCGAGCAGCCGGGCGGTCCGCTCCACGATCGCCAACCCAAGGCCGAGCCCCCGTCCCCGGTCGCGCGGCCCGGCCGCGGCGATCTGGACGAACTCTTCAAAGACGGCTGCCTTCTTGTCCTCCGCGATACCCGGGCCGGTATCCCAGACCTCGACGCGGACGCGGTCGCCGCGCCGTCGGCAGCCGATCATGATGCTGCCCTTGGCCGTGAAGCGGACCGCGTTGCCGATCAGGTGCTTGAGCATCCGCTCCAGCAGCACGGGGTCGGTGACGACGGCGGCGGAGCACGGCACGTAGCGCAGCCGCAATCCCTTCGCCAAGGCGGCCGGCTCGAACTCCCGGATCATCCTCTCCAGGATTTCGCCGACGCCGATCCGGACCACGGCCGGACGCACGGTCCCGGCGTCGAGCGTGGACAGCTCCAGCAACGACGTCATCAGAATTTCGCTCGACTGCACCGCCTCCTGGATGCGGGTCACCAGCGACTGCTGGCCCGGATCGGAGAGCTTGGTCTGCAGCAGGTGAAGGAACAGGTGGATCGCCTGATAGGGCTGGCGCAGGTCATGGTTGGCCGCGGACAGGAACCGCGACTTCGACCGCGTCGCCCGCTCCGCTTCCGCCCGGGCGGCCGCCAGCCGTCCGTCCATGGCGACCTGCTCCGCGATCTCCGTCCCGATCAGCCCGGCGATCCGGCGCAGGCTTTCGGTTTCCCGCCGGTCCGGATCGATCCTGGCCGCCGGCCCGCAGAGCCAGAGGCTGCCAAGTCTTTCCAGGTCCGGCCCGGCGATGGCGGCACCGGCCAGAACCTGCAAACCCGCGGCGGCTCCGCGGGAGAGCGGTTGAGGCCCGATCAGCAGGCCGGAGACATCCAGGCGGTCGCGGAGTGCCGCCAGATCCGGGCCCAGCGCCTCGGCCCTGTCCTCCGCGATGCCAGTGCAAGCCACTACGGAGACCGAACCGGCGCCGTCCAGGCAGAGAATGGCCGAAGGTGCTCCCATGACATGGGCGGCCAGATCCAGCAACCCGACGATGGTCCGGCGATTGACCGGGGGTGCCTCCGCGGCGCTCTCGTAGTCCGTCTGCATGACCTCGAACGATGCTGGCTGACAGTGATAACGGGATCAGCCTAGCACGCATGCTGAGAACGCACAGCATCGGATTACACCGATGGACAGTGCCCGGTCAGGCTGCCTGGCCGGGGCGCTGATACTCGATCCCGCCGCCGCCTCCGCCAGGTTCCTGCTTCTCCTGCATCTTGGGCTGGGGCAGCGCGTAGAAGCGCGGTTCGTTCCTGTCCCAGCTGGGTTCGAACGGCAGGCGCATCATCGCCGTGCTGCCATCGCGCTGGGCGTCCCGCATGGCCTGCTGGAGCTGTTCAGCCGTATCGCGATCCCAGGGGATACGATAGAGATTGGGGACCTGGTCCCACTGAAGGGTCAGGTAGATGGCCTCGCCCTCCACATAGGAGGCGCTGAGGATGGAGGCTTCCTTGACGTGGGCGCCGAGCCACTCGAGGCTGACCGGCTTGGCCCGTCCGAGCAGGGAAGCCGGGGCGGCATAGGCCGCGGGAAGAAGCAGGGCGAAAAGGGCCAGGATCAGCGCCCTTGCGAGACGCGAATGGGTCCACCGCAGCGCTACCAAGACAAGCATCAAACTGACGGCAGCGACGAAGACGAACAGGTAGGTCAAGTTTTCCATAGCGGGTTCCTGACGAAGTCGGATGTCGGTTCAGCGTCTCAAGCAAGCCTCTTTTATTTAAAATGTCTTGGCCGAACGCAGCGGTTTGAAGACGCTGTTCAGGCTGTTGGGCACGAGTTCGCCTTTTTCAGTCAAACGGAACCGGAAGGCGGTCAGTTCCTGACCTTCGCGATCCAATCTGACCGTTGTCGCCGCAATGGGCCGCGCCCCGGCCTCATTGTCGGACTTTACCCTCACCACGACCCGCACATTGATAGGGTATGTGTTTTCCAGATTTCGGAACAGATGGACATTCACCGTGTATTCGCCCGGTGGAATGCCCCGGCTGAACGACGTCTCGAAATTGACCTCCGTCGGGTCGGCGTGGCTGCCGAGGTCGTCGCGCAGCAGGTTGAAGATCAGGCCGCTCTTGTTGGAATATCCCACCGGGACGTCGCCGGGCGCCTGCACCCACAGATCGACGTCGGTGCGCAGCTTGTCGTCCCAGCGCAGCTCGACGATCACGTTGCCCGGCGGATCGGTCGAGCCTTCCGACTCCTTGCCTTTGGGATTGATATGGGGAAGCAGCAGCACGGTGACGAACATGAAGCCCGCCAGGGCCAGCAGGATGACGTCCCGGAAAACCGTTCCGCTGTCGTCTCCGGGATCCCATGGGTCATGCATGGCCGGCGTCAATCAACGCGGCGGCGAGGTTCGCCGTGCCGGTGGCCAGGAGCTGGTAGTTCGCCGCCAGCCAGAGGTTGAGGACCGACCCGACCAGGGTGGTGTATAGCGCCACTCCCATGCCTTCGATCAGGGTGCCGACGATGCCGCTGATGGCATTGACGTCGCTGGCATTGGCCGCGTTTACCTGTCCCAACGCCATGATGAAGCCGACCACCGTGCCGACCAGCCCGAGCAGAACGAGGGCATTGGCGATGTGCCGGATGAAGGCGATGCGGGAGAAGAGGCGCAGTTCGAGCGCGCGCGTGGCACTGGCCCCGCCGGTCTCCAGCGCTCGGCGGTACGTCGCGAGCCGCCCGCCCTCGGAAACCGGCGTATTGCCAGTGCGAAGGTTGTCGAGTTCCTGCGTCACCTTGTTGATGCGCCATGCGCTGGCCAGGAGGCCCACGACGAACAGCAGGAAGATAAGCACGCTGATCCGGCTGCTGTCCGCCACCAGCACCCGCTCCACCCACCCATTGACCCAGACGAGAAACAGCCCGGCGACGCCGACCATATTCAAGGCGACGAACCGGCTCCACAACAGCCAGTGGTGCATGCGCAACCCCTTCCATCATTGGAACTGAGGCAACGGCGCGGTCTCTCGGGGAGTCGGGAGTGGTCTTCGCGGTTCGAATGCCGCGGTCTATCCGCCCGATCGGAAAGTCGACCTGGACCGTCAGGTGAGCAACGGAATGTCCGGAGGAAAGTTCCTGTGGTCTTGGTGGGACCGATCACGATGCGGGAGGCGGGTGCGGCAAGCGGGAACTTTCCCCGAGGGGGTCCGGTTCTCGGCAGACTAGAGGTGTCAAGCCTGAAAGGAGATGACGATGAAGATCCGGGACATCATGACCACGGAGGTCGAACTCGTCCATCCCGACACTCTGCTGCGGGATGCCGCCCAAAAAATGCGCGATGTCGATACCGGTTTCCTGCCTGTCGGCGAGGACGACCGTCTGGTCGGCACCCTGACGGACCGCGACATCACCATCCGCGCCGTGGCGGAAGGGCACGATCCCAAGGTCACCCGCGTCCGGGAGGCCATGTCGGACAAGCTGGTCTATTGCATGGAGGACCAGGACAGCAGCGAGGCCGCGGAACTTATGGCGGAAAACGATATCCGGCGGTTGCCCGTGCTGAACAACGACAAACGCCTCGTCGGCGTGGTCTCGCTCGGCGATCTGGCGGCCCGCACCAACGACGACGACGTCGTCGGGCAGACGGTTCAGGATATCTCCAGCTCCCCGTCGAACGGCTGACGCCGTTGCCGGTCGAAACGGCGGCGAAAGACCGGATCTTTCGCCGCCGCGCCTATACGCCTTAGGAATTGCATGCTCATTGCATAAATACGCTATTTCTTGCTGATATTTTAACCTTTTGCCCAAACATTAGGCGACACACGGGGTCACTCCCTTCGTTGTGGCTACCCCTCGGCCGAGCAATGCCGTCACGTGCTCCGCCCTTCCCCCTCTGGCCCCGAAATTGCTCTTCTCCCGCCGGGCTTTAAACACGAAAAAGTTAGAGGCGAGAGCATGGGACTGTTCAAAAGCGGCATCAAGTCTGCGGCGCTGGGCTGCGCCGTCGCGGTTTCGGCACTGCTTGCCGGGGTGGCTCAAGCGGCGGACCCCATCAAGATCGGCGTGCTCCACTCCCTGTCGGGAACGATGGCGATCAGCGAGACGACGCTGAAGGACACCATCATGATGATGGTGGACGACCTTAACAAGAAGGGTGGCCTGCTGGGCCGGCCGGTCGAGGCCGTGGTGGTCGATCCCGCCTCCAACTGGCCGTTGTTCGCGGAAAAGGCGCGCGAGTTGATCGAGAAGGACAAGGTCGCGGCCGTGTTCGGCTGCTGGACCTCGGTCAGCCGCAAGTCCGTGCTCCCGGTCTTCGAGGAAAAGAACGGCCTGCTGTTCTATCCCGTTCAGTACGAGGGCGAGGAGTCCTCGCGCAACGTGTTCTACACCGGCGCCGCGCCGAACCAGCAGGCGATCCCGGCGGTCGAGTACCTGATGGGTCCCGAGGGCGGCGAGGTCAAGCGCTGGGTCCTGGCCGGCACCGACTACGTCTATCCGCGCACCACCAACAAGATCCTGGAAGCATTCCTGATCTCCAACGGTGTCGCCAAGGACGACATCATGATCAACTACACGCCGTTCGGTCACTCGGACTGGCAGACGATCGTGGCCGACATCAAGAAGTTCGCCTCGTCCGGCAAGAAGACCGCCGTCGTCTCGACCATCAACGGCGATGCCAACGTGCCGTTCTACAAGGAACTGGCCAATCAGGGCATCAAGGCGACCGACATCCCGGTGGTGGCCTTCTCGGTCGGCGAAGAGGAACTGGCCGGCATCGACACGTCCAACCTGGTCGGCCACCTCGCCGCCTGGAACTACTTCATGTCGGTGGACACGCCGGAGAACGCCGCCTTCATCAAGCAGTGGCACGCCTTCACCAAGAACGAGAAGCGCGTCACCAACGACCCGATGGAAGCCCACTACATCGGCTTCAAGATGTGGACCCAGGCGGTCCTGCAGGCCGGCACCACCGAGGTCAATGCCGTCCGCCAGGCCATGTACGGCCAGAAGGTGCGCAGCCCGAGCGGCTACGACGTCGTGATGAACACCAACCATCACCTGTCCAAGCCGGTGATGATCGGCGAGATCCAGGCCGACGGCCAGTTCTCGATCGTGTCGCAGACCGACGAGGCGATCAAGGGCGCCGCCTGGAGCCCCTACATCCCGAGTCCGCCAAGCTGACGGCCGACTGGACCTTCCCCTGGGTCTGCGGAAACTGCGCCGAGCCCAAGTTCGGCGCCTACGCCAAGTAACAACCCGTCCCGTGGCCTTCTCCGGACCTGTTCCGGGGAAGGCCATCTGGCCCTTGCCGGGCCGCACGCCGGGGGAAAGCTCCTTGACCATCCTGAATTCATGCCTTGCGACGGCCGCCCGGGTTCTGCGCGGCCTTCATGCCGTCATTCTGGCCGCCCTGGTGGTCGGCGGGCTCGCGGGTTTCGGCATCGCGCTCGGCACCTTCGCCGCCTCGTCCGCCTGGGCGGACGATTATGGCGACGCGGTCGCGGGACTGGCGGCTCCGGGGTTCACCGAGAAGGTCGCGGCCATCGAAGCGCTGGCGCGGCTGGGCGACGACCGCGCGACGCCGGTCCTGCAAGCCATGTCGGAGAACCGTCTCTACAACCGCAAGGACGACGGCCGGCTGGTGATCGGCAGCGCCGGACGCGACATCTCCCTGACCGACGCCGTGACCGGCGAAGCCCTCGGAACCGCCACGAGCCGCGACCTGACCCGCATCAACGTGAACAACGCGCTGCGCACGGCGCTGGCGGGCGCCGTCGGCCGGCTCCAGATCAACAATCCCGACCCGGCCAAGCGTCTTGCCGCCGCCGAGACCATGGCCCGCGACCGTACGCCCGAAGCCGCGGCGCTGCTTCGCGAGGCGCTGGACCGGGAGACGGTCGAGGATGTTCGCGCCGCCATGGCGCTGACCTACGCCAAGATGAGCCTGGGCAGCCCCGACCCGGCGGAGCGGCTGGCCGCGGTCAACGACCTGTCCCAGCGGCTGACGCCCGAGGTGCGGGCCCTGGTGACTCCGCTGGCGGCCGTCAATGCGGACGGCACCTTCGCCGAACCGGATGCCCGGGTGCGCGCCGCCGCGACCGACCTGCTCGGCCGGATCGACAGCCGCCTCGCCATGACCGAACTTGCGCTCAACCTGTTCCAGGGGATCAGCCTGGGCTCGGTCCTGCTGCTCGCCGCGATCGGACTCGCCATCACTTTCGGCGTGATGGGCGTGATCAACATGGCCCACGGCGAGATGATCATGCTGGGCGCCTACACCACGGTGGTGGTGCAGCAGCTGTTCCGCGAATGGATTCCCGCCGATTTCTTCGGCCTTTACCTGGTCGTCTCGATCCCGGCCGCCTTCCTGGTGGCGGGCGCCGTCGGCGTCGTGATGGAGCGCGGCATCATCCGCTTCCTGTACGGCAGGCCGCTGGAAACGCTGCTGGCGACCTGGGGCATCAGCCTGATGCTTCAGCAGGCGGTGCGCGCGATCTTCGGCGCGCCGAACAAGGAGGTCTCCAACCCCGGCTGGATGACGGGGGCCTGGGAAGCCATGCCGGGCATGGTGCTGACCTACAACCGTATCGCGATCATCCTGTTCGCCATCGCGGTCCTGGCGGGCTTGGCGGCGCTGCTGCGCTACACCCCGTTCGGCCTGCAGATGCGCGCGGTGACGCAGAACCGGAACATGGCGTCGGCGATGGGCATCCGCACCGGCTGGGTCGACGCCCTGACCTTCGGCCTCGGCTCCGGCATCGCCGGGGTGGCCGGGGTGGCGCTCAGCCAGATCGGCAACGTCAGTCCCAACCTGGGCCAGGGCTACATCGTGGACAGCTTCATGGTGGTCGTGTTCGGCGGGGTGGGCAGCCTGTGGGGCGTGCTGGCGGGCGCCATGACGCTGGGCATCTTCAACAAGTTCCTGGAGCCCTATGCGGGCGCCATGCTCGGCAAGATCCTGATCCTCGTCTTCATCATCCTGTTCATCCAGAAGCGCCCGCGCGGCCTGTTCGCGCTCAAGGGCCGCGCCGCGGAGGCCTGAAGCCATGCTGCTGATGTCGCGTCTCGCGACCCTGGAATCCCGCCGCGGCTGGCAGGTCTTCCTGATCCTCCTGGCGCTCACGATCGTGCTGGTGCCGGTGCTGAACCTGGCGCTGCCGCCGGAGAGCCCGTTCCACTTGCCCACATACATGCTGAGCCTGCTCGGCAAGTACCTGTGCTTCGCCCTGCTCGCCCTCAGCCTGGACCTGATCTGGGGCTATGCCGGCGCGCTGAGCCTGGGCCATGGCGCCTTCTTCGCGCTCGGCGGCTACTGCATGGGCATGTACCTGATGCGCCAGATCGGAGATCGCAGCGTCTACGGCAACGCGGAGATTCCCGATTTCATGGTGTTCCTGAACTGGAGCGAGCTGCCCTGGTACTGGTGGGGCTTCGACCAGTTCTGGTTTGCCATGCTGATGGTGATGGCGGTGCCGGGCCTTCTGGCCTTCGCGCTGGGCTGGCTGACATTCCGGTCGCGGATCACCGGCGTTTATTTCTCGATCATCACCCAGGCGATGGTGTTCGCCCTGATGCTGGCCTTCTTCCGCAACGAGATGGGCTTCGGCGGGAACAACGGCCTGACCGATTTCAAGGAGATCCTGGGATACAACATCCAGGACCAGGGCACCCGGATCGGACTCTACGTCGCCTCCGCCCTGGTGCTGGCGCTGGGCTATCTGGTCAGCCGCTTCATCGTCACGTCCAAGCTGGGCCGGGTGCTGATGGCGATCCGCGACGCGGAGAGCCGGGTGCGCTTCCTGGGCTATTCGGTGACCAACGCCAAGCTGTTCGTGTTCACCGTGTCGGCCATGCTGGCCGGCGTCGCCGGGGCGCTGTACGTGCCGCAGGTCGGCATCATCAACCCGTCGGAGTTCTCGCCCGGCAACTCGATCGAGATCGCGGTCTGGGTCGCGGTAGGCGGACGCGGCACCCTGTTCGGCGCCATCCTGGGAGCCTTCACGGTCAACGGCGCCAAAAGCTTCTTCACCGGGGCGGCGCCGGAGTTCTGGCTGTTCTTCCTGGGCGCCCTGTTCATCGTCTGCACCCTGTTCCTGCCGCGCGGCATCGTCGGCCTGGCGGGCCAGGTCAGGGACAGGATCGCCCTCAGATCCACTTCGGCACCCAAGGAGGTCGGCGGCAATGCTGCGAGCAAGCACGGCGCCTGACGCCGCTGAACTGACCCTGCCGGTCGAGGCGACGCCGGTCCGCACCGCCCGCCAGCCGGCCGGGTCGATCCTGTACCTGGACGGCGTGTCGGTCAGCTTCGACGGGTTCAAGGCGCTGAACAGCCTGAGCCTGGTCATCGACAAGGGCGAGATGCGCACCATCATCGGCCCGAACGGCGCCGGCAAGACGACGATGATGGACGTCATCACCGGCAAGACGAAGCCGAACACCGGCGACGTGCTGTTCAACGGCAGTGTCGACCTGACCCGGCTGGACGAGGCGGCGATCGCCAATCTCGGGATCGGCCGCAAGTTCCAGAAGCCGACTGTTTTCGAGCACCTCACCGTGTTCGAGAACCTGGAACTGGCGCTGAAGACCGACCGCGGCACCTTCGCAACGCTGTTCTTCCACCTGACCGGACAGCAGGCCCGCCGGATCGACGAGATCCTCGGCGTCATCGGGCTGGGCGACCGGCGGACGGAGAAGGCCGGCGCCCTGAGCCACGGCCAGAAGCAGTGGCTGGAGATCGGCATGTTGCTGATGCAGGAAGGCCAGCTTCTGCTGCTGGACGAACCGGTCGCGGGCATGACCGACCACGAGACCGAGACGACCGCCCGCCTGTTGCTCGACATCGCGCGGGAACGCTCCATCGTGGTGGTCGAGCATGACATGGAGTTCGTCCGGGCGCTGGGCGCCAAGGTGACGGTCCTGCACGAGGGATCGGTCCTGGCAGAAGGATCGATCGACACCGTGCAGGCCGACCATCGCGTCATCGAAGTCTATCTGGGGCGCTGAAACCATGCTGACCGTCGAAGACGTGGACCTCTATTACGGCGCCAGCCACATCCTGCGCCGGGTCGGGTTGAACGCGCCGAAGGGCGCCGTCACCTGCCTGCTCGGGCGCAACGGCGTCGGCAAGACCAGCCTGCTGCGCGCGGTGCTGGGGCTGGAGCCAATCCGCCACGGCCGTATCCTGTGGGAGGGCCAAGACATCGCCCGCCTGGCACCGCACGACCGCGCCCGGCGCGGCATCGCCTATGTGCCGCAGGGCCGCGAGATCTTTCCCCGGCTGTCGGTGCTGGAGAACCTCCAGACCGGCTTCGCCCCCCTGCCCCGCAAGGACCGCACGATCCCGGACGAGATCTTCGAACTCTTCCCCGTTCTGAAGAGCATGCTGAACCGGCGCGGCGGCGACCTGTCCGGCGGACAGCAGCAGCAACTCGCCATCGCCCGCGCCTTGGTCACGCGACCCCGCTTGATGATTTTGGACGAGCCGACCGAGGGCATCCAGCCTTCCATCATCAAGCTGATCGAGGCGGTGATCCGCAAGCTGGGTGACCGCGGCGACATGGCGATCCTGCTGGTCGAACAGTATTTCGAGTTCGCCCGCGACCTTGCGGATCACTTCGCGGTGATGGACCGCGGAGAGGTGGTGCTGGCCGGCCCCAAGGCCGGCATGGTGGAGACGGAGGTGAGGCGGTACCTGACGGTGTGAAGATGCCGCAGGGCGGCAGTCCGGGCGCGGGACGCAGGCAGCTTGCGGGCAGGCGGGTCTTGCACGTATGGGAGCACTTCCATCGCATACGGCTGCAACCCGCCCATGTCCCCCCGCATCACCCGGCGCCACGACCAATTCTTCAAGCTCCTGCTCGACCAGCCCGGGGCCGCCGGCGCGTTGCTGAAGGAACGATTGCCGGCCGAAGTCGCCAACCGGCTTGGGCCGGAAGCGCCGGAGCCGGTGAACACCTCGTTCGTCGATGGCGAACTGCGGGAGTACCGGACGGACCGTCTCTACCGTGTCCGCACCAGGGACGGTCGCCACGCCCTGATATATGTTCTAGTCGAGCACAAGTCTTCTCCCGACCCTGGCATTGGGCTGCAACTGCTGATCTACATGGTCAGGATCTGGGAATGGTGGCTGCGGAACGAGGGCGGGACACCGGACAGCGCGCACCGGCGCCTGCCTCTGATCATGCCGCTGGTGGTCTATCACGGAAGGTCCGAGTGGCAGGTGCCGCTCACCTTCGCCGATGGGCTTGATTTCGACGACGAGGCGCTGCGGCCCCATGTCCTGGATTTCCGCTACTCGCTGGCCGACCTGGGCCGCATCGACGACGCACGGCTCTCGCGTCAGAAGGCGTTGCGGATCGGGCTGCTGATCCTGAAGCATGGCGACGGCAGCGGCGATCTGCGGACCAAGCTGCTGAGGCTGGGCCGCGCGGCGGCGGCCCTCGGTACCGATGACTTGATAACCCTGGTGCGCTACATTGTCGCCGAGCCCAATGAGATACCGCCGGGGCTCCTGAGCGAGGTGCTCGGGGAAATTCTGCCGGGCCAGGAGGAGAGGGTCATGTCCATCGCGTCTGAACAATGGATGGCCGAAGGCATCCAGATCGGCAAAGTCCAGGGCAAAGCGGAAGGCAAAGCGGAAGGCAAAGCGGAAGGCAAAGCCGAGATCCTGTTGCGCCAGCTCCGCCGCCGCTTCGGAACCGTGCCGGAGACCACTCTCCAGCGCGTGCTCCAGGCATCCGACGACGATCTGAACATGTGGGCCGACCGCATTCTCGATGCGGCGAGCCTGGAGGCGGTCTTCGCGCCGCGCAAGGCGAACTGACTGCTTCGAGGGTCACCCGAACAGCGCGTCAATGTCCGCCTGGCTGATCATGCCCTTGTTTGGATCCGCCTTGTTCGGTCCGTGGAGTTCCAGGTCGCCGTCCTTGGCGGCGATGCCGGGGGGCAGCGGCATGGTTTCGAACTCGCGCTTGTGCCAGACGCCCATCATGGCATCCACCCGCTCCTCGATGAAGGCGAGCGCGCGGACGACCTTGGTGATGCGCTGGCCCGTCAGATCCTGGAAATTGCACGCCTCGAAGATTCGGACGATCATCTCGTTCATGTCGTTGACGCGGCTCGACTGGTAGCCGTCGGGCAGCTGCGCCCTCAGTTCCTGGACGATCTCCTCGATCTCCTCCGTGCAGGAGATGATCGTGTTGGTGGCCGCCTCCGTGGCGCTCACCACGGCGCTCAGCTCTTCCGAAGCCTGCTGGAACTTGTCCTCGCTGGCGAGAGGATGGCGGAGCGCCGCCATTTCCGCCTTGGTCGCCTTGATCCGGCCGGAAATGTCGGCGATCTCCACCTGGATCTGCTCGATGTCGGTCCGATCGCTGCTCATGAACCGGTCGAACTTCGCATGAAGCTCCGCGATCGATCGAAGGACGGGGGTGTGGTCGACCTCGACGGAGATCGGACCCGCGGGCAGGCCTGCATCAGGCGAGAGAGGAGCGGTCAAACCCGCCGGCTCCGCCTGCGGGGAACCGGGCGCCGCGGCCCGCCGGGCTTGCTGCAATTCCGCCATGAAAGGCTTGCGCGCGCTCCGCCCGGTAGTCTCGACCATCATCCCCTGCCCCTCTTGTAGTTCCGATGGTCCTCGGCGTAGCGCCAGGGACCGCGATTTGTGTCGCCCGACGACAAGTTTGCGGGCATTTCGTTAAAATCGATTGAACCCGCACAATCCGGTATGTTCGCCTCGTTACGCGCTCTCAGCCGAACAGGGCGTCGATCGCGGACTGATCCAGCGCCGCCTTGGGTGCGGGTGCGGCAGCTGTTGGGGGTGGCGGCGGTGGAGCCGGTGCTGGCGCTGGAGGCGGCGGCGGCGGGGGAGGAGGAGGTGGCGCCGCGACGACCGGCGGCGGTTCAGGCGCCGGAGTTGGAGGCGGCGGCGGCGGCGGACTGGCCACCTTTTCGACGGGCGGCGGAGCCGGCTTGGCCGCGCCTTTCGGCTTCGGCGAAGCCTTTTCCGCCTTGCGCGCGGCTTTCGGCGGGGCGGAGGCAGGAGCGGCGGGTCGGGCCGCTGGCGGAGGTGGCGGCGGAATCGGCGCCGCCGCCTTGACGGGCTTCGGCGGCGGAGTTGGTGCGGGCGGCGGATCGGCGAACAGGGCATCCACGTCCGACTGGCTGACGCCCTGCCCGTCCAGGGCCGGGCCGTTCAGCAGATGCGCGTCGGGACGCTTGTCGATGAAGACGTCGGGCAACTCGTCGGCGGGCTTCACGCCCTCCACGCCCCAGATCGCGATCATCGCGTTGACGCGCTGCTCGATGTAGCGCAAGGCGTTCACCACCTTGCTCGTGCGCTGCCCGGTGAGGTCCTGGAAGGAGCAGGCGGTGAAGATGTTCATCACCTCCGACTCGACCTCGGTGCAGAGATCGGGATCGGCACCACCCTTGCGCAGCTTGGCTCCCAAGTCCATCAGGCGTTCGGCGGAATTGAGGATGTCGAACGACGCGCGTTCGGTCGCCGAGACGATGGCGTCCAACTCGTTCGTCGCCGACAGGATCTTGTTGTTTCCACTGTCCGGGGGCTGTAGTGCCGCGACTTCGCGGCGGGCCTTCTCGATCGAGCCGGCCATCTCCAGCAGTTCGCGCCGCAGCACCTCGAGATGCGACGCTCCACCGGAGATCGGTGCGCCCTGGGTCAGCAGGCACCGCATCTGTTCGAGCATGATGCGGATATCGTCCGCCACGCCGCCCTGAGCACGCTGGGCATAGCGCCGCAGAAAGGCACGACCCTTCGCGGTGCGCGCGACGGTATCCTCGATATGCTCGAACTCGTCTTCGGTGAGCTGCACCAGCTTGTCCACCACCGCCCCCGTACCCGTCACCCACCGATGACGGACTGGATCTTCTGCTTCAGCGTGTCGGCGTTGAAGGGCTTGACGATGTAGTTGTTGACGCCGGCTTCCTTGGCGGCGACGACGTTCTCGGTCTTGCTTTCGGCTGTGACCATGATGAAGGGCGTGCCGTTCAGCTTGTTGTCGGCGCGGATCTCCTTGAGAAGCTGAAGACCCGTCATCGGCTCCATGTTCCAGTCGGAGATCACCAGGCCGAACTTGCTCTCGCGCAGCTTGGCGAGCGCGGTGACGCCGTCGCCCGCTTCCTCGATATCGGAATAACCGATCTGGGTCAGCAGGTTACGGACGATACGCCGCATGGTTGCGTAATCATCGACCACAAGGATCTTCATGGTGTGCTCCAAAATACATCCGTTGACGATGGCCGTGCCGACGCGATCCGTTCGGTCGCCGCAACCCGGCCATTTCATCCGCAGCGCCCGGACTCCGCCGATCCGAACGCCGCAATTTGATAATTCGCGTCAGCATGCGACCCGACGGCTACGGCCGAATGCTGCAGCGTCCACCATGCTGTGCGAGCGTAAATATTGCGTTTAAACCGACGCGGATATGCCTATTCGCCGACCCGGCCCGCATGCCGGGACCTGATCCGGCGAAGCGTCGGCTTTCAATCCATGAGAGGATTCGTCGCCTGGATCAGCCAAGCGGCGGTCGCTGGATCCAGTTGCGGCACCAGGTATTCGCGGACTCGGGCGTGATAGGCGTTGAGCCACGCGATCTCCGTGGAAGTCAGCAGGGTCGGCTCGACCAGCACCAAGTCGATCGGAGCCAGGGTCAGCGTCTCGAACGACAGCATGGGCCGCTCCGCACCCTCCAGATCCGCACAGGGCTGGACCGCGACAAGGTTCTCGATCCTGATGCCGTACGCGCCGGTCCGGTAATAGCCAGGCTCGTTCGACAGGATCATGCCCGGCTCCAGCGCGACCGTGTTGCCGACCTTGGAGATCCTCTGCGGCCCTTCATGGACGCTGAGATAGCTGCCGACTCCGTGGCCGGTGCCATGGTCAAAATCCAGTCCCTTCTGCCACAAGGCGTGCCGGGCGAGGCTGTCGAGCTGGGAGCCGGTCGTCCCCTTGGGAAAGCGGACCGTCGCGATGGCGATATGCCCCTTCAGCACGAGGGTGAAATGCTCCCGCATTTCCGGCGTCGGTTCGCCGATCGAGACTGTCCGCGTGATGTCGGTGGTACCGTCCAGGTACTGCGCGCCGCTGTCGATCAGGTACAGGCTGCCCGGGGCGAGGCGCCGTTCCGTCCTGGGTGACACCCTGTAATGGACGATGGCGCCGTTCGGCCCGAATCCGGAGATGGTCTCGAAGCTGAGGTCGCGGAACAGCGCTCCCTCGCGCCTCAGGTCGAGCAGCCTGGCCGCGGCCGCGATCTCCCCCACTTCCCCGGTCGGACCGGCCGAGGCGACCCAAGCCAGGAAGCGGGTGACCGCAACGGCGTCGCGCGCGTGGGCCGCGCGGGCGCCCGCCAGTTCGACCTCGTTCTTTCGGGACTTGGGCAGCGTGACGGGATCGGAGTCGCGCTCCACCTTGGCATCGGCCAGCAGCAGCCTGTCGAAGATCCAGGCGGCGGCGGAGGCCGGATCGACCCTGACCTTCGCGCCGGCCATCCCGCCGAACCGGTCGAGCGCCGGGCCGAACTCGTCCGGATCGCGAATTGCCACGTGGTTGCCCAGATGCTCCTCCAGACCGGGCGCAAGCTTGCGACGGTCGATGAAGAGATCCGTGGCGCCCTGGTCGTCGATGATCGCGAAGGACAGCGGCAGCGGCGTGTGCGGGACGTCGCCGCCCCGGATGTTCAGCAGCCAGGCGATCGAGTCGGGCTGGGTCAGCACCGCCGCCGCATGCCCCGCCTGCTTCAGCGCCATAGCCACGTCGGCCTGCTTCTCCGCCGCCGGCTTGCCGGCGAAGCGCAAGTCGTGGGGCACCACGGGAGCGAGCGGCACCGGCGGCTGATCGGGCCAGACCGCATCGACGGGATTGTCCGGGCAGGCCAGCAGCTCTCCGCCGACGCGGCTCAGGACGGCCCGCAGGCGCTCGACCCAGCCGACCGTATGGAGCCACGGATCGTATCCGATACGGCCACCCCGGGGCAGCGCCGCGGCGATCCATTCCGCGTGGGGATCTTCGGTCAGGTGCTTGTACTGGAACAGCGCGGGCGAGACCTCCGCCTGGGCCTGCAGGGTGTAGCGCCCGTCGACGAAGATGGCGGCCTGGTCGAGCAGCACGACGGCCAGCCCGGCGGAGCCGGTGAACCCGGCGATCCAGGCAAGCCGCTCGGCGCGGGCCGGAACATATTCCCCCTGGTGCTCGTCCGAGCGGGGCACGACGAACCCGGAAAGCCCGCGCCGGGACAGTTCTGCCCGCAGCGCCGCGACGCGGGCGGCATGGTCCGGGACGGCGGCCTGACGGGAACTCCGCTCCGCCGCCAGGATCGCGCGCAGCGCCTTGAGCTCGGCGACCAGGGGAGCCGGCAGGCGTCCCCCGCCCAGCAGTTCGAGCCAGGCATCCGGGTCATTCCCCACGGGCGCCGCGACGATCCCGGCGACCAGGGCCCTGATCTCCGCCGACGACCGGCCGAGCCCGGCCTGCTTCAGCAGCCGGTCAAGGGAGCCGTCTCCGCCATACTCGCCCGAAGCCGTCGCGATGCCCTCCACGGGAGAAACCTTCCTCTGGTTGCCGGAACTGCTTGCCGTCCGGAAGGCTAGATCCCCCTACCCCTCCGCGCAAGGACGAATACCGGCGGCAAGCCGGACTTCCGGAACCGCCCTCAGCCGCGGAGGACCAGGGTCCGCCACTCGCCGACCGGAATGCGGCCGACCAGCCGCAATCCCTGCGACCGGTGGGCGGCGAGAACCCAGTTCTCGTGCCGGTCCAGCAGCCCCGACAGCACCGCGTAGCCGCCGGGCCGCAGGGCGCGGCGCAGGTCGGGCGCCATGCGGGCCAGCGGCCGGGCCAGGATGTTGCTGGCGATCAGGTCGTAGGGACGGCCCCGCCGGACCGCGTCCACCTTGTAGCCGTTGCCGCCGACCGCCCGGACCAGGGCCGACACCCGGTTGCGCCGCGCATTCAGGCGGGTCACGCGCACGGACTCGGCGTCGATGTCCGAAGCGACGACCGGAACATGCCAGAGCTTGGCGATCGCGAGCGCCAGGATGCCCGACCCGCAGCCCATGTCGAGCGCCCGGCCGACCGGAAAATGCCTGGACAACCGGTCCAGCGCCACCAGGCAGCCGTAGGTCGTCGCATGCTCGCCGGAGCCGAAGGCCGTCGCCGCATCGACCAGCAGCCCGACCGCGGACGGCGGCACCCCGCCTTCATGGTGCGAACCGTAGATGAAGCAGCGCCCGGCGCGGATCGGCGGAAAGCTCTTGTACGACCTGGTGAGCCAGTCGAGCTGGGGGACCGGTTCGATCACCATCGCGGGTTCCGGGATCCCCATCGCCTCGGCCAGGACGGCGATCCGGGCCGTCAGCCAGGCCCGGTCGGGCTCCCCGTGGGAGATCGCCTCGACCAGCCAGCTCACCCCCTCCTCGACCTCGAAGGTCGAAACGGAGACCGCGTGGTCGCCCACGGCGTCGGCGAAGAAGGCCACCAGGTTTTCGGGCACGGTGAGCGCGATGCGCCAGAGATCGGGAATGGTCATGACACGGGGAACCCGGCGTTGAGGGGAGCCGCGTTTATGGTCGATGGCCGGAGCGGGCGCAAGGCGCCCCGCCTGCGATGCCGTCCTCGCGCCCGCGCCTACACCACGTTGGGCTTCCACTTGCCCGGAAGCTGGTCCGCGACCTCGACCATGCCGAGATCGCGCAGGAATGCCTGCCGCTGGCGGACCAGCCGTTCCGAAATGGCGGCTTCCGCGGCATCGCCGCCCAGCAGCTTGCCGTCGGGGCCGCGCAGATGCTCGATCACGCTTTCCAGGAGCGCGCCGTCGGCCTCGGGGCATTTGCGGTCGAGCGGATGGTCGCGCTTCAGCTCGGCCATGAGCCGCTCCGTCAGGACGAGCCGGCAGCCCTCGCCGGCACCGCGCGCGATCAGGGCGCCGATCTTCGCCAGGTTGGGGTTCAGCCGTTTGGGATCGCTGCGCCCATGCAGGAAATCGGCCAGGGCGCAGAGCGATTCGGCAAGATTGGCGTGGGGGCCGATCAGGTCCTTCACCATGTCGGAAGTGACCAGCGCGTCAGCGACGACCCCTTCGAAAAGGGCGGCCAGGCCGGGATCGAGATCCTCGGTCATCAGGGCCAGCAGCATCTCCATCTTGCCGCCGACCGAACCGTAGCCCATCAGGTGCTGGGCCAGCAGGCAGAGCATCGTGAAGGACCAGTTCTCCGGCCCGCTCCGGGCATGGATCCGCCGGCTGACATGGTCGAGGTTGGCGGCCTCGAACCGGGGCAGGCGGCGCCGCTCGGCGTAGAAGTCGCGGGACCGGTTCATCGCCTGGTGGACCAGGCCCTCGACATGCTTGATCCGGTCTTTCGCCGGGATATTGAACTCGTTCGCCTGCGCCATCGCGACCTGATGGACCGCGGCATGGATCATGTTGCCCGCTTCGGACAGCTTGCGCAGGTAGGTCCAGTTGTGCAGGAGTTCGGACGCGGTGATCTGGTACTTGTCCAAGAACAGGCGGAACAGCCGCCCCATGATCATCCGGCTCTGAAAGCCGTAAATGTCGTCCAACTGCTCGCAGACGACCGGGCGGTCGATCCGGCCCCTGACCACCATGGCCTTTTCCTTCACCGGCGGCCGGACCTCGTGGAGGATTTCCCGCTTTGTGGTGAAGCCGGACAGCATGGTCCGGTTGCGCACGACCTTGAACTCCTCGATGCCGGGTTCCGACAGCAGATGGCGGCCGATGGAGACCGCATCCTCCTCCTCGGGAACGATGCAGTGGATGAGCCAGCGTCCCTCCCGGCAGACCAGGGTTTCATAAGTTATCTGGCGATTCTTGATCATCCACCCCGCCCACCAGACATGATCGGCCGCAGGTGCCCGACCGGTGATCCCGATCGGGCCATTGGACAGCGGGTTTGTTTGCGGAAGCGTTAACGGAGGCCTGCCGCATGCTCCGCCGCCGAACGCCTCAGCCTGCCTTTTCGGCGGGGACGACGAAGCTGTCCAGCACCTTCTTGACGCCGGCCTGCTCGAAGTCGATCTCCAGCTTGTCGCCATCGACCGCCTGCACGGTGCCATAGCCGAACTTCTGGTGGAACACCCGCATGCCCCGCTTCAGCGGCTGGTCCGGCCGCTTCCGGGGCGACACCTCGAAGGCGCTTCCCTCGATCACCGGACCCGTGCGGGGACCCGGAGGCTGCCGCTGCGGCCTGGAGGCGAAACCGCCGCCGAAGCCGCGGAAGCCTCCGCCGAAGCCGCTCCCGAACCCGCCTCCTCCGCCGAATGCGGGTGCCGGCGCCGCGGACAGGCCGGGGGCCGCGTCGGTCTCGATATGCTGTTCGGGCAGTTCGCCGACGAAGCGCGAAGGGATCGCCGTGACCCAGGAACCGTGCATCCGACGGTTGGCGGCATGGCTGACATGGGCGCGCCGCCGGGCGCGCGTCAACCCGACATAGGCCAGCCTGCGCTCCTCCTCCAGGCCGGCGATGCCGGTATCGTCCATGGAGCGCTGGCTGGGGAACAGGCCGTCCTCCCAGCCGGGCAGGAACACATAGTCGAACTCCAGCCCCTTGGCCCCATGCAGGGTCATCACGCTGACCGTCTCGGTGCCGCTGGCCTCGGCATTGTCCATGACCAGGCTGACATGCTCCATGAACCCGGCGAGGTTCTCGAACTCGCCCATGGCGGCGACCAGTTCCTTCAGGTTCTCCAGCCGGCCGGGCGCCTCGGGCGTCTTGTCCACCTTCCACATGTCGGTGTAGCCCGACTCGTCCAGCAGCATCTGGGCCAGGTCGGTATGGGGAATGGCGGCCCCGTGGGTCCGCCAGCGGTCGAAGTCGGTCATCAGGTTGCGCAGCGTCGTCCGCATCTTCGGCTTCAGCTCGTCGGTCTGGACAAGCTGCCAGGTCGCCTCGGTCAGCGGGATGCCCCGCGCGCGGGCGAGCTGGTAGAGCTGCTGGATGGTCGCGGGGCCGACGCCGCGCTTGGGCACGTTGATGATCCGCTCGAACGCCAGGTCGTCGTCCGGCTGGACGACGATGCGCAGATAGGCCATCGCGTCGCGGATCTCCTGCCGCTCGTAGAAGCGCGGTCCGCCGATGACGCGGTAGGGCATGCCCAGCGTGATGAAGCGCTCCTCGAACTCGCGGGTCTGGAAGCCGGCGCGGACCAGGACCGCGATCTGGCTCAGCGGCACCTTGGCGCGCTGAAGCGCCTCGATCTCCTCGCCGATCCAGCGGGCCTCTTCCTCGCCGTCCCACAATGCCCTGACCTTGACGCGGTCGCCATGGTCGGACCGCGTCCACAGCGTCTTGCCCAGCCGTCCCTGGTTGTTCGAGATGACGCCTGCCGCCGCGGCCAGGATGTGGCCGGTCGAGCGGTAGTTCTGCTCCAGCCGGATCACCTTCGCGCCGGGAAAGTCGTTCTCGAACCTCAGGATGTTGCCGACCTCCGCCCCTCTCCAACCATAGATTGATTGATCGTCGTCGCCGACGCAGCAGATGTTCTTGTGCTTCTGGGCCAGAAGCCGCAGCCACAGGTATTGGGCGACGTTGGTGTCCTGGTACTCGTCGACCAGCAGGTAGCGGAAGCGCTGCTGGTATTCCGCCAGCACCTCGGGATTCGCCTGGAACAGGGTGATGTTGTGCAGCAGCAGGTCGCCGAAATCGCAGGCGTTCAAGCTCTGCAGCCGCTCCTGGTAGGTCCGGTAGAGCTGGACCACGCGGCCCCCCGCCATGTCGCCGCCATCCTGGGGCTTCAGCTTGTCCGGCGTGAGGGCCCGGTCCTTCCACCGCTCGATCACGCTGAGCACGGCGCGCGCCGGCCACTTCTTGTCGTCGATGTTCTCGGCCTTGAGCAGCTGCTTGACCAGCCGGATCTGGTCGTCGCTGTCCAGGATGGTGAAGTTGCTCTTCAGCCCCACCAGCTCGGCGTGCCGGCGCAGGATGCGCGCGGCGAGCGCGTGGAAGGTGCCCATCCACCAGCCCTCGGTCGGGGCGCCGATCAGCGCGCCGACCCGCTCGCGCATCTCGCGGGCGGCCTTGTTGGTGAAGGTCACGGCCAGCAGCTGGAACGGCGACGCCCGCCGGGTCATCAGCAGGTGGGCCAGCCGGGTCGTCAGAACGCGGGTCTTGCCGGTGCCGGCCCCGGCCAGCACCAGCACGGGACCGTCCAGCGTCTCGACCGCCTCGCGCTGAACCTCGTTCAGGCCGTCGAAATAGGGATAGCGTCGAGCGGCCGGGGCCGTCGCCGGTGGGACCGCCGGAACGGCGTCGTTCAGCGGATCGTCATAGTGGAATGGATCGGACATGGGCGGGACTATACTCCGCCGGCGGTCCCGAGTTTAAGGACTTGTTGAACGTCCCTGACATGATCTGGGGCGGCCCCGATGACAATCGTACGCCGAACGCTCAAAAGGGGTGGGTTGCCCTCGACCGGACCCGGTACCCCATGTTAGAAGATAGCGATTGTTGACCGGAGTCGCCCATGCCGTCCTTGCGCCTCGATGACGACCATACGATTCAAGCCATCGGGATCCTCGCCGACGTTCTGGATCGTTTCAGCGGGATGACCTCCCTGGAATGCACCCTGGTTTCCAAGGCGTTGCGCCAGGTTCAGCAGACGCGGTCCCAGATCGGCATGGACTTCGCGTCGCGCGCCTTCGCGACTCTGGAACCCGACGTCCGGCGCCGGATCGCGGACGACGCCACGGACGCGGCCCTGGAAGCCAGCAGCACCATGAAGCTGCCCAAGCTTCGCGCGCCCCGGCCGAGCGCGCCCCCGGCGACCGGGCTGCTGGGAGCGATCAACAACCGCGGCGCCAAGCCCCGCAAGCCGGCCTGACCGGCGCCCCACCGCCTTTCGGGGGAGCGGCCTAGCCGCCCTGCCCCGCTTCCGTACCCCGCGCCTCCTTTGCCGCGACCCGGTTTCGTCCGGACTGCTTGGCGTCGTAGAGCGCGGCGTCGGCCCGCTTGATCAGGTCCGCCGGGGACTCGCCGCGGGCCAGCTGGGCGACGCCGACCGACAGGGTGATGGTGCCCAGCGTCACGTTCCTGGACCGGTTGACCAGTTTTTTGGAGGCGACTGATTTCCGGATCTGCTCGCCGATCCTGACGGCATCGGCCATCCGGCTGTCGGGCAGGATCACGGCGAACTCCTCGCCGCCGTAACGGACCGCCGTGTCGGTCGCCCTGATGGACTCCTTGACCGTGCGCGCGACCAGCGCCAGCACATGATCCCCGATCGTGTGGCCGTGGGCGTCGTTGAACCGCTTGAAATGGTCGATGTCGGTCATCAGCAGGCTCAGCGGACGACCGTCCTGGGCAGCCCGGGCGACGGCCTCGCCCAGGGACGCGTCGAACAGGCGACGGTTGAACAGTCCGGTAAGCGAGTCGGTGATCGCTTCCTGGCGGACGACGTCAAGGTTGCGGCGCAACTCGTCCATCTGACTGCTGGAGGACTGCAATTGGCTGTGCAGCCTGCGGTTATGCTCGGTCATCAGCTGGGTTTCCGCCGCGATCGCATCGACCAACGCGCTGAGCTGCTCCAGCTCCCGCACTTCCACGCGCTCGCCGAAATGCTGGAGCGCCTTGCCGTAACGATCGCTGTCGGCGCCGGACGCGCGCAGCAGGTCCAGGAGATGACCCAGCGCCCCCTGGATCCGGGCGCCCGCCTCCCGGATGGCATGCTTCTCGTGGTCGAAACTGAAGAACTTGCCGTGGAGTTCCGCCATGCGCTCGGCCGTGAGAACCTGCCCGTTCTCCGCCAGCTTGTCCAGGGCGCGGGTCAGATCCGGCAGATCGCCGCTGAAATAGCTGTACCAGATGGCGAAATGCTGGGGCGTGGGCGGCAGCGATTCGGCGACCATCCGCGCCATTGCAAGATCGGCCCACTTGGTCGCCTGCTCCATGCTGCCGCCCTCTCCGCCAGAACCTGAACTTCGGGCGTAGGCTATGACCTAAGGTCTAGGAACTTGCAAGCGGCGATACTACGCGAGGAAGGATACCGGACTCAGTTGCACTGCCCGATCGACGGGTCGACGCAGACCCTGCCGTCCACCCAGGTCGCTCCGGTCAGATCGGCGTTGCGGAAGACCGTCCCTTGGACCCGCGCGCCCGTCAAGTCGACGTTACGCAGGTTGGCGTCGATGAAGCGGGCGTTGCGCAGGTCGGCGTTCACCAGAGAGGCTCCGGTCATGATGGCCCGCGTAAGGTCGGCCTCGATCAGCCTGGCCTCGTCCAACGTGGCTCCGGTCAGGCTCGCACTGAAGAACTTGGCGCGATAGGCATCCACGCCGGTCAGGTTGGCATCGTCCAGTTTTGCCCTCGTGAAGCCGGCATCGCGCAGCATGGCACCCTGCAGGTTGACCTTGCGGAGATCCCGGCTGTCCAGATAGCACCGCCGCCAATTGACATCCGGCGCCGCCGGATCGGTGCAGTCGGCAAGGGCGCTGGAAGTGGAAATGGCGAGGAGGGCTGCCGCGAGCACGGCGGAGATGGTACGCTTCATGATGCCCTAGATAGGTCACACCAACGCGGAAGCCAAACTAATCTCGGATTAAGGCGATCGTACGAACGATTTCACTCGGAAGGGCGATCCGGCTTGCGCGTCCCGAGGCTGATCACGCGGCCGACCTGCGGCGGCGACGGAATGCCTGACTGGGCGGCCCGCACCTCGTCCAGCAGCAGGCGCGCCGCATCCGGCAGGGGACAAGAGCGCCGGGCATCCAGATCGACATGCATCAGCACCAGTTCGTTGGTTGCCGCCAGCCATCCCTCCGTCCCGTGATGCATGGCGTGCATCAGGTGGACCCGCTTCCCGTCGACGCCGAGGATGCGGGTGGCGAAGGCCAGCGGGTCCCCCTGCCTGACCTCCCGTTCGTAAGTCACGTGCATCTCCAGCACGAAGACCGACCGGTTTTCCGCCTTCACATAGGCCGCCCCCAGGCCAGCATGGTCGAGCAGGCGGTCGGTCGCGTGGTCGAACGCCAGCACGTAGTAGGCGACGTTCATGTGGCCGTTGTAGTCGATCCATTCCGGCCGGACGGTTTCCGAATGGAGGCGAAGCAGGGAATCGGTCATTGGCGGTCGCCCGATGTTGTTCAGGAGACGGGACGATAGCGCCGGCCGGCCGGAAAAGCGCCTTCTCGATCGTGTAGATCATCTCTACCCCTACCCGGCGGGCGGCGCGTAGCCCCAGCGGTCGATCAGGGCGCCCCAGTGCCGGCCGACCCGGTCCACCTCGTCGGGCGGGTGCCGGTGGCGGTTCTTGGCGTAACCTCGGATACCGTCGAGATAGACCTGGAAATGCCGCTCCGCTTCGGGCCAGCCCGGCAGTCCGAGACTGCCGTAGACCCGCTCCAGTTCCGCGATCGGCTGCCGCTCGAAATCCTCGAAGCGGATCTCGGCGTAGTGGGTTCCGGGCAAGGCCGCGGCGTCGGCCAGCAGCCTGTCCATCAGCCGCGGATAGAGGTCCAGCACGATCCGGTCCAGGTCCACCCGGGACGGGTCCTGCAGTGCGAAGCTGTTCAGCAGTGTGGCGAAGGTCCGGCGCGTCGAGGGATAGACCACGAACGGGTTGCGGTGGATATGGATGAACTTGGCATCCGGCCACATCGCGCGGAGCAGGGGGATGCGGGCGGAGTGCACCGGGTTCTTCAGCAGCAGCGGAAGGCCCGGCCGGATCAGGGCCACCTTGCCCAGAAAGTACCCGAAGGCGGCTCGCCACTGCGCGATCTCCTCCTCCGTGCAGCCGTCGAAGAAGATGCCGCGGTTGAAATGCTCCTCGAACCGGCTTGGAAAGAACAGTCCGTGGTAATAGGAAATACTGGTCATCAGGGCCAGCGGCAGTTCGTCTTCCTGCGGCGAGTCGGGCGTGACGGGGATGTTGTCGATCAGCCGGTCGCTCGGCAGGTGTTCTTCCAGAATCGTCCGGATCGGGCCGACGATGCCGAGGAAATCCCACGGCAGCGCCGCGGCGAAGGGCGGCACCCAGCCCCACTGGGGCGACCGGCTGAGGACGTTGTAAAGATGGGTCGTGCCGCTGCGCCAGTGCCCGACGATGAAGACCGGCGGCGCCATGGGCGGGGCCTCCGCCAGGCGGCGGCGCAGCCTCCACTTCTCCAGCGCCACGAACGGCCGGCGGTACGCGGCGCCGGCCCGCGTCGCCCAGGCGGCGGTCCGGCGATTGGACGCGATCGGTCCATTCGCCGACAGCGCCCAGCGGAGCGTGGCGCGGTCGGCGCCGACCAGGGATGAAACCAGCGGGGTGGAGCAGTTCCGGCCATTTGAGTCCTTGACGACGAGTCCTTGCTTGATCCGGGCACTCGGCCCGGATCAGGAAGAACCGCCGGAACCGCCCTGGAGTTGCGTTTGGGGCGAGCGGTCCGCGCTCAGGCTTCCGCGCGCGTCGCCGCCGTAGAAGGTCGGACGGTCGTAGCGGTTGAGCGGAGCGCCGCGCCGCAGCCGCTCGACCGAGCCCCCGGCTGGTGCCGCCCAAGGTCCGTGCCTTCATTTCCTCGCTGGAGGCGGTTCTGGGTAAGCCGGACCGCTGACCGGCGTATCCGCGGTCGCGCCGCCCGATCGACGAGGCTCCACCGCCCGCGGCCAGGGCAGTGTCTACGGACGGTGGAGCCAAGTCCAATCCGGGGTCTCCTTTGACGGAGAAGCCGGGTCACGGTCCCGGCTGATCTGAGATCGCTCCCGCTTGCTGCCGACGGGCAACTGAGGACCATCATGCCTGAACATCGGTGGTTCGGGTATGAACGCATTCACATGATTCCGCACTCTATGGCTGTATTGTCCGGGAGTGCCGCCGAAGAGACTTCGGGCTTTCGCGGTGAGTCCAACGAAGTGAGTCGGTTTATCTAAAATGCCGTTCATTAACTTCCGGAAGTTGTCCGACGACTGTTTGGAGGTCTCATCCTTCAGGTGTCACATAATGGGGACACTTAACCTTTTCGGTAGTGGAAGTACCGCTGAAAACAGTTTGTTAACCACGCCAGCCTAGCCTTTGATAAAGCCGATCCGGCGATCGTTTCGGACCGGTGCCAATATTGTTTCGGGAAGGCATGCCTTGATGCGTCGCTTCGGTTGGGAGCGCTGGCTGATCTGTGGAGTGCTGGTCGCCGCGGCCACGGGCACCGGCTGGGTCGGCTACCAGGAGATGCGAACCTCCTGGCTTCAGGCGGGGGTTCTGACCAAGTACGGCGAGAAGCTGACTTATCAGGCCGAGCCGGGCGCCAGCACCCTGATCAAGTACCCGACCCAGGGTCCCTATAACGAGCGGCTCGGCTATACCGAGATCCCGAAGGCCATCAAGGCGCTCACCGGCAACGGTTTCCGGATCGAGCAGCAGGCCCGGACCTCGCCCGAGCTGGCCGACTTCGTCGAGTACGGCGGCTTCGCGGTGTTCCGCGAGAAGACCCGCGCCGGGCTGACCCTGAAGGACCGCAACGGGTCGATCCTGTACACGGCGCGCTATCCGGAGCGGGTCTACGATGATTTCGACTCCGTGCCGCCGCTGGTGGTCGGCACCCTGCTGTTCATCGAGAACCGGGAACTGCTCGACCCGACCTACCCGAAGCGGAACCCCGCGGTCGAGTGGGACCGCTTCGCGCTCGCCATCCTGGGGCTGCCGGCCCAGTGGCTCAATCCCGGCATGCGCATCCCCGGCGGCAGCACGCTGGCGACCCAGATCGAGAAGTACCGCCACTCTCCCGACGGCCAGACCTCGGGAGCGACCGAGAAGCTGCGCCAGATGGTCTCGGCCAGCGTGCGGGCCTATCTGGACGGCCAGGACACCACCTTCGCCCGGCGGCGCATCGTCGTCGACTACCTGAACTCCACGCCGCTGACCGCCCGCCTGGGCTTCGGCGAGGTCAACGGGCTGGGCGACGGCCTGTGGGCCTGGTACGGCACCGACTTCAAGGACGCCAACGCGATCCTGACGCAGACGCCCCGCAACAGCTTGGAACGGCTGCGCCAGGCGGAGATCTACAAGCAGGTGCTGAGCCTGCTGCTGGCCCAGCGCCGGCCGACCCACTACCTGATCGCCGACCGCAACTCGCTGAACGATCTGGCCGACAGCCACCTGCGGCTGCTGGCGTCCCAGGGCACGATCTCCGAAGACCTGCGCGACGCGGCGCTCGATATCAAGTTGCGCTTCCGGAACGATGCACCGCTTCCGCCACCCGTTTCGTTCGTGGAACAGAAGGCGGCGAACGCGATCCGGACCCGCCTGCTCGGCATGCTGAACGTCCCGAGCCTGTACCAGCTCGACCGCTACGACCTGACGGCGGAAACCAGCCTGGACGGGCCGACCCAGCAGCGCATGGTGGAGGTGCTGTCCAAGCTGAACGAGCCCGGCTTCATCGAAACGCTGGGAATGGCGGGTTTCCGCCTGCTGGATTCCGGCAAGAACGACCTGCACAAGGTGATCTACAGCGTGATGCTGTACGAGCGCGGGCCCAATGCCAACTATGTCCGCATCCAGGCCGACAACCTGGACCGGCCGCTCGACATCAACGAAGGCGCCAAGCTCGACCTGGGCTCGACCGCCAAGCTGCGGACGCTGATCACCTACCTGGAGATCATTTCCGAACTGCATGGCCGCTACGGCCACCTGCCCCGCCAGCAGCTCCGCTCGGTGTCGCTGGACGCGCCCGACAACCTGACGCGCTGGGTCTCGACACACCTTTCCGACGCGGCCGACCGCAGCCTCGCCACCCTGCTGGCCGCGGCCATGGAGCGGCGCTATTCCGCCAACCCCGGCGAGAGGTTCTTCACCGGCGGCGGCGTCCACAGCTTCGTCAACTTCGACGACAAGGACAACGGCTCGATCCCGACCGTCACCGAGTCGCTGCGCAGCTCGATCAACCTGCCCTTCATCCGCATGATGCGGGACATCGTCCAGTACTATGTCGCCGAGGGTGCCGAGGATGCCGGGGGGACGCTCCTGACCGATCCGTCCAACCCGGCGCGCCAAGCCTATCTGGAGCAGTTCGCCGACAAGGAGGGCAGCTATTTCCTCAACCGGTTCTACACGGATTACCGCGGCAAGACACCGGACGAGGCGCTGGCGCTCCTGGCGACGCGGGTGCGTCCGGTTCCGCACCGCCTCGCGACCGCCTTCCTGTCGGTGCGGCCCAAGGCCAGCCTCGCCGAGTTCACCCGCTTCATGCGCGAGCGCCTGCCCAAGGGCGAACTGACCGACCAGGTGATCGAACGCCTGTTCGACAAATACGCCAAGGACAAGTGGATCCTGGCCGACCGGGGCTACATCACCGGGGTCCATCCGCTCCAGCTCTGGCTGGTCGAGCATCTGCAGCACCATCCCGAGGCGAAGCGCAGCGAAGTGCTCCAGGCCAGCGCCGACCAGCGGCAGGAGACCTATGCCTGGCTGTTCAAGACCAGCCGCAAGCATGCCCAGGACACCCGCATCCGCATCCTTCTCGAAGCCGAGGCGTTCCAGCGCATCCACAAGTCCTGGAAGCGGCTGGGCTATCCGTTCGACAGCCTGACGCCTTCCTACGCGACCGCGATCGGCAGCTCCGCCGACCGTCCCGGCGCCCTGGCCGACCTGATGGGGATAATCGTGTCCGACGGCATCCGCGTCCCGACGCTGCGGGTCGAACGCCTTCATTTCGCGACCGGAACCCCCTATGAGGCGGTCCTCGGCTTCGACCAGAAGCCCGGCGAGCGGGTGCTGGCGCCGGAGATCACCGCGACCGTCCGGCGCGCCCTGCAGGACGTGGTGGAGAACGGCACCGCGCGCCGCGTGCGCGGCGCCTTCACGGCCCCGGACGGCCAGGCGCTGCCCATCGGCGGCAAGACCGGCACCGGCGACCACCGCTACGCCGACCGGGTCATGGCCCGAACCGCGACCTTCGTGTTCTTCATCGGCGACCGCTTCTTCGGCACCATCACCGCCCATGTCGCCGGGCCGGAAGCCGCCCGCTACAAGTTCACCAGCGCCCTGCCCTCGCAGCTGCTGAAGTCGCTGGCATCCGTGATCCAACCCTTGATGGAGCGCCCGGCGACGACGCAGACGGTCGATCGCAGCCAGTGACCGGGCCGTTCAGGTGAGGTGGTCCAGCGCCAGGTAATCCTCGGCCTGCATCTCCATCAGTCGGCTGACCGTGCGCTGGAACTCGAAGGCGTGGGTGCCCTCGCTGTACAGGCTTTCCGGCGGGCCGGCGGCGGCGATGATGGTCTTGACCTTGTGCTCGTACAGCGAGTCGATCAGCGTCATGAAGCGCTTGGCCTCGTTCCGCTGCGCCTCCTTCAGCTTCGGCACCCGGTCGATGATGACGGTGTGGAAGTGGGTCGCGATCGCGAGGTAGTCGCCAGCGCCGAGCGGCCGGGCGCACAGCTCGTGGAAGCTGAAGAAGGCGACGCCCTTGGCCGCCTTGGGGACATCCACCTTGCGGCCCTGGGTGGTCAGGCTGCAATGGGCCGCGACGGCGCCCTCGGTCAGGCTGTCGAACAGCTCCGCCAGCGTCCGGTCGGTCGCCGGGCCGTAGGGGCAGTGATAGACCTTGCCGCCCTTGAGCCGGTCCCGACGGTAGTCGGTCGGGCCGGTCAGCTCGACGATGTCCACCTTCTCCTTCAGCAGCCGGATGAACGGCAGGAACAGGTCGCGCTGAAGGCCGTCCTTGTAGAGGTCGTCCGGCGGCCAGTTGGACGTCGCGACGACCACGACGCCGAGATCGAACAGCGCCGTGAACAACCGCCCCAGGATCATCGCGTCGGCGATGTCGGTGACGTGGAACTCGTCGAAGCACAGCAGCCACGCCTCGTCGGCGAGCGCCTTCGCCAGGTCGGGGATCGTCTCGTCCACGCTCTTGCCGCCGGAGCCGCCCTCCTCCTTCGAGGCTTGGCGCTGCCGGTGCATGCGGTCGTGCACCTCGATCATGAAGGCGTGGAAATGGACCCGGCGCTTCCGTTCCACCGGCGCCGTCTCGAAGAACAGGTCCATCAGCATGGACTTGCCGCGGCCGACGTCGCCATAGATGTACAGGCCCTGCGGTGCGGGGTCGGGCCGCCGCGTCAGCCCGAAGCGGGCGCGCCAGCCGACCCTGCCCATGGCGGGCTTGTAGTCCTTCAGGCCCTGGTACAGCGACTGAAGCCTCTGGGCCGCGTATTCCTGCGCGGCATCGGCCTTCAGGGTGCCGGTACCCCGGTGGGAGCGGTAGAGCGAGAGAGGGCCGTTTGGCATGGCGGATGACGAGGGCCTGGAAACCGGAAAGGACGCGCATACCTAGCGGAAACGATCGCCCGGCGAAAGCGACTCGAGGTCGCTGGCCCCATCCCCGCCTCTTCCGCGTCGCGCCCCCTCCCTCCCGGGTCAGGAATTCGCCAGGCTGAACGCCAGCTCGCGCCATTTCTTGGCGCCGTCCGCCTCGACCACGTAGTTGTCGTCGGCGACGGCGCCGGGGAAGACCTTCTGGACCTTCTCCTCCTCCAGGTTGGACAGGGGCGTGCCCTCGATCGCGGCGCAGCCGGATTCCTGCCAGGTGTCGAGCGGCAGCGAGGCGAGGAACCGCTTGGTGTCCAGCATCTGCTCCTTGGTCTCGCCCGGCAGGCCGTAGGTGAAGGTGCCGTGGCAGGTCATGCCCAGGCGCTTGATCTCGTGGACCACCTTGGTCGCGTATTCCAGGTCCAGGTGCTTGTTGACGATATTGTCCACGACCCACTGGTTGCCGGATTCGAAACCCAGCTTGACCCCGTAGCAGCCGGAATCCCGCATCACCTTCCAGCTCTCCATGCGGGAGGTGTCGGCCCGGCACATGGCCGACCAGGGCCGGCCGATCTTCGACATGACCTCCGACATCTTCAGCACATGGGCGTTGCCGATGTTGAAGGTGTCGTCGTCGAAATAGATCGAGCTGTAGCCATACCTGCCGACCAGCTCGGACAGGAATGCTTCCATGTAGTCGGGCGAATAGTGGCGCACCGTGCGCTTGGAGGTGCCGTCCGGATCGTTGCCGGTCATGGTCGCCGGCCAGACGCAGAAGATGCACTTGAAGGGGCATCCCCGGCTCGACCAGACCTGGGCATGGGGTGCGGTCTGGCCGCGCGGGTTGTCGTCCCAGTAGCGGTGGGCGATCACCTCGTCGTAGTAGGGGAACGGGGCGTTGTTCATTTCCTCTAGGGTCAGCAGGTCGTGCTCGATCACGCCCTCCTCCCCTTCCAGGACCCTGACCGACCCCTTCTCGTACTCGCCCTTGATCACCGCATGGACCGGGAAGTTCTCCATGATCTCCTTGCCCTTGGAGGAGATCGGGCCGGTCACGACGATCCGGGCCTCCGGCACCACCTTCTTGATCCCGAGGATGATCTGGCCGTCATGGTCCCAGCTCGGCGAGGCCGATTCGATGAAGATGTAGCGGTAGCCGGCTTCGCGCAGATGATTGAAATAGCTGGCATAGCTCTCGCGGAGCGCCAGGCTGTCGCGCATCACCACCTCCGCCCCGGTCGCCCGCGCGGCATAGGTCGAGGCGTATCCCATGAAGAACGGATACGGCAGGTAGCCGCCGAAGACGAAATTGTCCGGCGTCGAATAGGTGTGGATCGTGTGCGGCCAGCGCGACCCGGCGCCGATGCCGGCGAGGCACATGTCGCGGGAAGTCCCGTTCTGGCTGACCGTGACCTGCTCCAGCCACCAGGGCGGATTGCTGAATAGGACCTTCATGGGGGCTTCTCCTCCTGCGGCAATGGGTCGCTATGCCGGATCGGCCAAAAGTAGGAGGTAACGAATAACGAAAGGTTAAATGCGCCTCGAATGCGCTTCGGGCGGTCTCAGCGCAGGATTGGCTGAACCTCGGCGCCATGGGCTTCCAGCCAGCCGAAGATATCCCCGACGATCGTCTCAACACCGCGGGTCGGCTTCCAGCCGGTCGCCGCGGTCACCGCGGCATTGTCCGTGACGTAGTAGGGAATGTCGGCCGCGCGGGTTTCCGGATCGCGGCCGATCTCGACGACGCGCTGGCAGCGGCGCACGCAGAGGTCCGTCAATTCCGCCAGTGAAACGCTCGTCCCCGCCCCGCCCCCGACATTGTAGGTCCGGCCGGCATGGTCGCCGATCCGGTCCACCTGCAGCCGGATCAGGTCGTACAGGTCGGCGACGTGCAGGATGTCCCGCACCTGCGCCCCGGTTCCGTCGAATCCCATATAGGCCAGCGATCCGCCGAACAGGTGCCGGGCCGCCCACAGGACCACGAAGCCCTGGTCCACCTTGCCCATCTGCCACGGGCCGGTCAGCACGCCGCACCGGTTGACCACCGCGCGCAGCCCGTACATCGCGCCGTACTCCTCGATCAGGAGTTCGGACGCCAGCTTGGTCGCCCCGTAGATCGACCGGCTGCCGGCCATCGGGAAGGCGGTGGTGATGCCGGCTTCCGACCAGCCCGGTCCCGCCGCGCCGATGGCCGGCGCGAGACGCTTGCCGACCGCCTGAAGCGGCAGGCCCCGGAGCCCGGCGATCGGGTAGACCCTGCTGGTGGACAGGAAGACCAGCGCGGCACCGCACCGGCGCACCGCCTCCAGGCAATTGACCGTGCCCATCAGGTTCGTGTTGACGACATAGGCCGGGGAAGCGCCGTAGCCGGCGTGGACCGACGGCTCGGCCGAACATTCCAGCATCAGGTCGAAATCGCCGGCCTCGGCCAGATCCTCGGGGTTGCGGACATCGCCGTGCCTGAACTCGACCCCGGCCGCCCTCAGCCGGGGCAGCGCCAGTTCGCTGCCGCGGCGGCGCAGGTTGTCGAGCGCCACGACATCGGCATCGGGCATGTCGCGCTTGAAGAAGGCCGCAAGGTTCGACCCGACGAACCCGGCCCCGCCGGTCACCAGAATACGCATTTCTCCACCAGAGGTAATTCTAATGGAGCAGGAAGCCGCAACTCCGCGTTCAGGTCAAGCTGGAAATAGGCATTTGGGCTAATGGCATCTTAACCAATTGGCCGAAATCTAGGTCGATCATCATAGATCGACCGCGGATGGCCCGACGTGCAGGAAGTCAGCTTCTCCCAAGCCCAGATCAAGGCATTCCGCCGAGCCGACGTCATCTTCGTCGCGGCCGACGGCTATACCTTGGCGCCGAGCCGGATCCGCGCCTACACATTCGCCAAGGCGTGCCGGGAACGCGGCCTGAACGCCGAAGTCCTGTCCTTCTTCGACCACCTCGGCGCGTCCGGCCAGGGGTCCGGCGCCTACCGCATGGACGAGCAGGAGAAGCTGCGGCTGGCCGCCCTCGGGGCCGACATCCTCAAGCTCAACCCGACGGCCATCCTCTACATGCAGAAGGTTTCGTACCACAGCCTCTCGGTGGCGCTCGCCGCCGGCATGAACGGCAATCCGGTCGTCCTGGACTACGACGATTTCGACTTCCGGTCGCCGTTCATGCCGGGAATGACCCGGTTCATGCCCAGCATCGGGCCGGTCCCGGCAACCGCGGAAATGGCCAGGAGCTCCGACCTGTGCGTCTGCGCCAGCCGCCAACTGGTCGAGATCATCAGCCAGTTCAACGAGCGGTGCGAACTGGTCCCGACCGGAACGGACCTGTCCATGTTCGACGCCGGCCTGCGCGACGCGGCCGGGCGCGGGCCGGGCGATCCCGTCGAGCTGATCTGGCTGGGCGACATCTGGGGGCCGCAGATCGTCGCCGACGTGACCATGGCGATCGACGCCTTCGCCGCGCTGCCGCCGTCGATCCGCGACCTTGCCCGGCTGACCATCGTCGGCTTCGGCGATTTCTGGCCGGAGTTCAAGGCGACCCTGGCCGCCCGGCTGGGCGACCTGCCGAACCTGGTCTTCCGGGAACGCATCGCGCCGACGGAGGCGCCCGCCCTGCTGGCCCGGTGCGACATCGGCCTGCTGCCCCTGGCCGACAACCCGTTCAACCACTGCAAGAGCCCGACCAAGATGTTCGAGTACATGGCCATGAAGGTGGCCGTGCTCGGCACCCCGGTCGGCGAGGCGGCGCATATCCTCCGCGACGGGGAGAGCGGGATGCTCGCATCGGACCTTCCCGGCTACATGCGGCGGATGGGGACCCTGATCCTGGACGGCGACCTGCGCCGCGCCATGACGGAGCGAGCCTACGCGACCGTACTCGACGGCTACCATCTCGGCGCGATGGGCGACAGGCTGGTCTGCCTGCTGGACGGCGTCCGGGAGGATCGGCGCCGCCGCGACGCCGAGCGGACGCTAACCGGCGCTTAACCGACCGGCCCTTACTTTCGGTCCCTTTACTTTCGGCATAACTCCTCAGAAGGAAACGTGGCCATGGCGATCGTCATCGTGACCGGGTCGGCCGGCCTGATCGGCGCGGAAGCGACCCGCTACTTCCACGCCAAGGGACTGGACGTCGTCGGCATCGACAACGACATGCGGCGCTATTTCTTCGGCGACGGTGCGAGCACGCGGTGGAGCCTGGAACGGCTGGCCCGCGATATCCCTGCATACCGCCACCACGCCGTCGATATCCGGGACGCCGCGGCGATCGAGGCGATCTTCGAGCGATACGGCGCGGACATCGCGGCGGTGGTCCACACCGCGGCGCAGCCTTCCCACGACTGGGCGGCCCGCGAACCGGTAACCGATTTCACCACCAACGCCAACGGCACGCTGAACCTGCTTGAGGCAACCCGGAAATTCTGCGGGGACGCCGTCTTCATCTTCACCAGCACCAACAAGGTCTATGGCGACACGCCCAACGCGCTGCCGCTGGTCGAGTTGGAGACCCGCTGGGAACTGTCGCAAGACCATCCCTGGGCCGAACACGGCATTCCGGAAGCCATGAGCATCGACCATACCCTGCACAGCCTGTTCGGCGCCTCCAAGGTCGCGGCCGACGTGCTGGTGCAGGAATACGGCCGCTATTTCGGGATGCGCACCGCCGTCTTCCGCGGCGGCTGCCTGACCGGACCCGGCCATTCCGGGGCGGAACTCCACGGTTTCCTGTCGTACCTGATGAAGTGCGCGGTCGTCGGCAGGCCCTATACCGTGTTCGGCTACAAGGGCAAGCAGGTGCGCGACAACATCCACTCGCACGACCTGGTCTCGGCGTTCTGGCACGTGTTCGAGGCGCCGCGCCCCGGCGCCGTCTACAACATGGGCGGCGGCCGCCACTCCAACTGCTCCATGCTGGAAGCCATCGGGATCTGCGAGGAACTGACCGGGCGGCCGATGGACATCACCTACCGCGACGACAACCGGGTCGGCGACCATATCTGGTGGATCAGCGATATCCGCGTCTTCCGGCGCGACTATCCCGGCTGGAGCCAGCGCTACGACCTGCGCCGGATCATGGAGGACATCTTCGAGGGCTGCCGGGAGCAGGTCCCGGCCACATAGGCCCTGCGCCCTAACGCGCGGGAGGCGCGCCGGCGGCCGGCGGGGCCGCCTGCCCGTCGCGGAGCCGTTTCAAGTTGTCCGCGGCGGCCCGGGCGCTGGTGGTGTCGGGATCGATCCGCATGACCGTATTCCAGTCGGACTTGGCGCCCTCCGCGTTGCCGGTCACCGCGCGCAGGTTGCCGCGCAACAGCAGCGCTTCCGGATTCGACGGTTCGAGCTGAAGGGCGACGCCGACATCGTCGAGCGCCTTGCTGTCGTTGCCCAGCGCCCGATAAGCCCCGGCGCGGTAGAGATAGGCCTCTGCACGCCGCGGCGCCAGATCGATCGCCCGGTTAAGGTCCTCGATCGCTTCCCAGTAGCGCTGGGCTTCGGCCCGGGCGAAAGCCCGGTCGATCATCAACTCGGGGTCGCGCGGGCTGTAGCCGAGGGCCTGGGTGTAGGATCTTTCCGCCTTGGCCGTGTCCCCCGCCCGAAGCCAAGCCCAGCCGGCGCGGGCCAGCAGGCTCGATGCTCCTTCGGGCGTGTCCTTGCCGAGGGTCGGCACGAGATCCTCCAGCCGCGTCGCCGCGGCCTGGAACTGCCCCTGGTGGAACAGCGCCATCGCTTGGCACAGGCGGGCCATGTCGCCGCCGCCGCGGTCCTCCCAGGTCAGGGCGCTGTCGAAAGCCGCATCCGGCCTCTTCTCGGCCAGCTGCATGCAGGCGGTCGCCTCGCGGGCGTGCTCGACAGCCTCGCGATCGGCGGCTGCGGCGGGCACCGCCGCCAGGATCGCGAGCACGGCCAGCACCGGAAGACGGCGGATGGCGGAGCGGTTCGGGGGATCATTGTATCTGGTCATGGTGGCCCTTAAGTTCGGGCCTGGAGTTTCCGAGCGCAAGGCCAACCATCATGCAGCAACCGCAAACGCCCCGACTCTTCTGCTTCGGTCTGGGTTTCAGCCCGCTGGCCTTCATCGACCTCACACGGCGCGAGCATGGGCCCGAAGGCTGGCGCATCGCCGGCACGACGCGCAGCCCGGACAAGGCGGCAGCCCATTCGGCGCGCGGCATCGAGACGCACCTGTTCGACCGCGGCCGGCCGCTGGACGATGCCGCCGCGGCCCTCGCCGGAACGACCCATCTCCTGACCGCCGTGCCGCCCGATGCCGACGGCGACCCGGTGCTCGACCACCACGCTGCCGATATCGCGGCGCTGATGCCGGGACTGCGCTGGGTCGGCTATCTGTCCACGACAGGCGTCTACGGCGACCATGACGGCGCCTGGGTGGACGAGTCCACGCCGCTCCAGCCGACCGGCCGCCGCCAGAAGCAGCGGGCCGCCGCCGAGCAGGCTTGGCTCCGGCTGCGGCGCGATCACGAAGTGCCGGTCCACCTGTTCCGCCTGGCCGGCATCTACGGTCCCGGCCGGAGCGTGATCGACAGCGTTCGCAACGGGACGGCGCGCCGCATCGACAAGCCGGGACAGGTCTTCAGCCGGATCCATGTGGACGACATCGCGCGGACGCTGCGCGCCTCGATCGACCGGCCCAACCCCGGTGCCGCCTACAACCTGTGCGACGACAATCCGGCCCCCGGCCACGAGGTCACCGCCTTCGCCTGCGAGCTGCTGGGGGTGGAGCCGCCGCCGCTGGTGCCGTTCGACCGGGCCGAGCTGTCCCCGATGGCGGCCAGCTTCTATGCGGACAACAAGAAGGTGCGCAACGACCGGATCAAGGACGAGCTGGGCGTCACCCTGAAATACCCCGACTACCGCCCGGCGCTGCGCGACCAGCTGCGGCAGGAGGGACGGACGGAGGACTGACCGCAAGCACTGCCGACCGCAAGCGCTCCGGCACCATACGCAAGCATACTGAAATTCCGCGTCGTGATGCCGCCGGTGAGACTTAGGGGCATTCCGTCGGATGGCCACGCAGATCCGGGAGGCCGGGACATGGCCGCGAGCGAACTCATCGGCAGGACAACGACCGGCCTTTACGGTCTTCTGGCGGAGGAGGAACGCCCCGCCCCATCCCCCGCCCCGGCCGCATTCTGGAACATACGGGCACGCGCGTGGCCCTCGTCGGCATCCGCACGATCGAGCAGGCCCGAGCCGCCGCCTCGGCCGGAGTGACCTATCTGGGCGGTCCCCGCATCGGCCCGCCGGCGGAAGTGCGGGCGAACATGGTCCGGTATGACTGGAACGACCTGCTGGCGGAACGCTGCGCATAGTAAAACTAATTCGTAATCTCTTTAGCGGCAGAATGCCGCACGGCATTAAACCGATCGGTAAAATGCAAAACGTCACGAACATGCATTAAGCTGGCTTCTCAGTAAGGAGGAAACGCCATGCAAAAAGAAAATTCACGACCCGTCTTCCTGATACTCGGCACATCCGGGGAGCACGGCACCATGGACCACAGGATCCTTGAACTGCCCAGCCAGGTCGCCGGGGATATCGTCGCCAAGGACCTTCAGTCCAGGCTCGGCACCGCCGACCGCACCTACTTCCGCGTCGTACCCGCGTCGGCATGATGCCTCCCCTTGATGGGTTCGGATTTTCACCTTAAGCTTTCAGGCCGCCGCGCCGCGTGGCTGTCGGCCGAGAGGTTGAGGTATGATCAGCGCCGCTCAGGTGATCGCCCTCGTGGGGGGTGAAAAGACCACTGGCCGCACGCTTTCGAGTGACCTGGACATCGCGCGTCTGGTTCGCGACGGTCTGCCGGTGGACGTGATCGATCACCTGCTTGAACTGCAGGTGATCAGCCAAGCCGAGGTGGATCGCATCGTCGCACCGCCGAAGGTTCTGGCCGAACGGCGGCGCAAGAAGTGCCTGACGCCCGAGCAGTCCGGCCGGGTGATCCGGATCGCCCGGATCATCGCGGATGCGATGGAGACCTTCCGCTCCCGGGAGAAGGCGCTGACCTGGTTGCGCCGACCGTCCAAGGCCTTGGAGGACGAGGCGCCGCTCGATCTTCTCGATACCGAAGAGGGGGCGCGGCTGGTCGAACATCTGCTCGGCCGCATCGCCCACGGCTTGGCCGCCTGATGCGAGTCTGGCGCCTGACCCGCCTGCCCTTCGCCGACCTGTCCGGCGCCGGTGCCGAGCTTCTCGGCGGCCGGTGGACGTCGCCGCGGACGCCGGTGGTCTACGCCGCCATGGATGCGGCGCTCGCGGCGCTCGAACTGCGCGCCAACCTGGACCTGGATTTCGCTTTGGTGCCGGACGACTACGTCCTGCTGGGCATCGACACCAACTATCTCGGATTCGAGGACGCGCCGCACCTGGAAAACCGCGAGGCCTGCCGGGCCTTCGGAGACCGCTGGCTGGCGGAAGCGCGCTCCGCCCTGCTCCGCGTTCCCTCGGCCCTCATGCCGGAAAGCCACAACATCCTGATAAACCCGCGCCACCACGACGCGCGGCACGCCCGCATCGCCTGCCAGAGGCCCTGGCGCCCCTGCGCCTGACGGGCAAGCACCCCTTGGAACCACGGAGCACCCGATGACCACCGCCCGCATGATCCGCATCGCGGAGTTCGGACCGCCCGACGTGATGCGCCTCGAAATGGCTGACCTGCCTCCGCCGGGATCCGGCGAGGCGCAGGTCCGGCAGAACGCCGTCGGCTTCAACTACATCGATGTCTACCAGCGCAAGGGCGTCTATCCGCTCCCGCTGCCGACCGGCCTGGGTCACGAGGGCGCCGGCGTGGTCGAAGCGGTCGGGCCGGAGGTCCGGGACATCGCCGTGGGCGACCGCGTCGCCTACATGAATGCCGGGCTGGGCGCCTATGCCGACATCCGGAACGTTCCGGCCGCGAAACTGGTGAAGATCCCGGCGGAAGTCACCGACGAGCAGGCGGCGTCCCTGCTGTTCAAGGGCTTGACCGCCCAGTATCTGCTGAAGAAGACCCACGCCGTGCAGGCCGGCGACCTGGTGCTGGTCCACGCCGCAGCCGGCGGCGTCGGGCAGATCCTGTCCCGCTGGGCCAAGGCGCTGGGCGCCCATGTCGTCGGCACGGCAGGCTCGCCGGAGAAATGCGCGATCGCCCGGGCCGCCGGCTGCGACGTGGCGGTCGACTACACGGACCCGGACTGGCCGGAGAGGCTGCTGAAGGAGACCGGAGGTCGCAAGGCCCGCGTCGTCTATGACTCGGTCGGCCGCGACACTTTCCTCAAGTCGCTCGACTGCGCCGCTCCGTTCGGGCTTGTCGTGGTCTATGGCGCCGCCTCCGGCCCCGCCCCCGCGATCGACCCGGAGCTTCTGAACAAGAAGGGAAACCTGTTCCTGACCCGGCCATCGGTCTTCCCGCACAATGCCGACCCGGCAACCTTTCGGGCCAACGCGGCCGACCTGTTCGAAGCCATCGCCGCCGGGATGGTCAAGGTGGAGATCGGCCGCCGCTTCGCCCTCGCCGAGGCGGCGGAGGCGCACAGGGCGGCGGAGTCCCGCGCCACCACGGGAGCGATCCTGCTTCTGCCCTGAATGAAAAACGCCCCCGGCGAGCCGGGGGCGGTCATTCAGCTGTCGTTCATCTTGAGGGCGGCGATGAAGGCGCTCTGCGGGATTTCCACTTGGCCGAACTGGCGCATCCGCTTCTTGCCTTCCTTCTGCTTGTCGAGCAGCTTGCGCTTGCGGCTGATGTCGCCGCCGTAGCACTTGGCGAGAACGTCCTTGCGCATCGCGCTGATGGTCTCGCGCGCGATGACCCGGCTGCCGATGGCGGCCTGGACCGCGATCTTGAACATTTGCCGGGGGATCAGCTCCTTCAGCCGCTCGCATAGCGCGCGCCCGCGCTTCTCGGCCGCCGCCCGGTGGACGATGGTGCTGAGGGCATCCACCGGCTCGGCGTTGACCATGATCGACAGCTTGACCAGGTCGCCCTCGCGGTATTCGTCCCACTGGTAATCGAAGCTGGCATAGCCCCGGCTGATGCTCTTCAACCGGTCGTAGAAGTCGAACACGACCTCGTTCAGCGGAAGGCGGTAGACCATCATGGCGCGGCTGCCGGCATAGGTCAGCTCGACCTGCTCGCCGCGCCGGTCGGTGCAGAGCTGGAGCACGCTGCCCAGATACTCGTCCGGCAGCATGATGGTCGCCTTGATCCAGGGTTCCTCGATCTTGGTGATCCGCACCGGGTCGGGCATGTCGGCCGGATTGTGCAGTTCGATGACGCTGCCGTCGTTCATGTGGATCTTGTAGACCACCGATGGCGCCGTGGTGATCAGGTCCAGGTCGAACTCGCGCTCCAGCCGCTCCTGGATGATCTCCAGGTGCAGCAGGCCCAGGAAGCCGCAGCGGAAGCCGAAGCCCAGCGCCGCCGACGTCTCCGCCTCGAAATGGAAGCTGGCGTCGTTCAGCGCCAGCTTGCCCAGGCTGTCGCGCAGGTGCTCGAACTGGGCGGCATCGGTCGGGAACAACCCGCAGAACACCACCGGCACGGACGGCTTGAAGCCGGCCAGCATCTCGGTCGCGGGCCGCCGGTCGTCGGTGATGGTGTCGCCGACCTTGGTCTCGGTGATGTCCTTCATGCCGGCGGTGATGAATCCCATCTCGCCGGGATTCAGCACCCCGGTCAGCAGCGCCTTGGGCGTGAAGACGCCGACGCGGTCGATCTCGCGCGCGGCGCCGCTCGCCATCATGCGCATCTTCATGCCGACCTTGAGCTGGCCGTCCACCACGCGCACCAGGATGACGACGCCCAGGTAGGGGTCGTACCAGCTGTCGACCAGCAGCGCCTTGACCGGGCCGTCGGGCTTACCCTTCGGCGGCGGCAGCCGCTGGACGATCGCTTCCAGCACGTCCGGGATTCCCAGGCCGGTCTTGGCGGAGATCATCACGGCGTCGGACGCGTCCAGCCCGATCACGTCCTCGATCTGCTCCTTCACCCGTTCCGGCTCGGCGGCGGGAAGGTCGATCTTGTTGAGGACGGGGATGATCTCGTGATTGTTGTCGATCGCCTGATAGACGTTGGCGAGCGTCTGCGCCTCGACCCCCTGGCTGGCGTCCACCACCAGGATCGACCCCTCGCAGGCCGCCAGCGACCGGCTGACCTCGTAGGCGAAGTCGACGTGGCCGGGGGTGTCCATCAGGTTCAGCTGGTACTGCTCGCCGTCCTTGGCGGTATAGAGCAGGCGCACGGTCTGCGCCTTGATGGTGATCCCGCGCTCCCGCTCGATGTCCATGCTGTCCAGCACCTGCTCGCGCATCTCCCGCGAGTCCAGGCCGCCGCACATCTGGATCATGCGGTCTGCCAGGGTGGACTTGCCGTGATCGATATGGGCGATGATGGCGAAGTTACGGATATGCTTGAGCTCGGACATGCCTGCGCCAAAAACCTGAAGATCAGGGCAGCACCATAGGGCCGTGGCACGGTCCGCGCAACGGAGACATGTCGATCGTCGCCGCGACAGGCAATTCTGTCCAGGCTCCCGCTGTGTTAACCATGTTATCAGGTGTTAACGACGTAACCGGCAGGCGGAGGCGGGAAGCGGCCCGGCCTTCGTTCCGTATCGCGTCCCGTATCGGGGGTCCGCGACGGGCCTCCGCAACGAAAGGCGAAAGGTATCCGCATGCAGTCTATCAAGCTGAACGAAGCGGTGATGTATTGTTTCGGAACGCCGCTGTTCAAGGCGCGCATCCGCGACCATGCCGCGATGAACGCCGACCTGGCGGCGTACCTTCGGAAGGAGCGCGATGCCACGCCCGACAAGCACATGTCAGCCGTCCGGGGCTGGCAGGGCCGGAAGGACCTTTTCGAGCAGGACCATCCCGCGCTGAACCGGTTGAAGGGCCAGGTGGCCAAGGCCGTGATCGCCGTCACCCAGACCTATTTCGGCCAGCCGCTCGACCCGGCCAAGTGCTTCGTGAACGGCGAGATGTGGGGCAACATCATCCCGGACGGCGGCTACACGAAGCTGCACAACCACTCGAAATCGCACTGGAGCGGCGTCTACTACATCGACGTCGACCAGATGGAGGGCGACTGGCCGGAGAACGGCTGCATCGAGTTCGTCGATCCCCGCAGCTTCCCGACCGCGTTCCATCACCCCAAGTTCTCGATGCTGCCCAGCCTGACGATCAAGCCCGAGAACGGGTTGATGCTGCTCTTCCCGGGCTGGCTGAACCACTACGTCCACCCCTACCACGGCCCGGCGGAGCGGATCTCCATCGCCTTCAACGCCATGATCCGGGTCGACGACTGACGGATCGCCGGCCGAAGGCCCTCACTCCGCCTGGGCCGGCACGTTCCGGCCCGATACCGTCGGCTCCGGCGGAGCGGGCCGTTTCCGCGACATCTTGAACAGCACCAGGATCGCGATCAGGAACGCGGCCAGCATCAGCAGGCCGAAGCCGGTCGCCAGGTCGCCCAGCACGTGCTGGAGCGCCATGCCGGCCAGATAGCCGGCCCCGGCGAAGCACACGGCCCAGACACCGGCGGCGATGAAGTTGAGGAATGCGAAACGCGACCACGGCAGCCCGCTCATGCCCATGGCGAAGGAGCTGAAGTTGCGCACGCCGTAGATGAAGCGGAAGCTGAGGATGAAACCGGTGCTGTACCGTTTGAGCAGGCTCAGCGCATGGTCGACGCCCGGTTTCCACCGGGGGAAGCGCAGCAGCAGCCTGGCCCCGTAACGCCTGCCGATCAGGAAGTAGAGCTGGTCGCCGAGGAAGCTGCCCGCCCAGGCGAAACCGATCAGCGTGGGCAGGTCAAGGAGGCCTTCGCGCGCAGCCACGCCCGAGAAAATGACGAACGTTTCACCTTCGAGAAATGTCCATGCGAAAACAACGGCATAGTAATAGTTACCATAATCCTTGATGGTTTCCAGAATATCCACCGCGCGCTCCTGGGACAGGCCGATTCTTATGTGTTGGACGCACTCTATCGGGAATCGCAGCGGTTGCATACCGCATTGGTGACATTTGGATCAATGTGTCCCCCAGGTCGCACTGCACCATAGAGATGATCCGGGGAGAGCCCGATATGACGGAGGCGGACGGCGTCACGCAGCCTGCCGCATGGCCGGCCGCCGCTCCGCGGCGAAGCGCGCCACCGCCCCGTCGGCCCCCTTGATGTGGGTCTGCCACCATCCGCCCAGCAGGCCGACGACATCGATCCCCCGGATCTCAGCCCCCTTGCGGTAGGTCTCGGCAAGGGCGTCGAGGCGGGCGATGAACATCCGGTGCTGCCGGCTATGCTCGTCCACCTCCGGATAGCCGATGCGGATCATGAACTCCTCCTCCTCGCTGAAATGCTCGAAGGCGTAGGAGCGCAGTTCGTCGAAAGCCCCCGACAGGACATGCGGATCCTCTCCGCGCTTCACGCTGGCGTAGACCCGGTTGGCGAGATCCAGCAGCTTCCTGTGCTCGGCGTCGATGCGGGGGATTCCGAACTCCAGGTCCGTTCCCCACTCGACCAGGGTGCCGACCTCGGCTTCCTCGAAGCGGACCTGCTTCAGGAAGTCGTCGACCTTGCGCTTCAGCACTTCGGCATATTCCCCGAGCGCCTCGGCGGTCCGATGCATTTCCTCGGTGGCGCTCGCCGTCTCCGTCGCCGCCTGCTCGACGAGGCCGATCGCCTCGGTCACGCCCGCGGCCCCGGCAGCGCCCTGGTCCGCGTTCCGCGCGATCTCCTGCGTGGCCGAGTGCTGCTGCTCCACCGCGGTCGAGATCGCCGCGGCAACCCCGCTCATGTCGCGGTTGACCTGCACGATCGCCGCGATGGCTTCCGCCGACGCGTGGGTGCCGCCCTGGATCTCGGAGATCGGCGGGTGATCTCTTCGGTCGCCCGGGCGGTCTGGGTGGCCAGCGCCTTCACTTCCGACGCGACGATGGCGAAGCCCTTGCCGGCCTCTCCCGCCCGTGCGGCCTCGATCGTCGCGTTCAGCGCCAGTAGGTTGGTCTGGCCGGCGATGTCGGCGATCAGCTGCACGACCGCGCCGATCCCGCCGACCTTCTCCTCCAGGAGACGGATCGCATCGCTGGTCACCGCGGTCTCCCTCACCGCCGTCACCGCCATGGCCGACGCCTGCACAGCCTGCCGCGATATCTCGTGGATGGAACTGCTCAGCTCCTCCGCCGCGGCGGCCACGGTCTGGACGCTGGCCAGCGCCTCCCCGGACGACGCGGAGACGGTCGCGACCTGGGCCCGGGTTTCCCGCGCTCCGGCCGACATCCGCCGGGCGTTGGCGCGCATGGCCTGGTCGGCGGCGGCAAGGCCGTCCAGGACGCTGACCACCGTCAGCTCGAACTCCCGGATGAAATTCTCCATCTGCCGCTGCTTGCGCTCCTTCTCCAGCCGCTGGCTCTCCTGGGTCTCGGACAGCATGCGGGCCTGGATCAGCCCGTCCTTGAACACCTCGACGGTCCGGGCCATGTCGCCGATCTCGTCCGACCGCCCGGTGGCCGGCACCGCGACGTCGATGGAGCCTTCGGACAGGCGGGTCATCACCAGCCGCAGGCCGGAGAGAGGGCGCACGATCGAGCGGGTGACCAGCGCCGCTCCGGCCAGCACCGCGGCCAGCACCGCGGCGAAGATCGCGGCGAGGAAAAGCGCCTTCCGCCGGAAGACCTGATCGACGTCGTCCACATAGATCCCGGTTCCGACGACCCAGTCCCATCCGGCGATCCGTTTCACGTATGAAATCTTCGGCGACGGGTCCGTTTCGCCGGGTTTCGTCCAGCGGTACCGCACGAAGCCGCTGCCCTGTTCCCGCGCGATGCGGTTGAACGCCTCGAACATCGCCATGCCGTCGGCGTCCCTGATGTCGAGCACGCTTCGCCCGATCCGCTCCGGCAGGGTCGGATGACCGATCAGGATGCCGTCGAGATCGTTGATCCAGAAGTAGTTAGTGTTCTCGTAGCGCAGCATGGCGATCGCTTCGACCGCCGCCCGCTTGGCTGCGTCCTGCGGCATCGCGCCCGTGGCGGCCAGCCCGGCATGGGTGACCGCGATGTTGGCGGCGGCATCCACGAGGTCGCGCGCCTTCAGCACGCGGTCATGCAGCATTTCGGACCGGAGGTTGACCAGCGCGATGACGCCGATGACGATCATGCCGGCGGACGCAAGGAGAACCAGGGCCAGGAGGCGGCCCTTAAGCCTGACTTGCGGCAATCCAAACCGAACGGACATCACTGATCCCCTAAAACCCCACCGGACGCGGAACAGTCGCGTCCGGCAAGATCCTGAGCATCAGGAATTAAGAAAATTACATTTAATGTTCGGATTGAAGGCCATGGCGGTAGGCAAATTGCCGCAGCCGGTTCCGGACGGCGACCAGGACCCCGGGACCCCGGGACCCCGGGACCTATGTCCGCAGGCCGAGCCCCGGGGGAATGATCCGCCAGATCCCGCAGGGATTCTGGTGCGGGTCCAGGTGGATCTGCTGGAACTTGCCGTACCAGAAGAACCGCCCGCCGGTGAACAGGTCCTCGACCTCGACATGGGCGCTGTCCGGCAGGCCCAGCTCCCACAGCGGGACCTCGATGGTCGTTCCGTGGGCGTTGCGCGTGTCCAGGTTGGCGGCGACCAGGATGAAGTTGTCCTTGTTCGGCGTCATTTTGCCGTAATACAGTATATTGTCGTCGAAGGCGTTGTAGAAGCGCAGGTTGTCGTACTCGTGCATCGCCGGGTTCTCCCGCCGGATCTTGTTGATCCGGGTGATATAGTCCCGGATGTTGCCCGGCCGGTCCCAATCCCACGCCTTGATCTCGTACTTCTCGGAGTTCAGATACTCTTCCTTGCCGGGGATCGGCGCACCCTCGCACAGTTCGTAGCCGCTGTACAAGCCGTAGACGCTGGACAGGGTCGACGCCAGCACGGCGCGCATCTTGAAAGCCGCCGGGCCGCCGGTCTGCAGGATCGGCGGGTTGATGTCCGGCGTGTTGGCGAAGAAGTTCGCCCGCATGTACTCCTTGGGCTCGAGGGAGGTCAGCTCGACCAGATAGTCCGTGATCTCCTGCTTGTGGTTGCGCCAGGTGAAGTACGAATAGCTCTGGGTGAAGCCGACCTTGGCCAGGCGCTTCATCATCTTGGGCTTGGTGAAGGCCTCGGCCAGGAACAGCGCGTCGGGATAGCGGTCCTGGACATCGCGGATCATCCATTCCCAGAACGGCAGCGGCTTGGTGTGGGGATTGTCCACCCGGAAGATCCTGACGCCCCTGTCCGCCCAGAACAGCACGACGTCGCGGAGCGCGTACCAGATGTCGGGCATGGCGCCGCGGTAGAAGTGGACGTTGACGATGTCCTGGTACTTCTTGGGCGGGTTCTCGGCATACTTGATGGTGCCGTCGGGGCGCCAGTCGAACCAGTCCGGATGCTGCTTGATCCAGGGATGGTCGGGCGAGCACTGGATCGCGAAGTCGATGGCGATCTCCAGCCCGTGGGCATGGGCCGCCTTCACCAGCCGCTCGAAATCCTCGAAGCTTCCCAGTTCGGAGTGGAGCGCGTCGTGGCCACCCTCCTCGGAGCCGATCGCGTAGGGGCTTCCGACATCCTCCTCACCGGCGTCGAGCGTGTTGTTCTTGCCCTTGCGGAAAGTGCGCCCGATCGGGTGGATCGGCGGGAAGTACAGCACGTCGAAACCCATGTCGCGCACATAAGGCAGCTTGGCGATGACGTCGTCGAAGGTGCCGTGCCGGTTGGGATCGTCGCTCATGGAGCGCGGGAACAGCTCGTACCAGGCGGCGTAGCGGGCCGCGGTGCGGTCGACGAAGCATTCCAGCTCGCTCTTGTAGCGCGACCGGTTCGTGCGCTCGCCTGACCGGCGCATGGCGATGTGCAGGTCGTCCGACAGCAGCAGCCGCGTGGTCAGCTCGTCGTCCGCCCGTCCGCCGCCCTCCCCGCCGCGGGCCAGCCGGTTCAGCGTGGTCTCCATCACTTCGCGGTCGGGGCCGACGGCCTTGGCGGCGGCCCGCTCGACCAGTTCCCGCCCCTCGATCAGCTCCAGCGAAATCACCTGCCCGGCGTCGCGCTTCTTGATGAAGTCGCCCCTCCAGGTCTCGAACAGGTCGCGCCACGCCTCGACCGTGTACCAGTAGCGGCCGTTCTGGGTCAGCGGAATCCGGCCGGTCCAGCGGTCGTTGTCGAAGAAGACAAGCGGCTCCTCGTGCCAGGCGTCGTCGCCCTGGACGCGGTACTTCAGGCAGGCGTTGATCTTCTCATGCCCGTCGGTGAAGACGTCGGCCCAGACCTCCAATACGTCGCCGACCTCGCGCTTGATCGCGAAGCGGCCGCCGTCCAGTTCGGGATAGACCCCCTCGATCGCGATGCGGTCGGCGGCCAGGCTCTCCAGCAGCCGCCCCGAGGCCTCCTTGCGCTCGGCGCTGTCCACGCCGGTCGAGACCTTGGCGCGGGCTTCGGGATTGCCGCGGAACACCCTCATCTCCAGGGGAGCCAGCACGATCGGCTCGCCGGGCCGGAAGAGCTGGGGCGAGCATTGCGGCGTCACGTCCCGGAAGCCGTCGAACTGTCCGCCGGTCGCGGCCAGCAGCGGGCCGGGATCGATGGTGTGGGACCGGTTCTCGTCGGGATTGATCAGGATGACGGCGCAGTCCTCGACGTCTCCCGCACCCTTGCGGCACAGGCCGACCAGCGGGCTGTGTGGGGCCGTGATGCGGAACTGCGGGCCTTCCACGTTGAAGGCCGGCGTCGCCGCCCGCATGGCGTTCACGTCGGCGACGAACTGGCTGATGTCGACCTTCGGCTCCTCCCAGTCCTCCGGCGTGGTCGTGACCACGTCCATCTTGCGCGTGAAGCCGTATTCGTAACCGATCGGCATCATCACGCCCGACGAGAAGCAGGCCGAGAACAGGTACCGCATCTTCAGGTGGGCGGCCAGCCGCTCCCGGTCCTGGCTGCCCACGTCGGCGGCCAGCCGGTCGGTGTCGTGGCTCTCGGGAAACGCCACCGACGGGGCGATGTGGCGGAACTGGTTGTACTGGTCGAGCAGCCAGGGCGCCTGGAAGTCCCACCATTTGGAGCTGTTGAACAGATAGTCGAACCCGGCGTCGCCCAGCGCATCGACCTGCTCGATCGTGCAGCCGAGGGTCTCCGCGTAGAATTCGACCTCGCCGTCCACCTCGTGCGCGGCGTCGATCAGCTCCCGCCAGACCGGCGCGGGAACCTGGTACGCGGCATCGCAGCGGAAGCCCTTGACGCCCAGGCCGACATAATGACGGACATAGTTGGCCCAGTACTCGACCAGCGCGGCGCGGGCCTGTTCGTTCCCGTAGTCCAGTTCGGCCAGGTCGCCCCAGATCGTGACGTTGGCGGGATCGACCGGATCGACCGCGCGAGGGCTGTAGAGGCTGCCGTCGGCCTCGCGGCGGTACCATTCGGGATGCCGCTCGGCCAGGACGGCATCCTTGGCGGTGTGGTTGACCACCAGGTCCAGCATCACCCGCAGGCCCTTCTCGCCGGCATTCCGGCAGAAGCCCCGGATCAGGTCGTCGGGGTGTTCCGAAGCGCCGCCCTGGAACCGGTCGTGCAGCCGGTACGGGTCCTTGACGGCGTACAGGCTGCCCGAGAACCCCGGGTAATGGATCGGATTGAGGAAGACCCAGTCGAACTGCATTCCGGCGATGCGTGCCAGCTGCCCGGACCAATCATGGACTGAGCCGACCAGCAGCGGGAAGAGATTGTAGATGCGTGGTCCGAGAGTCACTAGCCCATCCTCGCAACGTTGAACTTTCGCGGGTAGCTTCGGGCGGTCGATGCCGGCCCGGCGTGGTTCCACGCTCCGGCCGCCTGCCCCCTGCCCGCCGGTTGCGGATTAAACCGATGCGACCGAACTTAGGTTCCACGCGTTGAGTTCCGCAGAAGCTCCTCCACCCCCCTTCACGCCGCAGAAGAGACGACCACGATGAGCCGTACCGAGATCAAGCCCGACAAGTCGAAGATCCGCCTGGACAAGCTGGTCCAGGACGGCGACCGCTTCGCCGACAAGTCGGCCTACGAGAAGCGGCTCGACATCCTGCAGACCGACCTGCTCCACGTCCAGCAGACCTACTGGCACGAGAAGCGGCGGGCCGTGGTGGTGTTCGAGGGCTGGGACGCCGCCGGCAAGGGCGGCGCCATCCGCAGGATCACCGAGCCGCTCGACCCGCGGGGATTCCACGTCTGGCCGATCGGCGCTCCCAAACTGGACGAGATCGGCCAGCATTACCTGTGGCGCTTCTGGCAGCGCCTGCCGGGGCCCGGCACCTTCGCGATCTTCGACCGCTCCTGGTACGGCAGGGTGCTGGTCGAGCGGGTGCAGGAGTTCGCCAAGCCGAAGGAATGGAAACGCGCCTACGACGAGATCAACGAGTTCGAACGCCTGCTGGTGGACGACGGCGTGCGGATCGTGAAACTGTTCTTCCACATCACGCAGGAGGAACAGCTCGACCGCTTCCGGGAACGCCTGACCAATCCCTACAAGCGCTGGAAGCTGACCGAGGAGGACCTGCGCAACCGCGCGCGGTGGGACGACTATATCGGCGCGGCCGAGGACATGTTCGACAAGACCTCGACGGTGGCCGCCCCCTGGCACGCCATCGCGGCAAACAGCAAATGGCACGCCCGCGTCGCCTCCCTGGAGATCATCACCCAGGCGCTGCGCAAGGACGTCAACATAGCGCCGCCGCCGGTCGACCCCGCCGTGCTCGACACCGCCGCGAAACTGCTCGGCGTCCACTTCAGCGGCTTGAAGGAGGCATAGGGGTACGGCCTCGATGCCCGGGTCCAAGCCTCGGATGAGGTGTATTGGGAGGCATCGGTCGCGTCCGCCTGAACACCGCCAGCCGAAGCGCAAACCGGCCATCAGCCGAAAGAGAATGCAACGCCGGCAGACCTCGCATTATACAATGATAATCGTATCCAGATATCTTCCAGTCAAAATCAGGCAAGATATGCAGAATTGGAATTTTCCGCTCTAAGCTCTGAGAATCGTAGAAGTCAGCCTGATTGGCTGCTGATGCCATTCGCCATTATCGCTCCTGTGAATCCGTCTGATTTCCTTCGGAGGCCAGATCGATGGGACCGCTATTCTGGGCCGGCGTTACGGTAGGCTTGATCCTGACGGCGGGCGGTGCAGCCGCGCAAGGCTTGAGCATCCTCGGGATGACCACCGCGCAGTTGATCCTGTGCAGCGGCCTTGGGATTCTGTTCGGTGCTTTCGGATCGACCGCGACGATCCGGTACAAGGGCGTCGTGATTGCCGGCGTAGCCGCGACGTCGATCGTCCTTCTATGGTTCGTCAACTCGCTGGTCCGAAAGGAATTCGTCATTGTCCGGATCGACGGGGACGTCAAGGGTGCCCAGGTCGAACTGATCGGAGACGGCGATCGCAGCCATTACGGCGTGGGCCTTCGCAATGCCTATGAGTTCATCGTGATCGGCCGGGGCATCCAGCAGGACCGGCTTACTCTGAACATCATCCTTCCCCCGGAGGAAACCGGCGGAGAGCCCCGCGAGCGCCCCTTCGAATGCATCGCCAAAAATGAGATCGAGCCGTATCTCGGCTCCGAGAAGACGATCCAATGGCGGTTCGACGACACGCGCGGTCAACTCATCGCGGACAATGGCCAGCGAGTCATCGCGGAAGTTGGTCCCTGCCCCAACAACCGATCCCCGTCATCGGACATCGCGATGTATCGACTTCCGTCGCTCATCGGACAGGCTTTCGCCGGATCGCCGGATTTTCAGCAATACATCGACGGCCTGCAATCCCCGTCGACCATCGAACGGCGCCAGTCGCGGAAGGGCTTGGCGGATTCCGGGCCGGAGATCGTCCCCGATGTGCTCCGTCGATTGCGCGAACAACCCGGGTCGTACCGAACCCGGCTTGGCGTGCTCGTGGCGTTGACCGAAATGCTGCGCTCCCGGAAGGATCAGCGGAAGGAGATCAGCAGGCTGCTGTCGGACGAGGACCTGCGCGTGCTGGCGAAGGAGGCGGGACATGACGACAGGACGATCCGCATCTATGCGTCCGAATTCCTCCTGGACCTGGGAGATCCCCGCATCGTCCCGATCGCGTTCGGCATCATCGATCAAGTCAGCGACGACGGCAAATACAACCTGATCCTCGTCATCGAGGGGGCCGTGCCGGACCTTTCGTCCGCCGAACGGGCAGACACCATGGCCAGGCTGCGGGAGGTCCGGCAGACCGTGGGACCCAAGACCCAGGCCCTCATAGACCGCTTCGCCTCCTGAGGCATCGGATGCGGCGCCCCCGGGAGGCGGCCGGCAGGTGTCCCGCCGCCGCGCTCCCCTCTTTTTCACCCGTCTTCCTGAAGCACGCCGCGGCGGATCTGGTCGCGCTCGATGCTCTCGAACAAGGCCCGGAAATTGCCCTCGCCGAACCCCTCGTCGCCCTTGCGCTGGATCACCTCGAAGAAGATCGGCCCGATCACCGTGTTGGTGAAGATCTGGAGCAGCAGGCCGCCGCCGGGTGCGCCGTCGATCAGCAGGTGGTCCCGCTTCAGACGCTCCACGTCCTCGCCGTGCCCCGGCAGCCGGTCCGCCAGCATCTCGTAATAGGTGTCGGGGGGAGGTGCCAGGAACTCCACGCCCCGGCTGCGGGCCAGTTCCACCGTCTCGTAGATATCGTCGGTCGCGAGCGCGATGTGCTGGATGCCCTCGCCCTTGTAAGCCCGGAGATATTCCTCGATCTGAGACTTGTCGTCGGAGGATTCGTTGATCGGGATGCGGATCTTGCCGCAGGGACTGGTCATCGCCTTCGACTTCAACCCCGTCAGCTTGCCCTCTATGTCGAAGTAGCGGATCTCTCGGAAGTTGAACAGCTTCGTATAGAAGTCCGACCACTCGGTCATGCGGCCGCGGTGCACGTTGTGGGTCAGGTGGTCGATCGAGCTGAGCCCAAGCCCCTTCGGCGCGCTTTCGGCTCCATCGATGAACTCGAAATCCACGTCGTAGATGCTGCGGTCGCCGTAGCGGTCCACCAGGTAGATCAGGCTGCCGCCGATGCCCTGGATCGCCGGAATGTTCAGTTCCATCGGCCCGGCGGTGCCCGCCACGCCCTTGGCGCCCAGTTCGGTCGCCCTCTTGTAGGCATGGGCCGCATCGGCGACGCGGAATGCGATCGCGCAGACGCTGGGGCCGTGGACCCGGGCGAAGGCCTGCGCGAAGCTGTCCGGCTCCGCGTTGACGACGAAGTTCACTCCCCCCTGCCGGTACAGGGTCACGTCCTTGGAGCGGTGCCGCGCCACGGCGGTGAAGCCCATCCGCTCGAACAGGGCGCCCAGTTCCTTGGTGTCCGGAGCGGTGTACTCGACGAACTCGAACCCGTCGGTGCCCATCGGGTTCTGGTCGGTGATCCGGCCGTCGGACTTCGGCATTGTTTCCTCCCGCGGTTGTTTACAGGCAAAGCGAAAACGACCTGCATATCCATATGGGACGCGGATCGCCGCTCGCCGCCCAAAATTCGCGGAGCCGGAGCATGCCTGGAGATGAAGGCGACGCCTTCCTTTCTGCGACGACAAGCTCAGCAAAACGTATAGAGTTATGTAGTATTTCCGATTTATTACATCGCGAAGTCGCCAATATTACAAGAATAATAAGATTACGTTGCGGGAGAACTTGCAACACGCCAAAACATTGCCAGCAGCTTTTATTTAGATGTATATCGGCGCCGACTTCGCAAGCCCTAGAGGAGCCGGCGCATGCAGCCAGACATTGGTGTGCGGCACTATCGAAGCATCTGGATCTCGGACGTTCACCTGGGAACCCGCGGTTGCCAAGCCGACCTTCTTCTGGATTTCCTCCGCTGTCACGACTCCGAATACCTGTACCTCGTCGGCGACATCGTCGACGGCTGGCGCCTGAAGCGCAGCTGGTACTGGCCGCAGGCCCACAACGGCGTGGTCCAGAAGCTTCTGCGCCGCGCGCGCAAGGGCGCCAAGGTCTTCTACATCCCCGGCAACCATGACGAGGCGTTCCGGGAGTATATCGGGCTGAACTTCGGCGGGGTCGCCGTGGTCGAGGACGCGGTCCACACCACGGCCGACGGCCGGCGGCTCCTGGTGATCCACGGCGACCAGTTCGACGCCGTCGTCAAATACGCCAAATGGCTCGCCCACCTGGGCGACGGCGCCTACACGGCGCTGCTGGGGATCAACACCTGGTTCAACTATGTGCGCCGAAAACTGGGCTTCACATACTGGTCCCTCTCGGCTTATCTGAAGCACCGCGTCAAGAACGCCGTCGAGTATATCGGCGACTACGAAAAGGCGCTGGCCGAGGAGGCGCGCCGTCGCAACGTCGATGGAGTCATCTGCGGGCATATCCACAGCGCCGAAATGCGTCCCATGGAGGGGGTGCTCTATTGCAACGACGGGGATTGGGTCGAATCCTGCACGGCTCTCGTCGAGCACGAGAGCGGCGAGCTGGAAATCATAAACTGGGCGGCTTCACGTCGCTTGCTGCCAGTCAAGATCTCAGCCAGGGCGGCAGCGTGAAGATTCTGATCGTTTCGGATGCCTGGTACCCGCAGGTCAACGGGGTCGTCCGCACCCTGACGACCATTCGGGAAGAACTGGAGAAACTCGGCCATGCCGTCGAGATCATCGGTCCGGACCGCTTCCGCACCGTTCCGCTGCCCGGCTATCCGGAAATCCGGCTGGCGCTCGGCGCCGGGCGGAAGCTCGCCCGCATGATCGAGTCCAGCAACCCCGGCGCCATCCACATCGCGACCGAAGGACCGCTGGGGTTCGCCGCCAGAAGCTACTGCCTGAAGCACGACATTCCTTTCACCACCGCCTACCACACCCGCTTTCCCGAATATATCCGCGACCGCGTCCCGGTGCCGCTGGCACTGAGCTACGCGGCCGTCCGCCGCTTCCATGCCCCGGCCGCCGCGGTGATGGTCGCGACGCAGTCGATCGAGGACGCCCTGGAGGCCCGCGGCTTCCGCAACATCCGCCGCTGGTCCCGCGGGGTCGATACCGACCTGTTCCGGCCGCGGGACAAGGACTTCCTGACCGATCCACGGCCGATCACCCTGTATGTCGGCCGCATCGCGGTGGAGAAGAACCTGGAGGCCTTCCTCAAGCTGGATTTTCCCGGCACCAAGTACGTGGTCGGCGACGGCCCGCAGTTGGAAGAGTACCGCCGGCGCTATCCGGGGGTGAAGTTCGCGGGAGCGCGCCATGGGGAAGAGCTGGCGCAGTATTTCGCCGCGGCCGACGTCTTCGTCTTCCCGTCCAGGACCGACACTTTCGGTCTCGTCCTGCTCGAAGCGCTGGCCTCGGGCGTGCCGGTCGCGGCCTTTCCGGTGCCGGGACCGCTCGACGTGGTGGACGGCGCGGCGGTCGGATGCCTGGACGAGGATCTGGCTCGAGCCGTCAGTTGCGCCCTCGCCATCCCTGCGGAACGCTGCCGTGCATATGCGCTGACCTGGTCCTGGCGCGCCTCGGCCGAACAATTCCTCAACAACCTCAAGCCTTTGAGCTGTTCGGACCGATTGGTACAGTCCTAAGACGAAAAGCCTTAGCCCTCCCCGACGATCGTGGTAAGGTGCCGCGCTTTTTCACGCCGGACTGGTCACCGTTCTCAGATGTTGCAGACAATCTATCGCGGGCTGACGGAAATCGGCGGGCCCGCGATACGGTTGTATCTCGCCCGCCGCCGTGCAGCCGGAAAGGAAGATCCGGCCCGGGGTCCGGAACGGTTGGGCTGTGCCTCAGTGCATCGTCCCTCCGGACCGCTCGCCTGGTTCCATGCCGCGAGCGTCGGGGAGTCCCTGTCGGTTCTGGTCCTGATCAACCGTCTGCTGGAACGGTATCCGGATCTCAACGTGCTCGTCACGACCGGAACCGTCACCTCGGCCGAGCTGATGGCGCGGCGACTGCACGCCCGGGCGATCCACCAGTATGTGCCGGTGGACAGGATGCCCTATGTCCGGCGCTTCCTGGACCACTGGCGGCCCGACCTCGCGCTCTGGATCGAGTCCGAGATCTGGCCGAACCTGCTGTGCGAGATCGGCCGCCGCCGCATCCCCGCCGCCCTGGTCAATGCCCGCATGTCCGCCGGTTCGTTCCGCAACTGGAGCCGGGTGCCGGGCTTCATCGGCCCCCTGCTGCGGACCTTCAGCCTCTGCCTGGCCCAGACCGAACTGGAGGCCGACCGGCTGCGCAGGCTGGGCGCCCGCGACGTGCGCTGCGTCGGCAACCTGAAATTCTCGGCGGAGCCTCTGCCGGCCGATCCCGCGGCCCTGGCTGTCCTGCGCCAGGCTTTCGGCGACCGTCCTCTGTGGCTGCTGGCGAGCAGTCATCCCGGGGAGGAGGCCATCGCGGCCGATGTCCACACCGCCCTGCGCGACCGCCTGCCCGGCCTGCTCACCGTGATCGTGCCGCGCCATCCCCAACGGGGCGGCGAAGTCTCCGGCCTGCTGGACGAACGCGGCCTCGCCTCGGCGGTTCGCTCCACCGGCGGCCTGCCCGGCCCGGAACACGAGGTCTATGTCGCCGACACCGTGGGCGAGTTGGGCCTGTTCTTCCGACTGGCGCCTGTCGTCTGCGTCGGCGGTTCGCTGGTGCCGATCGGCGGCCACAACCCGGTCGAGCCCGCCCAACTCGGCTGCGCCGTGATCCATGGCCCCCACATGACGAACTTCTCCGAGGTGGCCGCCCAGCTCCAGGCCGGCCAGGCCGCCGTGGCCATCCGGGACGGTGAGGAACTGGCCCGGGAGGTCGGCCGATTGCTGACCGACGACGCCGATCGGTCGCGGCTGGCCAAGGCCGCAGGCGCCGTCGCCGACCGGAACCGGCGGGTGGTCGATGCCGTGCTGGACGCCCTCGCCCCGACCCTCGCCGCCGCCGGCATCGCGCCATGCCCCTGAAGACCCCGGCCTTCTGGTACGCTCCGCCCGGTATGGCAGCGCGCCTGCTGTCGCCGGCCGGCCGGCTGTTCGCCGCGATCGGCCGGGTCCGCCGGGCGTCGGCCCATAAGGAGCATACCGGAGTCCCGGTGATCTGCGTCGGCAACCTGGTGGCTGGCGGCGCCGGAAAGACGCCGGTGGCGCTGGCCGTCGCCGCCGCCCTCGGTTCCCGTGGCGTCCACTTCCTGACCCGCGGCTATGGCGGGCGGGAGAAGGGTCCTCTCCTGGTCGATCCCGCCGGGCACGACGCGGCCTCGGTCGGCGACGAGGCGCTCCTGCTGGCCAGGGCCCGGCCGACCTGGGTGGCCCGCGACCGGGTCGCCGGTGCCCGGAGCGCCGCCGCGGCCGGAGCCGAGATCATCGTCATGGACGACGGCTTCCAGAACGCCCGACTGGGAAAAGACCTGTCGATCCTGGTCGTCGATGGCGGCGCCGGTTTCGGCAACGGCCACACTATTCCGGCCGGCCCCCTGCGGGAGCCGGTCGACATCGGCCTGGCGAGGGCCGATGCGGTGGTCGTGCTGGGCCGCGACACCGCGGGGGTGGCGCAGCGGGTCGGCAGCCGCCTTCCGCTCCTCCGGGCTCGCCTGACGCCCGATCCCGCCGCCGCGCGAGCCTTGCGCGGACAGCGCGTGGTCGCGTTCGCCGGCATCGGCAGGCCGGCCAAGTTCTTCGAGACGCTGGACGACATGGGTGCCCATCTGGTCGGCAGGATCGCATTCGCCGACCATCACCCCTATCTACCGGACGAGGTCATGCGCCTGGTCGAACATGCCGCCGGACTCGGCGCCTCCCTGGTCACCACCGCGAAGGATGCGGTGCGGCTTCCGCCGGATGCCCGCGCGATGGTCCGGGTGGTGCCGGTGTCGGTCGTCTGGGACGACCCGTCGGCACTGGACCATCTCCTGGCACCCTGTGCTTCCCTATACGCCTCCTCCTGCGCACCAAGTCCCCATGGCCCATAGAACCGATTTCGCGCGGCTGCGCCGCCGCTACCTTGGATATCCGCTGGAAGCGGCCTTTCTCTATTTTGTTTATGGAGTGTTCGCGGTGCTGCCGCTCGACGCCGCCTCAGCGCTGGGCGGCTGGATCGGTCGCACCGTCGGCCCGCGCCTGGGTACATCGCGCAAGGCCCTGCGCAACATCGATCACGCCCTGCCTGACGCCACGCCGGAACGGCGGAAGGAGATCCTGCGCGGCATGTGGGACAATCTGGGTCGGGTCATGGCCGAGTATCCCCACCTCGACGAGGTCTGGCGCCGTACCGAGATGATCGGTGCGGACAGCGTCCTGCGGATGGCGAAGGCCAGGACTCCCACGCTGTTCTTCTCCGCCCACCTCGCCAATTGGGAACTCAACACCATGGGGGCGACCCGCAACGGCCTGCCGATCACGGCCGTCTATCGCCGCCCCAACAACCCTGCGGTAGGCCGCCTCATCGACCATGTCCGCGCAGTCACCGGCAGCCGCTTCGTCGCCAAAGGCCGCACCGGCGCCCGCGAGATCATGGCGACCCTGCGGGACGGCGGCAGCGTCTGCATGATGATCGACCAGAAAATGAACGACGGCATTCCGGTCCCGTTCTTCGGGCGCGACGCCATGACCGCGCCGGCGATCGCCCAACTCGCCCTGCGGTTCGACTGTCCGATCGTCCCGGTCCTGACCGAACGCCTGGGCGGCGCCAGGTTCCGGCTGACCGTCTTCCCGCCGATGGACGTGCCGAAGTCCGGCAACCGCGACGCCGACGTGCGCGCCATGATGGTCAGGATCAACGCCGTGGTGGAGGAGTGGGTCCGCGCCAGGCCCGAGCAGTGGCTGTGGCTCCACCGGCGCTGGCCGGACTGAGCCGGCCCCGGGGCCGCCGGGGAGGTCGGCGGCGGGACAGCCTCAGAACAACAGCCCCTGCTTGGCCTTCGCCTCCGTCTTGCGCGGCTGCTTCGGCGTTTCCGCCCTGCGCGCCAGCCCGCCTCCGCCGACGACGGCATCGACCTTGCCGTCATGGAATTCCAGCGTCACCGGCATGCCGGCCTTCGCGTCGCCCGCGGAGGTGACCGGTTGCTCGGCGCCGTCGGTCACCAGGGCGAACCCGCGCTCCAGGATGCCTCGATACGAATAGCTCTCCAGCAGGGCCGCTCCCGCCTTGAGGCGGTTCGTGCGCTCGGCGACCAGCCGGCCATAGCCGGCATCCATCCGCTCGCCCAGTTCGGCAAGCCTACGGCCGCCGTCCCCGACGCGGATGCGGATTGGCAGCAGCGTCAGCCGCGAAGCGACGCGGCCGAGCCGGCTTTCCTCCGCCGCGACCACATGGCGCAGGCCGGCACCCAGCGCGCGCGCTTCCGATTGCAGGCGCCCGCGCGCCGCCGTCATCACCTCGCGCGGGTGGCGCAGCTTAGCGCCCAGTTCGGCGACCCGCGTCCGCCGGCGCTCGATCGTGCCGGCGACCGCGATGCCCAGCCGCTCCCAGCGGTCGTCCAGCCGCTGGACGCAGCCTTCCAGCAGCGTCTGCGGATCGCCCAGGCCACGCGCCAGGCCGTCGACCAGGTTGCGCCGCTCCAGGATCATCCGCCCGGTGCCGCCGTGCAGCCGGCGCTGGCAGTCGAGCACCTGGGCGATCAGCTCGGCCCGGACGGGCACCGCCATCTCGGCCGCGGCGGTCGGGGTCGGCGCCCGCCGGTCCGACGCGAAGTCGATCAGAGTGGTGTCGGTCTCGTGCCCGACGGCGGAGATCAGCGGGATCGCGCTTTCGGCCGCGGCGCGCACCACGATCTCCTCGTTGAAGGCCATCAGGTCTTCCAGCGAGCCGCCGCCGCGCGCCACGATGATCAGGTCGGGCCGCGGCACCGGCCCGCCCGGCGCGATCCCGTTGAACCCCCTGATCGCGGCGGCGACCTGGGCGGCGGCCCCCTCGCCCTGCACCGCGACCGGCCACAGCAGCACATGGCGCGGAAACCGGTCGGCCAGACGGTGCAGGATGTCGCGGATCACCGCTCCGGTCGGAGAGGTGACGACACCGATCACACCAGGCAGGAACGGCAGCGGGCTCTTGCGCGACGCGTCGAACAGCCCCTCCGCGGCCAGCCGGCGCTTGCGCTCCTCCAGCAGCTTGAGCAGCGCGCCCTCGCCGGCCAGTTCCATCGTCTCGATCACCAGCTGGTACTGCGACCGGCCGGGATACGTGGTCAGGCGGCCGGTGCAGATGACCTCCATCCCCTCCTCGGGACGGACCGCCAGCTTGGCGACGGTGCCGCGCCAGCAGACCGATTCGATGACCGACGTCTCGTCCTTCAGGCGCAGGTAGACGTGGCCGGAGCCGTGCCGCTTGGGCTGGGAAACCTCGCCCGGACGCGCACATACCCGAAGGACTCCTCGACCGTGCGCTTCAGCGCCCGCGACAATTCTGTCACGGTGAACTCGGCAAGGTTCGAGCCGGGGCGGCTGGGGCGGGATCGCGATCCATTAGGGGTTGGTCTTGTGTCATGGCGTCGGCATGATACAAGCCTTCGCCTTCGCAACAAGGCCGTAAGGCCCCCGCCCTGGAAACAGGGCTTCAAAAGCACGCCTTGGAAACAGGGCTTCAAAAGGACGTCGTAGAGGACTAGAGGCTCATGAAGGTACTGGTGGTCGGCTCGGGTGGACGCGAGCACGCGCTCTGTTGGGCGATCGCGGCGTCACCCCTCTGCGACAAGCTCTACTGCGCGCCCGGCAACGCAGGCATCACGCGGGAAGCCGAGTGCGTGGCGATCAAGGCGGACGATCTGGACGGCCTGGTGCGATTCGCCACGGAAAACGCCATCGACTTCGTCGTCGTCGGGCCGGAGCAGCCGCTGGTGCTGGGTCTGGTGGACCGGCTGGAGGCCGCAGGCATCAAGGCGTTCGGACCGACCGCGGCCGCCGCGGCGCTCGAGGGCTCCAAGGGCTTCATGAAGGATCTCTGCGCCAAGTACGGCATCCCCACCGCCGCCTATGGCCGTTTCACCGACGCCGGGTCGGCCCGCGCCTTCGTCCGCGAACGGGGCGCTCCGATCGTCGTCAAGGCCGACGGGCTGGCGGCCGGCAAGGGCGTGACCATCGCCCGCACCGTCGAGGAGGCCCTGGCCGCGATCGACGAGGCGATGGTCGAGTCGCGGTTCGGCGATGCCGGCGCCGAGTTGGTGATCGAGGAGTTCCTGGCGGGGGAGGAAGCCAGCTTCTTCGCCCTGGTCGACGGTTCCACCGCCCTGCCTCTGGTCTCGGCCCAGGACCACAAGGCGGCGTTCGACGGCGACACCGGCCCAAATACCGGGGGCATGGGCGCCTATTCCCCGGCGCCGGTGATGACCGCGGCGCTGGAAGCGCGCGTCATGCGGGAGATCATCGAGCCGACCGTGCGCGGAATGGCGGCCGAGGGCCGGCCGTTCAAGGGCGTGCTCTATGCCGGCCTGATGATCGTGGACACGCCGCAGGGGCCGGCGCCCAAGCTGCTGGAATACAACACCCGGTTCGGCGACCCGGAAACCCAGGTGCTGATGAAGCGGATGATGTCGGACGTGCTGCCGGCCCTGATCGCGTCCCGAGACGGCGTCCTGAAGAATTTCCAGCTCCGCTGGTACGACGACGCGGCCCTCTGCGTCGTCATGGCCGCCAGGGGCTATCCCGGCGACTATGTCCGCCGGACCGAGATCCACGGATTGGACGAGGCCGGCGCCCTGCCCGACGTCACGGTATTCCATGCCGGCACCGTCCTGTCGGACGACGGCCATGTCCTGGCTGACGGCGGCCGGGTGCTGGGCGTCACCGCCATCGCCCCGACGGTGCGCGAAGCCCAAGGCCTGGCTTACGAGGCCGTGGACAGGATCAGCTGGCCGGAAGGCTTCTGCCGCCGCGACATCGGCTGGCGCGCGGTCGGGCGGGGGTGAGTCGCTCCCCGCCCCCGGGTCATAGGGTCGCGGGCAACGCCCACCGCTTGCGAAGGGTTGCGGGCGCATGCAGAGAAGCGGGACTCCATTCCACGGGATACCCGCCCCGATGCCTGCTTCCGACAGCCTCTACCACCGCCTATTTTCCCACCCGTCGATGGTCGAGCAGCTGATCCGCGGCTTCGTGCCGGAGGAGGTCGCCGCCGGGCTGGACTTCACCCGCATGGAGCGGGTCAACGCCAAGTTCCACGCCCGCGACGGCCGCCGGCGCGAGGGCGACCTGATCTGGCGCGTGCCGACCCTGTCGGGCGAGGTGGTCCACATCTACCTGATGCTGGAGTTCCAGTCGCGCACCGACTGGTGGATGGCGATCCGGGTCATGGTCTATGTCGGCCTGCTGTGGCAGCAGCTCATCCAGGAGCTGAAGCTGCCGGCCGGCTCGCCCCTGCCGCCGGTGCTGCCGGTGGTGCTCTACAACGGCGAGGCCCCGTGGAACGCGCCCCTGGACACCGCCGGCCTGATGGGCCTGGACCCCGACGCGGCGCTCTGGCCTTGGCAGCCGAGCATCCGCTATCATCTCATCGACGAGGGCAGGCTCGGCGCCGACGATCTCGCCCGAAGGGACGGCTTGGTGGCATTGCTCTTCCGGATCGAGACCTGCACCCGGCCCGCCGAGCTGCCCGGACTGGTCCGGGAGGTGATCGGCTGGTTCCAGGGGCATGCGGGCCACGACTCGCTGAAGCTGGCCTTCGGCGAGGTGGTGGCTCAGGCCATGGCGGCGCTGGTCGGCGGAGACGGGCCGGTGGCGGTCCCGTCGGGACTTTGGGAGGTTCAGGACATGCTGTCGGAGCGGATCAAGATCTGGGAGCGCGAGTTGCGGGCCGAAGCGCGGGCCGAGGCGAAAGCGGAGATGCTGTCGCGCCAGCTCCGGCGCCGGTTCGGCGACCTGCCGGCCGATACGGACCGCCTGATCGCCTCGGCGTCCATCGATCAGCTCGACACCTACATGGACCGTTTGATGGATGCGCGCACCCTCGCCGAGGTTTTCCCGGATCGCAAGCACGCCTGAGCGGAGCCTTGATCGCGCGGCGACCGGCGGGTAACTACATGCCATCGCCCGTCAGGGCCCAACCCTCCGATGCCGGTTCCCTTGACGCTTTCGATCTCGATCACGCCGGCCCGTCGCGCGGGGGACCGGACGGCAAGACTGACGGCCCTGGCGCTGGCATGCGCAGTCCCGCTCGGGCTCGTACTGCTCAACCTCGCCCTGGGACAGGACGCCAACTGGGATCTGCGGAACTACCACTGGTACAATCCCTACAGCTTCCTCAACGGGCGCTTCTTCTTCGACGTCGTGCCGGCCCAGACGCCGAGCTTCTACAACCCGACGCTCGACATCCCGTTCTTCCTGCTCGGCAACGCGGTCCCCGCCCCGGTCGCCTACGGCGTGCTGGCCTTCGTCCAGAGCCTCAACTTCGTCCTGCTGTTCGCCATCGCCCGGACCGTTCTCCAGATAGACGATCCGGTGCGGAAGGTCTGGGCCTCCGCCGCCATAGCGCTGGTCGGCGTGCTGGGCGGCGGGAGCGTGGCGCAGCTCGGTACCACCTTTCATGACAGCACCGTCGGCCTGGGCTTCCTGGGAGCGCTGGCACTGATCGCCGGGACACAGGACCGCCTGTTCGCCGGTCCCGGGCGGGCGGCCCTCGGCCTCGCCTTCGTGTCCGGGCTGATGGTCGGCGCCGCCATGGGGCTCAAGCAGCCCTCGGTCATCTACTGCATCGGCGTCTGCTTCGGCTTCCTCGCCGCTCCCGCCGCTCCCGGCCGCCGGCTGCTGCTGGCGATCGCCTGCGGGTTGGGCATAGTCGCGTCGGTGGTGCTGCTGTCCGGGCATTGGATGTGGTTCCTGTGGGAAACCCACGGCAATCCCCTGCACCCCTACTACAACAACATCTTCAAGTCGCCGCTGGGCGCCATCAGCGACTACAAGGACCTGGCCTACCAGCCGAAGTCGGCCTGGGAGAGGCTGACGCTCCCGTTCAGGATCAGCGCCGATCCGCAGGTCGCCGGCGAGATCACCTTCCGCGACCACCGGATCCTGACGCTCTACATCCTGCTCCCGGTGGCTGCGCTGGCAGGCATCCTGGCTGCCCCGGCGTCCCGGCGTTCCGGCGCGTCCCGTTCCATCTCCCGGCCCGGAGTCACCCGCTGGCTGCTGACGGTGGCGGCGCTTTCCTACGCAGCCTGGGCCTGGATGTTCTGCATCTACCGGTACGCGGTCCCGCTCGAGATGCTGGCCCCGCTCTGCATCGTCCTGGCGCTGGGAGTGCTGCCGCTGGCCCGCAACATGCGCGTCGCCGTGACGGCGGCGGTGCTGTCGGTCCTCCAGGCGACGACGGTCTGGGGGACCTGGGGGCGATCGGCCTGGACAAACAACGTGGTGGAATTCAACATGCCCGGGATACCCGATCCGGACCGGACGATGGTGCTGATCGGCGGGTACCAGCCGGTCGGCCACCTGATCCCGTCGTTTCCGCCGCAGATCCCCTTCGTGAGGTTGCAGAGCAATTTCGTCCAGCCCGATTCGACCGATAACGGTTATTCTGAAGTGCTTCGGCGTAGGGTGATGGACCACGGCGGAGATTATTTTATGATCGCGACAGTCCCGGATACCGATATCGCGGCCGACGCCGCGGCGTTCTACGGATTGACGCTCGATTGGGAAAGCTGCCAGGTGATCCACAACAACCTGGGCGAACCGCACAGTTTCTGCGCGGTCCGGCGGCCGATGGTGGATCGACAGTGAATTTTTTCGTCATCAGGTGACAATTGATAAACCAGTTCTCCGACGCCAGCCAAGATCGCAGCACGGCAGCCAAGCGCTCCCCCGTCGCCGTGGCCGTTCCGGACAGCGGCTCGCTTGAGGCGGCAGCACCCGGCCTGACGGGGGTGGAAATCGCCGTCCTGATCCCCTGCTACAACGAGGAAGCGTCGATCTCCTCGGTGGTCCGCGACTTCCGCAGCGCACTGCCGGGCGCCGCCATCTATGTCTACGACAACAACTCCAAGGACCGCACGGTCGAGCTGGCGCGCGAAGCGGGCGCCATCGTCCGTACCGAGCCGCTCCAGGGCAAGGGCAACGTGGTCCGGCGGATGTTCGCCGACATCGAGGCCGACGTCTATGTTCTGGTCGACGGTGACGACACCTACCACGCGCCCAGCGCGCCGGCTCTGGTCGCCAAGCTGGTCGGCCAGCAGCTCGACATGGTGAACGGCGCGCGGGTGACCGACATCGCCGCCGCCTACCGCCCCGGCCACCGTTTCGGCAACATGATGCTGACGGGCATCGTCGCGAAGATCTTCGGCAACCGGGTCGCCGACATGCTGTCGGGCTACCGGGTATTCTCGCGCCGCTTCGTCAAGAGTTTCCCGGCTCTCAGCGGCGGCTTCGAGATCGAGACGGAACTGACGGTCCATGCGCTGGAACTGCGCATGCCCATGTCCGATGTCACCACTCCCTACAAGGACCGACCGCCGGGGTCGGCCAGCAAGCTGCGGACGTATTACGACGGCTTCCGCATCCTGAAGCTGATCATGGTGCTGGTGAAGGAGGAGCGTCCGCTCCAGTTCTTCAGCGTGATCGCCGGCCTACTGGCGTTCCTGTCGATCGTGCTGGCTTGGCCGGTGGTCGCGACTTACATGCAGACCGGGCTGGTGCCGCGCCTGCCGACGGCGGTCCTGTCCACCGGGTTGATGCTGCTGGGGTTCCTCAGCCTGACCTGCGGCCTCATCCTCGAGACGGTGACCCGCGGCCGGCGGGAGATCAAGCGCATGCAGTATCTTCGGATACCCGCCCCGGGCGTTCGCGACCCGGCGCGCGACTCGAAGGACAAACGATGATCGACAGGCTTTTCCGGGCGGAGTTTATCCGCTTCGGCATCGTCGGGGTGGTCGGGCTGCTGGTCGACATAGCGGTCCTGTACCTGTGCCTGGATATCAGCGGCCTGGGTCTCTACGCATCGCGGCTGGTCTCGTACCTGGCTGCCGCGACGACCACCTGGGCGCTCAACCGCGCCTTCACCTTCAGCGGCAACCATGCCGGCAAGATCCACCACCAATGGGCTCGCTTCGTCGCGGTCAATGCCCTGGGAGGTGCCGTGAACTACGCGGTGTACGCGGCGCTGGTGGCTTCGAGCGATACCTTTGCCACCCATCCCGCCCTCGCCGTGGCGGCCGGATCCCTTTCGGGGCTTTTTTTTAATTTCACCGCCTCCAAGAAGCTGGTATTCCGCCGCGCGTGACGCCCCTCCCCCCGGAGGTGCGCGGTCACGCCGGCATCTTCCGGCCGGCCTGACACGGATCTGCGAAAAATATGGACGACAGTACCCTGATAAGCGCCCTGATGATGGGCGTGGTCGAAGGTTTGACCGAGTTCATCCCCGTTTCCTCCACCGGCCACCTGATCCTGATCGGGGACCTGCTGGGCTTCCAGGGTCCGCCCGGACGCCTGTTCGAGGTGGTGATCCAGCTCGGCGCCATCCTCGCGGTGTGCGTCGTCTATTTCCAGCGGCTCTGGCACATTGCGGTGACGCTGCCGACCAGTGCCGCGTCGCGCCGCTTCGTGATCGCCATCCTGCTGGCGTTCCTGCCGGCCGTCGTGATCGGCGTCTTCGCCCACGGCTTCATCAAGAGCGTGCTGTTCTCGCCCTACGTGGTCTCGGTGGCGTTGATTCTCGGCGGCATCGCGATCCTCGTGATCGAACGGAACCTGCCCGAGCCGCGCCATTTCGAGGTCGAGGCGTTCTCGCCGAAGCTGGCGCTCGGCATCGGCTTCGTCCAGACGCTGGCCATGATCCCGGGCGTCTCGCGCTCCGGTGCGACGATCCTGGGTTCGCTGCTGATGGGCGTCGAGCGCAGGACGGCGGCCGAGTTCTCGTTCTTCCTGGCGATTCCGACGATGGCGGGCGCCGTGGTCTACGACACCTACAAGAACTACAGCACCCTGACCACCGACGGTTCGCTGGTGATCGCGATCGGGTTCGTGGCCGCGTTCCTGGCCGGGCTTCTCGTGGTCAGGAGCCTCGTCGCCTTCGTCAGCCGCTACGGCTTCACCCCGTTCGGCTGGTACCGCATCGCGGTGGGTGCCGCGATGCTGGCGATCCTGTCCATACGCTAAGAAAGCTTGAGTAAAGCCGGACCTCCACGTAATACTTCCGGTCGAGGTATGGGAAATCGTTCCCTCGGGGAGGTCCGGACATGGTGCGGGTGCGGGGCGGCTTCTGCCGCCTGGTAGCGGGTATCGCCGTCATCCTGTCCTTCGCCCTCCCCGCCAGCGCCCGCCAGATCACGGCGGAAGAGCGCCGGGAAGCCGACCTGTTCGTCCTCGGCAACACCCTCTTCATCCTGTACCACGAGTTGGGTCATGCCCTGATCGACCTGCTCGGCCTTCCCGTCCTGGGCCATGAGGAGGACGCCGCCGACAATCTCGCCAGCATCATGATGATCCCGGACGAGCCGGACCCGGTGATGGACGAGTTGATCGTCGCCGCGGCCGACGGCTGGTACCTTGGGAATCTCCGGCAGCAGGAGGCCGGCAATGCCGCGCCGTCCTGGTGGGGCGAACATGCCCTCGACATGCAGCGGTTCTATTCCGTCGTCTGCCTGATGTACGGCAGCGATCCCGCGGGATTCGCCGAACTGGCGGACAGCGTCAACCTGCCCGCCGACCGGCGCACCTCCTGCGCCGGGGACTACCTGCAGGCCCGCGCGAGCTGGGGGCGCCTGCTCGGCCCCCACCTGTTACCCGCCGAGACGCGCGCGGACAGGCGAAGCGTCGTGGCACTCCAGCTCGATCCGCTCACCTCCAGCCACGGTTATGTCGCGTCCCTCCTGCACGAGTCGGGACTGATCGAGGCCGTTGCCCGCGATATCGGGACCGGGTTCAAGCTGCCGCGGGATCTGACCGTCCGTTTCCATGACTGCGGCGGGGGCAATGCGAATGCCTTCTACGAGAGCAGGTCCGCAACCGTAACCGTTTGTTATGAATTAGCGGCCTTCTATAACGAATTAATTATGACAGATATCGCCAGACGCCACTAAAAGTAATATACCCATAGATATATTCCACTATTGATATGGATCAACGCGGTTCGAAGAAGGCCGCATCACGCTCGTTCCGATCAAGTCATTCATCGGGCGGATAGCCGGGGGAAATACCATGACGCTCAACAACAGCAGTCTCTTGACCCGCCTTCTGGCAGGGTTCTCGGCGGTCCTGGCGCTGTCGTGTCTTCTCGGTCTGCTCGCCCTGAATCAGCTTGAGACCGTCACGAACCTGACGACCCAGCTCCATCACAACTCCTTCGCGGTCTCGACCTCTTCGCTGGAGGCGAACGCAGGCATCATCGGCATGCACCGCTCGATGAAGGACGTGGCATTGGCACCCGATGCCGCAGCGATCGACGCAGCCGTCGCCGCCGTCGACCTGCAGGAAAAGCAGGTCTTGGCAGCCATGGCCATGGTGCAGGAACGCTATCTCGGCGACCAGACCGACGTGGACGCTACGCTGAAGGCAATCCGCGACTGGCAGCCGATCCGGGCGCGCCTGATCGCCGCCATGAGGGCGGGCAATCGCGCCGAAGCGTCCGAGATCACCCGGACGGTCGGCGCCGCCCAGGTCAATTTGATCGGCGAACGGATGGGAAGCCTGATCGAAGCGGCCCGCACACGCGCCGCCGCCGCCGCCGCCGCCGCCAAGACGACCGGAAACGGGGCTTGGACGCTCATCCTCGGGGTACTCGCCGCCATGGTCACGATCGGCATCGTGATTGCCCTGGCGATCACCCGCAACGTCAGCGGTCAGATCGGACGCCTCCGCGACGCCATGGAACGGCTCGCCCGGCAGGATTACGGCGTGACGGTCCCCTACGCGGGCCATACCAACGAAATCGGCCAGATGGCCAAGGCGGTCGAATTCTTCAAGGAGAACGGGCTCGCCATCGAGCGGCTGCGCGCCGAGCAGGAGGCCGTCAAGGCCGGCGCGGAGGCAGAGCGCAAGCGGCAGATCATGGCGCTGGCCGACGATTTCGAATCCCACGTGGAGGCGGTGGTCGAACATGTCGCCTCCGCCGCGACCGAGATGACCGCGACCGCCAGTTCCATGTCCGCCTGCGCGGAGCAGGCGACCCGCCAGTCCGCCGCCGCCGCCGCCGCCGCCGAGGAGGCGTCGGGCAACGTCCAGACCGTCGCCTCCGCGGCGGAGGAGCTTTCCTCCTCCATCGCCGAGATCGGCCGGCAGGTCACCCAGGCGACGGGCACGACCCGGGAGGCCGTGGCGAAGGCCGAGCGCACCAACTCGATCGTCGCCGGCCTATCCGACGCCGCCCACAAGATCGGCGAGGTGGTCAGCCTGATCAACGACATCGCGAGCCAGACCAACCTGCTGGCGCTGAACGCCACGATCGAGGCGGCGCGGGCGGGAGAGGCCGGCAAGGGCTTCGCCATCGTCGCGTCGGAGGTCAAGAACCTCGCCAACCAGACCGCCAAGGCTACGGAGGAGATCGCCAGCCAGATCTCCTCGGTCCAGGGAGCGACCGGACAGGCCGTCGCCGCCATCCAGGACATCGCGGCGACGATCGCCGCCGTCAGCGACGCTTCCACCGCCATCGCCTCGGCGGTGGAGCAGCAGCGCGCCGCCACCGACGAGATCGCCCGCAACGTCGAGCAGGCCGCCCGCGGTACCCAGGAGGTCTCGGCGAACATCGCCGGCGTCTCCGAAGCCGCCCACGAGGCCAGCCGCGCCGCCAGCCAGGTCCTGTCCGAGGCGGGGCAACTCTCCAAGCAGTCGGAATCCCTCAACCGCGAGGTCGGCACCTTCATGCACAAGGTCCGCGCGGGGTAAGCACGGCCGGGGGCATCAAGCCCCCGCCTGCCGCCGATCAGGTCTGCGGCCATGGACTTGAGGGCCGCGATCGCCATATAACGGCGCACCATGACCATCCCGTTCCTGAAAATGCACGGGCTCGGCAACGACTTCGTCGTCATCGATGCCCGCGGCGGCAACTTGTCCCTGAACGAAGCGCAGGCCCGCGCCATCGCGGACCGGCGCACGGGCGTGGGCTGCGACCAGTTCATCGTGATCGAGCCTCCGAAGACCTCGGGCGCCACCGCCTTCATGCGCATCCGCAATCCCGACGGCAGCGAGGCCGGAGCCTGCGGCAACGCGACGCGCTGCGTCGCCCATCTCCTGATGCGGGAGTCGGGCCAGCCCAGCGCGGTGGTCGAGACGATCGCAGGGCTGCTGCCCGCCGTCGCCGCCGAGGACGGCATGGTCACCGTGGACATGGGACCGGCGCGGCTCGATTGGCGCGACATTCCGCTGGCCGGTCCCGCCGACACGCTGAGGCTCGACGTCGCCGAGGGCGGCTATGCCGGCCCGGTCGCGGTCGGCATGGGCAACCCGCACGCGGTCTTCTTCGTGGACGACGTGGCGGCGGTTCCGCTCGACCGGGTCGGCCCCCGGCTGGAGCATCATCCCGCCTTCCCCATGCTGTCCAACATCGAGTTCGCCCAGGTGCTCTCGCCGACCCGCATCCGCATGCGGGTCTGGGAACGCGGCGCCGGCATCACCCGGGCCTGCGGCTCGGGAGCCTGCGCCGTGCAGGTGGCGGCCGTCCGCCGCGGCCTGACCGAGCGCCGGGCCGAAGTCATTCTCGACGGCGGCAGCCTGATCATCGAGTGGCGTGAGGACGGCCACGTCCTGATGACCGGCCCGGTCGCTCTCAGCTTCACCGGGCGTCTGGCACCGGACCTGGTGGCACCGGACCTGGTGGAAGCATGAGCGCCGATATCGTCACGTTCGGCTGCCGGCTGAACACCTACGAGTCCGAGGTGATGCGCGAGAACGCCTCGGCCGCCGGCATGACCGACACGGTGATCTTCAACACCTGCGCCGTCACTTCCGAGGCCGAGCGCCAAGCCCGCCAGGCGATCCGCAAGATGCGTCGCGAGCGGCCCGGCGCCCGCATCATCGTGACCGGCTGCGCCGCCCAGATCGACCCGGCCAAGTACGCCGCGATGCCCGAGGTGGACCAGGTGCTCGGCAACGAGGAGAAGCTGAAGCCGGAGAGCTTCGGCCTGACCGCCCCGACCGAGCGCGTGCTGGTCAACGACATCATGTCGGTGACCGAGACCGCCGGCCACCTGATCGGCGGGCTGGAAGGCCGGGCGCGCGCCTTCGTCCAGGTCCAGAACGGCTGCGACCACCGCTGCACCTTCTGCATCATTCCCTACGGCCGGGGCAATTCGCGCTCCGTGCCGATCGGCGAGGTGGTCCGGCAGGTCCGCCTGCTGGTCCGGTCCGGCTACAACGAGGTCGTGCTGACCGGAGTGGACATCACGTCCTACGGCCCCGACCTGCCCGGACGCCCGACGCTGGGCCAGATGATCCGCCGCCTGCTGGCCCAGGTGCCGGACCTGAAGCGCCTGCGCCTGTCCTCGCTCGACCCGGTGGAGATCGACGACGACCTCTGGCGCCTGATCGCGGAGGAACCGCGCCTGATGCCGCACCTCCATGTCAGCCTCCAGGCCGGCGACGACATGGTGCTGAAGCGGATGAAGCGCCGCCACCTGCGCGGCGACGCGATAGAATTCTGCCGGCGCGCCCGCGACCTGCGGCCGGACATGGTGTTCGGCGCCGACCTGATCGCCGGTTTCCCGACCGAGACCGACGGGATGTTCGAGAACACCCTGCGCGCCGTGGACGAATGCGGCCTGACCTGGCTGCACATCTTCCCCTACTCCCCCCGTCCCGGCACGCCGGCCGCGAAGATGCCGCAAGTCGACGGCGGGCTGCGCAAGGAACGCGCCGCCCGCCTTCGCGATGCCGGGGCGCGCGCCGTCGGCCGCTTCCTGGCCGGCCGCGTCGGGACCCACGCCGCCGTGCTGGCGGAAAAGGAAACCATCGGCCGGACCGAGCAATTCGCCGAAGTGCGCCTGGATCAGCCGGTCGAACCCGGCGCCATCGTGCGCACCGCCATAATCGGCGTCGACGGAGAGCATCTGGTCGGCCGGATCGAGCGGAGCACTTCATGCTGAAATTCTGGCGCCGCAACAAGCAGGAGCCGGCCGAGACCAAGCCCGAGGACGTCGGCCCCAAGGTCTTCGACACTCCGCCCGAGCCGGAACCGGAACCCGTCGCCGAAGTCGAGCCGGAGCCGGAACCCGAGCCGGAACCCGAGCCGGAGCCGGTCGTCGCCTTCGCCCCGAGCCTGACCCTGTGCCCGAGCCCGCCCGCAAGGGATGGCTGTCACGCCTGCGCGAAGGGCTGACCAAGTCCACCACCAAGCTGACCGACGGCATCACCGGCATCTTCACCAAGCGCAAGCTCGACGACGAGGCGCTTGAGGAGCTGGAGGAATTGCTGATCACCGCCGACCTCGGCCCGGTGACGGCGGCCAAGGTGACCGCCGAGCTGGCCCGAACCCGCTTCGGCAAGGAGATCACTCCCGACGAGGTCCGGCGCACGCTGGCGGCCAGCATCGCCCAGATCCTGGAACCGGTCGCCGAGCCGCTGGAGATCGACGCCGCCGCCAAGCCGCACGTCATCCTCGTGGTCGGCGTCAACGGGGCCGGCAAGACCACGACGATCGGCAAGATGGCCAAGCAGTTCCGGCAGGAGGGCAAGTCCGTCATCATCGCCGCCGGCGACACCTTCCGCGCCGCGGCCGTCCAGCAGCTCCAGGTCTGGGGCGAACGCTCCGGCTGCCCCGTGATCGCCAAGGAGACCGGCGCCGACGCCGCCGGCCTCGCCTTCGACGCGCTGGAGCGGGCACGGCGGGAGAAGACCGACGTGCTGCTGATCGACACGGCGGGACGGCTCCAGAACAAGGCCAACCTGATGGCCGAGCTTCAGAAGATCATCCGCGTCGTCAAGAAGATCGACCCGGAAACACCGCATTCCGTCCTGCTGGTGCTCGACGCCACGACCGGCCAGAATGCGCACTCTCAGGTTGAAGTGTTCGGTGAGATGGTCAACGTGAACGGGCTGATCCTGACCAAGCTGGACGGTTCGGCGCGCGGCGGCGTGCTGGTGGCGCTGGCGGAAAAGTACAAGCTGCCGGTCCACTTCATCGGCGTCGGCGAGGGGATCGAAGACATGCGGCCCTTCGAGGCGGGCTCCTTCGCCCGCTCCCTGATGGGCCTGGAAGCGTGAGGTGACGATGCATAGCTCGTACAGCCATATCGGCCTTCCCTTCGCGGCGGAGCACTTCACCGACCCCGCCGCGGCGGTCGAGCGGGTGCGCGAGATCTACGAGGCCAACACCGCCTACCTGCGCGACTGCTTCACCCGCTTCACCAAAGGCGAGGACATGCAGCAGCGCGTCCATGCCTGCTACCCGTTCCTGCGCGTCCATACCGACACGAGCACGCGGGTGGACACCCGGCTGTCCTACGGCTTCGTCGCCGGCCCCGGCACCTATGCCACGACGCTGACCCGGCCCGACCTGTTCCAGCATTATTTTCTCGAACAGTTCGAACTGCTGCGCCGCAACCACGACGTGGTGCTGGAGGTCGGCGTCAGCCGGCAGCCGATCCCCGTCCATTTCGCCTTCCCCGAAGGGCTGCACGTCGAGGGCGACCTGACCCCGGATCGCCTGAGCCGGATGCGCGACAGCTTCGACCTGCCCGACCTGGCGCAGATGGACGACAGCATCGTCAACGGAACCCACCGGCAGGCGGCCGACGAGCCGGAGCCGCTGGCGCTGTTCACGGGACCGCGGGTCGACTATTCGCTGCACCGGCTGAAGCACTACACCGCGACCGCGCCGGAGCATTTCCAGAACTTCGTCCTGTTCACCAACTACCAGTTCTATATCGACGAGTTCATCCGGCTCGGCATGGAGGTGATGTCGCCGACCGACGATCCGGAGCGGCAGGCCTACCGCCGCCAGTACAGCGCCTTCGTCGAGCCGGGCGACTTCATCATTCCCAACCAGAACCTGGGTCCCGCCGACCCGCAGGGGACCCGCGTCGGGCGCCTGCCCCAGATGCCGGCCTACCACCTGAAGCGCCCGGACGGCTCCGGGATCACGATGGTCAATATCGGCGTCGGTCCCAGCAACGCCAAGACGATCACCGACCACATCGCCGTGCTGCGTCCGCACGCCTGGATCATGCTGGGCCACTGCGCCGGCCTGCGCAACACGCAGCGGCTGGGCGACTACGTCCTGGCTCATGGCTATGTGCGCGAGGACCACGTGCTGGACGCCGACCTGCCGATCTGGGTTCCGGTGCCGCCCCTGGCCGAGGTGCAGGTGGCCCTTGAAGAGGCGGTCGGGCAGATCACCGGCTTGACCGGCTACGAGCTGAAACGGGTGATGCGGACCGGGACGGTGGCGACCATCGACAACCGGAACTGGGAGCTGCGGGACCACAGCGAGATGGTCCAGCGCTTCAGCCAGAGCCGCGCGATCGCGCTGGACATGGAGAGCGCCACCATCGCGGCCAACGGCTTCCGCTTCCGGGTGCCCTACGGGACGCTGCTCTGCGTCTCCGACAAGCCGCTGCACGGCGAACTGAAGCTGCCGGGCATGGCGAACAACTTCTACCGGAACCAAGTGGACCAGCACCTGAAGATCGGCGTGCTGGCGATGGAACTGTTGCGCAAGAACGGGCTGGAAAAGCTGCACTCGCGCAAGCTTCGCAGCTTTGCGGAGGCAGCTTTCCAGTAAGGCGGAAGGCTACTTCTTCCCACCCTCGGACTCGACGTTCTCCGCACCCTTGCGCGTCCCGCCGAACTTGTCCGGCCCGCCGGCGTCGGGTGCGTCCGGCTTGCGGTGGTTGCCGGTGTTCTGCTGGTCCTCGGTATGCTTGACCGTCTGTTCGGTATGCGGCTGTTTCATGGTCATCCTCCATTGCGTGGTAGGACAACAGCTTAAACAGCCAAGGGTTTCGTCCCCTCGCCCATCAGCCCGCCCCGGGCACCCCCTTGGTGGTCGAATACTCGAAGTGCAGCACTTCGCCCGGATGGACCAGCGGGAAGGCCGAATGGGCCGCCGACGCGGCTTCCGCGAACCCGGTCAGGATCAGCTTCAGCTTGCCCGGATACGTCGCGATGTCGCCGATCGCGAAGATGCCCGGCGCGCTGGTGGCGCAGGTCGCCTGATCGATCCGGATATGGTGCTTGTCCAGGTCCAACCCCCACTCGGCGATCGGCCCCAGGTTCATGGCGAGGCCGAAGAACGGCAGCAGCACGTCGGCGTCCAGCACCTTCTCCTCGCCGTCCAGCGTCGCGACCCGCACGCCGGTCAGCTGGCCCTCATTCCCCTCTAGGCCGGAGAGCTGGTAGGGGACCACCATCTCGATCCGGCCTTCGCGGGTCAGCTGATCCATCCGGGCGACGCTTTCCGGGGCGGCGCGGAACTTGGGCCGGCGATGCACCACCATGATCTTTTCCGCGACCTCGGCCAGGCTGATCGCCCAGTCCACGGCGGAGTCGCCGCCGCCCGCGATCACCACCCGCTTGCCGGCATAGTCCATGCGACGCCGCACCAGGTAATGGATCGACTTGCCCTCGAACTGTTCCAGCCCGTCCAGCGGCGGCCGGTTCGGGCCGAAGGCGCCGACGCCCGCCGCGACGATCACGGCGCGGGCGTTGATCCGCGTGCCGGTCGAGGTCTCCACCAGCCACCTTCCGCCCTCCGCCGGCGTCAGTCCGGTGACCTGCTGGCCCAGGTGGAAGACCGGGTCGAAGGACGCGCATTGTTCGCTCAGCCGGTCGATCAGGTCGGCGGCGTCAATGGAAGGGTAACCAGGAATGTCGTATATGGGCTTCTCCGGGTACAGTGCGGCGCACTGCCCGCCGACCATGTCGAGGGCGTCGATCACGTGGCATTTCATGCGAAGCATGCCGCATTCGAAGATGGCGAACAGACCAACGGGACCGGCACCAATGATGGCGACATCGGTATGCTGCTCGGGGCTCGACATGGGGACTCCGGAAAAGCTAGGAAGAGTTTTGCACTGCCAGCCCCTCATTAGCGGATTTCCCGGTACGATCAAACCCCCGCCTTCCGGAACCCCGGCTTCTGGACAGGCACGGGGCGAAGGAAGCAAGCTCACGGCCATGACCGCACCGCGCCAGCAAACCCTCGTCATCGACCTCAAGGACGAAGCCGCCACCGCGGACCTCGCGCGCCGTGTCGGATCCCTGCTCCGCGCCGGCGACATGGTGGCGCTGCGCGGCGACCTGGGCGCCGGCAAGACCGCCTTCGCGCGCGCGCTGATCCAGGCCCTGGGAGACCCGGACGACGAGGTGCCGAGCCCGACCTTCACCCTGGTCCAGACCTACGACACGCCCGCGGCTCCGGTCTGGCACTTCGACCTCTACCGGCTGAGCGGTCCCGACGAGGTGATCGAGCTGGGCTGGGACGAGGTCCGGGCCGACGGCATCGCCCTGGTCGAGTGGCCTGACCGCCTGGGTTCCCTCCTGCCGCCGGAGCGGCTGGACATCGCCCTGTCCTTCGGCCCGGAAGCGACCGCGCGCCGCGCCACCCTGACCGGCCACGGCGGATGGGCCGGCCGCCTGGGGAGCCTGGAGCAGCCGTGACCACGCGCGACGATACCATCGCCGGCTTCCTGGCCGACCACGGCTGGGGCGATGCCGGCCGCACGCCCCTGGCGGGCGATGCCTCGGCCCGCCGTTATGTCCGTCTCCACCGCGGGACGGAGAGCATCCTGCTGATGGACTCGCCCAACCCGGCGGAGGACGTGATCCCCTTCGTCGCGATCGCCCGCCTTCTGCGCGGCCTCGGCCTCTCGGCGCCCGGGATCGTCGCCGAACGGCCCGGCGCCGGCCTGCTGCTGATCGAGGACTTCGGCGACTCGACCTTCACCCGCCTGATGGACCGGGGCGCCGATCCCGCGGACCTTTACCGCCTGGCGGTGGACGCCCTGATCGCCCTGCATCGGCGCTTCGACCCCGCCCGGGCGCTCTCCCCGGCCCTGCCCCGCTACGACGCCGCCCTGTTCATCGAGCAAGTGATGCTGCTGGCCGATGTCTATGTCCCGGCTGCCCTCGGCCGCGACGCCACGGCGGAGGAACGCGCCGATCTGGAGCGGGCCTGGTGGTCGGTGGTTCCCGAGGCGGTCGGCCTCGGCACGTCGCTGATGCACCGCGACTACCATGTGGACAACCTGATGCGGCTCGACGGCCGTCCGGGCGCATCCGCCTGCGGGCTGCTGGACTTCCAGAACGCCGGCCTCGGGCCGATCGGCTACGACCTCGTGTCGCTGCTGGAGGACGCCCGGCGCGACGTTCCGGCCGACCTGGCGGCCGCCATGCTCGACCATTACCTGGACGCCTTCCCCGACCTCGACCGGGCCGCCTTCCGGCGCTCCTGCGCCGTGCTGGGCGCCGTCCGGCACACCCGGATCGTGGCGGTCTTCGCGCGGCTGCATCTCCGCGACGGCCGTCCCGAATACCTGCGCCACCTGCCCCGCGTCTGGCGCCTGCTGGAAGCCAAGCTGCAGCATCCAGCCTTGGCACATGTGCGCGACTGGTTCGACCGCACCCTGCCGGACCGTGCCCGCGCCACTCTTTTCAACCTGCCCACCGACATTTCGAAAGCACACGGATAATGACGACCCTGACCCACGCCATGGTGCTGGCCGCCGGGCTCGGCCTGCGCATGCGGCCGCTGACGCTGGAACGGCCCAAGCCGCTGATCTCCGTGGCGGGGAAGCCACTGCTCGACCACGCGCTCAACCGCATCGCCGCCGCCGGCATCGGCACGGCGGTCGTGAACACCCACTACAAGGGAGAGATGATCGCGGACCACCTCGCGAATCGCGCCTCCCCCCGCATCGTCCTGTCGCCCGAGGCGGACCTGCTGGAGACCGGCGGCGGCATCCGGCAGGCGCTGCCGCTGCTCGGCGCCGCCCCGTTCCTGTCGGTCAACGCCGATATCCTGTGGCTCGACGGCCCGACCCCCGCGATCGACCGCCTGACCAGGGCCTGGAATCCCGGGATCATGGATGCCCTGCTGCTGCTACACCCCGCCGTGGCCGCCGTCGGCTATGACGGCAAGGGCGACTTCCACATGGACCCGCTGGGCCGCCTGACCCGCCGCCGCAGCGGCGAGATCGCGCCCTTCGTCTTCGCCGGCGTCCAGATCCTCAAGCCGGAGCTGTTCGCCGACGTGCCCTCGGGCGCCTTCTCGACCAACCTGGTCTGGGACAGGCTGCTCGAAAGCGAACGGCTCTACGGGATGCGCCACGACGGCCTGTGGTTCCACGTCGGGACCCCGGAAAGCATCGCCGAGGTGGACGAGCGCCTGGAAGTCCGGCCGGCCCACAGTGAATCCTGAAGGCACCATATCTAGGAAAAATTTGCGTTCCGCTCCCCACCTATAGTAGGGTTTCCCGGCTAGTGGCTCGGCACAGTGGTTTTGATTGGTTTATCGTAGGTCGGCCTCGGCCGAAGGCCGACGCCGACAGCGTGGCCGGAGCCTTGACGCAGGGTGTCGGCGTTCGCCCTGACGGGCGAAGGCCGACCTACGGCACTCCGCTCCGCCGAACGTCATCAAAATCACTGTGCAGGACCACTAGGCGATCCATCCGACGCACCAGGAACCCACAGGCCCCGGACCCATGGCGCAAGTCTTCACCATCCCCTCGGGCGTGCCGTTCGTCGATGCCCTGGCGACCGGCATCCTCGCCCGCGTGGAGTCAGGCGGCGGTCCGCTGGCCCTCGCCGGCTATACCGTGCTGCTGCCGACCCGGCGCGCCTGCCGGACCCTGCGCGAAGCCTTCCTCCGCCTCTCCGGCGGCGCCCCCCAGCTCCTGCCGCGCATGAGCCCGCTCGGCGACATCGACGCCGACGAGCTGAGCCTCGCGATCGAGGAGATCCCCGGCCTCGCCGGCGCGCTCGACCTGCCGCCCGCCCTCACCAGCCTGCGCCGCCAGTTGCTGCTGGCCCGCGCCATCCTCGCCAAGGACGGCAAGACCATCACCGCCGACCAGGCGGCCCGGCTCGCCGCCGACCTCGCGCGGCTGCTCGACCAGGTGCAGACCGAGGGCGTGCCGTTCGACCGCCTCGAAGGGCTGGTGCCGGAGGAGTACGCCCAGCACTGGCAGGTCACGCTGGAATTCCTGAAGATCCTGACCCATGTCTGGCCGACCATCCTGGAGCTGGAAGGCGCCATCGACGCCGCCGAGCGGCGCAACCTCGTCCTCAAGGCCCAGGCCGAGGCATGGCGGGCCAACCCGCCGGCCGGCCCGGTGATCGCCGCCGGCTCGACCGGCACCATCCCCGCGACCGCCGAGCTTCTGGCCGTCGTGGCGACCATGCCGAACGGCTGCGTGGTCCTCCCCGGCCTCGACACCGACATGGACGGGACGAGCTGGGAGGCGGCGGCCTCCGACGACGGCCACCCCCAGCACGGCATCGCCAGCCTGCTCCGCAGGCTCGACCTGCCGCGCGACCGCGTCGAGCCCTGGGACTGCCCGCTGACCGCCGTCAACCCGGCGCGCACCCGCCTGCTCAGCGAGACGATGCGGCCCGCCGCGACGACGGAAGCCTGGCGGGCGCTCGACGGCATCGACGAGGGCGCCCTGGAGGGCATCACCCGGATCGATTGCCCGACCTCCCAGGAGGAAGCCGCCGTCATCGCCCTGATGATGCGCCAGACGCTGGAGGTCCCGGATCGCACCGCCGCCCTGGTGACTCCCGACCGCAACCTCGCCCGCCGGGTCGCCACCGCGCTGGAGCGCTGGAACATCGCGGTGGACGATTCCGGCGGCCGGCCGCTGGCCGACACCGCCGTCGGCACCTACCTGCGCCTGACCGCCGCCTGCGCCGTGGAGCGGGCCGACCCGCTGCCGCTGCTGGCCGTGCTCAAGCACCCGCTGGCGGGCGGCGGCCTCAACCCGCTGTGGTTCCGCACCCAGGCCCGCGACCTGGAACGCGCCGTCCTGCGCGGTCCCCGACCGGCGCCCGGGTTCCGCGGACTTCTCGCCGCCCTGGACGAGGCCGAGAACAACCGCTTCGACCGCGGCGGCGACACAAGGCACGAGTTGGTCCAGTATGTCGAGCACCTGCACGCCATGGCCGCCCCCTTCTTCGACGCCATGGAAGCGCCCGACCCGCAGCCCCCGGCCGAGTGGCTGACCCTTCACGTGGCTTTCGCCGAGCGCTTGGCCGCCAGCGACGACCTGTCCGGCCCCGAGCGGCTGTGGCGGCACGAGGACGGCGAGGCGGCCGCCGGCTTCGTCAACGAACTGCGCCAGGCGGCCGGGGACTTCCCGTCGATCGCGGCCTCCCAGTACCCGGCCTTCCTGGAAGCCCTGATGGCGGCCCACGTGGTCCGCCCGCGCTACGGCCGGCACCCGCGCCTCAGCATCCTGGGACTGCTCGAAGCCCGGTTGCAGCATGCCGACGTGATGATCCTCGGCGGCCTCAACGAGGGCACCTGGCCGCCCGACGCCGCCTCCGACCCGTGGCTGTCGCGGCCGATGCGCAAGGCGTTCGGCCTGCCCGTGCCCGAGCGCCAGGTCGGCGTCGCCGCCCATGATTTCGTGCAGGCGTCCGGCGGCGCCCGCGTCGTCCTGTCCCGCGCCGAACGGGTGGACGGCACGCCGACCGTGCCGTCGCGCTGGCTGCTGCGGCTCGACACCGTGCTGCGCGGCCTCGACCTGCACGGCATCGTCGACATGGAGACGGAGCAGTGGCTGTCCTGGGTCGACCAGCTCGACCGGCCCGACTCCATCCGCCCGGTCCCGGCGCCCGAGCCGCGCCCGCCGCTCTCCGCCCGCCCGCGCAGCCTGTCGGTCACCGAGATCGAGACCTGGATGCGCGATCCCTACGCGATCTACGCCCGCCGCATCCTGAAGCTGGAGGCGCTGGAGCCGATCGCCGCCGATCCGGGTGCCGCGGAGCGCGGCCAGTTCATCCACCAGGCGCTGGATGCCTTCACCAAGGCCTATCCCGACGCCCTGCCCGGCGCCGCCGTGGAGAAGCTGACCGAGATCGGCCGCGACGCCTTCGGCAAGCTGCTGAGCCAGCCGGAGGTCTGGGCCTTCTGGTGGCCGCGGTTCGAGCGGGTCGCCGCCTGGTTCGTCCAGTTCGAGACGGAACGCCGCCGCACGGTCCGCCCCCTGGCGACGGAGATCAAGGGCAAGCTGGAGCTGGAAGGCCCGGCCGGACCCTTCACCTTGCGCGCCAAGGCCGACCGCATCGACAAGCTGCCCGACGGCGGCCTCGCGATCATCGACTACAAGACCGGCACGCCCCCTTCCAACCTGGAGGTCGCCCTGGGCTTCGCGCCGCAGTTGCCGCTGGAAGCCGTCATGGCGGCTGCGGGCGGGTTCGAGACGGTGGACGCCGCCCCGGTCGGCGACCTCTCGTTCTGGAAGCTGTCCGGCGGCGACCCGGCCGGGGCCGAGATCCCCGTCAAGGGCGACCTCGCCTTGCTGGCCGGGCAGGCCCGCGCCGGCCTGATCGACCTGATCCGCACCTTCGACGATCCGGCGACCCCGTACCGGTCGCGTCCCCGGCCGGACTGGGCGCCCCGCTACACCGACTACGGCCATCTGGCCCGCGTCCAGGAATGGTCCGCCGGCGGCGGCGAACCCGTGGAGTGACACCGATGGCAACCGACTCAGACCGTAACCACGAGTTTTGCCGTAACCACGAATTTTGCAGGTCGGCTAGAGCGCAGCGGCAGCAGACATCGACGCGCCGGCTTCGTCGGGTGCCGCTGCGCTCGACCCGACCTACGGTCACGGTTCCCGACCCGGAAGCCCCCGGCATGAGCACCAGCCCATGAACGTCGTCGAGCTCCCCTCCCGCCCGATGGACCCCAACGTCAAGCAGCGCCGGGCGTCCGATCCGGAATGCTCGGTCTGGGTCGGCGCCTCCGCCGGCACCGGCAAGACCAAGGTGCTGACCGACCGCGTGCTGCGGCTGATGCTGGCCGGCACCCAGCCGGCCCGCATCCTGTGCCTGACCTTCACCAAGGCCGCCGCCGCGGAAATGTCGATCCGCATCAACAACACGCTGGCCCAGTGGGCGACCTTGCCCGACGCACGGCTGGAGGACCGGCTGGCCGACCTGACCGGCGCCCGGCCCGACGCCGACATGCGCACCCGCGCCCGCCGGCTGTTCGCCCAGGTGGTGGACTGCCCCGGCGGCATGAAGATCCAGACGATCCACGCCTTCTGCCAGTCGCTGCTGCGACGCTTCCCCCTGGAAGCCGACCTGGCGCCCCAGTTCGACGTGATGGACGAGCGCACCGCCGACGAGATGCTGGCCGCCGCGCGCGACACCGTCCTGGCCCGCTCCCGCTTCGAGCCGGACAGCGCGTTGGGCAAGGCGCTGGCCCGCCTGACGAACGAGATCCAGCAGGACGATTTCGGCGACATCCTGAAGTCCATCGCGATGGAGCGCGGACGCATCCGCCGCATCATCGACCGCCACGGCGGGCTGGACGCCACCATCGCCGAGGTCTTCGCCTACCTGAAGGCCCCGCCCGGCGCCGACGAGGCGGCGATCCTGCAACGGGCCTGCCGCGACGACATCTTCGACGTGCCGAGCCTGCGCGACGCCTGCCGCGCCCTCTCCGGCGGCAGCGGCACGGACCAGGAGCGCGGCATCGCGGTCCAGGCCTGGCTGGACGCCGCGGAGGATCGCGTCGAGCGCTTCCGCGATTACGTCAAGCATTTCCTCACGACCGAGGGCGCGCCGCGCAAGACGCTGCTGACCAAGAAGCCTGCGACCGCGAACCCCGCGGCACTGACCGCCCTGCTGGCGGAAGCGGAGCGGCTGTGCGAGGTGCTGGACCGGGTCAGGTCTGCGGGAGTCGCCAACTCCACCGCCGCCCTGCTGGTGCTGGCCGAAGCCCTGATCGAGACCTACGCCCGGCTCAAGGCGGACCGCTCGCGGCTCGACTATGACGACCTGATCCTGGCGGCCCAGCACCTGCTGACCAGGCCCGGCGTGGCGCCGTGGGTTCTGTTCAAGCTGGACGGCGGCCTCGACCACATCCTGATCGACGAGGCGCAGGACACCAACCCGGAGCAGTGGCAGGTGGTCGCCGCCCTGGCGGAGGAGTTCTTCGTGAACGCCGCGGGATCCGACCGCGCGCGGACCCTGTTCGCCGTGGGCGACGAGAAGCAGTCGATCTACAGCTTCCAGCGCGCCGACCCGGCCGAGTTCACCCGCATGCGCTCCCATTTCCAGGACCGGGTCCGAATCGCCGAGGGCCGCTGGGAGAAGATCGACCTGGAAATCTCGTTCCGCTCGACGGCCGCCGTGCTGGACGCCGTGGACGCCGTTTTCGCGCTCCAGACCGCCCGCGACGGCGTGGCCTTCGAGACGGCGACCACGATCCGCCACGTCGCCTTCCGGCGAGGCCATGCCGGCCTGGTCGAGCTGTGGCCGCCCGTGGCTCCGCGCGAGCAGGAGGCTCCCGCCCCGTGGGAACCGCCGCTGACCCGCCAGCGCACCGACAGCCCGCCCGCCCGGCTGGCCGCCGTGATCGCCGATACCATCCGCGACTGGCTGGCCCGGGGCGAGGACCTGCCGGCGCGTGGCCGGGCGATCCGGCCGGGCGACATGATGGTTCTGGTCCGCCGCCGCACCGGCTTCGTCGAGGAGCTGGTGCGCGCCTTGAAGGAACGCGACGTGCCGGTCGCCGGCGTGGACCGCATGGTGCTGACCCATCAGCTCAGCATCATGGACCTGATGGCGCTCGCCAACTTCCTGCTGCTGCCGGAAGACGACCTGACTCTCGCCACGGTCCTGAAAAGCCCCCTGATCGGCCTGACGGAGGAGCAGCTTTTCGACATCGCCCACGGCCGGCGCGGCCACCTGTGGGAGGCTCTGCGCAAGCGCGCGGAGTCCGACCTGCTGTTCCGCCCGGCCCGCGACTATCTGCGCGCCCTTCAGAACGAGACCGACTTCATCCGGCCGTTCGAGCTGTTCGCCCGCGTGCTCAGCGCGCCCTGCCCGGCCGACCCGGTCAGCGGCCGGCGCGCCATCCTCAAGCGCCTGGGACCCGACGCGCAGGACCCGCTGGACGAGTTCCTTTCCGCCTGCCTGGCGTTCGAGCGCAGCCACCCGCCCTCGCTACAGGCGTTCCTGCACTGGCTGGACGCCAGCGAGGCGGAGATCAAGCGCGAGCTCGAACAGGGCGGCGACCGCGTCCGCATCATGACGGTCCACGGCTCCAAGGGCTTGCAGGCACCCATCGTCTTCCTGCCCGACAGCATGGGCGTGCCGAACCAGAGCCCCCGCATCCTGTGGCCGGAGAGCGCCGAGGGCGTGCCCCTGTTCGCCCCCCGCCGGGCGCTGGAGGACGGCATGTGCGCCAAGGCCCGCGCGGTCGCCGACCAGAAGCGCGACCAGGAATACCGCCGCCTGCTCTATGTCGCCCTGACCCGGGCCGAGGACCGGCTGTATATCTGCGGCTGGCAGGGCAAGCGCGACCCGGCCGACGCCTGCTGGTACCGGCTGGCCGAACAGGCGCTCCGCGAGATCGGCGAGCCCTGCGTTTTTGACTTCACAGCGATTTCCCCGCAGGACGGCTGGTCCGGCGAGGGCTGGCGGCTGCGTGGCCCCCAGACCGTTCCGGCCAGGGACGATTACAGGGACGACGACCTCGCCCTCGACGCGACCCCCCTGCCGAAATGGGCGCGCGACGGCGCCCCGGAGGAGCCGACGCCGTCCCGCCCGCTGACCCCCTCCCGGCCGGAGGAGGCGGAACCCGCCGTCCGCTCGCCCCTGGGCAGCGACGACGGCGCCCGCTTCCTGCGCGGCACCCTGATCCACCGCCTGCTCCAGACCCTGCCCGACCTCGACCCCGCCCTGCGCGAAGCCGCCTGCCGCCGCTTCCTCGCCCGCCCGGCCCACAACCTGACGGCCGAGGGACAGGAGATGATCACGGCGGAAACCCTGGCCGTCCTGTCCGACCCGACCTTCGCCCCCCTGTTCGGCCCCGGCAGCCGGGCCGAGGTGCCGGTGGTCGGCCTGGTCTCCAGCCGCGCCCTGTCCGGCCAGATCGACCGGCTTCTGGTGACGGACAAGGAAGTCTGGATCGTCGACTACAAGACCAACCGCCCGCCCCCGCTGGTGGAATCCCAGGTCTCGCCGGTCTATCTGCGCCAGATGGCGGCCTACCGCGCGGCGATCAGCGCGATCTATCCCGACCGCCCCGTCCGCTGCGTCCTGCTCTGGACCGACGGCCCGCGGCTGATGGAACTGTCGGAAGCCCTGCTGGACGCCCACGCGCCCTGAGTCCCGGCGCGCCTCCCGACGACCTGCCGAACCGCCGCGGAGCGGCGATGATGCGGCCCGTCAATCGTAGGTTAGGCCGTGGCCCAACGGCATCGTCCCGGCTGTCCCGGCCGGAACACGCGAAAGCTCACCGGCCGGGCGACTGCCAAACGGCCACGCCCCGACCCTCCGGCGAACGTGATCGCACACGAAACTAACGACAACTTCAATCATGCCTGCGCTTGCCCCATGCAACCAAGCGGCACCTTGGACGCAATCCCGGTTAGCACGGCAATACGAAGGCCAAACCCTCGCCTGTCCAGCACCATGACCGATAGGCCGCCATGTAGGTCGGGTAGAGCGAAGCGGCACCCGACCTACATTCTTCTTGATGGATACTGCGGGCGGTATGCCTGGATCCCGAGAACCGGAAGAGCTGAAGCGGCGGCACAAGGCCCGTCTCGATGCCTGCGAGGAGCGTCGGTCCCTTCAGAAGGACTGGCTCGACCGCAGCGACCACGGCTTCGGCCGGAACCGCGCCAGGCACGGCATCCACAGGTTCTCGGCCATCACGGCAGCGACGAAGCCTGGAGTTGCCAAGCGGGCGATTGACCTACTGAGCTGCGGAGGGGCGGTGTCCCGCCGCCTGTGGTGCGCGGGACGCGCACCTTCCACCATGCCTTGCATGTATCGCGAACTCGAGTTAAAGTTCATGTATTGTTCCCATCCGGCCAAGGCGCCCCAGCCATGCTCGACCAGCAGTCCCCGGCACAAGCCGCATCCGCCCCGCCCGTGATCGTCCTGCCTCCCCGCTAGGAAGCCTTCTGCCAGGCCATGGCCTGCGGCGTCGGCGGGGCCGAGGCGGCGCGACGGGCGGGCTACTCGCCCAACGGGGCGAAGCAGCGCGGAGCCGTCCTGATGAGCCAGCCGGAAATCCGGGTCCGCGTGGGCCAGCTCAGCGCCGACCGGTGGGCTGGCCATCAGGCCGACCTGGACGAGGCGGCATCCCTGGTCAAGACGATCATGTACGAGGCGCTGGAGCGAAAGAGCCTGGGGCTGACGCTGCGCGCGGTCGAACTGTGGACGAAACTCCGCGGCGTGGTGCAGGACAAGCGCATCCCGCACCATTATCTCGGCGACAGGCCCCAACCCGATGCCGACCTGGAGTCCCTGGACTGCACCCCGGAGGAGGAAGCCGATTGCGCCATGGCCGGACAGCAGCCCGCGCCGGAGCCGGGCAAGGCGTCCAAGCCGTCGAACGCCGATAGGCCCGGCAAACCCGCCGTGCCGTTTCGCCCCGTACCCGCCGCCAAGCCGGCGCCCAAGCGGAATAGTGACCTTTCGGCCCGTTCGATAGTGACCTCGCCCACCACGGCCGCGCTGTTCGGCTCCACCTCCCTGTCGGCCCCGGTGCCGCCCTTCCGGGTGCCGGCCACCGCCTCGCGCTGACCTCGCGCCGGCGGAGGAAACCAGCCGCCGGGCGGACTCCCACCCAAGACGAAATCCCGTTCGGGAAATTTTCACAGTGACAAGCGTCACGCCGACAGGGCATTCCACACATGCGGAAATGCGGAACACCCCGCAGCTTGACCCGGGGCATGAGCCACCCCTACATTTCAACGAAGACGAGGGTGCCGCCACCATCCCTGCCGGATGCATGGCCGCCGCACCATTGACGAAGATGAGGTAACATGAGCACCACCAAGATTACCGACGCCAGCTTCGAGTCTGACGTCCTCAAGGCGCCCGGCCCGGTTCTGGTCGATTTCTGGGCTGAATGGTGCGGACCCTGCAAGATGATCGCTCCCGCCCTGGAGGATCTGGCGACTGAATATGGCGAGAAGATCACCGTCGCCAAGCTGAACATCGACGAGAACCCCAAGACCCCCGGCCAGTTCGGCGTGCGCGGCATTCCGACGCTGATGCTGTTCAAGGACGGCAAGGTCGCCGCCACCAAGATCGGCGCGCTGCCGAAGGGTGCCCTGTACCAGTGGGTCGACTCGGTCCTGTAAGCCGGACCGGACCTTCCTTCGGCATCCCTCGCCGGTATCCCCCGCCGGCATCCCCCCGCCGGCATCAATGACCGGCGGGGGGATGCCGGGGTCCCTCGATTCGCTCCTCTTTCGCGACGACCCCTTGCGCGACGGCGCGCTTTGTTCCCCCACTTGACGATTGATCGGCCCAGCATTCCGCAAGGCTGGTTGCGGCACTTTTGCTGCACCGCAGAATCCGTTTAGAAACTCTGGTCAACACTAAGAAAATCGGGTCATAATTGGGGAACAACAGCTCGGCCGCGGGCCTTTCACCCGTTGCGTGCGTCCAAGCCCCGAGGAACAAGCGTGAACCCATCCGGTACCGTCCCCACGGACTTACTCGCGAACTACGACCCAGGTGGATTCTTCGATGAGCTGTTTGGCGGACCGGGAAATCCGGCCGAACATACGTCGGCGATCCGGGGGCGTCTCTCCACTTTCGATTTCGCGGACCTCCAGCGACGGGCAAAGGATGCCGAGCGGGAGCTATACAACCTCGGCATCACCTTCCTGGTCTATTCCGATCAGGACGCCGTGGACCGGATCCTGCCGTTCGACGTGATCCCGCGCGTGATCTCGGCCCGCGAATGGGCCGCGGTGGAAGCCGGCGTCATCCAGCGCGTCACCGCGCTCAACCTGTTCCTCCACGACATCTACCATGACCAGAAGATCCTGAAGGACGGGATCATTCCGGCCGACCTGGTCACCGGCAACCAGAATTTCCGGCCTCAGATGATCGGCATCGACGTGCCCTTCGACACCTATGTCCACATCATGGGCGTCGATCTGGTGCGCGACGGCCAGGGCATCTTCCGCGTGCTGGAGGACAATGCCCGCGTGCCGTCCGGCGTGTCCTACGTGGTCGAGAACCGGCACATGATGATGCGCGCGTTCCCGGACCTGGTCAGCGACATCGGCATCCGGCCGGTGGACAATTACGGCGTCAAGCTGCTGGAAGCCATGAGCGAGGTGGCGCCGGCCGACATCCAGGACCCGCAGGTCGTGCTGCTGTCGCCGGGCTCGTACAACTCGGCCTATTTCGAGCACATCTTCCTGGCGCGCGAAATGGGCGTGCCGCTGGTCGAAGGCCGCGACCTCGTGGTCCGCGACGACCGTGTCTACATGAAGACGACCAACGGCCTGGCGCGGGTGGACACCATCTACCGCCGGGTGGACGACGCCTTCCTCGACCCCCTGGCCTTCCGACGCGACAGCCACCTGGGCGTGCCCGGCATCATGGAGGCCTACCGCAAGGGCAACGTGACGCTGGCCAACGCGATCGGCACCGGCGTGGCCGACGACAAGGCGGTCTATTGCTACGTCCCGCGCATGATCAAGTACTACCTGGACCAGGACGCGATCATCCCCAACGTCGAGACGAATATCTGCCGCGAGCCGGACGGGCTGGCGCTGACCCTGGACAAGCTGTCCGAGCTGGTGGTCAAGCCGGTCGGCGAGGCCGGCGGCTACGGCATCACGATCGGGCCGCGCGCCACCAAGGCGGAGTTGGAGGATTGCCGGGCCAAGCTGTTGGCGGACCCCTCCAACTATATCAGCCAGCCGATGATCCCCTTGTCGGTCTGCCCCACCCTGGTGGAGGAAGGCATCGAGCCGCGGCACGTCGACCTCCGGCCGTTCGCCATCACCGGGCGCAGCACCTGGGTGCTTCCCGGCGGCCTCTCTCGCGTCGCCCTGCGCAAGGGCACGCTGATCGTCAACTCCTCGCAGGGGGGCGGGTCGAAAGACACGTGGGTCCTTGAGTAGTCTGCTTGCCCGCTACGCGGAGTGCATTTTCTGGATGGCGCGCTACATGGAGCGCGCCGAGAATCTCGCCCGCATCCTCGACGTCCACGAAACCTTCTCGCGCGATACCCGCGGCGCCAAGAACTGGATGTCGATCGTCCAGCTCAACGCCGACGAGAAGCGCTTCCTGACCCGGTACCAGTCCGCGACGGCCCAGAACGTCGTCAATTTCTACGTGCTCGACACGCAGAACCCGACTTCGATCGTGTCCGCGGTGCGGTCCGCGCGGGAGAACGCCCGCACACTGCGGCCGCTGATCAGCACGGAGATGTGGACGCAGATCAATGTGTTCTACAACCGGCTCCTGGCGCTCGGCCCGTCCGACATAGCGCCGCACAACCTGACCCGGCTGTGCAGCATGGTGAAGGAGGCGTGCCAGGCCCACACCGGGATCACGGAGGGCACGTTCTACCGGGACCAGGGCTGGTACTTCTACCAGCTCGGCAAGTACCTGGAGCGCGCCGACCAGACGACCCGCCTGCTCGACATCAAGTACCACACTCTGCTGCCGTTCGCCGACGACGTCGGCTCCGCCCTGGACGTCAGCCAGTGGAACGCGGTGCTCCGCTCGGCGGCGGGTTACCACGCCTTCCGCCGGGTCTATCCGCGCGGCATGACTCCGGCGGCCGTGGCCGGCTTCATGCTCTACAACGAGAGCTTCCCCCGGTCGGTCACCACTTGCGTCCGTCAGATCGACGGATTGCTGGTCAGGCTGAAATCACGATATATGTTGAAGGGGGGCAGCGTGGCGATGGAGAGGATCGACGAGATCCAGGCCGCGCTGCATTCCCGATCGGTCGAGGATGTGATCAAGACCGGCCTGCACGAGTATCTGGACTGGTTGCAATTGCATCTTAACGCCGTGACGTCGGAAATCAGCAAAGCCTACTTCGGCGCGGTTCCGGCCGAGGCGATGGCGGAGCAATAGGGCAGGAGCGATGTCCGTCATTCCGCCGCCTCCGCGGCCGCTGCAGCAGTTCTTCCGTTCAGGCCCGATGCCGTGCCCCTATCTGCCCGGCCGGGTCGAACGGAAGCTGTTCACCCGTCTCAGCACCCCCTACGCGTCGGAAGTCAACTCGACCCTGTCCCGCGCCGGATTCCGGCGCAGCCACGACATCGTCTACCGGCCGGTCTGCCCGGGTTGTTCGGCCTGCGTGCCGGTTCGCATCCCGGTCGCGGACTTCCAGCCCAGCCGCAGCATGCGCAGGATCCTGAAGGCCAACGCCGACCTGACCCTGGCCGAGGTTCCGGCCATCGCGACGCACGAGCAGTTCAGGCTTTTCCATGCCTACCAGTCGTCCCGCCACGGCGACAGCGACATGGCGCGGATGAGCCTTGGGGATTACAGCGCGATGGTGGACGAGGGGCGCGCCGAGACCTGCCTGTTCGAAATCCGCGACCGGCGCGACCGGCTGGTCGGCGCGATCCTGACCGACCGGCTGCGCGACGGCCTGTCGGCGGTCTACAGCTTCTACGACGACGACCAGGAGAAGCGCAGCCTCGGGACCTTCATGATCCTGTCTCTGGTCGCCCAGTCGCTGTCCGAGGGAATCCCGTACGTCTATCTCGGCTACTGGATCCGAAACAGCCGCAAGATGGCGTACAAGGCACGCTTTCAACCTCTGGAGGCGCTGGGACCCGAAGGCTGGTTCCGCCTGGGCCTGGAAGATATCACCTACGCCCCGACCGGCGCGACACCTTGACCGGAACGCCGCTCCAGCTTGACTCCGCCATGCCGACGCCATGTTGTTTCGGGATAATGCGCTCCTGATCAGGCGGAGGAAGAGAGCTTGGGACGTGTCGTCGCCTTGTGGATAGCCGTCGGTGCCGCCGTCTTGGCGGGAGGCGTCGGCGGCTATGCCGCCCTCGACGAGGATCGTCACGACATTCCCGACGTTGAGCTGGCGACGGTGGATCGCGGGACCATCGTCAGGACCATCTCCGCGACCGGCACCCTGAATGCCGTGGGGTTGGTCCAGGTCGGGTCCGCCGTGTCGGGCCGCATCCAGTCGCTCGCGGCGGACTTCAACTCGATCGTCTCCAGGGACCAGACGGTCGCCCAGATCGATCCGGAGGGGTTCGCCGCAGAGGTCGCGGAAGCGACGGCCGAACGGGACGTCGCGGCCTCCGGCATCGCGGCGGCGACCGCCAAGCTGGCCCGCGCGAGGGCCGAGGCGGAGAACGCGCGGGCGACCGAGCAGGTCCTGAAAGCCAGGGCGCTGAGCGCGCGGTCGGTCGCCGACCAGGCCGGGCGGGACCGGCAGCGCGCCTTCGCCTCGGGCCGCGCCGATTTCGTCGCGACGGCCGAGCGGGAGCGGGCCGCCAGCGCGCTCGATCAGGCCCGGGCGGCGCTCGCCGCGGCCGAGGCGGAGGAACTGGCCCAGGCGACCGTGATCCAGGGGGCCGAAGCCTCGGTCGGCGAGGCCGAAGCGGAGGTCCTGGTCGCCAGGGCGACGCTCCGGCAGCGGGAGGCGGCGCTGGCCCAGGCCCAGGTTGACTTGGACCGGACGACGATCCGCTCTCCGATCGACGGCGTGGTGATCGAACGGAACGTGGATGTCGGTCAGACCGTCGCCGCCAGCCTGGAGGCGCCGGTGCTCTACACCATCGCGCGCGACCTGCGGCGGCTCCAGGTCGAGACCTTCGTGGACGAGACCGACATCGGCGCGGTCCAGCCCGGCCAGTCCGTCAGCTTCACGGTCTCCGCCTTTCCCGGCCGGCAGTTCGGCGGCACCGTGTCGCAGGTCCGGAAGGCGCCGCAGGTGATCCAGAACGTGGTGACCTACGTGGTGATCATCACCGCGGCCAACGACGCCCTCCAGCTCTATCCCGGCATGACCGCCACCGTCGACATCAGGGTGACCGAGCAGCAGGACGCGCTCCGGGTACCCTCGGCGGCGCTCCGGTTCCGGCCCGCCCCGGCGGGACCCCCGCCCCGTCCGGCCGCGGGAGGGCCGCGCGCGCCGAGGCCTGCCGACCGGGGGGAGGTCTATGTGCTCGACAAGTCCGGCACCTTCACCGCCGTGCCGGTTTCCACCGGGATCGCCGATCTGGGCTTCACCCAGATCACCGGCGGCAACCTCAGCGAGGGCCAGCAGGTCGTGGTTGGCCGCCGCGCCGGGGCGGGGACGTGAGCCCGCTCCTGGAAACCGTCGACCTGACCAAGCGCTACAGCATGGCCGGCCAGACCGTCCACGCGCTCCGCGGCGTCAGCCTGGCGATCGGAGCCGGCGAGTATGTCGCGGTGATGGGACCGTCCGGGTCCGGCAAGTCGACCTTCATGAACATCCTGGGCTGCCTGGACACTCCCAGCGGCGGCCATTACCGGCTCGACGGGGACGAGGTCGGCAGCCTGTCCGAGGCCCGGCGCGCCCGCATCCGCAACGGCAAGTTGGGCTTCGTCTTCCAGAGCTTCCATTTGCTGCCGACCCATACCGCGCTGGAGAATGTCGAGTTGCCGCTGACCTATGCAGCCGTCGGCAAGCGGGAGCGCCGGGAACGCGCCCTCCGCCATCTCGCCGCCGTGGGGCTCGCCGATCGCGCCCACCATCGGCCGGCCGAGCTGTCCGGCGGGCAGCAGCAGCGCGTCGCCATCGCCCGGTCGCTGGTCAACGACCCGCGCATCCTCCTGGCCGACGAGCCGACCGGAGCGCTGGACCAGGCGACGGGGGAGGAGATCCTGGCGCTGTTCCGGTCGCTCAACGACGAAGGACGCACCATCGTGCTGATCACCCACGACCGCGGGGTGGCGGACCATGCGACGCGGCGCATCGCGTTCCGCGACGGGCAGGTCACCGAGGACAGCGCTTCATGAACATGATGGCGCTGCGGACAGCGATCCGCGCCCTCTGGCTGCACCGGCTGCGCAGCATCCTGACCATGACCGGCATCGCCGTCGGCATCGCCGCGGTGATCCTGATGGTGGCGATCGGCACTGCCACCCAGGAAAAGGTGATCGCCCAGATCCAGAACCTGGGAGCCAACCTGATCATGGTGGTGCCCGGGCAGCGGATCGGGCCGGGCGGCGTCCGGCTGAGCGGCGACTCCAACGTGCTGCTGACGGAGGACGACGGCGTCGCGATCCGCGCCGAGATCCCGTCGGTACGGGAAGTCGGCGCCATGTGGTGGGGCAGCGGCCAGTCGATCAACGGCAACAGGAACTCCTGGTCGCGCATGCACGGCATCTCGGCCGCCTACCTGGATGTCCGCTCCTGGCCGGTGATTTCCGGGCGACCCCTCACGGAGGAGGACAACACCACGGTCGCCAAGGTGGCGCTGCTCGGCCAGACCGTGGCGGCGCGGCTGTTCGATCCGGGGGAGAACCCGGTCGGCCAAGTGATCCGCCTGCGCAACGTGCCGTTCCAGGTGATCGGCGTGCTCGGCCTCAAGGGCCAGTCGGCCCAGGGCTGGGACCAGGACGACGTCGTCTATGTTCCCCTGACGACGGCGCGGATGCGGCTGAACAACAAGCCGGCGCCCAAGGTGCAGGCGGTGAGCGCCATCACGGGCAAGAAGCGGTTCGACGGCACCGGGACCAGCGGCTTCCAGAAGGTCGAGCGGTTGAAGGCCAACCCGTCGGTGGTGTTCGCCGGAGCGGTCAACTCGCTGATGGTCCAGACCCGCGACACCGCGAGCCTGAAGGCGACGACCGCGGAAGTGCGCGAACTGCTGCGGCAACGGCACGACCTCATGCCCGACGAGCCCGACGATTTCGACATCCGGAACCTGTCGGAAGTGGCGGAGGCCCGCGCCGCCTCCGCCCGGATGCTGACCGTGCTGCTGATCGGCATCGCGGCGCTGTCGCTTCTGATCGCCGGCATCGGCATCATGAACATCATGCTGGTGTCCGTCACCGAGCGCACCGCGGAGATCGGCCTGCGGCTGGCGGTCGGCGCCGGCCGGCGCGATATCCTGTCCCAGTTCCTGATCGAGGCCGCGGCGCTGGCGCTGGTCAGCGGGTTGCTGGGCGTGCTGCTGGGCTTCGGCGGGATCCTGGCGGTCGATGCCCTGACCGAGATCGGGCCGGCGGTCGATCCGCTGACCGCGCTCGGCGCCTTCCTGGGCGCCGGCGCGATCGGCGTGATCTTCGGCCTCTATCCGGCGTGGCAGGCCTCGAAGCTGGACCCGATCGTGGCCCTGCGCCGGGTCTGATACCAAGTTCAGGAAATTTTGACCGGAGCCGCCCAGGCATAGCCGCATGTGGATCGGATCCGTCCTGGCTGGTTAAGGAGAGCATTCCAGGTTGTGCAGCAGACCTCGATGATGTGGTTGAGATCGGTGAACAGGCGGTGTGAGAGCAGGGTGTCCCCATGACCTGCCACAGACGCTCGATGGCATTGAGCTCTGGGCTGTAGGGCGGCAACGGGACGAGGGTGATGTTGGTCGGCACCATGAGATCGTTTGCGCTGTGCCAGCCGGCTCCGTCGATCAGCACGGCGGCGTGCGCCGTGTCGCCGACTGCCTGGCTGATTTCGGTGAGCATGAGGTTCATCGCCTCGGTGCTGGCTCGGCTAACCACCAGGGCCACACCGGTATCCCGCTCCGGGCACACCGCGCCGAAGATGTAGGCGGACTTGAAGCGATGGTCACGCACCGCCCTCGGCCGCGTGCCAGTTGGTGCCCACAGATGGGTCAGCGAGCCTTTTTGGCCAACCCTGGCCTCGTCCTGGAACCAGACCTCCACCCGCTCGGCGTTGGGATGCTGATCCTGGATGCTCGCCACCGTCTGGGCAAAGTTTTTTTAAACGCCTCCTGGGCAGCCAGGTCGGTCCTGGGGTGGATCGGCCGGGGCTTCAGCCAGGAAAAGCCCATCCGACGCAGCACAGCGTGCATGCCGCCCTGACTGTAGTCAGCGCCGAAATGACGCCGGGACAGCTCGCGGATATGCGACAGGCGATACTCCACCACACCATCGCGCTCAATCTGCGGACCGTCGGCGATCAAGGCTGCCAACTCCGGGAGCAACTCCTCGGCCAGTAGGCAAGGCCGACCGGGTCGGGTACGGTCGCGTAGGCCTTCCACACCCGCTTCGTTGAAGCGGTGAACCCAGTCCCGCAGGGTCTGCCGATCCATTCCGCCGAGGCGAGCGGCCTGCTCACGGCTGACGCCATCGAGCACCGCCGCCAGCGCCAGGAGCCGACTGGCAACCCGACCGTCCCGCTCCAGGCGAACCTGCCGTCGCAAGTCGCCCGCCGCAATGTCTCGCCGGATCGCAACAGCCACCATCCTGTTCCTCCGTAAATCACCGCAGTGAAACCGAATCACAAACTGCCTGCTCCTGCAAGCCCCGGTAGCAACCTTTCACCAGCCCTAGCCAGCCTCTTCAAGAGTCAGAATCTTCTGAATGCGGTATGACTGACCTTCCTAGTCGAAGACGATGCCGGGGAGCCAGGTGGCGAGCTGCGGGAACCACCAGACCATTGCGAGACCGACTACCTGGAGCAGGACGAAGGGGATCACGCCGCGATAGATCTGGCTCGTGGCCACTGACGGCGGGGCGACGCTCCGCAGGTAGAACAACGAGAATCCCACCGGCGGGGTCAGGAAGCTGGTCTGGAGGTTGATTCCGACCATCACGCCGAGCCAGACCGGATCGACTCCCATCTGGAGCAGGATCGGCGCCGTCAGGGGCATGACGATGAAGATGATCTCGAAGGTGTCCAGGATGAAGCCCAGGACGAACATCAGTCCCATCACGAACAGCATCGCGCCGGTGGCCCCACCCGGCAGGGCCGTCAGGAACTCCTCCAGCAGGGCGTCTCCCCCCAGCGTCCGGAAGACCAGGGCGAACATGGACGCGCCGAACAGGATGACGAACACCATCGAGGTGATCTGCATGGTCGCCATCATGCAGTGGCACAGGATCGCGTAGCTGAACTGCCGGCGCGCCGCGGCAAGGAGCATGGCGCCGACCGCGCCGACCGACGCCGATTCCGTCGGCGTGGCGATGCCGGCCAGGATCGACCCGAGCACCGCCACGATCAATGCCAGCGCCGGGATCAGAGCCACGGCCACGTTCCTCGGCAGGTCGCGCCGGTCGTCGGAGGACATCACCATGGCGGGGGCGGAATTCGGCCGGACGACCGCGAGGAAGATGGTCCAGGCCATGTAGAGGCCGACCAGGATGAAGCCCGGGATGAAGGCTCCGACGAACAGGTTGCCGACCGAGACCGGATTGGGCGCGAAGTTGCCGAGCGCCATCTGCGCCTGGGCATTGGCCCCCTGCAGGATATCGCCCATGAAGATCAGGACGGTCGAGGGGGGAATGATCTGCCCGAGGGTGCCGGACGCGCAGATGATGCCGCAGGCCAACTTCGGGTCGTAGCCTGCCCTCAGCATCGCCGGCAGGCTGAGCAGCCCCATGGTCACGACGGTCGCGCCGACGATGCCGGTCGAGGCGGCCAGCAGGGCGCCGACCAGGATGACCGACAGTCCGAGCCCTCCGCGCAGGCTGCCGAACAGCTGCGCCATGGTGACGAGGAGTTGCTCGGCGATCCTGGACCGTTCGAGCATCACGCCCATGAAGACGAACAGCGGCACCGCGACCAACACCTCGTTGGTCATGGCGCCGACATAGCGCGACGCCAGGGTGCCGAACAGCGCCGGATTGAAGGCATCCAGCAGCCAGCCGATGCCCGCGATGATCAGCGACGTTCCGGCCAGGGTGAAGGCGACAGGGAAACCCAGCAGCAGGATGGCGATGACGCCGAAGAACATGGCGACGCTGAGGATCTCGCCGATCAGGACAGGGTCGAGGGACTCCACGGGATCACGCCCCTTCCAGGTTTTCGGCGGGCGGCAGATCCTTCGCCGGCAGCAGCGCCGCGTTACCCGTCAGGATCAGGATGCTCCGGGCCGCCATGGACAGCCCCTGCAAGCCGACCAGCACCGCGAAGCCGATCAGGCAACTCTTGACGATGAAGAGGCCGGGCATGCCGCCGACATTCTGCGAGCGCTCCTGCAACTCCCAGGAACGGATTACGTAACCCCAACCCCAGTAGACCAGGAGCGTCACGAAAGGGAGCAGGAGGAGGAAGACGCCGAGCAGGTTCAACCAGGCTTTGTAGCGTTCGGTGGCCGGCCGGTAGAGGATGTCGACCCGGACATGGTGGTCGTGAAGGAGAGCGTAGCCGGCGCCGAGGGTGAAGGCGGCCGCATGGAGCCAGACATACATGTCCTGCATCCAGATGAATCCGATATTGAAGACGTAGCGAAGCACGACCACCGAGAAGCAGATCAGCACGACGCCGAGAGTGAGCCATGACACCGCCCGCCCGACCCATTCGTTGAGCTGATTGACTACGCGCACAAAGAAAGCCAGCGCCGACAAACGCGCCCTCCCCCATCATGATGTTGAACGGTTTGGCCGTGGTGGTAGCGGAACGCAGGATGCATGACCAGACAAAAAGGGCGGGAAGCCTGAAGCTTCCCGCCCTTTGTCGTGTGGATCTTATCGTGTTGCCCGGGATTGCCTGCGTCTGGCGGACCTGGCGGCGACCTACTCTCCCACGTCTTGAGACGCAGTACCATTGGCGCGGAGGGTTTTCACGGCCGAGTTCGGGATGGGATCGGGTGCGGGCCCCTCGCTATGACCACCAGGTCGGCCAGGCGCAGGGGCGCCGGGCTGTCGAGGATGAGTTCAAGTGACCTTGGACGGAAGTGATGCAGTTTCTGTTGGACCCGCCGCTTGCGGCCTTGCCGCTGCGCATGGCGTCCGGAGTTGGCTCGAAGGATCAAGCCGTTCGAGCGATTAGTAAGGCTTAGCTTCACGCGTTGCCGCGCTTCCACACGCCTCCTATCGACGGGATGGTCTATCCCGGCTCTAAGGGGAGTGCTTGTTTCGAGGGGGGTTTCCCGCTTAGATGCTTTCAGCGGTTATCCCGTCCGCACTTAGCTACCCGGCGATGCGGCTGGCGCCACAACCGGTACACCAGAGGTGCGTCCATCCCGGTCCTCTCGTACTAGGGACAGCGCCTCTCAGCACTCCGACACCCACGGCAGATAGGGACCGAACTGTCTCACGACGTTCTAAACCCAGCTCACGTACCACTTTAATCGGCGAACAGCCGAACCCTTGGGACCTGCTCCAGCCCCAGGATGTGATGAGCCGACATCGAGGTGCCAAACCTCCCCGTCGATGTGGACTCTTGGGGGAGATCAGCCTGTTATCCCCGGCGTACCTTTTATCCGTTGAGCGATGGCCCTTCCACACGGGACCACCGGATCACTATGGCCGACTTTCGTCTCTGCTCGACTTGTCGGTCTCGCAGTCAGGCTGGCTTATGCCATTGCACTCGTCGAGCGATTTCCGACCGCTCTGAGCCAACCTTCGCGCGCCTCCGTTACTCTTTGGGAGGCGACCGCCCCAGTCAAAC